>CAWKKG010000032.1:0-81141 GCA_963850115.1 uncultured Actinomycetota bacterium
CGCAGGCGGGCGACCGCCGACGTTGACTCGAATGACGCTGGCCAGCCAGAGATCTCGAAGTAGCGGCGGACGGCTTCGACGGCAAAGTCTTCCTTGCTCGCGAAGTGGTTGTGGACGGACCCTTGGCGGCGCCCGGCCGCCTTCGTGATGTCCCCGACCGAGCAGGCGGCGTACCCCCGCGCGTGCAGCTCAGCGAGTCCGGCGTCGATGATCTGCTGCTTCACGCTGGGCCGGACCATAGGCCCCAATATGACCAGTCGCCTTCGAAAACGTCAATCTCCGCACCCTGCGTGGCCGGTGAGGCCTGTTCGGCCTCGAGAGAAACTTCACGCGCGGTTGCGTCAAGTTGCGGATACTCGACCGCCGCTCCGCGGAACAAGGTTGTGCTATGGATAGTGCTCGCTGTCTACGGCGGAATGCGGGTTCGTGATGCCGTATGTCACGGTCGGACGGGAGAACACCGGTGACATCGCGATCTATTACGAGGATCACGGGACGGGCGCGCCCGTCGTCCTGGTCCACGGCTACCTGGCCGACGGGCGCTCCTGGGAGAAGCAGGAAACGGCCCTGTTCGGTGCCGGGTATCGCGTTATCACCTACGACCGGCGCGGCGGCGGTGCCTCCAGCCGCCCTGCCGCTGGCTATGACTACGACACGCTTGCCGCCGACCTGAACGTGCTGCTTGAAGAACTCGACCTGCGGCAGGCAGTGCTCGTCGGGTGCTGCTCCGGAACCGGGGAAGTAACCCGCTACCTGGCAACCTACGGGCAGCGGCGGGTCCGCGCGGCAGCGCTGCTGGCACCACTGCCGCCATTCCTGACTCGGTCTGCCGCCAACCCGGATGGGGTTGACCGGGGCGTCTACGACGACTTCCTTGCCGACCTCACCGCCGACCGCCCGGCGGCCGTCAAGACGTACCTGGACCGGTTCTACAACCTCGACCTGCTCGGCGGCAGCCGGGTAAGCGACCAGGCGTGGCAGAACAGCTTCCACACCGCCATCCGGGTGTCCGCGGCCGCCGCGCTGGGCTGCGCGATCGCGTGGCGGGAAGACTTCCGCCCTGACGTTGCCCGCATTACCGTCCCGGTCCTGATCGTGCAAGGCGCCCAGGACCAGGTCATGCCCCCCGGTGCCACCGGGAACCGCTTGTCCGTCCTGCTCGCCGACGCCCGCCTCGTCGTGATACCAGACGGCCCGCACGCGATCACCTGGACGCACGCGGCCGAAGTCAACCGCGCGCTCGTCGGCTTCCTTGGCGCCCTCAGCCCGGCATCATGGCGGGATTAATGCGGATGATCTGCTGTGCGGTCGGCTCCCACGGGCCGCACTTCACCACCGCCCGGCGCGGGCGAGGGTCCGGGTGATGACCTGCGTCACCAGGTCAGGCTCGCGCAGGGCGGGCAGGTGGTCCAGGCCGGGGACGACGGTGAGCTCGCAGCCCGGGATCCGGGCAGCGGCCAGCTTGTTGACCTTGACCAGCGGCGGGTAGTCGGCGTCGCCCACCAGCAGCGCCGAGGGTACGGCGATCGAGCTGAGCCGGTCCCAGGCCTTGGGGTTGCGCTGTTCCAGGTCGCCGCGCGCGAGTTCCGCCCGGGCGGCCGAGCGTAGCTGCTCGAGCACGGCGGGGGTGAGGCCGCCCGTGCCCGCGGCCCAGACCTTGGCGTTGACGGCGACCAGGCCGTCCACGTCGCCGGCGGTGAACGCGCGGGTGTAGTCGGCCTGCAGCTCGCTGTCGTCCGGCTCCGGCTCGTCCTTCCACGGGTAGCCGGGGACGCCGGTGCACAGCAGGACCAGGGCGGCCACCCGGGCGGGCTGCTCGACGGCCAGCGAGAGCGCGGTGGCGCCGCCCTGGCTGCAGCCGGTGACCGCGACCCGGTCCAGGCCGTAATGGCCGAGGACCGCGAGCAGGTCGTCATACAGCGAGTACTTGACCGCCGGGGCGGGCGAGCTCCCGAATCCCCGGGCGTCGTACCTGATCACCCGGTAGGCGGCGGTCAGCGCGGGCAGCACCGGTTCCCAGAACCGCGAGTCGCCCACCCCCGGGTGCAGCAGTACTAGCGGCGGCCCGTCGCCACCGCTGTCATCGGCCCAGAGCTCGCCGCCGTCCACGGCCACCATCGTCGAAGCCACCTGGCCAGCATGACCCGCCGCCCGCAGGCACGGCAAGCGGATAACACCACGGGTACCGTGACCGACGAGGACCGGGTGGCCAGGCCAGCGCGGCGGGCTGGAAGTACGCGCGATAGCCGCTAACTACCTTGCGAGCTTCGATCCGCTGCCAGATCAGACCTGGCTCGGGTGCGCCTGCTGCAGCGCCGGCGGCGTGCCGGAGAGGCGGCCGAATCTGCCGCCCTCGGCATCCTTTTCGTAGACCTGGACGGCCTGCTCCACCGACAGCCCCTTGGTTTCCGGCAGGAACCGGTACACGAAGCCGATGGCCACAATGCACAGGCCGGCGAAGCACACCATGACCCAGCCGAGCCCGATCGTGTTGCGCCAGATCGGGAACGCCTCGATCAGGGCATAGTTTGCCAGCCAGTCCGCGCACGCGCCGATCGCTGCCGCACGCCCCCGGACAGCCGTGGGGAACACCTCGCCCTGGATCAGCCAGCCGGTGCCGCCGACGCCGATCGCGAACGAGGTGATGAAGAACGAGAACCCGACCATGACAAGCACGACCTTGGGGATGCCCGCCAGGAATCCCACCCCGAGGGCGGCGACCAGGATGAACACGGTCATGCCCGCGTAGCCGCCGATGGCCAGCGGCCGCCGGCCCTTCTTGTCGATCCACCGGAACGCGAAGTAGGTGGCGACCACGTTGACCGCCCCCAGGATCGCGGTGGCCTCGACCCCCGCGACCGCGGCGGCCACCGCGTTGTTCCCGGACATGAAGTACGAGGAGAGGATGGTCGGGCCGTAGTAGAACGGCACGTTGATCCCGGTGATCTGCTGGAAGATGAAGAACAGGCAGACGATGATCAGCGCCCGCCGCACCCCCCTGGTCCATTGCACCCTGCCCTTTTGCTGCCGCTGCTCCCGGTACAACTGGTCCGCCGCGCTCCGGACCTCCTCCTCGGTGACGTCCATGCCCAGCCGGCCGAACGCCTTGCGGGTGTCCGCGTAGCGCTCGTGGAGCATCAGCCACCGCGGCGACTCGGGCATGTTCGAGCGCAGCGCCACGGCGATCAGCGCGGGAATGGCGCCCAGCCCGAGGATCAGCCGCCAGTCGGCGTTGCCCGCGCTGCCTGGCGCCGCCTTGAGAACGATCACGGCCACGATGTAGGCGAACAGGATCCCCACCGTGATCATCCACTGCTGGATGATGCTCAGCTGGCCGCGCCGACTGCGCGGCGCGAACTCCGCAATGTAGGAGGTGGCGATCGCGGAGTCGGCGCCGATCGCCAGCCCGATCAGCGTGCGCGCGAACAGCAGCACCCCGGCGTCCGGCGTGACCGCCGAAAGGATCGCGCCGACGGCGTAGATGGCGGCGTCGGTGATCAGCAGGGCCTTGCGCCCGAAACGGTCGGTCAGCGGGCCGGCGATGAGCGCGCCCGCCGCGGCGCCCAGAGACGCCCCGGCCACCAGGTAGCCGGTGGCGAAGCTGGACAGGTGGTAGGGGAGGAAGCCGAGCGCCGACCCGATGTTGGACGTGTCGTATCCGAAGAGGAACCCGCCGATGCACGCGAGGACCGCGAGGTACCAGTAGAAGTTCGTGGGGATGCGCGAGTCAAGATCGTCCAGGACGTTGCGCCCCCCGGGCTGTGCAGCCTTGGCCTCCGACACCATTCCCGAACCTCCTCGTTCACGTCGCTACCCGGCTCACATCGCTACCCGGCGTGAAAGTACCGAAACGTGTTTCTGGTCGCGCGGCTGGTCGGGCAGTAATGGATTGACAAGCCCAGTTCGCGAAAGAGATCATGTACGGGGTACATGTATTACGTACATGACGTTAGGCCTGCATGTCCATGAACGGAGAAAGATGAGTACCGACTTCGAGGGCGGTCACCTGGACCCCGCCGCGAACTTGGGGATCAGGGCTCGGTGGTCCTGGCGCCGGGCGGAGCGAAGAGCGGTCGCCGAACATGAGCGATGGCTCGCCGCGAAGCTGCGACGGCTGACCGCGACCAGGGTCCCTGTGTTCTGGGTGACGGAAAGCGCAGCCAACCAGGTGGCGGACATGACGGCCGGGATCGTGCGCATGAGGCGTCCGGGCTGGCAGTTGCTGATCGCCGGGGTAGCCTCCGGTCCCCGGGCAGACCTGGAGCACGCCGCCCGCCATGGACGGCTCCGCCTCGACGCCGCCGGCCGCTACGGGAAGTTTTGGTGGATCGAGGTCTCCACCGACAGCGCCGTGCGCGGCGCGAAGGTCGTCTTGCTGGGTTCCCATCTGCAACTGATCCCCACGGGCGGGGGCCATGGCTGGGCTGCGGCCCCTCGACCAGTTGGGCACCTAGCCCTATTGGACGCTCGCTGAGCCGCGCTTTGCCACCTCTCTTCCCTTGCGGGTCAGGTGCGGTGGAACATCTCGGTCTGTTGTGGGCTTGGTCGGAGGCGCGTTGGAATGCGACCCGATCAGACCGTGCCGGGTGGGACGATCCAGCGTGCTGGCTGCTCGGTGAAGCGGGCGATGCTGTCGAAGTCCCGGTCGTAGTGCAAGATCTCTAGGTTCCGGGCGCGGGCGGTCGCCGCGACGATGAGGTCGGGGATCGAAGCCGATCGGTGCTGGGCCTGTTCGGTCAGTGCTTCTTGGATCTCGGCGGCCTGTTCCCAGACGTCTTCCGGGGTGTCGACCCGGTCGAGAGATGCTTCGAGTTGCTCCTTCATCCGGGCCCGCTCCTGGATGTTCCTAGCGGAGTACAGCATCTCCAGTTCGGTGACGCCGCAGATGCTGACTAGCGCCCGCATCATGAGGGGCTCCAGTTCCTCGCGGACGGCAGGCAAGTGGAGTCGTGCCAGCGCGCTCTTGTCGGCGAGGTAGCGGCTTACCCCCACATCTGCTCCTCGGCTCCTGGCTCAAGGAGGAAGTCAAACGCGCCCACTCGCCGAGGGCCACCAGGTCGCGGACATCGGCGGCCCTGGTCAGGATGTCAGCCAACCCAGCCGTATGTCGTCCGCCTCAGATGACGACCGGCGGTTTGCCGCGGGTCAGGAAGTCGCTAATGCGGATGCGCATCGACCGGTCCATCGTGTACCCCGGAAGTTCCGCTACCGGTACCCAGCGGACCTCACTCGACTCGCTGCTCGGCGTCGGCTGCCCGCTCAAGGCGCGCGCGGTGAGCACGATGGAGAACTCTTGCCGCACCTCGCCGTTGGACGTGTAGAGGATCACGTGCCTGGGGTCTGAGTAGATGCCGACGATCCCGGTGATCTCGCATTTGATCCCGGACTCCTCGAGCGTCTCGCGCACGGCCGCCTGAGCGACCGACTCGCCGAGGTCGACGGCCCCGCCGGGTACCGCCCAGTTGCCGTTGTCGGTCCGCCGGATCAGGAGGAGCGAGTCTTCACCGTTCGCGACGACCACGTTCACCGACGGGACGAGGCTGTTCGCGGCGGGTGCCCCAGGGTCGTCGTAGAAGTCAATCCGTCGGCTCACGCTTGCCTCCACTCTCTGTTGCGCTCCTTTCCGGCTCGGCTCAAGGCGAGAAACTGCCAGGACCCAGGCGATGCCAACCGTCAGAGTCAGTTCGCTGGCGGCGGCCCGACGACCTCGACCAGCGTCTGAAGCGCGGCGCGCAAATCGGTGATGGACTCTTCTGGCGTAGCGCCATCGCCGACCGCTCCGACGCCAGGGCGGAGCAGGGCGGTGGCACACCAGACGCCATCCTCATCCTGCTCGACTACGTAGGGGAAGTGAACGACTTGAGCCATACGCACAGTATCGCACGACGTGGGTCGTCCACGCACGAGCACAAGTGGGCTCAAGTGCTGCAGGGGAGTCGAACACCTGCCCATACGGCATCCCGGACCGGGGCCGGCCCTGACGACAATGCCAGAAACGACCTGGCCGTACCCGCGATCCTCGGCGGCGCAACCGTGATGGACGACGTCTTCGTCTTCGGCGCCGAAGACGAAGAAAGCGCCTGACCGAGAGTCAAACTCTTCGTCAGGCGCTCACAGTCGAACACAGATCCGTAAATCGGTGGAGCTAAGGGGAGCTAAGGGGATTCGAACCCCTGACCTTCTGCATGCCTTGTATGTCCGATAAGTCCGTGGTGGTCGGACAGAGTCGAGCGGAGAGCCTCTCGCCGGCGCGAACGATCCGAGCCGGTCGCGGTAAGTCGGCAGGGATCTGAACACGCTGGCTCCGGTTTCTGGCTCCCGTGGCCCCAGCGCACGGTTCCGGTGCGAGGCGGCGGCGTGGCGGGCCGGCAGGCAAGTCATAAGTATTTCTATGTCATTAGCACTGTGCTTATACTTGGGACATGCTTATGGATGCTGTGCGGTGGCTGAGGGACTCTGGTCTGCGGGTGGAAGACCTCACCCCTACAGGCAGGGAAGACGCCGGCGTGGATGCCATCCTTGACGTGACAGTCGGTGACCGCAGCGTGCGTTTCGCCGTGCAAGCCAAGAGTCGTGCGCCGTATCCACATGAGGTTGAGCGACTTCAGCGGTCACAGCGTGCACTGGAGTTGCACGGGCACCCCTTGATGATCGTGCCTTTCGTATCCGAATCTCTGGGATCACTCCTGACCAGGGACGACTGGTCTTGGGCGGACACCCAGGGGAACTTTGACCTGCGGGCACCCGGGCTCGTCGCCCGCCAACGGCGGGCCTCCGTGGCGCCTGCGCCAAAGCGAAGATCTCTGCCCCGCGGTTCTGGCAGCTACGCGGTCATCCGTGCGCTTGTCAGGTTCAGCGGCGGCGAGGATGAGGAACCTGGCGCGACCGCACTGGCGGCCCAGGCCGGCATTTCACAGCCACGAGCCTCGCAGGTGCTTCATCAGTTGCATGACTTGAAGCTTGTCGGCATGTCCGGGCGTGGCCGCTGGGAGCCTAACCGGGCAGCCCTGCTCGATCGCTTCCTTGCCGAATACCCTGGGCCAGGAGGCTCAGAGCATTACTACTACACCCTCGATTCTCCAGTCGATGTAGCGGTTGGTGCTGGCCGGGTGAGTACGCCGGGGCGGCCGATAGCAGTATCGGCTGATGTCGGCCCCGATCTGATCGTCCCGTGGCGCAGGCCCAGCCTGGTGATTTTGTATGCACGGCATGCGATCGATCCTTCAGACTTCGGGCTGACGGTCGCACAAGGAAGGCACGACGCCAACGTGATCATCCGAAATCCGGAAGATCGGTCCGTCTTTCCCGTGCCCGCTCTAGCGGGCCAGGTTCAAGGGAACGAAGTACCGCTGGCCGACCCGCTACAGCAGATCTGGGACCTTCAGGACCTAGGCGGGGCCGACCGGACCGAGACCGCGGGGAGGCTACGGGAATGGCTGTTGGAACGCCTCTGACCAGGATCGCTCTTGGTGCGACGTCAGTTGCCGATGACCTCGGCTACGTCGCGCTGGCTGACTTGGCACGGCGCTGGGAGGCATTACCGACGATTACCGTGTCATCGGCGGCCACATGGTCACAGTTCTAGCGGCGAGGTGGCAACTGGGACGCGACCTCTACCGGGAGACAGGTGACGTAGACCTCGGCATCCCGCCAATTGTGGCCAGGGATCATAATCTCGTCAGCCGATTGAAAGACCTCAACTACATGCAGGTAGCTGGCAACCGCTTCGCACGAGGGCTGCCCGATATCCCTGCCGGCACGAAAGAAAGGAACGGCTCAGGAAGTCCCGAGGCGCTCATCGATGTCCTTGTCCCGGCATACACAAGCCGGCCACGCGAGAACGTTAAGGTCGGAGAGGATCTCTTCGCCACTGAGGTTCCCGGACTGCAACAGGCACTAGCCCGCCCGCCTGTCACCATCGACCTGGAAATGCGCCGCCTCAACGGAGAGGTGCTGCAGTGCGAATTGCCCTTCGCCGATGAGGTGAGCGCTCTTGTCCTTAAAGGCCTCGCCACCAGAGTCCGATCCAAGGATACGGACATAGCGGATATCTGGCGGTGCCTGGAGATAACGTTTGCCGCAGGCGTCGGACCTGAAAGCTTTGCGAGCGGTGTCCGCGCTGAGAGCGCGGAAGTGATTCGGTCTCTCTTCAACAACCGCCGCAAAGCGCCCATGACAGCCTTCGCCTCAGGGCAACGACTCTCAGCCGAAGCTGCTGACGTCCGCCTAACCCGGATACGAGCGCTGATCGCACGAGTACTCGGGCCAGCATGACACGGTCATCACCGGTCCTCAGCGGCAGCCAAGGCTCTGCTACATCGACATCGGCCGCGAGCACGCCCGTACCTAGGTCGCCCAGAACCTTCACGTCCGCGTCATCAACGCCGCCGCCGGAGCCAGGGGGCGGCTACCTCGGCCGCTGCGTGGCAGCGCTCGTCTACGGGGTTTAGCCGGGTGAGGATGGTCTTGCGGTCGATGAGCGCGGAGCGCAGCTCCACTTCAGATCTGCGGGCATCCAACCTTAGATCTGCGGCACATTTAGATCAGATCCGCCACGTCAGCGCGGTCGAAGCATCATGGCCAGAGTTCTCGTGGTGTGAGAGCCGACGCGGTTTGTGCTGCGCGACCCTTTGCGCTCCCGTGCTGCCGGCTTATCGGCGGGGTTGGGTGGTGAGCGCGGCCGCGATGGCATCTACGGTGTCGAGGCGTCCTTCGGCGACGCTCATTACGAGATCGTAGGCGATCCGGTCAGGGAAAGTCCATGCGATCTGGCCCTAGCAGTTAGCCTCCAGCTTTTTCGGCACACCGGAGCACGTGATGAGGCCGTCCGACTGATTCGCCGCAATATATTGCAGCAAGTACTGGTAGAAGCTCTTGGCTAGCGCCGATGGATGCGGGGGCATGTACAGGTTGGCCACTGTCGCGAAATTATACAAGCCATTGCGAACGTTCGCCGGCGTAGGCGCGATGCCGTTGATGCTGAGCACGGAAGCGTGGGGATAGCCAGCGGGATTCCCATTGGATTCCTGGTCAACTTCCGCGTAACCGATCGCGTTCCGCGTTTCATTCACGAAACTGAGAAGTCCCATATTACTGTCTTCAGTGCAAGCAGCACTCCCCGCCGGGGGCGGGCAGCTGTTGCCCGAAACTTGCGGCCCTGGTCCTTGCCCTTGGAGGAAGCTCAAGAGGGTAACACGGGTTCCAGTGCCAGCCTGGCGGCCGACCGCGACCTTGCCAGGCTCGCCGCCCTGCAGGAAGAGCCGCTTCAGCTCACTACTGCTGATGTCCGATCCGGAGTAGAGACCGGTGTGCGCGACCACGGCGAAAATGAGCACGCCCAGCGGGTCGGGCGTCAGGAACGGGGCGATGGAGGTTTCTCCGTTGTACATGGCGATCATTGACCCGGCTTGCGCAGGCTTACTTCGCACTGCCGCATTCACCGTCGCCGCGCCATAGGCGCTGTCTATACCTTTACCGCCGACGTCACCGTAGACCACGTTGATGCTAGCCTGGCACTGCCGCGTATAAATGCTAGCCGCGGCCTGCACGACCGGGCCGAAAGTGGAAGAACCGATAAGCTCGATCGAACCCGAGGCGCAGGATATGGCGGAGGCGGCCGATGTCTGCCGCAAGGTCGGCCGGGCGGGCTTAGCTAGGAGCGGCTTATTGCTTCCGCCATGATGCGGCGACCCCAAGAGGGCTGCCAGCGCAGCGGCAACCGCGGCCATGACGGCCGTACCAGCAAGAACACCGCGTTTCCGCTTGAAGTGCCAGATGCCCGGAGCTGGGGTGGGGACCTGGCCGGGTCGCGGCGATCGTTCGCCCGGACTGGCCGCGGCCACGGCAGTGTCGTGCGCCCGTGTCCGGTTCGGACTGGTGGTGTCCGGTGCGGCTGGGCTGCCTGGACGCCCGTAACGGTGGAGTTCGGCCGCTAGCTCAGCCGCGTTTGCGGCAGCCGGGTCCTGGTTCTGGCTGAAGCCTTGGTTGTACCCTCCGCACCAGGTGCACGGCCACGGCATGTGAAATCCCTGCAAGCCGTCGACATAGCTGACTCTGAAGCACGCCGTACAGCGCCGCAGGAAGAAACCGTTACCGCAGTTGATGCACTGCCAGTGGCTCTGCTCGGGATCCAACTCGCCGGATGTCGCGCATTCTGGGCACGGCACATGCGTAAGTTCCTGTCCCATGCTCGACGGCGCATGCGTAAGTTCCTGTCCCATGCTCGAATGCTGGCACGCGCGCGGTGACGGCAAGCCCTGGCGGCAGAGCACGTTAGAGCGCCGTAACGTTTAGGCGATACGAGCCACCGACGGCGTCGAGAAAATTCGGAGGTGAATTATTGGCCGTCCACCGCAGTACCCCTAAATCTCTGGATATACATCCAAGTTCATTGATATCGAAATCAAGGAATAGCAATCGTTTTCATCAAGAAAATGATCTTGGCATGGGCGGTGCCGAAAGGATGCTGAAAGTAACCGCAGGGCGTGACATCGAGTGCCCACTGAGGGGCGCTGACGCCGTTCCCCAGCACGACAACCGCAACGGGGAGCCGAACCTGCATCTCGCCTGGGCGAATGATCTCAAGGGGTCGCGGTGAGTCGAGGGCCGTCTGAATGCGTTGGCTCCCGTTCGCGGCTCCTGCGGTCGCTCCTCGAACAGGCAGCTGGTCATTGCCGAAATAACGGTGACTCTTCGTTTCAAGGTTGCCAGGGCGAGGATGCGCGGGGTGACGTGACGGGATCCTGTTGCCTTAGCGGCTGCCGGATCCTGGGATGCGAACCTACTCCCGCAGCAGCGGCAGCACCCGGGTGCCAAGCAGCCTGACGCCATCGGCGTCGGTCAGGCCGTGCGGGGTGCCGAAGTCAATGCGGCCCGCGCCCGCCTCGATGACGGCGCGGGCCTGTGCGGCGACATGCTCGGGTGTCCCGCTGAACGCGAACCGGTCCAGCACTTCGTCCGGGATCAGGGCACCCGCGGCGGCGTCATTCCCGGTCGCCACGAGTTCGGCGATCGAGGAGACAAGTCCGTCCGGCAGCCCGGCCGTAGTGTCGAGCGCGCCGACGACCGCGAGGTACATGGCCACCTCGGATCGGGCTCGTCGACGCGCGGCGGCACCGTCTTCGGCGACCACGGTGACCGCGCCGGCGACGACCCGGACGGCCCCCGGCGCCCGTCCGGCGGCCAAGCTGGCCGCGGTGACCCGCCGCCGGGCCTGCGCGATGACCGCCGGGCTGGCGGTGCCGCCCACCTTGAGCTCATCGGCGATCTGTCCGGCGAGGGCGGTTCCGCGTGGCCCCCACGCGCCGAGCAGCAGCGGCGGGACGCGGGACGGCGGCGCGGCGCGTAGCCGGGTGCCGGGCTCCAGCCTGAACTCCTGCCCGGCGAACCCGGTCTCGTCGCCGGCCAGCAGGGCACGGGCCACCGCGGCGGCCTCGCGCAACCGTCGCAGCGGCCGGGACTGCGTGATGCCGATCGCGCCAAGCCAGGCGCCGCGGGCCAGGCCCAGGTATGCCCGGCCCGCGGAGGCGGCATCGAGCGCCGCGACCTGCCCGGCGATCTCGTACGGGTGCAGGGTGTAGGGGTTAAAGCAGGCCGCGCCGAGCCGAACCCGGCTGGTGGCCCGGGCGATCTCCAGCAGCGCTGGCAGCGGCGGCTGGTAGAGCAGGTCAGCGAAGACGCTGACCACATCGAAGCCGCGGGCCTCTGCCGCGGCGGCGAGCGGGCCATACGCGCCCGGCGGCTTGTCGGTCTGGAAGGCGATCCCGAACTCGGCGTCCACGCGGCCCGTCGCTCAGGTGAGGTCGTCGGAGCGCAGCTCGCGCCGGCCGGTCCGGGTGATCCGCATGACCAGCCGTTCATCCGGGTCGGGGCAGGCGACGAGGCTGTCGCGCGCCAGCCAGTCAGCGGCGGGCAGGTCCCGTTGCTTGGCCGGCAGCAGCGGCAGCACCGCGGCTAGCGCGTACAGGCAGAAATGACGCGGGACCATGACCCGTGAGCTCATCGTCACCTCGAAGTAGTCGCCCACCCGCAGCCCGCAGACCGCCCGGCCGCCGATGGACTCCACCGTGACCCGCAGGTCATGCAGGACCATGTCGCCGCCCGGCTCGGGGCCACCCTCGAAAGCACCGCCGGACTCGTTCACCAGGCGTCACGACTCTCGTGGGCCGACCCGGTATCAGCCACCAGCCGTTCGGGAAAATCCCTGAGCGCGGGCAGCACCTGGCTGCCGAGCAGGCCAATCGCCGCCACCGGGTCGGGTCCGAGCGGCGGGCCGAACGATAGGTGCCGCGCCCCGATCGCGTGCAGCACGCGGCACCGGGCGATCACCTCGGTGGCATCCCCGGCGATGCCGAGTGACAGCATCCGGTCGTCGATGAGCGCGGCGGCCGGCTGCCCGGTGTGCGCGAGGCGGGCGGCCCGGTCGAAATCGGCCGGCGCCAGGCCGGCTTCGGCGAGCATCGGCGCGGAGAACGAGGGGCCGTAGTAGGCGAGTTTCTCCGCCAGCGCGTCCCGTGCCCGGCGGGGGTCGGCGGACAGCGAGACCCAGAAGCAGGCCGGCAGGTCAACCTCGCGGCCTGCGGGCGCCGCGCCGGCCAGCACGCTCGCACGGGCGGCGGCGAACCGCTCGGGCGGGTAGAGCAGGGGCAGCGCCCCGTCGGCGTGCGCCCCGGCCATCGCTAGCATCCGCGGGCCCATCGCCCCCACGTACACGGGGACGGGACGGGCTAGCGGGAACTTCAGCGCCGCGTCCGCGTGCTCCCGTGCCCAGGTCGGCAGCAGTCCGCGGTCGACGTCATGGTGGCCGAGCAGCGCCCGTACGGTAGCCACCGCCGCCATGGTCGTGGCTAGCGGTGCGGTCCGCGCTATCCCCGCCCAGCCGAGGAACTGCTCGGCGCCGGCCCCGATCCCGAGCAGGAACCGGCCGCCGCTTGCCTCCTGCAGCGTGGCGGCCATCATCGCCAACTCCGCGGGGTGCACCGAGTACGGGTTCATAATGCCGATGCCCAGGGCGATCCGGCTGGTGCGGGCGGCGAGGGTGGCGGCGAGCACCGGCGCGGAACGCAGGAACAGGTCATTGGACACCCACACCTGGTCGAACCCGGCGGCCTCCGCCGCGACCGCGAGCGAGGTCAGTTCCGCGACGCTCAGGTCATTGTTCACCCGGACGGAGAACCTCACCTCTTCAGTCCCCTCACCGGGATCGGCTCCCACCGGTAGCCGCCTGCACCGTGGACTCCAGGTTCGGCACAGCTACCGTCGTGTCGTCTACCCTCGTCCTCACTCGCCGACCACCGCCATCGCCTCTACCTCCACGCAGAACCCGTCACCGATGAGTTGGGCGACATACAGCATCGTGCTGGCGGGCGCGACCGGTCCGAGCGCCTCGCGATGCGCCTGGGCCGCTTCTTCCCAGTTCGCGCCAGGAGCGAGGTAGACCGCTGTGCGCACCACGTCCGTCGGTCGGCCGCCGAGCGCGGCCAGTGCTGCGAGTACCCGCTGCAGGCAGATCCGCGCCTGACCGAGTGTGTCGCCCGGGCAGAGCGCAGCGCCGTCCGGACCGGTGGCGGTGGTGCCGCTGACCGTGATGACCTGGCCGCGCCGCACGGCGCGGCTGTAGCCTGCCTGCTCCTGCCACCCGGATGAGTCGGTGTACCGCCGGGTGCCGGTCACCGGGCGGCGCCAGCGGCGGCGCGGCTGTCGCGGATGACCCGGCCGGCCTGCACGACCAGGCTGATGTCGCGCAGCGCGGTGATGTCGGCCAGGGGGTTGGCGCCGACGGCGATCAGGTCGGCGGCGTAGCCGGGCCGCACCTGGCCGACGTGCGCCCCGATGCCCAGCAATGCGGCCCCGTTCACCGACACCGACTGCAGGGCCTGCAGCGGGCTCAGCCCGGCGCCGGCCATCAGCAGCAGCTCGTGGACCGCGACGGGAACCCCGTCCACCAGGTCGCCCGGCGGGTAGTCGGTGCCGTTGAGCAGGGTGACCCCGGCCCGGATGGCGCGCTGGATGCTGGCCAGGTGCTCGTCGGCCGCGTTGGCCGCGTTGGCGATGGTGTGCTCGGCGAACCCGTTGGCCCGCATCCACGACTGCGAGCGGGTGACGCACAGGGTCGGAGTGACGTAGGCGCCGCGCCGGGCGAGCAGGGCGGCGGTGTCGTCGTCGAGCCGGTAGGCGTGCTCGAAGCAGCGCACCCCCTGGGCCAGGGCCTGCCTGATCGCGGCCGACTCACCCGAGTGGGCGACGACGTAGGTGTCATGATGACCAGCGGCGCGCACCGCGCCGCGGATCTCGCCGTCGGTCATCTCCGGGCGCTCGACCCGCTCGCCCGCGCTGGCCAGGCCGCCGTTGATGAAGATCTTCACATGGTCGGCGCCCGCGCCGAGCTCGGCCAGGGCAGCCGCGTGGAACTCGTCCTCCCCGCTGGCGTACGCGCAGCCGGACCCCGCGCCGTGGCCGCCGCGGACGGAGACCGCGCGGCCGGCCCCGAGGATGCGCGGCGCGCTGATCCAGCCGCGCCCCGCCGCCTCGCGCAGCAGCAGGTCGGCGCGGTTCTGCTCGTGCACGCAGCGGATCGTGGTGATCCCGGCCTGCAGTGCCGCCGTGGCCCGGGCGGCGGACCGGTAGGCGGTGAGCGCCGGGTTCTCCGCCTCGTCGGTGTCGGAGAACGGGAACACCACCGACAGGTGGGTGTGGCAGGAGATCAGCCCGGGCAGCAGCCAGCGGCCCGCCACGTCGGTCACCTGCCCGTCCGGCAGGCCGGGCGGCGCGCTGGCGGTGACCTGGGCGATGGTGCCGTCGGGGGCGGTCTCGACCGCGCGGGCGGGCAGCACGTCGCCGGCCAGCACGTCGACGACGTGCGCGTTGACCAGCCACATAACGACGCGGCTCCCGGTTCCCCGGGGGCGCGGGGCTGTCGGGCAGCGGGGCGCGGACGTGGCAGGCGACCTGGCGGCCGGCCACCGTGACCAGGTGCTGCTCGATGACAGCGCAGTCGCCGCGGGCGGCGGGGCAGCGCGGGTGGAACCGGCAGCCGGACGGCGGGCTGGCCGGGTCGGGTACGTCGCCAGGCAGGTCGGCGGGCAGTACCCCGGCGCCGTCGGCGCGCGGGATCGCCGCCACCAGGGCCTCGGTGTAGGGGTGGCGGGGACTGGACCAGACCGCGGCGGTGCCACCGACTTCCACGATCCGCCCCAGGTACATGACCGCCACCCGGTCGGCGACCTGCCGGACGACCGACAGGTCGTGGGAGACCAGCAGCAGGCCGATGCCTTCCTCCCGGACCAGGACGGTAAGCAGGTTGGCCACCTGCGCCTGGGCCGATGCGTCCAGGGCGCTGATCGGCTCGTCGGCGATCAGGCAGGACGGCCCGGCGGCCAGGGTGCGGGCGATCGCGATCCGCTGCCGCTGCCCGCCGCTGAACTCATGCGGGTACCCGTCGGCCGCCGTGGCCGGCAGGCCGACCCGCTCCAGCAGCTCGGTGGCGCGGGCCCGCCCGTCGCCGCGGCTGCCGCCGCCCAGCACCACCCCGTCGGCGATCAGGTCCCCCACCCGGCGGCGCGGGTTCAGTGACTCGTACGGGTCCTGGAACACCATCTGCAGGCCGCGCAGCCGGCCGGGACGGCGGCGCAGGCCGAGCGACTCCACCGGCTGTCCCTCAAAGGTGACCGTGCCGCCGGCCAGCGGCACCAGGCCGACGGCGGCCCGGGCCAGGGTCGACTTGCCGCAGCCGGACTCGCCGACCAGCCCGACGATCTCACCGCGGGCCACCGTCAGGTCGACGCCGTCCAGCGCGCGGACCCGCTGGCCGCCGCGGCGGTACTCCACCGCCGCGCCCGACAGCGCCAGCACCGGTTCGCCCCGCGCTACTCCGTGGGTCACGAGCGTCTCCTGGCTGCTGGTCATGAGGCCTCCCGCAGCGGGTCGGGCGGGCAGGCGAGCAGGTGCGGGGCGGTTTCCCCGCTGGCCTGGACGGCCTCCGGCCGGGTTTCCTGGCAGGAGGCCTGCGCGTAGGCGCAGCGGGGATGGAACGGGCAGCCGCCGGGGACGGCGCCGAGCGATGGCGGGGTGCCGCCGATCGGGACCAGCGCGGCCTGGCCCGCCTCGGGATGCGGCAGCGCGTCGAGCAGCCCCCGGGTGTAGGGGTGGCGCGGGCGGGTCAGCAGCCTTGAGGTATCCCCGGCCTCGGACAGCCGCCCCGCGTACATGACGTAGACCCGGCGGGCGAGGGCGGACATCACCCCGAGGTCGTGGGTGATGACGATGACCGACAGGTCGCGTTCCCGGCACAGCCGGTCCAGCAGCCGCAAGATCCCGGCCTGGACGGTGACGTCGAGGGCGGTGGTCGGCTCGTCGGCCACCAGCAGCCGGGGTTCGGCGGCCAGCGCGATCGCGATCGCGATCCGCTGCCGCATGCCGCCGGAGAACTGCCCCGGGTAGGAGCCCAGCGCCTGCTCCGGGTCGGGGATACGCACCGTGTCCAGCAGTTCCGCCGCCCGGGAGTTTGCCTCGGACTTGGACACGCCCAGGTGGTGGCGCATGTGCTCGGTGAGCTGGGTGCCGATCGTCAAGATGGGGTGCAGCGACGCCGACGGGTCCTGGGAGACCATGGCGACCTGCCGGCCGCGGACGTCCCGCAGCCGCCGGCCCCGCAGCGCCAGCAGGTCGGTGCCGTCGAGGCGGGCCGATCCGGCGACCCGGGCCCCGTTCGGCAGCAGCCCGAACAGGGACAGGGCGGTGATCGTCTTGCCGCTGCCGCTTTCCCCGGCGATGCCCACCACCTCACCCAGGCCGACGGACAGCGACAGGTCATCGACCGCGTTGCGGTACCCGGCGCGGGTCGGCAGCGCCACGGTGAGGTTCTCCACCTCGAGCAGGGCACTCATGACAGCCGCACCGCCCGGGCCGTGCGCGGGTCGAGCGCGTCGCGCAGCGCGTCGCCGATGAAGTTGAAGGCGAGCACCACCGTCAAGATGGCCAGGCCGGGGAACGTGCCGACCCACCAGTCGTTGAAGTTCAGCGTGCCCTCGGCGACCATGGCGCCCCACTCGGCGGTGGGCGGCTGGGCACCGAGGCCGAGGAACGACAGGCCGGACAGCAGCAGCACCGCGTTGCCGATGTCGAGTGCGCCAAGCACGAGCACCGGGCCGGAGATGTTGGGCCGGATCTCGGTGAACATGACCCGCCAGCCGGACGCGCCGAGCATCCGCGACGCGATCACATAGGGGGCATTCCTGGCCGCCAGGACCAGGGAGCGGACCAGCCGCGCGTAGGACGGCCAGGACACGGCGACGACCGCGATCACCGCGTTGCGCAGCTGCGGGCCGAGCGCCGCGGCGACCGCCATCGCCAAGATGATGCCGGGGAACGCGAAGAACAGGTCGGCCAGCCGCATCAGCGCGTTGTCGACCCAGCCGCCGAAGAACCCGGCCAGCGCGCCGATCACCGCCCCGATAGCCATCGCCAGCACGACCAGCAGCACCGACAGCGGCAGCGTGATCCGGGCGCCGGACAGCACCCGCGACAGCACGTCGCGGCCCAGCTCGTCGGTGCCGAACCAGTGCGCCGACGACGGCGCGGCCAAGATGCCGTAGTTCTGCGCCAGGGGGTTGTCCGGGCCGATCAGCGGGGCGAAGATCGCGATCACCACCCACGCGCCGACCACCACGACCCCGACCGCGGCCAGCGGCTGCCGCCACGGCGCGGGAACCCGGAGCCAGCGGCGGCGGCGCAGCACCTCCGCGTCCAGGCTCGGGGTGGCCGAGGGCAGCGGCAGGTCCGGGGGAAGCGGCAACTGGGTCATGACAGCCTGATCCGTGGGTCGATGACGCCGTACAGCAGGTCGACGACGAGGTTGAGCACGATGTAGACCAGCGCGATGAACAGTGACACGCCCATGATGGCGGGCAGGTCGAGGTTGACCGCGCTGTGGTACGCGTACTGGCCGATGCCGGGCCAGGCGAAGATGTTCTCTACCAGGACCGTGCCCGACAGCAGGTTGGCGAAGGCGAGCCCGGCGACGGTGATCACCGAGATCAGCGCGGGCCGCAGCACGTGCCGCAGGATGACCACGTGCTCGGGCAGCCCCTTGAGCCGGGCCGCCCGCACGTAGTCGTTGCCCATGATCTCCAGCATCGAGGCCCGGGTGAACCGGGTCAGCATGCCGATGGTGTAGATGGCGAGGACCAGGCCGGGCAGGACCAGGTGGCGGATGGCCGACCACAGCAGCTCCCACTGCCCGTGCACCAGCGCGTCCACCGTGTACAGGCCGGTCAGGTGGGTCGGCGCGACCTGGGCGGGGTCGAGCCGGCCCCCGCCCGGCAGCCAGCCGAGCCGGTAGAACAGCAGGTAGAACGCGACCAGGGCGATGTAGAAGACCGGCATCGACACGCCGGTCAGGCTGATCACCCGGATCACGTGGTCCGGCCAGCGGTCCCGGAACGCGGCGGCGACGATGCCCAGGCCCACGCCGACCACCAGCGAGGCAGCGATCGCGAACAGGGCCAGCTCGATCGTGGCCGGCACGTACTCCTCCAGGTCAGCCAGCACCGGGCGGTGGGACTGCTCGGAGATCCCCAGGTTGCCCTGCAGCACGTCCCACAGATAGCGCAGGTACTGCACCGGCACCGGCTGGTCCAGGCCGTACTGATGGCGGAAGGCGGCCACCGCCGCCGGGTCGCCGATAGCGCTCTGCCCGAGGTTGGCGGCGACCGGGTCACCCGGGACGAGATGGGTGACCACGAACGCCACCAGGGTGATCCCGATCAGCAGCACCACGCCGGTGCCGAGCCGCCGGAGCAGGAAACGGCGCAGGTCGTGGCGGCCCGCCCCGGAACGAGTCCGGGGACGGCCCGCCACGACGGTGGCCGGGCTAGCCGAGGTCACGTCAGCCGAGCTCACCCAGGTTGACCAGCCACACCGCGTTCGACTGCAGGTCCTTCACCGAGGAGGCGCCGACGACCAGCTGGGCCGGCTGGATCAGCGGCATGAACGGCCCGTTGGTGTTCATCGACTCCTGGATCTGCTGGTACAGGGCCTTGCGGGCCGGGTCCTGGGTGGTCACCGCGGCCTTCGCCGCGAGCGAGTCGATCGTCGGGTCGGCGCCCTTCACCCAGCCCGCCCGCAGGCCAACCAGCTCACCGGGCATGAAGTTCAGGTAGTCGCTCGGGTCCGGGTAGTCCGGGCCCCAGTACCACAGGCCCATCTGCTCGGTGCCCGCCCGGTAGCCTGCCAGCGCCACCTGCACCGACTGGCCCTGCAATTTGACCGTGATACCCACCGCCGCCAGGTCCTGCTGCACCCGCGCGGCCAGGTCGCCGAAGCTGATCCCGTTCACCGCCAGGTCGCTGGGATAGGACATGGTCACCGTCGGGTGCCCCAGGCCGGAAGCGGCCAGCGCCGCCTTGGCCTTGGCCAGGTTGAAGGTAGCTCCCTGCCCGGCCGACAGCGAGCCGAGGAACATCGACGGGATGATGCCGGCCGCCTGGACCGCCCCCGTGCCCGCCAGCTGGACCAGGCTCGGGTAGTTGATCCCGTCCCTGACCGCCGTCTGGAAGTCCGGGTTGGACGTGACCTTGGAGACCTTGGTGGCGTCGTTGGACAGCACGAAGAACAGGTTCGGGGAGGCACCGTTGACGATCTGCACGCCCGACATCCCCTGCGCCTGGGTGGGCGACAGGTCGACGGCGATCTGCGACTCGCCCCGCAGCACGTCCAGCTTCTGGACGCTCGGCTCGACGTTGCGGATCACGATCTTGCTGTAGTGAGGTGCGCCGCCCCAGTAAGCGGGGTTGGCGGTCAGGGTGACCTGGCTCGTGACGTTGAAGCTCGTCAGCGTGTACGGGCCGCTGCCCTCGGAGACCGCGTTGAGCTTCGCCTCCGCCTTGTCGGTGGACGCCGCCTTGGCGCTGTCCGTGCCGCCGTCGGCCGTCACCGCCTTGGAGTCAACGATGCCGAGGGCCGGGTTGGTGACAATCGCCGGGATGGCGGTGTTCGGCGTCGTCGACGTCAGCACCACCGTGGTCGCGTTCGGCGCGGTCGCGGTGATGCCGCTCATCAGGAACGACGGGTTGCCGGCGATGTTCTTCACCCGCGTCAGCGAGTAGACCACGTCATTGGCCGTCACCGGGTCGCCGTTGGCGAACTTGACCCCCTTGCGCAGCGTGAACGTGAACGTCTTGCCGTCCGGTGACGCGGTAAACGAGGTCGCCAGGTCAGGCACCGGCTTGGTCACGTCGCTGCCCTTGTAGGTGAGCAGCGTGTCGTACAGCACGCGGTCGATCATCAGGCCGGTCGTCTCGAACATCCGCGCCGGGTCAAGGGTCTTCAGCACGAACGAGGTCTCGACCACCAGCGTGCCGCCGGACGCGGCGCTCGTGCCGCTGCCGGAGCCGCTGGATGAACCGCTGCTGCCGCACGCGGCCACGCCCGCGGCCAGCGCCGCGACGGCGCCCGCCGCCGCCCACCGGGACAGTTTCATCGCACCAGCTCCTTTGTCCTCACTCCCGTACAAGGTAGGCAAACGTTCCCATTCGCCCGCCTTTGTGGTCAAGTAGCGTATGTTTCGTCCATGCAACGAGTTCGTGACTGTTTGCGCAGGTAACAGCTTGGTTGCGATGCTTGTGTGACCTGCTGCGGACGGCCCGCCAGGGACCGGGTAGCGTTGCGCAAACGTTGCCCCTGCGGCTTCACAAGGCGGAGGAATCCCCGTGCGCGAGCTCGACGACCTAGGGACGAGGTTCTGGGCCTGGCGCGCCAGCCAGCAGCCCCGGACCCGCGACGACATCCCACGGCTTGACCGGCCACCCGGCTGGCTGCCCGAGGTCGACCCCCGCCTCGCCGAGCGCCGGGGCGAGGAGCTCGCGGTGTTCCGCGCCGAGCTCGACCGCATCCGCCCGCCCGCCGGCGAGGTACCCGACCGGGTCGACCGCCGCCTGCTGCACTCCGCGATCGCCAGGGTGACCTGGGAGTCCGACATCCTGCGGGTCCGGTCGATCCCGCGCTACTGGACCGATCAGGCGCTGGGCCCGGTCTTCGACGCGCTGCTGCGGCCCGGCGTGGACGACGCCAGGATCGCCGAGGTGATCAGGCTGCTGCGGGCCGTGCCCGGCACCCTGGCCCATGCCCCGGCGGCGCTGGCCGGCGCGGCCCGCGAGTTCGCCCGCCTGGCGCTGGCGGAACTCGGCGAGGCGGGCGCCCGGCTGGGCGAATGCGCCGCCGCACTCGCCGCGCTGTGCCCCGCCCGCGGGGCAGACCTGTGGTCCGCCGCCCGTGACGCGGCCAGCGCACTCGACGACTTCGCCCGCTGGCTGGCTGCGGCGCTGCCCGGCCTGCCGCCCGCCGTCCCGGTCGGCCCGGAGCACTACCAGTGGTTCCTCCGCGAGGTCGCCTGCGTCCCGCTCGCCATCAGCGAGATCGAGGCCGTCGGCCGCCGCGAGTACGACCGGGCGGTATGGCTCGAGCTCGTCCACCGCAACCGCGCCACGCGCGTGCCCGAGCCGCCGCTGCCCGCCAGCGCGGCCGAGCAGTGCCGCGCGGAGGACACCGCAGAAGCGCAGGTACGCGCGTTCTACGAGCGCGAGAACCTGCTCAGCCAGCCTGGCCACCTTGGCCGCTACCTGGCGCTGCCGATGCCCGCCTACCTGGAGCCGCTGCGCTTCCTCGGCGTCGCCGACGAGCTGACCGGCCCGGGGCGGCTGACCGAGAACGGCGTCGCCTACGTACCCGGGCCCGGGCCCGGCCTGCCCTACTTCTACGCCGCCAACGCCCGCGACCCGCGGGCCGGAATCATCCACGAGGGCGTCCACTACCAGCAGCTCGCGCTGTCCTGGGGGAACCCCCGCCCGCTGCGGCGGCACTACTACGACTCGGGCGCCAACGAGGGCATCGCCTTCTACAACGAGGAACTGATGCTGGCCGCCGGGCTGCTCGACGACGCGCCCCACACCAAGACCGCGGTCTGCAACTTCATGCGGCTGCGCGCCGTGCGGGTGACCGTAGACGTAGGCCTGGCCACCGGCGCCCTCACCATCGAATCCGCCGCCGCCGAGCTGGCGGACCGCGTACCGATGGACACCGCCACCGCCGCCGAGGAGGCCGCGTTCTTCGCCGAGACCCCCGGCCAGGCGCTGACCTACCAGATCGGCAAAACGCAGCTCGTCTCCCTGCTCGCCGACGCCGCCCGCACCCGCGGCGACCGCCTCGACCTGCGCCAGCTGCACGACGACATCTGGGCGAACGGCAACGTTCCGATCGCCTTGCTGCGCTGGGAACTACTGGGACTGACCGACGAGCTGGCCGCCATCGGCGTCGCCGACGGCTAACCACGCGCGGCCGGCGCCCCGCAGGAATCTCGTTCGACCAGCCGGCCGCCCACCCGGAACTCGCTGAACTCCACGTCGCCGTCCCCGCCGCCCGGCTGCTGCTCAAGCCGGTTAAGCAGCAGCCGGGCGGCCAGCTCGCCCATCTGCCGGGCGTTGTTGTCAATCACCGTCATCGCCGGATGCCACCAGCGGGCCAGCGGCGAATCCTCGTAGCAGACCACCGACAGTTCCACCGGTACCGCCACCGACCGCTCCCGCAGCGCCGGGAGCGCGCCGTAGCCAGCCTCATGATTGGCGATGATCAGCGCCGTGGGCCGCCGCCGCGCGGGCAGCCCGATCAGCGCCGCGATGGCGTCGGCCCCGGCGTCCGGAGACTGCACGGTCGCCATCGCCAGCGCCTCATCCGGCTCGATCCCGGCCGCTCGCAGACCCAGCCAGTACCCGGCCATCCGCTCCCGGCCCGACTGCACGGACGCGGGACCCGCGATGATCGCGATACGCCGGTGCCCGAGCCCGAGCAGGTGCTCAGCGGCCAGCCGGCCGCCGGTGATGTCGTCGCCAAGCACGCAGTCCCCGGCCGGGTGCGACGGTCGGCGAGCGAGATGCACCGTTGGCATTCCCAGCGCCCGCAACTCCTCGCTGGCCGCACCGTCGGAACCCACGACGATCACGCCGGCTGCGGTGTGCTCGGCCAGGGTCCGCAGCGCCGCCCGTTCGGCTGCGGGGTCCCCTGCGGTCACGGTCAGCATGAGCTGGTAGCCGTGCCGGGCCAATTCCCGCTGGACGACCTCCGCGATCGTGTGGAAGCTCGTGTTGACAAGGTTGGTCACCACTAGGCCGATGAACTCTGAACGGGCTGTCCGCAGCACCCGCGCGCTCGCGTTTGGCCGGTAGCCGAGCGCCTCCGCGGCGGCCCGAACCTTCGCCTGCGTGGCCGCGCTCACCCGCTCTGACCCCCGCAGAGCCCGGGATGCGGTAGACACTGAAACGCCGCTACGCCGCGCTACGTCCCGCAGGTCAACCGCCACTGCTCCCGCTCCTTACCCGCGACCGAGCACAATCCAGACTGCAAACGTTCTCGCAGCCTTGCCGCGAACGTCAAGCCACACCAGCCCGCTAACCTCAGTCGCGCCGCAGGCTTGTCCGCGGCGCGGAAGTAACGAGATTGACACTGCGGTGCGGACGTGCGCTGAACGACGGGCCGACCTGGTCGGGACCGACGTGACACCGCCACTATGAACCCAAAAGCTCAAGGAATCTTTAACGCCATGACAAGCCTCAGCACAAATGAGCCGACTCCGGAGGACAGCCGGATCGCCGCGGCCAAAGCAGCGATCTGGGACGCGTTCCTCGAGATCTACCAGGGTGCCGTGACCGGCCGCCGCGAGCTCAGCAACCGGCACATCGCCCTCAACGCCACGCTGTGGGACGTGGACGAGCCCCAGCTCATCAACGGTCTGGCAGAGCTTGAGCTGGCCCGGGACCGCCGGGTGTCCGGAGACAGTTCACTGGTCTCCATCTCCCCGGAGCCGCCGGTGATCGACGTGTGGGGGGCAACCGCTCTCGTCCGGCACTACTTCGAGGTGACCGTGGCGACCACTTCTGGCACCGAGTCGACGCGAATCAGGAACACAAGCGTCTGGCGGGAGATCGCTGGCCGGTGGGTGATGGTGCACAACCATGAGGATGCCATCGGCCCCCACGCAAGGCGATCGGTCGAAGGAGAGTCGCACGAGTAGGCGCGACCTGGCGCTATCCGCCCAGGTGCGGCAGGAGTTCATGTACAGGCCATCCGCGCCAGCAGGCCGGACCCATCATGCGCGGCAGTGCTCGATGCTACCCGCCGCGCTCATGTCGATACCACGATCATGACCGTGTGGCCGATCTGGATCTTGTCGCGCCTATTCAGCAACTGGACTGAAAGGATGGGGCGCCCGTTGAGCGTAGTGCCGTTGGTGGAGTCGAGGTCTTCGACGTACCACAGGCCGCGAACGGTCAGGAAACGGGCGTGCTGGCCAGAAGCGAAATCATCGTCGATGATGAGGCTGCCCTCACGGCCGACCGTGAAGTCGTTACCGAAGGTATGACGCTGGCCTCCCATTTGGATGACCAGGGACTTGCCTGGCGGCGGCTCACGGAGGGTGCCGCCGGCTTCCCCGGCGACGGCGGACACGGCCGTCTTCCAAGCTTGCCGCTCCTGCTTAGTGATGTCTTCCCACGGCAGGACGGGTGTGGGAAGGGCGCCGCGGTAGGCCTCGTAGGCAACTTGAGCGAGGCGATCAAGGAGGGTGGCCACATTTCGATAATGCCAGAAATGTCGAGCTAAGCCAGGCGTCTCCGGCGCTGCTTAAAGGTGAGCGCGGATGCTGCGCAAGGCGAGCCGCATTTCGGTGGCCGTGGAGAAGCGGTCACGACTGGCCGGGGCACATGCCTTGATGAGGAATTCCGCGAGATCAGCGCCGAGGTCGGAGCGGAACGTTCTCGGGTCGGTCACCACTCCGTCGACCACGGGCATCGCATTCGGATACGGGTGGTTGCCGTTGCAGAGCAGCTGGTAGAGCAGCACGCCGACGGCGAACAGGTCCGTGGAAACGTCCCAGCGCGTGAGGTCGGCGTCGGGCGGCTGATAGGGCGGCGTGCCGGACTGCGTATGCACCGGGTCGCCGAATCGGGAAGCGATGTTGAAGTCAAGGAGTTTCGCTCCGGCGCGAGTGAGCATGACGTTGCGCGGTTTGATGTCGCGGTGGATCAGCCCCCTGCCGGTTAGTTCCGTCCACTCGTGCGACTCGGCTTCCGGCAGGTCTCCTTGGTGGCGAATGGCATCAAGCTGCTTAAGGCGCGCCGCATCAGGGTGGAAGGCGACGAGCGCGTCAAGCAGGTCGAGCGCGACGTCTACTGCCTCCCGGTCACGAAGGTTCCGCTTTCCGGTGACGAACTCCTCCAGTGACTCCCCGTCGATGAACTCGGTAATGAGATACCAGTCGCCCGCGACGGTCTGGCCAGCCCAGAAGACCTCCACCACGTTGGGATGATGGATTTCCCGCAGGGCGCCGATCTCGCGGCGCACCGCCTCATACCCGGCGGCGGTGTTGAAGAGCTTGAATGCCCGCTCCTTACCCTCGACGTCATCACGCACCCGGTAGACCTTCGAGAATCCGCCTTGCCCGAGTACCTGGAGAATCTCGAAGCGGTCGTCGATGACGTCCCCGACAGCGTGGTCAGCGGCACTGGCCGCAGCCGAGGATCGCACCTCCGCCGGGTCAGGTTCCGGGAGCGCTTGACTGACCGGGGCGCAATGTGGCGGCCGGTAGCGCCCTGCGCTTAGCAGCCGGGAGCGGGCGGGTGCGGCGCGCTTTCCCGGCGCCAGCAGAATCCTCCCGGACGTGCTGGATTCCCCCGACGGCGTACATGAGGCACGGATGCAGCACGTAGGTGCTCACGTCCGGCGGAAAGTGAAACTGCTCGACGTCGCCCATGGAGTAGAACCGGCGCTGCCCGGACTCGTCGACGTATCCGAGCAGCCCGTTCTGCCACAAGCACGGAGGCGAGGTGCGTCGCCTTCTCGAAGTGCAGATCCGCCACTTCCTGCAGTGCCGCGAGGTCACCGCGCGAGAACCGGTCAACGCCCATCATCCGGACGAAGGAGCGGACATCCTCTTGCACCCCGCTGATATAAGCCTGGGTGCTGGTGAACAATTCGGAGTAGTCCTGCAGGGCGGCGTTCTTCGGCATCAGGTCCGACGAGATCTGGTTGGCGCACTGCGCGAGCTGGGAGTCGCCGAACCGCTTGGCGCAGCGTTGCACCACCCCCTGGAGGGCCGCCGCGGGCATGCCGTCGAGCCCAGCCTGCTTCTGCCGCAAGACCTCCTCGCTCAGCTCATTGCCGAGCGAGATGATGTCGCGCGGGATCAGCCTCGTGTGGCTGAGCAGGTAGTCCTCGATGGTCGCGTCCCCATTAGGTCCCGGCCAGTTGCCGTTGACCCCGAGCCAATCGTGGATCGTGGGTGGTCCGCTGGTGGTGCGCCGCATCAGCAGTGACGGAGGCAGCCGCCGCAGCTTTTGCTCGAGCAGGTAAAGCAGCGAGCTGCGGTCCCAGGTCAATACGCGTATGTGCGGTTCGTTGTAGTACCGCGGCGCATGCTCTGACCGGTACACCGACGACATGACGATGTCGCGGATGCAGACGACGACATGCAGCCGGCCGCCCAGCTTGTGGTCGCGCAGCAGCCTCATCACCTGGTAGAAAAGCCCCTCCTGACACTTCAGCCAGTACATCGGGGCATGGCTGAACTCTTCGTCTATTGCGTCAAGATAGAAATAGATCGGCTTGCACTGGCTGAGAACCTCGCCAAGCAGGTCCTCTAGGTCGTCCCAGAGCGGATCATCGAGGTATTTGGACAGCTGATGGGCGGTCTGCCACTGATTGATGATGTCGCGGACCTCGCTATAGATCGACCGAGGACGGCGAAAATCACCGAGCAGGCGCCCGTACGACTGCTCGAACTCCTCGACCTGCTCGTCGCGCAACTGCTGACGCAACTCGGGATGACGCAGCAAATGAGACGCCAGCGACCGCATGATCGCGCGCTCCCAGATCTGCATCCACTTCTCGAGCAGGACACGATCCGAGAACCACTGGCACGCCTTCACTATGACTTCCGTCTTCGGCAGGCTCTGCTGAGGCGCACCGGCGTAGACGGAGTCTTGATGTGCCTGGAAGTCCTGAAGGCGCCGCAGATAGACCGTCTTGCCGGCCCCGAGCTTCCCCACGATCACCCGCACCATGGAGTCGTTCGCACGGGTCGCGAGGTGACCATACGCGGGATTGCCGCCGAAATCGACGAACTCGCTGATCAAGTCCTCGATGTCGGCCCGTGACCCGTCCGGGTTGCCAAAAGGCCCCACCGGGTCAAGCCGACGTCGCCTGCTGCTCATCCTCGCTCCTAGCCCGAATCGTAGCGCTCCTTAGGGTAAAGGACTACGCCCCGAGCGGTCGCGAAGAACAACCTGATTCGAATTCAATAGCGGATCGCCGCTGGCGCGTCATCATTCGTGCTAATGAGCCGGTGCCTCGCGCCCTTATGATCGCTCCACGCAGAAAAGCCGAGGGCACTGAAACAGCAACCGGCCCCATGGTCATTAGTGCGGTTTCCCAGAGAGGGTGTTGCGGGAGCTGAACGAGCTGCGAAAAGGGCCGGTCGCAAGAGAGCCGCACACGGACCGGCGTACAGCTTGCGGAGAGCGGTTCCGCCCTTGAAGACAAGGGGGCGCCGCCAAATTAGCGGTTGATGTTGCGCATTGCGGATGAGCCGGGCACTCTGGGTGTGCATACACGTAGCACACACGGCCCACCCGCGATCCAGGTACTCCCCTGGAGGGCATTTGTTCACTTCCGAGCAGCTTCCCGAGCTGCGGCGCAAGATCCGTGCTCAGGCCGCGCTTGAGGCCCGGGTCCTCGACGAGCTCGTGAAGCAGGCGGCCGGCCTCGCACCGCACGTCCGCCCGATCAGGCCGCGCACCGCCACCGCCGTCGCGCTGACCGCCGCCGACGGCGGGAACAACTCGGTCGCGTTCAACCCGTTCGAGCTACAGGTCATCCGGGTCGTGGACTCGCAGGGCAAGGAGCTGTTCCTGGACGTGGTGTCGCCCGCCACCGACATCGACGAACTCGGCCGCCGCCACCGAGGCGACCGCACCGTCCTCGGGAAGCTCATGGACGACCTGGACGCGCAGCGCCTCAGCGACCTCTCCAGCATGATGACCACCCGTAACCGGAAATGGGTCGAGGTCTACCGGGACCTGTGCGAGTGGGCCACGCTGCATGACCTCATCACCAGCCACCAGTTCGCCGCCGACACGCTCATCGTGCGAGACGGCCTGCTGCGCACCACGATCTTCGCCGGTGACACCCTCGTCCGGCTCGGCGAGCTCATGAAGCAGGCCATCGACCGGCAAGCCAAAGACAACCGCAGGCGGATCTGGCTCGCCGGGCTCGCCAAGAAGACCAAGGTGCTCGATCACTACCGGCTCGCCATATCGCTGGCGGGGATCTTCGACCGGGGCACGCCATGTTTCGTGCCGGTCCCGCACGAGCTCCAGGAGCGCGTCTACCGCTCGAATGCCGACTACGTGCGCGAGCCGGGAGACGACGAGTCCGGCGCCGAGTCTGGCAGGCGCGGCGCGACGGAGAACATCGGGGCGATGTACTTCGTGCGCTTCGGTCCCCACGCGGGTGATCCCATCTGGACCGCGGACCTGCTCGCGTGGCAACGGCAGGACGCGCAGGCCGTCTTCGGCCACCTGCAGGCCGACGCGGCGGCCGGATTCCCGGTGCCGTTCTACCCGTTCAGCCTCCAGCAGGCCGACGCGCACTCCCGGGTCGCCGACCTGGACCTCGACATCATCGAGGACGGCCTCGTCGGCGCCGTCCGCGAGCACGTCGGCGACGGCAAGAGGCACATCGTTGACGCGCTGCTGCTCGCCACGCAGAACGTCGCGGCGCGGCGCTACGGGTTATGCGGCTCTTCGACCCCGACGCCGTCGTCGGCGTCTTCCGCGGCTTCTCCGCCAGCGGCATGGAGTTCCACGCCGACCTGGTGCTCCCTTATCGCGATGAGCTCCAGGCGATCCCCATGCACGGCCAGTTCGTCCTGGTCCAGCTGGAGCACGAGGACGAGGCGGTGCTGGGCCGGATCACGTCCGTGGCCGCCGAGGGCCGCCTGGTCTCTCCCATCGGGGAGGACTACGCCATCCGGGCGATGCGCGACGACCGGCCCATCCCCGATGAGCTGCGCGACCAGTACCTGAAGTACCGGGTCGACATCCGGGTGCTGGGGGTGGAGCGGCTGGCGGGCGACAAGCTGATCTTCGTCCCCAGCCACCGCAGGCTGCCGCACGTCGGGGCGAAGGTCGCCCTGTGCTCGCCCGAGGTCCTGCGCGAGGTGGCGAACGCGTCCGGCCCCGAGGGAATCGGCACTGCCGCCATCGACACCGCCGCCGCCGAGATCGGGTTCCTGGCCTTCGGCGAGTTCGTCTACGCCGGCGACGACCCGCGCGGCCACCCCGAGGACTGGATGGTGGTCCTGCACCCGCCGGTCCTGCCGCGCTTCCAGGCGGCGCAGCTGGTGTCCCGCCGCACCTTCGTCTTCGCTCGCGCGGGCTTCGGCAAGTCGAACCTGATCAAGTTGCTCTTCTCACGCCTGTACGCGGGCAGCCCGGTGCTCCCCTCGCGAAACGGCCCCACCCCCGTCGGCACCATCATCTTCGACCCGGACGGCGAGTACTTCTGGCCCGATTCCGGCGGCCGTCCCGGCCTGGCCGACGTCCCCAGTCTGACCGAACGAACCGTCGTATTCACCTCCCAGCAGCCGCCGAGCCCGGCCTACGGGTCCTTCGTCGTGGACTCCGTGAAGCTCGACATCCGCCAGCTCTCGGCGCAGCGGGTGATCGGCATCGCGCTCCCGGCCGACCGCCAGGACCAGCAGAACGTCACCAAGCTCAAGTCACTCGGCCCCGGCCGCTGGAGCCGGCTCGTCGACCTGATCGCCGCGCACCGCTACGAGGCGGACCCGGCGGAGGTCCGCCGCCTGTGCGGCATCCAGCCAGCGAACGAGGAACTGCAGACCAACGCGATCATCTCGAACATGACGCGCGTGGTTGACGCGCTGCACGACCCGTCGAGCCAGCTGCTGCGCGCCCTCATGACGGCGCTGCGGGCCGGCAAGCTCTGCGTCGTAGACATCTCCCAGCTGCGCGGGCAGCGCGGGCTGCAACTGGCCAGCATCATCCTCGCCGAGATCTTCTCCCACAACCAGCGAGAATTCACTAAGGCCATCCCGCATAACGTTCCGTGCATTGCCGTCATAGAAGAGGCACAGGCCGTGCTCGGGGCCGGCGGCTCGGGTGCCGGCTTCGGGGCAGAGGACAGCCCGTTCGTCTCGTGGGTGAAGGAGGGCCGCAAGTACGGTCTCGGCGCGGTCCTGGTCACCCAGCAGCCGGGCAGCATCCCGGCGGAACTGCTCAGCCAGGGCGACAACTTCTTCGTGTTCCACCTGCTGTCCGCCGGTGACCTGGCGGCGCTGAAGCGCGCCAACGCGCACTTCTCCGACGACCTGCTCGCGACCCTGCTGAACGAGCCGCTGGTCGGCCACGGGATCTTCTGGTCCAGCGCCGCCGGCACCGACCGTGGCGCGCGGCCCTACCCGCTGCCGATCCGCGTGCTGAGCTTCGAGGCCGAGAACCGCATCCTGCGCGACCCGGCCTACAACGGCGACGCGGTCGACTGCTACGCCTCCCGGCTGCGGGCGACGTTCCGCTCCGCGCTAGCCGCCGCGGGCGCGAGCACCGGTGCCGGTTCTGCAGGCGCGAGCACCGGTTCCGCGGGCAGGAGCGCGGGCCGGACACAAGTCCCGTCGCCCGGTCAGGGGTAGACCTGGTCCTGGAAGAACTGGCGGCGGACGCGGCCGCCGCCGCCCCTGGCCCGACGGACGTGGAGGCCGCCTACCGTGCGGCGGCGATCGACGCCCTGCGCAAGCGGCCCCAGTTCGCCCGCGACCTGTCCAGTGCCGAGGGCCTGGCCTGGGGCCGGGTCCAGGCCTGGCTCGCTCAGGCCGCGCCGCCGGAAGAGGTCGTCGGCAACCGATTCGACTGGGCCCGCCCGGTCGTCCTCCCGGCGCTGATCGCGATCCTGGGCCCGCAGGGCTCCGGCTGGCGCACCGAGTCCCGCCCCCGCCCCGACCGCCCAGGATCCTCCCAGACTTGGATCCACCTCACGGAAACGGCCGAGCCTGTCCAACCAGGCAACCCCGCCCGAGGACGACTCCGACTAAATGACCGGAGCGTAATAGGAGTTTCGCTCGCACGTACTGGATCTGCTCGCCGCGAGCTGAGTCCGCTCCTGCAGGCATTTTCATCTAGTTGCCCACAGCGAGGAGACGGGAAGGCATCCCAGCCCGTCGCCGAAGCTCAGTGACTCGGTGCCGCAGTAGACGGACATAGCCGGCGTGCATGCGCGAACCGAGTCTCTGTTTTAGGTACCGGAGGCCGGTCAGGTCTTCCGATCGCACGGACTGCGCGGACTTCACCTCGATGCCGACCACGCGCCCGCTGTTGTACCCCTGACCTTCTGCATGCCATGTAGCTCTGAACAGCCCGTGACGGTCGGAGGGAGCCGGGCGGAGAGCCTCTCACCAGCGTGAATGATCCGGGCAGGTCGCGATGAGTCGGCGACCGTCTGAACACGTTGGCTGCCGGTCCTGGCTCCCGCAGCTCGGTCTGTTGTGGGCTTGATCGGAGGCGCGTTGGAATGCGACCCGATCAGACCGTGCCGGGTGGGACGATCCAGCGTGCTGGCTGCTCGGTGAAGCGGGCGATGGTGTCGAAGTCCCGGTCGTAGTGCAAGATCTCTAGGTTCCGGGCGCGGGCGGTCGCCGCGACGATGAGGTCGGGGATCGAAGCCGATCGGTGCTGGGCCTGTTCGGTCAGTGCTTCTTGGATCTCGGCGGCCTGTTCCCAGACGTCTTCCGGGGTGTCGACCCGGTCGAGAGATGCTTCGAGTTGCTCCTTCATCCGGGCCCGCTCCTGGATGTTCCTAGCGGAGTACAGCATCTCCAGTTCGGTGACGCCGCAGATGCTGACTAGCGCCCGCGTCATGAGGGGCTCCAGTTCCTCGCGGACGGCAGGCAAGTGGAGTCGTGCCAGCGCGCTCTTGTCGGCGAGGTAGCGGCTTACCCCCACATCTGCTCCTCGGCTCCTGGCTCAAGGAGGAAGTCAAACGCGCCCGACTCGCCGAGGGCCACCAGGTCGCGAACGGCCGCTATGCGGATCACCTCGCGGAACGCTGCGCTGATGGTCTCCCGGATGGACTCGGTTCCGAGGATTTCCCGCACCTTGCCGAGCTTCTCCATGTCGATGTCGACGCTAGTCTTGGCCATCCCATCCCCTCAATTCTGGATATCCAATCTATGTGTTATGATACATCCAGTTCTTGGAAACGTTGAAGTACTGAGACTATGTTCCCGGAAGACGGATGCTTTCCGACCTCAACGACACCGGCACACTGCGCTCCGGCAGCCCCTCAAGCGGAAAATCAGGGAGCCAGGCGGCAGCGGCGCTGATCCGACCATGCTGCCCTCGCCTCACGCATGCTGCCGCGCTTGCGTAGAAATCGTCTGGACATCGGCGGCCCCTGGTCAGGATGTCAGCCAACCCAGCCGTATGTCGTCCGCCTCAGATGACGACCGGCGGTTTGCCGCGGGTCAGGAAGTCGCTAATGCGGATGCGCATCGACCGGTCCATCGTGTACCCCGGAAGTTCCGCTGCCGGTACCCAGCGGACCTCACTCGACTCGCTGCTCGGCGTCGGCTGCCCGCTCAAGGGGCGCGCGGTGAGCACGATGGAGAACTCTTGCCGCACCTCGCCGTTGGACGTGTAGAGGATCACGTGCCTGGGGTCTGAGTAGATGCCGACGATCCCGGTGATCTCGCATTCGATCCCGGACTCCTCGAGCGTCTCGCGCACGGCCGCCTGAGCGACCGACTCGCCGAGGTCGACGGCCCCGCCGGGTACCGCCCAGTTGCCGTTGTCGGTCCGCCGGATCAGGAGGATCGAGTCTTCACCGTTCGCGACGACCACGTTCACCGACGGCACGAGGCTGTTCGCGGCGGGTGCCCCAGGGTCGTCGTAGAAGTCAATCCGTCGGCTCACGCTTGCCTCCACTCTCTGTTGCGCTCTTTGCCGGCTCGGCTCAAGGCGAGAAACTGCCAGGACCTAGGCGATGCCAACCGTCAGAGTCAGTTCGCTGGCGGCGGCCCGACGACCTCGACCAGCGTCTGAAGCGCGGCGCGCAAATCGGTGATGGACTCTTCTGGCGTAGCGCCATCGCCGACCGCTCCGACGCCAGGGCGGAGCAGGGCGGTGGCACACCAGACGCCATCCTCATCCTGCTCGACTACGCAGGGGAAGTGAACGACTTGAGCCACGCGCACAGTATCGCACGACGTGGGTCGTCCACGCACGAGCACAAGTGGGCTCAAGTGCTGCAGGGGAGTCGAACACCTGGCCATTACGACATCCCAGAACGAACTGGCCGTACCCGCGATCCTCGGCGGCGCAACCGTGATGGACGACGTCTTCGGCGCCGAAGACGAAGAAAGCGCCTGACCGAGAGTCAAACTCTTCGTCAGGCGCTTACAGTCGAACATAGATCCGTAAATCAGTGGAGCTAAGGGGATTCGAACCCCTGACCTTCTGCATGCCATGCAGACGCGCTACCAGCTGCGCCATAGCCCCGCAACCCACACAGGACGCCCCTGACGGGCCGCCCCGCAAGGTGGAACGCAGTTAGCATACAGGCTCCGCGCCCATGTGTCGTACTCGATCACCACGACACGGCGACGACGCCACCGCACCACCGCAGGCGTCACCACGAGGCCGCCGCGCCGCCATCGAAGGCCGGCCAGGACCCGCGGAGTTACCCTGATCCTCGTGAGCACCGCGAGCAGCCAGCACGACCCGCACCTCGCCACTCCCACCGGCAAGCCGCGCGCCCGCGCCGTCGGCCTGAAGTACCGCGGCGTCCCCGGCCCGCACAACGCCATCACCGACGTCCCCGGCGTCGAGGTCGGCTACCGACCCTCATCGAGGGCGACAGCGTCCGCACCGGCGTCACGGCCATCCACCCGCGGGGCAAGCACAACCCGGGCGACCCGCTGGCCGCGGGCTACTTCAGCCTGAACGGCAACGGGGAGATGACCGGCGTCACCTGGATCGAGGAGTCGGGCACCTGCAGGGCCCCGTCGCGATCACCAACACCAACGCCGTCGGCATCGCGCACGCCGGCATCATCGCCTGGATGAACCAGTTCCACGCCGAGCTCACCGACGTCTGGCTGCTCCCCGTCGCCGCCGAGACCTGGGACGGCTACCTCAACGACATCAGGGGCCACCACGTCTACGAGGAACACGTCGTCGCCGCCCTCGCAGGCCGCCACCGGCGACCAGCCCGACGAAGGCAGCGTCGGCGGCGGCACCGGGATGAACTGCTACCAGTTCAAGGGCGGCAACGGCACCGCCTCCCGCCTGGTCGAGTACGCCGGCACCACCTATACCGTCGGCGTCTTCCTGCAGGCGAACTTCGGCCGCCGCTCCGAGCTGACGCTCAACGGCATCTACCTCGGCGAGGAACTCGCCGAGGACAACCCCATGGCGGGCCAGGCCTCGCCGCCCCGCCCGGCGCGGGCTCGGTCATCGTCGTCGTCGCCACGGACGCCCCGCTGTTCCCGAGCCAGTGCAAGGCCATGGCCAGGCGGGTCACCCTCGGCCTGGCCCGCACCGGCACCACGGGCGCGCACTCCTCCGGCGACATCTTCCTCGCGGTCTCCACCGCCAACCCCGGCGGATTCACCGGCGGCGACCCGATGAGCAGCGTCGGTGACCAGGGGAGAGGCGGCCAGGACTACGACCGCCTGATGTTTGTCCCGTGGGGCAAGATCAACCCGTTCTTCGAAGCCGTCGTCCAGGCCACCGAAGAAGCCGTCGCCAACGCCCTCATCGCCAACGAGGACATGACCGGCCGCGACGGCCACCGTTCGCCGGCCCTGCCGCGCCACCGCCTCGCCGAGATCCTGGCCGCGACAGGCGCGCTGATCCCCGTGATGGCGTTGGCGCCGAGCGATCGCTAGCCCAACGCCACCGGGAACGCCCCAACCCCGGCAGCCGGTAAACGTGACTAAGTAGACCCGCATAGCGCGACGCCCATACACCCCATCGTCGACATTTGTCGATATACTCGTTTCCCGTCGTTAACCCTGCGTCCATGTGCAGGCGGGGGATCGGAGCGAGTGCAATGCGGTCGACGTCGCCGGTGTCCCGTCCGGCATGGGTCGGTGCCATGAACGCCCTGACGGGCACGCGGGGCGCGGGCGACCACAGGAAGTCCCCGGTCGAGATCTTCGCGGACGCGGCCTCGGTCGTTACCCGCAGCCCGTACGCCGAAGTCACCGGCATCAAGCACGGCAAGCTCGGCCGCTGGACCGACGGCGTGGCCGTGCTGCGCGCCGACCGCACCGAGTTCGCTGCGTACTGGGACGCGCACAACGACCAGGTGCTTAGCAAGCGGGAACGCGCCCTGCGGGACGGCGACACCGCCGACCCGCTGTGGGTCGTCCTCGGCGACTCGACCGCGCAGGGCCTTGGCGCAGCCGGCCCGCGCGGCGGGTACGTCGGCCAGACCCTGTACGAGCTGCGGCGCACGACGGGCAGGCACTGGCGGGTGCTCAACCTCTCCGTCTCCGGCGCGCTGATGCGCGACGTGATCGCCGACCAGATACCGCGGCTGGACGAGGTGCGGCCCGACCTCGTCACCTGCGGCGCGGGCGCGAACGACATCCTTTACAGCGCGCCCGGCAAGCTCTTCGGCGACCTGCGCGCGCCTGCTCGCCGCGGTTCCCGACGACACGGTCATGCTTGACCTGCCGCTGCTCTCCGGCTTCTGGGGGATCGTCGGCCGGATGAGCGTCCCGTACATCACCCGCATCAACCGGGTCATCAACGAGGTCGCCGCCGAACGGAAGCTGCGCGGTAGCCGAGGTCAGCAGGCACTTCATCCCGCCGTGGGTCGGCAAGTTCTCGGTCGACAACTTCCACCCGAGCCAGGACGGCTACCGCGACTGGTCCAGGGCGCTGGTCGAGGCCCTCATCCCAGGACAAGCCGCGGTCGCCGCCGCCTGAAAGCCGCCTAGTCACGCCGCTCACTGCCCGTTACTCCCGGCGCCCGCCTGCACCACGCCGATCGTCAGCAGGTTCACCGAGTTCGACGAGCACCCCGTCGACGAGTAGGCCAGGTAGATCGGGCGTCGTCTGGTTCGGCGGGTAGATCTGCAGGTACGTGGTCTTCGTTGGCGAGCACGTGCCCGTCGGGTAGTTCAGCGCCTGGGTGATCCGCAGCAGCGCGTTCGCCGTCTGCCCGGGCGCGAGCGTCACGAGCGCGGGGCCGGCGACCGGCGACCGCGAGGCCGCCTGGCCTACCTGGGTGACCGGCGTCCCCGCCGCAAGCGACACGCCCGGGTACCCGTACAGCGTGCACGTCACGTTGGAGATGTTGCGTGAAGTCGATGACCTGGTAAAGCGACCCGGCCGCGCCCTGCGCCACCCCCGCCTTGGCCTGCAGGTCCCGCGTCGCGCAGCCGGCCGGGCCACCGCCCCCGCCAGCCGACGCCGCCGCCGCGGTGGCCCGCGGCGACACCGCCGCCGCGGAAGACGGGGCCGACGAAGCGGCCGAAGAAGCGGAAGGCGACGAGGCGGCAGAAGCCGAGGCCGAGGAAGCCGAGGAAACAGGCGAAGAAGCCGGCGCCGACGACGACGTCCCCCGGACGAGCACCCCGCCGCCGCGGCCACCACAGCCCCGGCGGCCACCGCCCCGCCCAGCCTCAGCAGCATCGAAGCAGAACCAAACATAACCAACCATCCCTTCCTGATGACCGGCATGTCCGCTCGCGCGCGCCGCGAGAGCGCGGCTTCCGGCCACCCCACATCCCTAAGACGACATTCAGTTCGCGACGGTTGGCGGGAGATTACGTCAGTTCGTGGACGGGGAAATAGGGTCATATGACTGTTCCGCTGCCAGACCTGTTCAAGCGAGTCACCCTTACCCCGGGTGGGGTAAGGATCAACACCCTGATAGGCGGCAACGAAACGGGCACTCCCGTCCTCCTGCTGCACGGCTACCCGCAGACCCACGTCATGTGGCACCACGTCGCCCCCGTCCTGGCCGAGGACCACCTGGTCGTCCTGACGGACCTGCGCGGTTACGGCGACAGCGGCAAGCCCGCGGGCGGCCCGACCCACGACGCGTACGCCAAGCGCACGATGGCCTACGACCAGATCCTGGTGATGCGCGAGCTCGGCTTTGAGAGCTTCGCCGTGGTCGGGCACGACCGGGGCGCGCGCGTCGCGCACCGGATGGCCCTGGACTACCCGCGGTCGGTCAGCAAGCTCGCCGTCCTCGACATCGTCCCCACCCGGCACGCCCTGCGCACCGCCGACAAGGACTTCGGGCTCGGGTACTGGCACTGGTTCTTCCTCGCCCAGCCGGAGCCGCTGCCCGAGCACCAGATCGGCGCCGACCCGGTCGGCTGGGTGCGCGGCCGGATGAGCCCGTGGCGGCGGGGCGGCCAGCCCTTCGACCCCCGGGCGGTCGACGAGTACGTCCGCTGCTTCAAAGACCCGGCCGCGATCCACGCCTCCTGCGAGGACTACCGGGCCGCCGTCGGCACCGACCTGGACGACGATGACGCCGCGGCGGGCCGCGGCCAGAAGGTCATCGCCCCGCTGCTCGCCCTGTGGGGCGAGCACGGCTTCGTCGGCCGTCACTACGGCGACGTCGCGGCGATCTGGCGCGAGTACGCGGACCAGGTCCAGGGCCGCTCGCTCCCGTCCGGCCACTTCCTCGCCGAGGAAGCCCCCGAGGAAACCGCCGCCGCGCTGCGGGATTTCCTCAAGGACTAAGGTCAGAACCCCGAGTCTTCCGAACGATCGCGCGCCTTCGCCCGTCCCGTCCCCGTGACACCTCGGGCGGACTAACGGGGGAAGGGGACTAACGCGGGAACGGGTCGGAATGTCGGGCGCTGGCGCGCCACGACATTCCCGAAATTTCGACAATCGGCCGAGCCTGCGCGGAACGGTAACAGCCCGGACGGCGCGTACAGCCAGTCGCTCGCCGCGTAGTCGTCGGCCGGGCGGCGGGGGAACGGCCCGGACTCCCAGACCTGCCGAGCGCGCGACACCCGGATGGCCCGCGGGGCGCGCCGCGCCTGGTAGCCGGCGAGCGCCGTCGGCGCGTCCTGCGGCCCCGGGCAGTCGGCGAGCACGCCGGCCAGCGCGTCCGCGTCCTCGATCGCCTGGCAGGCCCCCTGGGCGAGGTAGGCGGGCATCGGGTGCACCGCGTCGCCGAGCAGCGCGATCCGGCCGTCCGCCCACAAGGGCAGCGGCACCTGGTCGAGCATCCGCCAGCACTGGTCCCGGCGCAGCAGCCGCACCGCCTCGCGGACCGGCTCCGTCGCCCAGGAGAACGCCTCGTCGAGCTCTTCCGGCCCGCCCCAGCCAGGCGGCCAGGGGGGCGGGGCCCTGGCCGGCGCCGCCCGGGGATGCGGCGCCGACCAGGGGATACAGATGGCTACGGAAAACGGCGACTTGCTCGTAAGCTTCGCCGACCCGGATCGGGTAGCGGGTGAAGTGCGCGTCGGGCCCGGTCCAGGCCACCACCTCGTCGTCGGCCTCGCCAGCGGCGAGCGCGTCCACGGGGACCGTGCCGCGGTAGGCGGCCCAGCCGTCGCCCGCCGGCTCACCGCCGCCGAGCAGCGCCCGGGCGGCCGACTGGGCGCCGTCGGCCGCCGAGCACCACGTCGGCGGCGTACATCCGCCCGTCGGTGCAGGTCGACGACGGCGCCGCCCATGATGGAGGACGCGAATGAGGACTGGTCGACCGAGGTGGCCTCGCGGCCAGGCCGCAGCTCGACGTCGGCATCGGCGCAGGCGTCGGCGAGCACGGAGAGCAAGTCGGCGCGGCCGATGACGACGTACGGCGTGCCGTAGCGTGCAGTTAAGGGAGCGCCGAGGTCGAGCTCGGCGAGCTCGGCGCCGCTGCCCAGGTCGCGGAGCAGCGCGCGGCGTGGCCGTGAGCCGAGGTCGAGCAGCTGGTCGAGCAGGCCGAGCCGGGCGAGCACGGCGGTGGCGTTCGGCGCCAGGCGCAGGGCGGGACCCCCCTGGGCGAACCGGGCCGCGCGCTCGAGCACCTGGACCCGGTGGCCGCGGAGGGCGAGCCCAAGCGCGGCGGTGAGCCCGCCGACCCCGCCCCCGATGACGACGATCTCCACGCGCTCACTCCCATCTCCGGGACTGAAACAGCTCCCACCGGTCACAGAGCAGCACGCGCCGGTCACAGTAGTGTAGGAGTTATTGACGGTGATTTCCTCTAAAATTCTGTTGTGAAGAACAAGCCGCCGTACGCGATCGAGTCTGTCGACAACGCCCTGCGCATTTTGCAGACGCTGCGCGATTCCGGTCAGGTTCGCGTGTCCGACGTGGCCGCCGAGCTCGGAATCGCGCGGTCGACGGCGCACCGGCTGCTCGCCATGCTGGTCTACCGTGACTTCGCCGTGCAGGGCGAGGACCGCTCCTACCGGCCGGGCCCGGCGATCGCCGCGGAGCCGCTGCGCGGCGAGCCGGCCCAGCGGCTGCGCCAGGCGATGCGCCCGCACATGGAGGCGCTCTGCGGTCAGGTGGCGGAAACGATCAACCTGGTGGTCCGCCTCGGCACCCATACGCGCTTCCTTCACACCGTGGAGTCCGCGCAGGTCCTGCGGGTGGGTGACCGCCAGGGCACGGTCCTGCCCGCGTGGAAGACCTCGGGCGGCAAGGCGCTGCTCGCCGAGCTGCCCGACGCCCAGCTCACGGCGCTGCTCCGCGGCGCGAACGGCCGCCCGCCCGAGGGCATGACCGCGGCCGAGCGCCGTTCCCTGGTCAACGAGCTGCGCGTGGTCCGCGACCAGGGCTACGCGGAGAACATCCAGGAGTCAGAATCGGGCGTCTGCGCCATCGGCCTGTGCGTCAGGGACCCGGCAGGCGACCCGGTGGCCGCCCTGTCGGTCTCCGCCCCGTCGGTCCGCTACACCCCCGACCGCTCGCGCGCGTTCCTGAGCGAGCTGAGGGCGACGGTGGCGAAGGCCCAGGCCGACATCTCCTTCGAGCTACGCTCTCTGACGCTGACGCGGCCTAACGCGGCGGATTCCAGGACCAGCGCCAGGTCCCCGGCTGGCTATCGTCCCGCGGTGATTCAGAGTCGTGGACCGGCATCCCGTCCGGCGGCGTGAACCCGAAGCCCGCGCCCGGCTCCAGCGGCGCGACGTCGCGCAGTTCCTGCCGCAGCGTCGGCCGCCCGCCCTTGAACCTGGTCAGCCGGAGCACCACCCCGGTCTCGGCGTCCACGACGGCGACGGCAGGGAAGAACAGCCGCTGCCACCAGCCCAGCCCCAGTCCCGCCACGTCCCGGTACCTGGCCACGACCCGGTACGCGCGCCGTCCGCCCGCCCAGGCCTCGGTGCCGCCGGACAGGTCAAGGTCGCGGTCGAGCAGCCACGAGGCGTCCACGAGATCGGCCAGGTCGCTGGTCGGAGGGGAGGCGGGCCCGGTCATGACGTGGTCGTCGTACACCTGCCACTGCCGCGCGCCGTCATTGACGATCGTGCGCGGCGTGCCCCAGTCCCGGCCGCGCCCGCCGGGTTGTCTCACGTCCCAGATCGACCGGATGACGTCGACCCGGTACTCATTCCAGCCGCGCATCGCGACGGTGCAAACCGCGTGGTGGGCGCCGGCCCTCTCGTCCCGCGTGACATCGCGTACGGCGTCGACCAGGAAGCCGACCCCGCCGAAGCCGGTGCCCCGCACCGACGGCGGGACCGCGCTGAAGACCGGGTCGAGGTCGGCCCACTGATGCAGCGTCGCGCGCACCGGCGGCGGGGCCAGCCCGCTGCGGTACAGGAGGTGCAGCACCTCGTCGGGCACCGCGCCGGCCGTCCTTCGGCCGTCTCGTCCGGTGGCTGCTCATCCGCTGGCATCGCCGCCTCGGGGTCGGCGGCCTCGCTGGTGGCCTGCGCGAAGGGATCAATCCGCGCCTTCGGCGCGTACCTGATCAGCGCGCCGAGCCCGCCCGCCGCGATCCCGGCGACGGCCTTGGCGGCCTCCTTGCCCGCCGTGCCGAGCGCCTCGCCCAGGGCATCCCCGAGCGAACCGGCGGCCGGCCCGTCCGCCGGCCGCCGCCCCGGCCCCACGTCGCCGACCCGTGGCCGCCGCCGAACGCGCTGCCCGCCGGCGGGGCGAACCGGGCCGCGTCGGCCGCCGCGCCCACGTCAAGCGACGTGAACTCGGTGACCTCGGGCAGGCCGTCGCCCGTCCGCTTCGCGCAGCGCAGCAGGATGCCGAGCTCGGCATCGACGACGGCCTCGACCTCGTCCGAGGGATCCAGCCGCAGCCAGCGCGCCGGCGGTGCGAACATTCCGCCGCCTGCCTGCTTGCCGAGCCGCCCGAACCGGTTCGCGGGCTTCGTCACCGTCCTGGGCGTGCCGAGGACCCGCACCCCGGCCCGCCCGCAGACGGTCACCTCGCCGTCGAGCACCAGCGAGTACCCGGTCAGCAGCCAGGACGGCACGAGCAGGCTCCGGTACGGCGGCCGCGGCCGGTAGTCGGACCCGGTGAACCCGAACTGGACAGACGCGCCGGCGGGAAAGTCGCGGAGCCAGTGCCACATCCGCACACCGTCGGAGCCGATCGCCCAGGCCCCGTCCGCGCCCTCCGCGCGGAACCGCTGTCCCGGCGCGACGGACAGGCGGCACGGGGCGCCCTCGCCTTGCGGCGCGAAGCTCCAGGACGACCCGGAACCCCGCCCGCGCCGCGCCCCCCGCGCCTGCTCCGTTATCTGCTCGGCCAGCCACGGCGGCACATGTCCCAGCAGAAACGGTGGCAGCGGGGGAGGCGGCCCGGGATCCTCATCGTCCCCGTCCGCCCGCTGCCAGGCGCCGCTCGGCGGTTCATCCGACTGGAGCATGAAGACGGTGTCGACCACCCGCTCGGCGCCCGTCACCGTCCCCGACAACGTCAGCGTCGTCCAGTCGGCCCGGTAGAGCAGCCCGACGATTTCCCGCTCCGAGACCATTCCGCTCCCTAGGCCAGCGAGAGTGAGCCATCCTGTCGTGAAAGAACGCTTCTCCTTTGCCCTGACCGCAAGGGTTCAGTCTCCGAAAACAGCAAAAGAAGAGATTTCTTCGGCCAGCCCCAGCCCCAGCTCCCGCACGAGCGCGGCCAGCGTGCGGCCGAGCGGCGCGTCGAGCGTGGCGGTCGCCAGCGGGTCCCCGCGCGTCGCGCCCTGGTTCACGATCAGCACGGGAATCCCGAGCGACGAAGCACGCCGAACGTACCGGAGCCCGGACATGACCGTCAACGACGACCCGAGCACGACGAGCGCCGACGATGCGGACACCAGCGAGAAGCACGCCTCGACCCGGGGCTTGGGCACGTTCTCGCCGAAGAACACCACGTCCGGCTTGAGCAGCCCGCCGCACGCGAGGCAGTCGAGCACGGTGAACCCGGCGGTCTCCTCGAGTGCCACGTCCCCGTCGGGATTCACCGCGGGCTCAGCGCCGACGGCGGCCGCGGTCCACGCCGGGTTGGCCGCGCGCAGCCGCGCGTCGAGCTCCTCGCGCGACGACCGCGACCAGCACGACAGGCACACGACCCGGTGCAGCGACCCGTGCAGCTCGGTCACGTCGGCGGCGCCCGGCCGCCTGGTGCAGCCCGTCCACGTTCTGCGTGATGATCCCGGAGACCAGCCCGGCCCGTTCGAGCGCGGCGACGGCGCGGTGCCCGGTGTTGGGCGCCGCCCCGGTGACGTGCCGCCAGCCAAGGTGCGACCGGGCCCAGTAGCGCTGGCGGGCGCCGGCCGACCCGGTGAACTCCTGATAGGTCATCGGCTGCCCGGCTCGCCGCGCCTGCCCGCTTGGCCCCCGGTAGTCGGGAATGCCGGACTCGGTCGACAGCCCGGCGCCGCTCAAAATGGCGACGTTGCCAATGCGAAAAGCCTCAACCAGTCGTCCGAACGGCTGCGGCTTACTCTCCACCGCCACCGCTCGACCCAGCTCAGCAGGCGACTCCATGGCACTATTTTGCCACGAACGTGCACTCCGCAGCGTCCCGGCCGCCGGCGAGGACAGGGGACTCTTAGGCCGCGTTACAGCATTGGTGACGTGTGCACCGTTGTCGTCACCCTCGCCCCGGGCGAGCGGGTTCCGCTGCGCCTGCTGGGCATCAGGGACGAGCTGACCAGCCGCCCTTGGCGCCCGCCCGCCCGGCACTGGCCGGGGTCGCCGCTGATCGGCGGGATCGACGAGCAGGCCGGCGGCACGTGGCTGGCCGTCCACCCCGGCATCCCGCGGGTGGCCTGCCTGCTGAACGGCCGCGGCCACGTTCGCCGACCCCGCGCGCCGCCGCAGCCGGGGAGACCTCTCGCTGCGCGCCGCCGCCGAAGGGCCTGGCATGCTCAGCCGGCTCGCCGGCGACCCGGACGCGCTCGCCGCCTACGACCCGTTCCACCTGATCTGCGCCACGCCGGACTCGGTGACCGCGCTGACCTGGACCGGCGTCGGACCCGGCGGCACCCGGCAGCGCGCCCGGCCGTCCGCGACCTCGGCCCGGGCACGCACCTGTTCACCAACGCCGGGCACGCCTACCCGGCGGAACCGGGCGACCCCGCCGGGGAGCCGAAGGCCGCTCACTTCGCCGACAAGTTCGCCGCCGCCCGCCCGTCCGCCGACCCGGCGCTGCCCGTGGCCGAGGCCTGGGGCGACTGGCTCACGCTGGCGTCCGGTGACGGCCTCGACCCGGCGGACCCGGCGGCCATCATCGTCCGCCGCGACCTGCCCGACGGCCGGGTCTACGGCACCACGTCGGTGACGCTCGTCGCGCTGGCCGACGACGCGGTCCGCTACGACTTCCAGCCGCACCCGGGCAGCCCGGACGGCTGGTATCCGGTCGCTGTTGGGTAGTAACCGAACGTGCGCGACTTACGCTGCTGGTAAGCACAGGCTCAGGATCACCCTCGCCGCTTGCATCACGGCGGTAATGGCGGCCACGGTGGCCGCCTCAGCCGCGGTCAGCCCAGCCGCGGCCAGCGCAGTCGCAGTGAGCCCCGCAACCGCCGGCCCGGCCGCCCCGCCCAGGGCACGTCCGCGGCCCAGGTGACGGTGCACCCCGACGCGATCAGGCTGCCGGGCGCGGCGACCCAGGCGCCGGCCACGACCGCGGACTGCGAGCAGGCCGAGGGCATCGCCTGCTTCGAGCCCCGACCAGCTCCGGGCCGCTTACCAGCTGTCGCCGCTGTACGCGAAGGGCATCACGGGCAAGGGCGTGACGATCATGATCGTCGACTCGTTCGGCTCGCCGACGATCAGGGCCGACCTCGCCGCGTTCGACCGGCAGTTCGGCTACCCCGGCCCGCCGAGCTTCACGATCATCGCCCCGGTCGGCAAGATCCCGCCGTTCAACCCGGACGACGCGGACATGACCGGCTGGGCGGGGGAGACCACGCTCGACGTGGAGTACGCGCACGCGCTCGCCCCCGGCGCGAACATCCTGCTGGTCGAGACCCCGGTCTCGGAGACCGAGGGGGTCACCGGCTTCCCCCAGATCGTGCGGGCCGAGGAGTACGCCCTCGCTCACTACAAGGTCGGGGTGATCAGCCAGTCGTTCGGCGCCACCGAGGAGACGTTCACCGGCTACGCGCAGCTTGATCCCCTGCGCGGCGCGTACAAGGACGCCGACCGCCGCGGCGTGACCGTCCTCGCCGCCTCGGGCGACGCGGGCGCCACCGACTTACCAGCCCAACCAGGTCGACTACTACCCGAGCCGCGTCACCTCCTGGCCGGACAGCGACCCCCTGGTCACGGCGGTCGGCGGCACCCAGCTGCGGCCACTGGGCGCCGGGTACACGTCGGTGGCCTGGAACGACACCTATGACCGGGCGTGGACCCTGTACGCCGACGGCTCGACGGACACCGGTCCCGGTGGCCAGCGGCGGCGGCACGTCCGAGTTCTTCGCCCGCCCGCCTACCAGGACGGCGTCAAGGCCGTCACGGGCGCGCGGCGCGGCGTGCCGGACATCGCGATGAGCGCGGCCTGTGACGGCTCGGTGAACGTTTACAGCAGCTACCAGCCGGGCCAGGCGGGCTGGTCGCTGACCTGCGGCACGAGCGAGGCGACCCCGGAGTTCGCCGCGATCGTGGCGCTGGCCGACCAGGTCGCCGGCCATCCGCTCGGCCTGATCAACCCGGCCCTGTACCGCCTTGAGGCGGAGCACGCCCCGGGAATCGTGGACGTGACCTCCGGCAACAACACGCGTCTCCTTCGACCAGGGCACGGGCAACCAGGGCACGGGCAAGAAGCAGGTCACGGTCCACGGCTACGCCGCCGGCCCGGGCTACGACCTGGTCACCGGCGTCGGCACGGTCAACGCCGCAGCAGCTCGTCTACGAACTGGCCGGCAACGGCGTACGTCCGGCGAGCCGCCGGACCAGGTCCGCGAGTCCCGGCGGGTAGACGTCCTCGGTGGTCTCGTCGAGCTCGGCCAGGGTCCACCAGCGGTGGGTCACGATGCCGTCGGACGCGTGCATCGCCGCTACCGCGCCGAGCGGCCGCTCTTCCTCGGGGACCCGGCCGACGAAGTAGTGGTCGTGCTGCCGGCAGAGCGTCGTGCTTCCCGTTCAGGTACGACCACTGCACGTTGGAGTCGACGAGCACTTCTTCTGGCGGCACGGGCACGTCGGCCCAGCCGGTCTCCTCGAAGAGCTCCCGGCGGGCGGCGGCGTGGAAGTCCTCGCCCGGTTCGACGCCGCCGCCCGGCGTGCTCCAGTGCTTTCCCTTGGGCGGCGGGTCGTCGTAGAAGAAGAGCAGCACCCGCCCCGCCGGATCGATCGCGATCACTCGCCCCGCCAGCCGCACGGGCAGCTCAGATTCGTCCACGAGGCTATTGTCCGCCACCGGGCCGGCGGCACGTCCTTTCCGTGGCCGATACCCTGGCCCGCGTGCTTGAACGTGTCACGGTCACCAGTTACCTGGCCCCGCTCCGCGAGGGCGGCAGCCTGCCGGCTCTCGTGGAGGCCGACAACCTCGGCACCTACGTGCTCAAGTTCCGCGGCGCCGGCCAGGGGCCGCTCGCGCTCGTCGCGGAGGTCATCGCGGGCGAGCTTGCCCGCGCGCTCGGCCTGCGGACGCCGGAGCTCGCCCTCGCCGACCTGGACCCGAGGATCGCCGCGAGCGAGCCCGACGAGGAGATCCAGGACCTGCTGCGGGCGAGCGCGGGCCTCAACCTCGCCGTGGACTTCCTGCCCGGCTCCGCCGGGTTCGACCCGCTGGGCTGGACCGTCGACGAGGACTTCGCCAGCGAGCTGCTCTGGTTCGACGCGCTGATCCAGAACGTCGACCGCACCTGGCGCAACCCCAACCTGCTGGTCTGGCACGGTGACGTCTGGCTGATCGACCACGGGGCCGCGCTGTACTTCCACCACGACTGGTCGCGGGCCGCGCCGGACAAGCCCTTCGACGCGCGGCAGCACGTCGTCAGGGACCGGGCCACCCGGCTCAAGCAGGCCCACGAGAGGCTGGCCCCGCTGATCACGGCGGCCACCCTGGAACGGGTCACGGGCGACGTCCCGCCCGAGTGGTTCGGCGAGCGCGGCGCGGAGGCCTACGTCGACCAGCTGCTCGACCGCGCCCCCCTGGTCCCGGAGGTCATCCGCTCATGAGCGAGATCTTCGAGTACGCCCTGATCCGCGTCGTCCCCAGGATCGACCGCGGCGAGTCGATCAACGTCGGCGTGCTCCTCTACTCCAAGTCCTTCCGCTACCTCCGGTCGCGGATCGAGCTGAACGAGAACCGCCTCAGGGCACTCGATCCCGGCGCCGACGTGGCCGCCGTCCGCGGCGCGCTCAGCGCGTTCGAGCGCGCCTGCACCGAGGGACCGCTGGCCGAGCAGAGCCTCGGCGAGCGGTTCCGCTGGCTGACCGCGCCGCGCTCGGCGATCGTCCAGCCGGGCCCTGTGCACGCGGGAATCACCACCGATCCCGCCGCCGACCTGGACCGCCTGTTCACCACGCTGGTCGCCAGCTAGTCACGTCCTGCCGCGCGCGTGCCGCTCTGGGCGCGTACCCGGAGCTTGTTTAACCTGGTCGCGGCCGGCCATGCTGGGACGATCAGCCTCAGCGGCGAGGAACGAGGGGGACAGCCATGGGCCCGGAGCTTAGCTACACGTCGGCGACGAGTGGCACGCCACTGCTCGGCGATACGATCGGCGCGAACTTCGACCGCACGGCCGCCGCCTTCCCCGACCGCCCCGCCCTGGTCGACGTCCCCGCCGGGCTGCGCTACACCTACGCGGAGCTGAAGGACGAGGTCGACGCGCTCGCCTACGGCCTTCTCCAGCAAGGGATCGTCAAGGGCGACCGGGTCGGCATCTGGTCGCCCAACCGGAGCGAGTGGGTCGTCACCCAGTACGCCACCGCCAAGATCGGCGCGATCCTGGTCAACATCAACCCCGCCTACCGCACCAGCGAGCTTGAGTTCGTGCTCAACCAGTCGGGCTGCAAGCTGCTGGTCGCCGCGCAGCGGCTGAAGACCTCCGACTACGCCGCCATGATCGCCGAGGTAAGGCCGCGCTGCGCGGACCTGGAGCAGGTCGTCCTCCTCGACTCCGACGCGTGGAGTCAACTCCTCGAAACAGGGAAATACGCCGATATTTCCATACGGAACGACATCCTCGGCGCCATCGAGCTCTCGACCGACGACCCCATCAACATCCAGTACACGTCGGGCACCACGGGCTTCCCTAAGGGCGCCACGCTCAGCCACCACAACATCCTCAACAACGGCTTCTTCGTCGGCGAGCTGTGCGATTACACCGAAGCGGACAAGATCTGCATTCCCGTCCCCTTCTACCACTGCTTCGGCATGGTGATGGGCAACCTGGCCGCCACCAGCCACGGCGCCGCCATGGTCATCCCCGCCCCGGTCTTCGACCCGGTCAAGACGCTCGAAGCGGTGCAGGGCGAGCGCTGCACGAGCTTGTACGGCGTGCCCACGATGTTCATCGCCGAGCTGGCGGTCCCGTCCATCGACTCCTACGACTTGTCCAGCCTCAGGACCGGCATCATGGCGGGCTCGCCCTGCCCGGTCGAGGTGATGAAGCAGGTCATCGACCGGATGGGCATGTCCGAGGTCAGCATCTGCTACGGCATGACGGAGACATCCCCGGTGTCGACGCAGACCAGGACGGACGACTCGATCGAGCGGCGGGTCGCTACCGTCGGGCGCGTCGGACCGCACCTCGAGGTCAAGGTCATCGACCCCGTGACCGGCCTCACCGTGCCGCGGAACAGCCCCGGCGAGCTGTGCACCCGGGGCTACAGCGTGATGCTCGGCTACTGGCGCCAGCCGGACAAGACGAGCGAGGTCATCGACGCGGCCCGCTGGATGCACACCGGCGACCTGGCGGTGATGGACGACGACGGCTACCTGTCGATCACCGGGCGCATCAAGGACATGGTCATCCGCGGCGGCGAGAACATCTACCCGCGCGAGGTGGAGGAGTTCCTCTACACCCACCCCGACATCCTCGACGCCCAGGTGATCGGCGTGCCGGACGCCAGGTACGGCGAGGAGCTGATGGCCTGGATCAGGCTCCGGCCGGGCGCCACACCAATCACAGCAGAATCACTACGCGAATTCTGCACCGGCAAGCTCGCCCATTACAAGATTCCCCGGTACGTGCACATCACCGACGAATTCCCGATGACCGTGACCGGCAAGGTCCGCAAGGTGGAGATGCGCGAGAAGTCGGTGGAAATATTGCGGCTGCCCCAGTAGCCGGGCGCTGTCGGCAGATTTACGCTCGTGCGACATTTCCCCAGCTGAGGAGAGGGAGCAGGAAATGTTCGCAACGAAGCGATTCCGTCTTGCCGCCGGCGTCGCGGTAGCCGCACTGCTGTCCGCCGGCGCCGCCGTCGCGGCCACGACGGCCAGCGCCAGCCCGGCGCACCACAACCCGCCGCTGACCCTGACCCGGCTCGACCTCAAGGGATTCGTGGTCAACGCCAAGTACACGCTGGGCACCAACACGGGCAACACCTTCCAGCAGGTCTACGGCAGCGGCACGGTCCTCGGCACTCCGATCGCCGGCCCGAACGTCGGCGTGAAGTTCCCCACGGAGGACTACGTCGCCGTCCCGATCAGCAGCGACCAGGTCTACATCACCTGGCAGGACCCGGCGACCCACGCGATCGTCGACGTCTTCGTCATGAACCTGCAGACCCACACGGTCTACGACTACGCCCCGGGCAGCACCAAGCCAGAGTCCGCCGGCTACATCACGATCGTGCACTGGCCCAGCCACGGCTTCCCGCGCTAATCCCCGCGACCCGACCGGCCGCGCCTAGAGAAGCCACCAGTCGCCCGGCGGGCCCACCACTGGCACGCCAATTATCCGGATATTTCCAGATACTTACCCGCTGCCTCGAATAACAATGCCATCAACGGCCCCGGCCCACCATGATTGTGTGGATCTTGGACGCGTGCAGCGCCCAAAATCCATACAATCATGAACGAGGCGCTGGGCGGGGAATTGACGAGTTCACCCGCGAACTGCGGCGGGACGAAAAGCTAATTGCGGTCGGTGATGAGGATGCCGTCGTAGGCGAGGTCGTTCCGGCGGTCGACGGTGGTGCGGTCCTGGCCGCGGACCACGCGCAGCGGCATGCCCACCCAGTGGGGCTCCGGGCCGGGACGCGGTCCAGAAGGCGGTCCGGCCGGCAGCCACGTTCCGTAGCGGACCACCCGGTCCGCGAGGTCCTGGGCGGTGGCCTGGGCGGGCACCGCGATGCCGATGGTCTCGGCGATCTCCCGGCGGGGAGGCGCGAGCACGGTGTCCCCGGCGAAGACCGCCCGGTGGAAGCAGTCGAGCAGCCGGGGCAGGTCGTCGGCGGAGAGCTGGTCGGCGCCGGCGGCCAGCAGCCAGCCCAGTGAGTCGGAGCCGAGACCGTCGAACAGCGATCCCGCCGCGTCGAACGCCACGTGGACCGCCGGCACCACGAGGAAGAATGACCGCCACGCGGCCAGCCGCAGGCCGGCCAGGTCGCTGTCCGTTCCCTGGGAGTCGGCACCGGCCGCGATGAGTTCCATCAGGGCGGCGAGGTTCGCCTCGAAGACGTCCGCCTGCGCGACGATCAGCGCCTTGTGCAGCTCAAGGGCGGCGATAAACGCCTCGGCGCGGGCCTTCGCGTACTCCGCGTCGGCCCAGGGCGCCGACGTCTCGCGCCACTCGATCAGCGCCGGGTCTTCGGTCTCGGCCTGCGAGGGGCCGACGGGAACGCAGTCGCCCCACCGCTGCCTGGCCGCGGCGACCACGGCGGCCAGCGGCTCCATCTCCGCGGTCAGCCTGGACAGCGCCATGGCGCGGTCATCGAGGACTAGCCGCGCCGTGGCCACGTCCGCCTGCAGGCCTTCCGCCGCGCGCAGGGCATCCTCCCAGGCCTGTTCCGCCGTCGCGCAGGCCGCGCGCAGCTCCCGGCGCGCGGTCAGCCAGCGCTGCCCGTTCCTGCCGCGCCGCACCCCGCCGGCCACCGCGACCGACAGCGCCCGGCGCGACCGCAGCGCCGCGACGCCCTGCGATGTCACCGTCGTCAGCTCGGGCCTGCCGAGCTCGTGCGCCCCGAGAGCGGCGAGGGCGGCCCGGTAGGCGTCCTCGGCCTGGATCACCGCATCGCGCGTCGCCGGCTCCCGACCCGCCAGGTCCGCCAGCCTGCCCCTGCGCGGTCTCGACCGACAGCGAGGCCTCCTCGCACGCCTGCTCGAGGAGGGAGAGGCGGGTGAGGGCCGTGGCCACCTCCATCCGTTCCGCGGCCAGGTTCCCGACCTTCTCAAGCGCGGACCTGAACCAGGAGACGCACGCCGGCCAGTAGACCGTCGTCCCTTTCAGCCGCCGCAGGGCGGCGGCCATCGACTCGCCCGCCGGGAAGAGGACGTCGGCGCCGCGGACCGCGCCGTGCCACCAGCGGTCGGCGAAGGCCCGGTTGGCGGCCCGGTCGCCGAGCCGGGCGGCGAGCATCGCCCACGCTCCCACCCCGTCGGCGAGCCGCGCCGTGGACGCGAAGTAGTCGGCGCGGGCCGCCCGGTCCCGCCACGCCGCCCCGATGGGCGGCAGCCCTGGCCCCGACCTGACCGGCCCGTCACCCGGGTCCGGCGCCGTCAGGACGATCTCGAAGCCGGCCAGTTCCCGGCCGGCTCCGTGACCGTATGCGGGCCCCAGGTGCGCGTCTCCCCGAAGGCCGCCGCCGGGTCGGTCAGCTCCGCGATGCGGCGGGCACGCTCGGTGACGATCGCCGCGACCAGGTCGCCGAACACCTCGGCCACTCCCGTGCCGGGCGGCGCGTGCACGCCGAACACCCAGTCCCCGCTCTCGCCCTCGTGCTGGCCGCCGTCTTCGCGCCCGTCCTCCGCGAGGCACGCGATGGCCTCGTTGACCGCGAACTGCTCGCTCCTGACCAGCACCTCGTCCGCCGGCCAGCGCCCGGCGGGAATGCGCTCAGGCGTGCACCCGTCCCGTACTACAAGCGGCTCCCGCCGCACGTCGACCCGCTCAGTGTCCACCGCTACACCTCGTCCCCCTGGCATCGCGACCGCGCCCCACGGACCCTGCAAAGACTACGCTGAGTCATATGATTATGCGGGAGAGTTAGCAAATGTCGGGCGCCGTTCGCGGGTGCCGGCCGGTATCGTTTCTGGGCAGATGGACGGGACGGATGAAACCGGGCGCAGCAAGCCCGAGACCGCGCAGGCATCGCTGGACCTCGACGCGCTCGCGGTCAGCGACCGCTTTCGGCTGTTCAACTTCACCCGCCGCGACGATCATCTCGCGTACCTGTGGGTGCTGCGCGCCCTTGAGCGCCTCCGTGCCGTGCACCAGATGCAGGCGAACCCGGAAGACGTCGCCCGCGCCCTGGCGGAGCTGGCCGGGCTCTACGCCGACGTTCCCGAGTTCGATGACCCCACGGCACTGCGCGGCCGCCTCGACGCCCTCGCCGACGACCAGATCCTGCACCGGCTTGAGGACGCCGCCCGGGCCGGCAGCCTCGCCAGGTACCGGAACCGGCAGTCGGTCTACCAGTTCAGCGAGCTCGGCTACCGCGCGTACACCGCCGTCGAGGACGTGCTGCGCGCCCGCGTCAGGGACGCCAACCTGTCCCGCCTTGTGTTCTCCGACATCCTCGAGGACCTGCGCGCGCTGGCGGCCGCCGTCGGCGACGCGGACGCCGACCAGGTGCACCGCAGGCTCTCGCGCCTGGACACCGTGCTCGATGACATGTCCCGCCGCGCCGCCCAGTTCCACCTGACGCTCGGCGAGATCATGCGCTCCACCGACACTTCGGCCGAGACGTTCATGAAGTACAAGAACGCCCTGCTCACCCACATGACCGACTTCATGGCAGAGCTTGACCGCTACCTCCCGAGGCTGGCGGCGGCCATCGCCGCGGTCGACGCAGGCACGATGCTCGCCCTCGCCGCCCGGGCCGACGACCGGCCGTTCCTCTCCGACGACGACAAGCACGACGACTGGCGCCGCCGCTGGGCGGCGCTGCGCGCCTGGTTCGCCGACGACGCGGTTGCCGGGACCACGGGCGCGAAAAACGCGGGGGAGTCCCGCGCGGAGGGACTGCGCACCGCCACCCGCGCCGCCGTCTCGGCCGTCATCGCCCTGCTCCGCCAGGTCACCGAGGCGCAGCGGGGCGGCGTGAACCGCTCCTCCCAGCTCCGCCACCTCGCCGAGTGGGTGTTCGCCGCCCCGGACGAGCCGGCCGCGCACGCCCTCATGACGGCCGCGTTCAACCTGCGCACGGCCCGCCACCTCGGCGGCGCGCACGACGACGCCGACCAGGTCTCCTCCCGCGCGACCTGGTGGGAAGCGCCCGGAGTGGACATCTCGGTCACGCTGTTCAAGCGCGGCAAGGCACCCACGCCCGGCGTGCCGCAGCCGGCCAGGAACAACCCCGCCGTGAAAGCCGCACTCGCCCGCCGTCAGGCCGAGCTGCGCGCGGCCGAGCGTGCCGCCGCCCGTTCCCTGCTCGGCAACGGCGCCCACCACCGCGTGCTCGACGAGAACGAGACCCGGGTCCTGCTCCGCCTGCTTACCCTCGCGACCGAGGCCCGCACGGTGGTCGCGGGCCGCCTCGCGACCGCTACCGGCGGCAGCGACGTGCTGACCATGCGGCTCGTCCCGAGCGAGCGGGGCAGCACGGTCCAGACCGAGCACGGCACCCTGCACCTGGCCGGCTTCGAGCTTGAGCTCACGCCCGCCGCCCCCGGGCTGGGGGGCTGACCCGCCGTGCCGCCGCAACCCGCCGCCGCCGTCCAGCTAAGCGACCTCGGCTCGTACCAGTCGGCGGTCCGCCTCGTGCTCACCCACGACGTGATCACCGCGACCCGGCCGCGCCCGGGCACGCTCGAGGCGGTGCTCCGCTGGGCCGACCAGCTGGCCAGGGACCTGCGCGACGTGCTCGGCTACACGCTGATCGCGACGACCCGCCAGGTCCGGCTGATCCGCCGCCTCGACGCGCTCGACGCCACGCAGACCGCGATCTTCACCGCCAAGTCCGGCCGCCCCTTCGACCGGCGCCGCCTTGCTTACCTGTGCCTTTTCCTCGCCTCCTTCTCCCGGTCGCGCGTCGAGATCAGCCTCGCCGACCTGGTCCGCGCGTTCACCCCCACCGCCAACGCCATCGACGGCCTCGGCTTCGACCCGGTGATCAACGCCCACAAGGCCGCGGTCGTGGACGTCCTCGACTGGCTGGCCGACCGGGGCGCGCTGCGGCTGTCGGACGGCTCCGTCGAATCCTGGACCGCCGACACCGACCGCGGCGACGCGCTCTACGACATCGACCACGACATCTGCGCGGCGCTGTTCCGCCCCGCCCGCCCGGTGCAGCACCTGACCAGTGCCGCCGGCCTGCTCGACGCCACGTTCACCAGCGCCAGGCGGACCGCCCAGCGTGAGGCCGCCGCCCAGCGCGCGGCCCGCGCGCTGATCGAGTACCCGGTCGTCTACTACGCCCAGGTCGAGCCGGAGGTGGCCGAGGCGCTCCGCCAGCCGGGCGGCGTCGCGGAGAGCCTCGCCCGCCTCACCGGCCTCGCCGTTGAGCGCCGGGCCGAGGGCGTGCTGCTCGCCGACGCCGGCGGCAAGTTCACCGACCGCCCGTTCCCCGGCCGGGGCGGCGCCGTCAACCGCGCCGCCGGCCTGCTCCTCGCCAAGGTTGCCGACGTTCTCGAAGACCCCGACCAGCGGCCCGCGCGGCTGCCGCTTCCGCCGGAAGCCGCCGACCAGCGCGACCTGCTGGAAAGGATCGACGCGGCCCTCCCGTTGGCCGGGGTGGTCACGGAGCTGGCCTGGTCCGCGCCGGGCGATGAAGAGGCTTACCCCGAACGAGTGCGTGGCTCCGCCGGCCCCGTCACCCAGGACGCCAGCCGCGGCGGGCCCCCCGGACCGGATGTCTCGGCGCCGGGTGTCTCAGGAGGAGGGCCTGCCGAGCCTGCCCTGCTGCCGTTCATCGCCGACAGCACGCTGCACTCCATGATCACCGACCTCTACGACGAGGTCGGCGCCGCGTCGTTCACGGTGACCTGGCAGCACGACCCGCGCGGCCTGCTGAACGCGGCGGTCGCTTTCCTCGCCGACCTGCGACTGCTGCGCCGGGTGCCGGGGGGCGCCCTCGTGCTGCCCGCCGCCGCCCGTTACCGGAACATCAAGCTGGCCCTCCCGGTGCGGCACGCCGAGGGCCAGCTCGCCCTCGACCTCTTCGGCAGCGGCGGGAACGGCAGCGATCCCGGGGGCGACGGCGATGGCTGAGCGGTTCAAGCCGTCCCGGGCCGGCGTGATCAACGTATGGGACTACGTGGACGAGGAGTGGGCGTTCGCGGACGGCCGCCTGGCGCTGCGCGGCCACAACGGCTCGGGCAAGACCAAGGCCCTGGAGGTCCTCTTCCCCTTCGTCCTTGACGGTGTGGCCGACTCCCGCCGCCTCGACCCGTTCTCCGGTGAGAACCGGACGATGAAGTCGAACCTGCTCTACCGGGGCCAGGAGTCGGAGTACGGCTACGTCTGGATGGAGTTCGGGCGCCAGGCAACCGCGGCCAGGGGAGCCGCGGAAACGCCGGCGACCGAGACGATCACCCTGATCATCGGCATGCGGGCGCACCGGAACTCCGACGGCGTGCGGATGTCGTTCTTCGTCACCGGCAAGCGCCTTGGCGTGGACTTCGGCCTGCTGTCAGCCGACTCCCGGCCGCTGACCGAGCGCCAGCTCCGTGCCGTCCTCGAGACTGACGCCTGGCGGCGGACCGCGACCGAGTACCGGGACCTGGTGGACCACCGGCTCTTCGGCCTCGGCCGCGAGCGGTACGCCCAGCTCCTTGACCTGCTGCTCGCGCTCAGGCGCCCCCTCCTCGCCAAGGACCTGGACCCGGTCAAGGTGTCCGACACGCTGACCGCCGGCCTGTCCCCGGTGGACGAGGACCTGGTCCAGCAGGCGGCCCGCGACTTCGAGAACCTCGCGGCCGTGCAGAAGCTCTTCGACGACCTGATGGCGGCGAACGCGGCCGTCGCGGAGTTCCGTGCCCACTACGAGGCCTACCTCAGGTCCCACGTCAGGTTCGCCCTCGACCGGGTGCGGGCCAGGTCCGACGCGGCCGCCGAGCACGCCGAACGCCTGGGCGGCGCGGCCGCCGCCCGCGCCCTCGCCGCCGGCGCCGAGCGCGCCGCCGAGGCCGACCGCGAGGCGAGCAGGGCCGAGGGCGAGCGCCTGCAGGGCCGCCTCGAGGGCCTGAAGAACTCCGAGGAGTACAAGGCCCAGGGCCGCATCGAGGACAAGCGCCGTGAGGTCGCCGCCCGGGCCGCCGATGTCGCCCGCCAGCGCGTCGGCGTCGACTCAGGCCGCCGCCGCGTCGCCGGCCTGACGGAAGAGGTGGCCAAGCTCTCCCGCCGCGCCGCCGACTCCCGCGCCGCCGCCGCTAGGCACGCGACCGCCTTGGCCGACGCCGCCCAGCGCTCGGGCATCGCGGACGACGGCTTCGGCCCGATTGATCCACGATCCACGGGCGGCCCGGGAACCGCGGGCGGTCAAGGAACCGCCAGCGACCCAGACGACTCGGCCAGCCTGCTTACTACCGCCCGCGCCCGCGTGGCGGCCCGCCGGGACGACATCGGCGAGATCCGCCGGCTCCTGGAGGCCATCCGCGACGCCCGCGCGAAGCGCGCGTACGCCGACCAGGAGCTGACGCGGAAGCAGGCGATCGAGCAGCGCCAGCAGTCCGAGGCCGAAGCCGCCGCCGCCCGCCTGGCCGAAGCGCGCCAGGCCGCCGCCGAGTCCCTCGCCGCCTGGACAGCCCGCTGGGCAGCCGCGGCTGACATACCATCCCCAGAAGCACCCTCCCTCGCTGCCGTCACTTCCAACCTGCCAGGCCACGTCATCACCGACCATGACGTCGCGACCCTCGCGGCGGGGCTGGACCGGATCGGCGAGCCGGGCGCGGTCAGCCTGTCGGAGATCTACGACGGCTGCGTCTCCGACCCGCAGGCCGCGGCGATCGCCGCCCGGACCAGCCTGGACGCCGCCCTCGCCGAGGCCCGCCGGCGCCTGGCGGACCTCCGGGAGGAGCGCGACGCCATCGCCGCCGAGCGGGACGACGCGCCCCCGTCGACTGACCTGCGCCCGGCCAGCCGGGACGCGCGCCCCGGGGCCCCGCTCTGGCAGCTCGTCCGGTTCGCCCCCGGCGTCCCGGACGACACCGCCGCCGCGATCGAGGGTGCCCTGTACGGCGCGGGCCTGCTCACGGCCTGGGTGCACCCAGACCCGGAACTGACCGCCACCGCCCTGCAGGCCGCCGAAGCCGACGGCTACCTCATCCCCACGGTCCGCGCCGGCGGTGCCCAGGCCACCGCCCACCGGACCGGCAAGACCCTCGCCGACGTCCTGGTCGCCGAAGATCAGGAGCACGTGCCGTCCGACGTCATCGTCGCCGTGCTCAGCTCCATCACCCTCGCTGACGACATCCTGGCACCGGGGTCTGACATTCCGTCCCGCCCGGTGCCCTGGGATCCCGGTGACCTCAGGGAACGGCGGGCCCGCCGCGGCCTTGACTACGTCTTCGGCGACGTTCCCGTGCTTGCCCCGTCCCGTGAGCCGAGAGCGGCCGCCGGGTCGGCCGCCCCCGTTATCTCGACCAGGGCCCAGTTCAGCTACGGAGTTCACGTCGGTGCCCGACCCAAGGCCGTACCCGAGTACATCGGCGCTACCAACCGCGCCGCCCGCCGCCGCGCCCGCCTGGAAGAGCAGGACAGAAGGCTAGATCAGGCGGAGACGCGGGCCCGGGAGACCGAGGCGGACCTCGGCAAGGCACGAGCCCTGCTCGACGACTTCCGCCGCGCCCGCCGCGAGCTCCCAGACACCGGGACCATCGCGAAGGCAGCAGAGCAGGCGGGCAGGAGCGCGGCCCTGCTCGCGCATGCGCGCACCGAGGCCGGCCGCGCCCAGAAGCAAGTCGACGAAGCGATCGCCGAGGCCGACGCCGCCACCCGCCAGCTTCGCCACAAGGCAGCCGAGCGCCGCCTGCCGACGCGAGAAGACGAGGTCGACGCCATCGCCAGGGCCGCCGCCGAGTTCGAGAACGCGGCCGTCGCCCTGCACGCCGAGCGCGTCACCCTGGCAAGGGCCGAAGAGGACCTCGAAGAACGCACGGAATCCCTGGAACGCCAGCGCAGGGAACACGAGGAAGCCGAGGCCGCCGCGGCCGAGGCCGTACGCCTCCAAGAAGCGCTCGAAGAAGAGTTCCGCACCCTGGAAGAGTCTCTTCAGCAGGATGTCCAGCAGGTCCTTGAGCAGATCCGCCGCACCGAGCGCGAGCTGAGGAACACGCAAGGCCAGTACAGCGAGCACGACAGGAGGGCACGCCGCGAGCACGACAACGTCACCGCCGCCGACCGTGACGTCAGCAACGAGCGGCAGGCCCTCGCCGACGCGATCGGGAACCTGCACGAGCAGGCCAGGCAGTTCGGCGAGTTCACCCGCCCCGACCTGCGCCCCCTCGTCGGCGTCACCATCGCCGCGCCCTGGCCGGAAAGCAGCGCCTGGCCAGTCAGGGAAACAGCCAGCGAGACCCTGGCGACGAGCCTGACCGCCAGCCGGGACGCGGCACCCATGGACCCGGTGACGGCCGTCAGGCAAACCCTCCCCGGAGGCGTCATCGAGCTGATCGACGCATTCACCGTGGCGACGCGCGGCGGCCGCCAGGTCACGGAAGGCACCCTGAAGAACACCCAGGACCGAATGTCGATCGCCCTCAAGGAATTCACCGACGCGCTGGCCGCCTGCGAGGAGGACTACCGCGTGGACTGGGAGCCCGGCGCGGTCGTCACCGTCCACGTCATCGACGACGAGGGCCGCAAGCCAGTGTCCACGTTCGCGCGCAGGATCGAGGAGCGCGCCAACGACCAGGGCATCCTGCTTGAGGACCGCGAGCGCAAGGTCCTGGAGGACGAGCTGCTCGCCGCCCTGGCGAGCCAGATCCATACCAGGGTGATCGCGGCCCGCGACCTGACCAGGAGCATGAACGCCGACACCAGGGCCAAGCCCATGTCGAGCGGCATCTCGATCGGCATCAGGTGGTCCCAGTCCGACAAGATCACCGATGCCCAGCGGCAGGCGTCGCGGCTGCTGGACCGCGACCAGCCTGGCCCCGAGCGCTTGGCCGAGCTGAGGGGCGTGCTGCGGGACATGATCCGCGAGTACCGTGCCGCCCACCCGCGGGCGACCTACCGCGAGGCCCTGGCCGCCGTCCTTGACTACCGCGGCTGGCATGCCTTCGAGCTGCTGCTGGTCACGCCGGGGGAGGGCGAGGCCCGGCTGACGCGGGCTAAGCACTCCGTGATGTCCGGCGGCGAGAAGTCCGCCGCGATTCACCTGCCGCTGTTCGCGGCCGCGAACGCCCTTTACTCGAGCGCCAAGGACCTCTGCCCGCGCCTCATCGCGCTGGATGAGGCGTTCGTCGGCATCGACGAGCGCTACAAGCCCGACCTGTTCGGCCTCGCGGTCAAGTTCGACCTGGACCTGTTCATGACCGGCCACGACCTGTGGGTCACCACCGCCACGGTCCCGATGATCGCCCACTACGACCTGTTCCACGACAAGGTGACCAGGACCACCAGCGCCCTGCTCCTCCTCTGGGACGGCGGGCAGCTCATCGACGCCACGGCCGGCTTCAAGGACAACGAGGCCCTGGTCACCGAGCTCCTGGGCTTCCGCCCGACCAGGCACACGCCCCTGGGCGCGGACGCGACCCTCTACGTGCCCGCCCTGGACCCAGACCCGTCCGGCCCCGACGACGACGAAGACTAACCGCCTCCAGCTTCACCGCCGACAGCGTCGGCCAATGTCAATAAGTGAACAGGTAGGGCGTGCGTGGCTTCTCGGCCGGCCTCGAAGGCGGCGGCGAGCACCGCCCCGTCCGTGGTGAGGCGGCTGACGAGCGGGCCGTCAGCGGACGGGTGAATGGACAGCGCTGTCCCGGCGGCCTCCATCTCGCCGATGCGGGTAACGTCGGCGAGCGTGCGCGCGGCCCGGCTGAGCAGAGCCGCACGCAGTTCAGGTGTCTCTTTGCGTAGCACTGTCCGCGCGAGCAGCCTGGCTTCGCGTGACGGGCGCGACGAGGGGACCACGCCGGCGAGCGTGCGAGCAGGGCGGGAGCGAAGGACCACGATGTGCGTGGCACCCTGGGCGAGCGGGGTGCGCAGCGGGATCGACTCCGCTACCCCGGCGTCGTAGAACCTCTTGCCGCGCAGCGTGACCGGCGGCCCGGCCAGGAACGGCAGCGACGCGCTCGCCCGCAGCGCCAGCCGGAGCTCGGCCGGATCCGCGATCAGCGGGCGCAGGTCCGACGCGGCCCCCGTGGTCGCGTCGGTCGCTAGCGGATGCAGCGGGACCTCGCTGGCTAGGACGGACTCGAAGTCCATGGGGTGCTCGGTCTGGTACAGCACCTCGACCAGTGTGCGCACGTCCGTCACCGGTCTGCCGCGCAGCAGAGCCGACCAGCGGATCAGCGTCCGCGCGTAGACCGGGCTGGCCCAGCCGCGCATCCCCTCGGGCCGGGAGCTGACCAGCCAGGCCCCGGTTATGGCGCCGGCCGACGAGCCGTAGACAGCGTCGAAGGCGGGCAGGAAGCCCAGCTCCTGCAAGGCGAGCGCCATCCCGGCGGAGACGGTGCCGCGCATCCCGCCACCCTCGATGCACAAGGCAATCCGGTACCCGTCGGCCCGCTGCCCAGGGCGGCTCCCTGAACGGACCCGGTTCAGCAGCAGGCCGAGCACGTCAGGCTGGCTGGACATCATGCTCTCGCGCGTTGACATGCCTCACTCCTCAGGCAGCAGTTCGGGCACGGGAGACAGCGACCGCAGCCGGTCTAGGACGGCCTTGCGGCCGTAGGCCGCCGCACGCTCGGCGCGCAGCAGTCGGCCAAGGGTGACCACGGCGTGGCCGTGCGCCTCGATCTCGAACGTAAGCTGGCCGACGTCCGTGTCGGGGCGCAGCTCGCCAAGCTCGACCGCCTGCTCGGCCATCGTCTTGATGACCTCGAGCCAATCGTTGATGGCCGCCGCGAGCACGTCGCGGACCGGACCGGGCCGATCGTCGTACTCGGCCTCGGTGGCGACGAAGAAGCATCCCCCGGGCAGCACGCCGCCCGCGTAGAACTCCATCCGCCGTTCATGCAGCGCCCATAGCCGGCGCACCCCGCGCGGGGCGGCGAACGCCGGGGTCACGATGTGCCGTGTCCATCCCTCGACGGCGTGCGCGACGACCGCGAGTTGCAAGGCCTCCTTGTCCGGCCAGTGCGCGAACAGCCCGGACTTGCTGACCGAGGTGGCCTCCGCGAGCCGGGCCAGCGTCATCGCCTCCAGCCCGTCCACCGAGGCCATCGAGACGGCGGCGTCAAGCACGGCGCCGCGCGTCCGTTCCCCCCGCGCGAGCCTCCCATCGGTCATGGAAGCATGGTAACACAAAAAGACCGACCGGTCGTTTTTAATTATTGGGCAGCGACTCGGTGGCCGGCACCAGAGACAAGTGAAACCGGCCTAGTGTGGAAGCTATGGACATGGCCACCGCGCTAGCCGGCCTGGGCGTCACCGCGGACTCCATCGACGACTCGACGAGGGAGCGGCTCGACCGGGACGGGTACGCGCCGCTGCCTGGGGTCCTGTCGGCGGCGCAACTCGCGGCCATCCGCTCGCGGCTGGCCGGGCTGCTGGCCCTCGAGGGGGACGAGGCGGGGCTTGAGGTCCACCAGGAGGCAGGAACCGACCGGCTGGCCGACCTCGTTAACAAGGACCCGGTGTTCGACGCCTGCTTCACCAGCCCCCGCCTGCTGGCCTGCGTCGCCCACGTGCTCGCCGACTTCAAGCTGTCCTCGCTGAACTTCCGCGCCGCGCTGCCGGGCAGCGGACTGCAGGCGCTGCACACCGAAGGCGGCCCCGTCACCGACCCCTCCCGGTTCCAGGTCTGCAACTCGATCTGGCTGCTGGACGACTTCACGGCCGACAACGGGGCGACCCGGGTGGTCCCAGGATCGCACCGATCAGGGAAGGTGCCGCGCGACGTGATGCCCGACAACCGGGCCGCCCACCCCGACGAGGTGCTGCTGATGGCCCCTGCCGGGACCGTCGTGGTCTTCAACAGTCACTTGTGGCACGGCGGCACCCTGAACCGCTCGTCGCGGCCGCGCCGGGCGCTGCACTCCTACTTCACCCGCCGCGCCAACGGCCAGCAGCTCGACCAGAAGAAGTACGTCCGCCCGGAGACCCTGACCCGCCTCACGCCGGCCGCCCGCTACATCCTCGACGTCTAGCGGGACGCCAGAACGGTCGGCGGAGAACGACAGCGGCCCGGGAATGCCCGGCGACTCAACCGCTATCTAGTCCGTTCGGCGAGCTTGGCGGGCATCCACGGGTACGGGTCGCGTAGTGGCGCCCGGGCGGCCCGTCGCCGCTCCTGGATGTCCCGTAGCAGGTCGCCGGCGACGTAGTGCCGGCCACGACCGTTGCCGCGCGGGGCCAGCAGGCCGCCCGAGGCCAGCGCGGCCAGGTCTCTGGTAGCGGTCTGCTCGGTGACGCCGGCGTGCTTCATGTAGCTGCCGCGCCGCACGCGGTAGCCAAGGACGGCGTCGAACATGGCATCCATGACTCGCTCCGGCAGGCCGTTTTCCAGGGCGAGCGCGTCGAGTTCGGTCCACGTCTGCCCTGCGTCCTTGACCCGGCGGGCCACCGTCTGGGCCTGCATGTGGTGGGCCCGGAGGCTGAATGTCAGCCACAGGTGGGGATCTGGGCGGGGTCGCCAGGAACCGTTACCCGTGTGTGCGAGGACGCTGTAGTAGTCCTCTGTGTTCGCGCCAAGCCACTCTTCGATGCTGGAGAATTCGGGCTCGCCGATGTCGGACCGGGTGAGCACCAGCGTGGCGAGTGCGCGGGCCATCCGGCCGTTGCCGTCACGGAACGGGTGAATCATCACGAGGTTCAGGTGCGCCATGGCCGAGCGGACAACCGGATCGTTGCCTTGGCCGGTATGCAAGCTCGCCGCGAGCGCCTCCATGAGCGCTGGGACGTCGTCGGCATCCGGTCCCTCGTAGACGACAGTGCCGGTTCGGTCGTCGTAAACGTAGACCGGCCCTTTCCTGTACCGTCCCGGAGACTTGCTCAGGTCGTGGCTGAGCATCATGTAATGCATGGCGCGCAGTTCCGTCGTATCGAACGTCGCGTAGTCTGCGTCACTCATGGCCAGGACGTACCCAAGGGCCTGTCGGTAGCCCTGAATCTCCAAGAACGTCGCTTCGTCGGCGCTGAAGGGTTCCTCGCCGTCGATGGCCGCCGCCGCTTCGTCTTCGGCGACATCGTAGCCCTCGATGCTGTTTGACCCGCGGATGTTGCGGGCCAGTGCCGACCGCCGCAAGATGCCCTCCCAGCGACGTGGCGTGCGCAGGACGTGCCGTAGGTCCTTGCGCATCTGGTGGATCTCGCCGAGAACCTGCTCGTCCTCGCTGGTCAGCGGCGGGGCGGCATAGAGTATTGGATGATGCGATGTCGCAATCATGCAATCATTCTATACATTCGATGACTACTTAAACTAGTCATCGCCGTGGCGATTTACCGTCACGCCGGATAGTGAAAGGTGGGTCGGTGACCCCGCCAGGTAGTCACCGACCCACCGGCTTACCGGGGCTGCGGGCTGGCGCATGGGACGGCCGTGCTCGCGGGGCGCTGGCCGCCTCGCCTCGCCACTCGCTTTCCCATGGCCGGGTGCCTAAGCGAGTGCCCGATCCGTGCGACGGCGGCGGCGAACTCGCCCGCCCGCATGTCCGCTTCCCGCTGCTCCGCGACGCTCCGCGGCCGTTCGGCTGAATAGACCAGGTACGAGATGTTCATCGTTTCCTACCTCCCGAACACAACCTAGAGAGGGCCTGTTCCCACGGTGTTCCCGCCGCGGATGGCCCGCCGGGTGGTCACCGTTCCGCTGCCTGCCGCGGGCGCGGGATAGCGCATGAGACGGTCGTCACGGATGGGCGCCGGGCGCCCCGCTTCCCCGTGACCGGGTGCCGCAGCGAGTGCCCGAGGCGCGCGACGGCGGCGGCGAGCTCGCCCGCCCGCACGTCCGCTTCCCGCTGCTCCGCGACGCTCCGCGGCCGTTCGGCTGAATAGACCAGGTACGAGATGTTCATCGTTCTTACCTCCCGACTACAACGTAGGGAGGCCCTGTTCCCGCGGTGTTCCCGCCGCCGGGCGCCTGGCGGCGGGCGAGCCGGCCGCCTTGCCCTGCGGGAATACCGGGATGCCAAGGCGAAAAGCATGCGGGGAATGTCAGACCGGACCGCGATAATAAGAGGCGTGGTCGCGGGAGTCACAGAAGCAGCGCCCGCCGGAGAGCCAGCGCCGGCTGGACAGGCGGTACGGGCCACGCTGCTCGGTGAGTTCGCCATTACAGCGGGCAACCAGGCGGCGGGCCCGTGGCCGCGGCCGAGCGCGCGGCGGATCTGCGCCCTGCTGCTCGTCAGCCCCGGCCGCCGGGTGACGCGCGACCTGGCCTGCGACGAACTGTTCCCGCGGCTTGAGCCGAGGGCCGCCGCCCGCTCGCTGTCCAAGGCGCTGTCGATGGCCAGGGCCGCGCTCGCGGAGCTCGGCGAGCCGGGCGCCGCGCTCCTCGGTGCCGACCTCACGCACCTGTGGCTTTCCCGCGAGATCGTGGCCGACGCCGACACCCAGGCGGACGTCCTGCGGGCCGGGCTGGCCATGCCGCCCGGTCAGGAGAGGGACGACGCCCTCACCGGCGCGCTTGCGGAAGACGGCGAGTTGCTCCCCGACGAGCCGTACTCCGACTGGGCGGACCGGGCCAGGGACCGGCTGAACGCGCTGCGCCAGGAGGCGAGGCTCGTCCTCGCGCGCGACCGGTCGAAGGGCATGGGACGCTCGGCTCCCGAGGACGTCACGGCGGCCTGGCTCGCGTGCTTCGACGACGACCCCGCCAGCGAGGAAGCGGCGGGCGCGCTCATCCGGGGCTACCTCGCCGAGGGGCGCCCCGAGCAGGCCGCCCGCGTATTCGAGCGCTGCCGCGCCGCCCTTGAGGAGCTTGGCCTGCGGATCTCCCCGTCGCTCGAGCGGATCTACACGTCAGCCACCGCCGCCCGCGGGCCAGTGCCTCGGCGCTAGCAGCCGCCCGGCCCGGCAAGCCAGGCGCTCGCGCCGCCCGCGCCCGCCAGGCGAAGCGCCGCTCGCGAGGAGCGCCGCCCGGTAACGGTGCTGTTCGCCGAGGTGGCCGCCCCGGCCGGGTTGGCGGGCACGCTCGGACTTGAGGCGCTGCGCGACCTTGTCGGCGGCTCGCTCGCGACGGTCATCGCCCAGGTCGAGGCCTTCGGCGGGACGATCACCTCGGTGTCTGGCCGTGGCCTGCAGGCCATGTTCGGCGCGCCCGAGGCACACGAAGATGACCCGGAGCGGGCGGTCCGCGCGGCGTACCGGGCCGTGTCCGCCACGGCGGCAGCGGCGACCGCGAGTGCCGCGGAGGCGGCGGAAGCCCTGGGGTTGCGGATCGGCGTCGAGTCCGGTGCGGCCGTCGTCGGCCCGATCGGCGACGGGGCCAAGGTTGAGTACGCCGCGTTCGGCGACGTGGTCAGCGTCGCGGCGGCGTTGCAGTCCGCCGCCCGCCCCGGCTCCGTCCTGGTCGGCCCCGCGACGCGGGCGGCAACCGCGCACCTGTTCAGCTGGGGGCCGGCGGAAGAGGTGACGCTCGCGGCCGACGCCAAGCCGATGACCGCCGCCTACCTCGACGCCCCGTTGGCGAGGGCGGCGGACCGGCGTCCGCGCCTTGGCGGCCAAGCGCCGCTGGTCGGCCGTCAGACCGAGCTGCGCATGCTCGACATCGCACTGCGGGAAGCGGTCGCGGGCCGGGGCAACGTCGTCGCGCTGACCGGTGAGCCGGGCATCGGGAAGACCCGCCTCGTTCAGGAGTCACGCAAGCGGTTCATCGCCTGGGTCGGCGCGGGCAGCGGCCGGCGGCCGCTCTGGCTTGAAGGCCGCTGCGCGTCTCACGCGTCCGCGACACCCTATGGCCTGTACCGCCAGCTGATCGCGAGCTGGATCGGCGTCGCGCTCGACGAGCCCCAGGCCCGGATCCGCGCGGCCCTCGCGGCCGCGCTGACCCGCCTGCTCGGCAACACGAACCTGCTCACCCCGCTCGCGTCGCTGATAGGCCTGCCCGAGCAGGCGCCGGCGGCAACGCCAGGCCGGACCAGCCCGGAGGAAGTGCAGCGGCAGGCGTTCGCCGCCATGCGTACCCTGGTGGCGCGGTTTTCCGCGGTGGCGCCCACGGTCCTCGTACTCGAAGACCTGCACTGGGCCGATCCGACCTCGCTCCGGCTCACCGCCGAGCTAGCGGAACTCGCCAAGGACCGGCCACTGCTGCTGATCGCCACCAGCAGGCCGGTACCGCGCGCGCTGCCGACCGCCCGGGAGATTCGGCTGCGCCCCCTCGCGGTCGCTGCCGCCGAGACACTGGCGACGTCGCTGCTCGGCAAGGTCGGCCCGCAGGTGCTCGCCGCCGCGCTGGAGAGCGCGGACGGCAACCCGCTGTTCCTTGAGGAGCGCCTCGCCGAGATGCTGGAAGCCGGAACCCTCGTCGAGGACCAGGGCACCTGGCGGCTGCGCGAGCCCGGCGAACCCGCCGTTGCCCCAGTTGCTCGAGCGGCTTGTCAGGTCCCGCGAGGACCGGCTCAGCCCGCCCGCCGTCGACGCGATCAGGGCCGCCGCGGTCCTCGGCACCCGGTTTACCGGCGGGTTGCTCGCCGCGATGCTCGGCACCACGCCGGACCGCCTTGCCCCGGTACTCGCCGAGCTGACCGCGAGCGATCTCGTTCACCCGGCGGAGAACTCGAGGACCGCCTTCCTGTTCCGCCACGCCCTGATCCAGGAGGCCACGTACCTGGCCCTGCTGCGCGCCGAGCGCCGCGACCTCCATGCCCGCGCGGCCCGCGCAATCGAGAGCCGCCGCCGCCGGGCGGCTGCCGGAAGTCGCCGCGATCCTTGGGCGGCACTACGCGATAGCGGAGAACACCGGCCGCGCGGTCCACTTCCTGGAGCTCGCAGGCGACCACGCGACCGACGCTTTCGCCAACGACGAGGCGGTCGCGTCGTACCGCGAGGCCCTGGCCGTGACGGAACGCGCGGGCGTTCAGCTGGCGGCCGCCGCCGTTCAGCTGAACGCCAAGCTCGCCAACGTCCTGTGGCGCACCGCGCGCCGCGATGAGGCCAGGGACGCCTTCCACGCGGCGCTGCGCTTGGCGAGCGCGGGCCCGCGTCCGCTAGACCCGGTGCTGCGGGCGCACCTGCATACCCGTCTCGGCCGGCTGGAGATGCACGAGGCCCGTTTTGCCGAGGCGGTCGCTGCCTTCGACGCCGCTCAGGCACTGCTCGGTGTTGATGCGGGCAGAGCCGGCACGACCGATGACGCGGCTACCGACCAGTGGCTTGAGCTCATGATCGACGGCTGGGCCAGCATGCACTCGTGGTGCCTCGAGCTCGACCGCGCCCTCGCCGTGCTCGAAGAAGTCAGGCCGGTTCTTGAGGCCCACGGCTCGCCGGCGAGGAAGACGGCCTTCTACCGCTTCTGGACGCTGCAGAAGGTGCTGCGGAACCGCTTGCGCGTCGACGAGGAGGACCTCGCGAACCTGCGTGCCGCCATCGCATTGGCCGAGGACTCCGGCGAAGACAGGGACAAGGATGTCGGTTATGCGACGGACTTCCTTGGCTGGGCGCTGTGGCTGCGCGGTGACCTGGCCGCCGCCGCTGAAGTGGAGACCAAGGCCCTGAACTTGGCCGAGCGCATAGGGGAGAACGTCCTGCGCGACCTTGCCCTGATGACCCTCACCTTGATCGCCCTGCGCCGGCAGGACACGGAGGCGGTGCGCGCCTTGCTTCTGCGGGCGTTCCAGGCGACCAGGGAGGTTGGCACGAAATTCGACACCCGCAGCGCGGCTAACCTGTCCGTCGCGGCCTGGCTGGCCTGGCAGGACGGCCGCTCGGACGAGGTCCTGAGGCTAGCCGCCGAGATCGAGTCCCTTGACCTGACGAACGTCGGCTCGGCCGCTATGCACGGGTGGACCTACCTGTTCCCGGTGCTCGCCGTCCGGCTGGCCGCAGGGGCCACCGCCGAGGCGGTCGCCGCCGCTCGCCGGGTCATCGACCCGTCACAGCAACTGCTACCCGACGACCTGACCGACGTCCTGTCCGCCGCCTGCGCGTCATGGGACGAGGGGGACCAGGCGCGGGCGGCGCAGTACCTCACGGAGGCGCTGGACGTGGCCCGCGCCCGCGCCTACTTCTAGCCGACGCCGCTACCTGCCCTGGCCTGCCGGCCGGGCGGTTCACCGGCGCCACCCGCCGGCCCGCGACCCTGATCACACGGCCTGTGTGGGAGCGACGGCACTGAGTGCCGGCTTCAGTAGAGTGCACTGACAAGAGACATCGCGCCGGGAGACGGGGGCCCACCGGACATGCCGCACGAGGACGCCGCCAAGGACACCGGAGCCGCGAAGTACGCGGGCCCGGAGTACAAGCGCCTCCTCGACGCGGCCCGCCGCTCGCTTGAGCGCACCGGCGGGGACCTGAGCCGCACGATCACGGTCAAGTCACCCGATGACCGGGAACGCCGCGCCATCATCGGGATCACCGGCCAGTACCGCCCCGAAGGCGTCAGCGTCCTCTTCGTGCGCCTCGCCGTCGTCGACCAGGCCGTCCGCGAGGCCGCCGGCCAGGGCCTGGCCGAGCTGCTCGAACGCCTCGGCCCGCCGCTCAAGGACCGCCCCGCCGAGCGGCAGCGCCTGACGGACGGACGCGAAGCCGCCATCCGTTCGGCGGAGGACTCCTTCCTGGCCACGCGGGGCTGGTTTCACGCCTGGCTCGCGGAGGTCGCGGCCGACGGGTCGCTGACCAGGCTGGTCAACACGGGCGAGACCGCCCAGGTCCGGCAGGCGACCCGCGTCCTTGAGTGGATCGAGCAGCGGGCCGAGCTGAGGGCGGCGCCCGTGCAGCTGGCGGAGCTCGCGGCGACGATCACCGGGGACACCAAGACGCTTAACCCCGGCACGGCCCTGGCGACGCTCGTGCTCCGCGGCGCTCGCGTTCCGCCTGGGCAGCGACCGCCCGAAGACGACCGAGGAGCGCCGTGACCTCTGGGACCGCAGCGGGGTGATCGTCGACGACCTCGCCAGCCGCGTCCTCGTGCTCAACCTGCCCGCGGAAGGCGACGGCCTGGGCGAGTGGCTCACCTCGGCGAAGGCGCGCGGCGTCCCGTTCTACATCACCCTCCACCAGCTGGTCACGATGCCGATCACCGTGCCGCCGCGCCAGCTCGTGCGCGCCTGTGAGAACCCGGCGGTCCTGCGCCGGGCCGCGGAGCAGCTCGGCGCCGACGCCGAGCCGCTCGTGTGCACCGAGGGCCAGCCGTCCACCGCGTTCCGCCGGCTCGCCGCCGCCATCGCGCGGGCCGGCGGCAGGCTCGCCTACCACGGCGACTTCGACTGGCCGGGCATCGCCATCGCCAACGGCGTCATCACCAGGCACAACGCGCGCCCCTGGCGCTTTAGCGCCGCCGAGTACGAGAGCGCGATCAAGAAGAACGCCGATTACGTGAGCCTCGCGGGAACCCCGCAGCCCACGCCGTGGGACCCGTCCCTGGCCGCCACGATGACCGAGCACGGCCGGGCCGTTTACGAGGAATCCGTCGCGGACCGCCTCATCGCCGACCTGGCCGGGGCCGCCGGTGCGGAAACCGGATAACCCCCCGATCATCCCGAACGGCCGCGGCTGACTCTCCTGGCGAAGCCGTTACCGCCTGCTCAGGCCGGCGTGACCTGGCTGGCGGGCCTGCTGTTCAGCACGTACCGGACGAGGCTGACCAGGACCTTCTTCACCGAGTCGCGGTCACGGGCGTCGCACAGCACGATCGGCACGTCGGGCTTGAGGGTCAGGGCGACCCTGATGTCCTCCGGCTCGAACCGGGGAGCGCCGTCGAAGCAGTTGACCGCGATGATGAACGGCGTGCCGTTCCGCTCGAAGTAGTCGATCGAGGCGAAGCAGTCGGCGATCCGCCGCGTGTCGGCCATGACCACGGCGCCGATCGCGCCGACCGACAGGTCGTCCCACATGAACCAGAAGCGCTCCTGGCCGGGCGTGCCGAACAGGTAGAGCACGAGCTGGGACTGGAAGCTGATCCGGCCGAAGTCCATGGCCACGGTGGTGGTGGTCTTGGCCTGCACTCCCTGCGTGTCGTCGACCCCCACGCCGCGGTTGCTCAGCGGCTCCTCGGTGCGCAGCGGCCGTATCTCGCTGATCGCCCCGACCAGCGTGGTCTTCCCGACGCCGAACCCGCCGGCGATCAGGATCTTGGCGGTCGACGGCACGCCCGCCTCGCCGTCAAAGTGATTCGAGTCCATCGAGCACCATCCTCAGTAGGCGCTGGTCGGGCACGTGCTGTCGTTGCGCGGAGACGATTCGCACCATCCCCTCGCTCATGAGATCGCCCAGCAGGACGCGCACCACCCCGAGGGGAAGGTCGATCTCAGAGGTCAGGTCGACGATCGGCATCGGACGGCGGCAGACGCCAAGGATCCGCCGGTGCTCCGGGCCTGGCCGGAACTGGTCGGACGGCCGCTCGCCGGTGGCGACGACGACGTCGATGAGGCCAAGCGACGCGCCGCCGTTGGGCAGGGTCCGCCCCTTCGTCACCGCGTAGGGGCGGACGACGGGGCCGGCTTCGTGGTCGAACCACCGTTCCCCGTGACCGTCGCGCGAGATCATTCCGCTATCTCAGGCTCAGGGTATCTCGGCTCGGCGGCTAGGTACTTGCCCATGCGGCGGACGAGCATCGCCATCTCGTAGGCGATGAGGCCCACGTTTGCCCCGGCGGAGGTGAGCACCGCCAGGCAGGTCCCCTTTCCCGCGGCGATGACGAAGAGGAACCCCTGTTCCATCTCGATGATCGTCTGCCGTACCTCACCGCCGCGGAAGTGCCGTCCAGCCCCGCGGGCCAGGCTCTGCACGCCCGCCGCCAGGGCCGACAGGTGGTCGCCGTCCTCCCGGGTGAGCCCTTGCGACGCCGCCACCACTAGGCCGTCCCTGGACAAGATGACCGCCTGCTGGACGTGCTCGACCTGGCTGACCAGGTTGTCAAGCAGCCAGCTCAGCTGTCCGGTCGTGTCAGTCGGTGCCATTGCCCCCGCCTCGCTATCGCTCAGTTTCGTTGTCGGAGACGCCTGCCGGATCGTCGATGTCGTCGACGCGACCCCGCTCCCAGCCTTGCTGCATCGAGATCATCATGGTGCGGGTCGCCTCCGGCGATCGCGCGTCGACGTCCGGCTCCGCGCCCCCCGTCTGCTGGCTTCCGCCGGCTCCCTGAGCGCCGCCCCCCTGGGCGCGCAGTTGCGGGGCCAGGCTGGCCTGCGGTATCCGGATCGGCATCCCGAGATGGCTGCCCGACGAGGCCACCTCGGCTTCCGCCTGCTGACCATGCGGTGCCGTCGGCGCCGGGACAGGCAGGTCACCGGACGGCCGGCCCGGCTCTCGCCTGACCGAGGTCCGGCTGAAGGGATCGAACCAGGACGGGCCGGACTCCGCGTCCCATGGCGGCTTCCCGGCGGGTGCCGCGCGGCGGCGGGGCCTCCGGGTGCTGCTCCGGCCCGGCCTGCGCGTACTCCCACGGCGGGCGCGGCAGCGGGCGCGGCGCGGGCGTCTCGTTGTCCTGGCCCCAGGCCGTCACGTCGGTGTCGGCCCGTCGCCCCGTCGCCGCCGCGGCCAGCCGGTGCCTGCCGGGGGCGCCGAACAGCGGCAGCCAGGGGGGAGCCGATCCGCCCTCGGCCGGCGGGAGCACCGTGCCCGCAGGCTCCTGGCCGGCCGGTTCCTGGGCGGCGCCCAGGCTGTTCCCCTCGCCGGAGAATGGCACGGCCTCTTCCTCGCGGACGATCACGCCGAAGGGCAGCAGCAGGATGGCCGTCGTCCCCCCGTACACCGACTCGCGCAGCGACACCTTGATGGAGTGCCTGGCGGCCAGCCTGCTGACGACGAACAGGCCAAGCTGCTCGCTGTTCGCGGGGTCGAACTCGGGCGGGTTCGCCAGCCGCAGGTTGATGTCGGCGAGTTCCTCCTGGCTCAGCCCGAGGCCGCGGTCCTCGACCTCCGCGACCAGGCCGACGCCCGCCCGGTCCGCCCTGACCTCGATCCTGGTGTTCGGCGGGGAGAAGACCGTGGCGTTCTCGACGAGCTCGGCCACCAGGTGAATGACGTCGTTGACGGCGTTCCCGGCGACCAGGTCGCGTGACTCGCTGAGCACGTCGACCCGGACGTAGTCCTCGACCTCGGCCACCGCGGCGCGCAGTACGTCGACGATCGGGACCGGCTCGCGCCAGCCGCGGCCGGGCGTCGACCCCGACAAGATGATCAGGCCCTCGGCGTGCCTGCGCATGCGCGTCGTGAGGTGGTCGAGGCGGAAGAGGTCGGCGAGGGCGCCCGGCTCGCTGGTTCGCCGCTCCATCGAGTCCAGCATGCCGAGCTGGCGGTGCAGCAGCGACTGGTTGCGCATGGAGATATTGAGGAAGACCTGGTTGACCCCCTTACGCAGCCGCGCCTGCTCGACCGCGGCCGCGACGGCCGCCTCCTGGACGATCCCGAACGACCGCGCGATCTGCGAGACCTCCAGGATGTCGCTGGTGCCGGGGGGCGGGGACTCGGCGAGCACGTCCACGTCGTCGCCGCGGCGCAGCCGCTGGACCACGCGCGGCAGCCGCTCCTCGGCCATCCCGCGGACGCTGGTGTAGAGCCCGATGAGGTCGCCGGTGACCTTGCGGCCGAACCAGACGAGCAGGAAGACGGACACGATCACGGCGAGCAGCCCGATGCCGCCGGCGAGGATGGCCTTGGTGTACAGCCAGTTGCTCGCCGACCCGCTGATCGCCGACATCTGCGCGCCGATGCCGGCCTCGGCGGTCAGCATGGCGCCGAGGACGGTGCCCGAGGCGGCCCCCCACGCCGTGGCGTTCACCGGGACGGGCCCGCTGCCCGCGCCGGCCATGACCTGACCCTCCATGGCCTGGAACCGCTGGTAGGCCGGCGACTGGCTGAGGCCGGCATACCCGGCTCGGAGGGTGGGAGCTGAGGAGCGACAGCGCCTGGTTCATGAGGAACTGCCTGGTGGTGGCGGTGCTGATGAACAGCTGCCGCGCCGCCGCGTTCATCTGGCCGTGCTCGACCGTCAGCGCGCCGTCCATCAGCGTCGCCTCCCGGCTGACCATCTCGAGCTCCAGCCCCGCGTCGATGGCGCCGATGCCCATCGCCTGCATCGAGGTGCCCTGGTCGAGCGTCTCCGCGTAATAGAACTGGAACTGGGCGTCGGTGACGTTGCTGTACGCCTGGAAAGCGGCGGCGGGGGTCATCGTCCCGGCATCGACGGACTGCCTGATGCCGGGGATGCCGCGGAGGTCGGCCTCCAGGGCGGTCAGGTCTGCCCTGGAGGTGACGGACATCCGGTTGTCCCCGGACATCAGCGTGGCCTCGGCCCCGGGTAGCACCTGGTTGATGGTCTCCCTGGCCGCGGTCAGCGAGGACTTCGCCGCCCGGCGACCGCTGAGCAGCCAGAGATAGGTCTGGTGCTGCTCGGCGGGCAGCTCCACCGTCAGCGTGGCGACGTCCGGGCTGGTCGTGGCCAGGCCGCTGAGGTTGTAGTTGTGATCGCTGACCGCATCGGGGACCGTGACGCTCGCCGCGAAGGCCCACAGGCCGATCAGCGAGACGAGGGGAACGGCGAACATGCCAATGAGGAACAGCCGGATCGGCCGGGTTCGGATCGGCTGTGACCGGGTCGGACGCCGGAAAATCGCCATAGCGCCTCACACAGGACGAGCACGGGGGAGGTGTCGGCCCGTCCGTCGCAGAGGCATGCGAAATCAAGATCAAGCGTCGAGCTCTCTAACACCCCTGGCCCGGCGGTAGCCGAGACCCCCCCGGCGTGACCAACCATTGATACGTATTGCTCGTATGGTTTGTCACGGTAACACGGGTAGTGGTGAATGTGCCGAAATATTGCAAAATCCAAAAAGGGTGTCCCATCATTGCATATGGGCGGTTACGTTACGATATATTATCATTTATCTATTCGGGATCGCGCGCCGCGCAATTGTCGGCCCCGCGCAATTGCCTGGCGACGTCGGGCGACGTCAGGGGCATGAGGTGACCCGCCGCGCGGAGGCCGCGTAACATGCCGTACGTGGCCGACTTCGATCCGACTACGCCGGCGATCGCGCGGGTCTATGACTACTTCCTCGGCGGCAGGGACAACTTCGCCGCGGACCGGGAGTTGGCACAGCGCCTCATTGACATCTTCCCGCCGATTCCGGTGACCGTCCGCGAGAACAAGCAGTTCCTCGACCGCGCCGTCAACTGGATCACGGCGGAAGGGATCGGCCAGTTCATCGACGTCGGCTGCGGCCTGCCGACGCCGCCGAGCACGCACGGCTCGGCCCGGATCCACGACAAGGACGCGCGCGTGGCCTACGTCGACAACGACCCGATCGTGCTCAGCCACCTGCGCGGCCTGCCGGGCCGGGAGCAGGCCGGCCTGACGGTCGTGGACGGCGACGCCCGTAACGCGACGAGGTGCTCGCGGGGTAAAAAGGGTAGTGGTGAATGTGAGGAAATAAAGCAAAATAGAAAAAGGGTGTGAGATAAATGGATGGGAGGTAAGTAAGATATATATGATTTAGTATAGGGAACGTGCGCACGCGCAATTGTCGGCCCCGCGCAATTGCCTGGCGACGTCGGGCGACGTCAGGGGCATGAGGTGACCCGCCGCGCGAAGGACGCGTAACATACCGTACGTGGCCGACTTCGATCCGACTACGCCGTCGATCGCGCGGGTTTATGACTACTTCCTCGGCGGCAGGGACAACTTCGCCGCGGACCGGGAGCTGGCACAGCGCCTCATCGACATCTTCCCGCCGATCCCGGTGACCGTCCGGGAGAACAAGCAGTTCCTCGACCGGGCCGTCAGCTGGATGGCGGGGGAAGGGATCGGCCAGTTCATCGACGTGGGCTGCGGTCTGCCGACGACGCCGAGCACGCACGGCTCGGCCCGGGTCCACGACAAGGACGCGCGGGTGGCCTACGTCGACAACGACCCGATCGTGCTCAGCCACCTGCGCGGCCTGCCGGCCCGGGAGCAGGCCGGCCTGACGGTCGTGGACGGCGACGCCCGTAACGTCGACGAGGTGCTCGCCGGGGTATCCAAGGGCCTTGACCTGGCCGCGCCCGCCTGCCTGATCATGGCCGCCTTGCTGCACTTCTTCCCGGTCGAGACCGGGCGCGAGCTGGTGGCCAGGTACGCGGCCGCGCTCGCGCCTGGCAGCTACGTGCTGCTCACCATGGGCCTGGCTGACGGCCCGGCCGCGGACCGCTTCTTCGAGCTGTACAGCAAGGGCGCGGCCCCCTTGTTCAAGCACTCGGCCGAAGACTTCGCGTCCTTCTTCGGCGACCTGCCGCTGATTCCGCCGGGCGTGGCGGGCGCGAGGTCCTGGCGTCCGGGCTGGCCAGTTGTATCGGTACCGCCCCAGCGCGAGGCCGAGATGATCGTCGGGATGGCGCGAGTCCCCTAGGGCCGTTCCCGTGCGGTCCCCGGTACGGGTTAGCCTGCGGTAGGTGACGACTGCATTCGTACTCGGCGGCGGCGGGCTGCTCGGCGCGCACGAGGTGGGCATGCTGCGCGCGCTGTCCGAAGCGGGCGTGCGGCCCGACATCGTTGTCGGCACGTCCATCGGGGCGGTTAACGGCGCGTTCGTCGCCGCCGACCCGGACCGAGCGGCGGAACTCCTCGCTGAGCTGTGGGGCGGCGAGTCGCTCGGCCTGGTGTTCAGCGAGACCGTGCTCGGCCGGGCGGTCCGGCTGGCGCGCTCGGGCACGCACCTGCACGCGATCGAGCCGCTGCGCAAGCTCCTCGCCGACAAGCTCCCCGCCACCGACTTCGCGGACCTGGCGCTGCCGTTCCACTGCGTCGCGGCCAGCATCGAGAACGCGACCGCGCACTGGTTCAGCAGCGGCCCGCTGGTGCCCGCCGTCATGGCGTCCTGCGCGGTGCCCGGCCTGCTGCCCCCGGTCGACATCGACGGCGCCCACTACTTCGACGGCGGCCTCGTCCACTCCATCCCGGTCGGCCGCGCCGTCGCGCTCGGCGCGACCACCGTGTACGTGCTGCATGTCGGCCGGATCGAGAGCCCGCTCCCGGTTCCGTCGCGGCCCTGGGAGGTGGGCCTGGTCGCGTTCGAGATCGCACGCAGGCACCGCTTCCACGAGGAGATGTCCGCTTTGCCGCCCGGCGTGCGGGTGCACGTCCTGCCCGCCGGCGGCGAGCAGCTTGTCCCCGGTTTGCGCCAATTCCGTTATCGCGGCAGAAAACAGGTAAGTAGCAGCATGGAACGTTCGTACGCGGCGTCGGCCAGCTACCTGGCCCAGGTGGGCGAAGCCCGGCCCCGCTGACCGTCAACGGGGAGCCGCCGATGTTGCCGCCCACGCCGATCCGCCGCCTGCTGCTGGTGCCGCTTGTCGTCGTGATCGCCTGCGCCCTGGCCGCGCTGACCCCGGCGGTCGCCCTGCTCACCGCCGCGTTCAACCTGATCAGCCGGCGGACCCGCCCCGAGCGCCCGCGCCGGTCGCGGCTCCTGCGGGTCACGTGGCTCGGGCTCGCCTGGTCGGCGGGGGAGATCGCCGCGCTGACCGTCTCCCTCTGCCTGTGGCTCGTGAGCGGGTTCGGCGGGCGGCTGGACACCGAGCCGTACCAGGCCCGCAACTACGCGGTGATCAGGTGGTTCCTTGACCTGATCTACCGGGTGGCGGGCCGTGCGTGCGGGCTGACGCGTGACGGGTGGCCGGCCCGCCGGAAGCGGGCTCATGCGGCGGCCGCCCGCTCATCGTGCTCAGCCGCCACGCCGGCCCCGGCGACTCCCTGCTGCTCATCCACTACCTGCTCAGCGTGTGCGAGCGCCGCCCGCGCGTCGTCATGAAGGCCACGCTGCAACTCGACCCGAGCATGGACATCCTCGCCAACCGCGTGCCGAACGCGTTCCTGCACCGGGCGCTGGATCTCATCACGTCGACCAGATCCGCCGAGCGTCGCGGTGAGCCTGGACGGGGGCAGCGCGCTGGCCATCTTCCCGGAGGGCGGCAACTGGACCCCGCACCGCTGGCGCCGGGCCATCGATCGCCTCCGTCGAGGCGGCCGCCCCGACCTGGCCGAACGCGCGGCCGCGATGCCCAACGTCCTCCCGCCGCACGCGAGCGGCGCGCTCGCCGCGATCGAGGCCTGCCCGGCCGCTGACGTGATCTTCGTGGCCCACACGGGCCTGGACCGGCTGGTCAGCGTCCGTGACGTCTGGCGCGGCCTGCGGGCCGACATGGAAGTCAGCGCCCGCTGGTGGCATGTCCCCGCCCCGAGCGTCCCGCGCGCGGTCACCCGCGAGGCCCAGCTCACCTGGCTGTACGACTGGTGGCAGCGCATCGACGCGTGGATCACCGCGGAAAACTCCGGCCGCGGCCGACCACAGGCGCCGACCGCTGGCCCGCCCGGCCGCCCCGTGACGGCGCCGCAGCCCGGCCCGCTGGCCAAGCTGGCGGCGCTGCGCGCGGCCACCGGGGATAGCGCGTCACTCGGGAGCGGTACCGCCGCGGAAGGGACACCGGAGCCAACTCCGGCACCGGTGACGGCCGGGCCCTGCCACCTCGGCGTCGGGCACCCGCAGGAGGCGGGCCGCCCAGGCCGGCAGCCACCAGTTCGCCCGGCCGAACAGGGCCACCATCGCCGGGACGAGCAGGCAGCGGACGCACCACGGCGTCCACCAGGATGCCCGCGCCGAGCCCGGTGGCGAGGATCTTCAGGTCGGTCTGCCCGGACGTCGACATCGACACGAAGCCGAGCATCAGGATCGCGGCCGCGCTGGTCACCAGCCGCCCGGTCCGGCCGAGCCCGGTCACGACGGCCGTCCTCGCGTCGCCGCGTCGCGTCGTAGGCCTCGCGGACGCGGGTCAGGATGAAGACCTCGTAGTCCATCGACAGGCCGAACAGGAACGCGAACACCATGAGCGGCACCCACATCGTGATCGCCCCGGTCGCCGGGACGCCGAAGATCGCCATCGACCCGTGCCCGTCCTGGAACACCCAGGTCATGACGCCGTAGGCCGCGGCCAGCGAGATCAGGTTGAACACGACGGCCTTGAGCGCCAGCACGACCGACCGGAACGCCCGCGTGAGCAGGATGAACGTCGCGGCCGCGATGAGCGCGAGCATCAGCGGGAAGTCACCGTACACGGTGTGGTCGAAGTCGATCAGCGACGCGCCGTCACCGCCGACTCCGATAACACCAGGGCTGCCCACCAGCGCGTGCTCGATCGACGCGATCGCGGCCTGCCCCGCGGGCAGCGAGGACTCGATCGGTCGGCAGCACGTCCACGATGGCGGTCCCGCCCCTGGCGAACCCCGCGCCGGAACCCGGCGCGATCGCCGCGTACACGCCGGGCAGCCCGGAGGCATGCGCCGCCACGGACGCGGAGGACCCGCCCGACGTCAGCACCTCGGCCGGCGTCAGGACACCGGAGGGAACCCCGCCGGAGGTCAGGCTCACCAGCGCGTCGTGCGCGGGGCCGGCCGTCGCCTGCGCGGACGCCCCGGGCGAGCCCAGGTGCAGCGAAAGCGCGGGCGCCATCAGCAGCCCCATGATCGCGAGCCCGGCCGCGGCCGACACCCAGCGGTGCCGGTACACCAGCGCCGCCCACGAGGAGAACACCCGCGAGGGACGCCGCTCGGTGCGCAGCCGGGGCCAGTCCATCCTCGGCCCGGCCGACGCCAGGACTACCGGCAGCAGCGTGATCGCGACGAGCACGGAGACCAGCGGCACCAGCACCCCGCCGTAACCGACGCTGCGCAGCATCGGCACCGGGCGAGTACCGCGGCCCGCACCGGGGGCCGGCGTACTCCCGGGGGAGTAGGCGGCCTACATCCCCGGCAGATGGTGAGCCGCCCGAAATGGGCCTACGCTGCGTCACATGGGAACCGCACGCTGGCCCCCTCCCGCCCGCGACACCGCGATCGCCGTGGTGATCACCGTGATCGCGGTCTTCGCCGCCTACGGCGAGGCCCACCCGACCACGCCGAGCGCCTACTTCACCGGCGGCCACCACCTGCCGCACACGCCGACCGCCGCGCTGCTGCTCGTGGTGCTCGGCGGCGTGGCCCTGGCGTGGCGGCAACGGTACCCGCGGCTGGTGGTGTGCGTCGCGACGGCGGCGACCGTCGCCTACAGCCTCCCCGGCTACGTGAACGGCGTCGTCCTGCTGCTGCCCGCGATCGGCCTGGTGACCATCGCCACCCAGTTCCCCGTCCGGCAGTCGGTGACCTGGGCGATCGCGGTCACGATCGTGCTCATGGCGGCCACCGCGGCGAACAACCCGCTCGGCCGGTACAGCGGCGGCTTCTGGATCATCCCGGCCAACGACGCGGTGGCGCTGTTCGTCGGGATCGCCATCGCCAACCGCGCCTACGTGCACTCCGCCCGCGTGCAGGCGGCGCGGCAGGCCGCGCTCGACGCGCAGCGCCGCGTCGACGAGGAACGGCTGCGCATCGCCCGCGAGCTGCACGACGTGGTGGCGCACACGATGGCCACCATCACCGTGCAGGCCGCCGCGGCGAGCCAGTTGCTCCGCGACCGCCCGGACGAGGCGGCCGAGTCGCTGAAGGCGATCCGCGCCGCGAGCAAGGACGGGCTCCGCGAGCTGCGCGCGATCCTGGACGTGCTGCGCACCGCGACCGGCGGCGCCGACGAGGCCGCCGACCCCACGCAGCCGACGCCGGGCCTCAGCCGGCTTGACGCCCTCGTGTCCGGGGTGCGCGCGGCCGGGCTGCCGGTGACCGTCACGGTCACCGGACGGCCGCGCGACCTGCCGGCGGTCACCGACCTGTCCGCGTTCCGCATCGTCCAGGAGGCGCTGACCAACACCCTGCGCCACGCCGGCCCGGCCACCGCGGCCGTGACGATCGACTACGGCCCGGCCGCCCTGCGGGTCGAGGTCACCGACACGGGCCTCGGCCTTACGGGCTCCGCCGCCGAGGCCGCCTACGCGGCGTTCGTCATCGGCGCATGCGGGCCGGTCACCGTTGGGCCGGTGTCGCCGCGGCACGTCCCGGCGGCGGTCCCGGGCACGGGCTGCGGGGCATGCGCGAGCGCGCCGCCGCGGCGGGCGGCACCATCGACGCCGGGCCGCGGCCCCGCGGGCGGCTTCCGCGTCGCGGCGATCCTGCCGCTCGACGCCGCGGCCCGCGGCGAATGACACCGCCGGGAGCGAACCACGACGACACCGACCCAAGAGGCGGCCCGATGATCCGCGTCCTGCTGGCCGACGACGAGGAGCTGATCCGCGCCGGCTTCCGCGTGCTGCTCGAGGCGGCGGACGACATCGTGGTGATCGGCGAGGCGGTCAACGGCGATGAGGCCGTTGAGCTGGCCACGGCCGAGCGCCCCGACGTCATCTTGATGGACATCAGGATGCCGGGGACCGACGGCCTCACGGCCACCAGCCGGATAGCGGCGGCCAGTGACCTCAACGGGGTCAAGGTCGTCATCCTGACCACCTTCGAGACCGACGAGTACGTCTACCAGGCGCTGCGGGCGGGCGCGAGCGGCTTCCTGGTCAAGGACGCCGAGCCGGAGGAGCTGATCCGCGCCGTCCGCGTGGTCCACCGGGGCGAGGCGCTGCTGTCGCCGAGCGTGACCCGCCGGCTGATCGCCTCGCTCGCGCGCCGCGCGCCGGCAGTACCGTCGACCACGGGCCTGACGCACACGGGCCCCGGCACTGGCGCGGACGGCGGGCCGCGCGTTCCCCGCCGCCGACCTGGCCCGGCTCACCGACCGCGAGCGCGAGGTGCTGGCCCTGGTCGCGCAGGGGCTGTCCAACGATGAGATCGCGGTCCGCCTCTACCTCAGCCCGCTGACCACGAAGACGCACGTCAGCCACATCATGACCAAGCTGTGCGCCCGCGACCGCGCTCAGCTGGTAGTGATCGCCTACGAGTCTGGCCTGGTCGTGCCCGGCGCCACCACCTGACCGCGGCCGCGGTCAGAGCGTCGTCGGCGAGTGGCGTTCCAGGTGGTCGGCCCAGGCGTCGTACAGCCGCCCCAGTTCGACGGCCCGCGCCCGGCGCCGGTCCGCCCGCGCCACCGCCCGCGCGGCCATCGCCAAGAGCGTGCCGAGCAGCGCGAGCCAGCCCAGCCACAGCCACCAGTGCTTGTCCTGGAACGCGGAGAAACTGGTGAAAAGCATGACCCCGAATAGCGATCCGGCGACCGCCCACCACAGCGGCGTCAGCGGGCTCGCGGCACTGGCCGCCTCAAACTCCAGCCGGGCGTGGAACTCGCCCCAGGAGTCAGCCTCTTCCGGCGGGAGGAATTCATGGCCCATGGCCATCGCCTTCGTTCTTTAACGAGACGCTTATTACGGCAATGGTAGGACCGTGATTCCCCGAGCGCCAGAGCCCGAGCCAGGGGTTAATCGCGTTTTCCTATTACTTCAGCAC
>CAWKKG010000033.1:0-297169 GCA_963850115.1 uncultured Actinomycetota bacterium
ACGTCGCGCAGGCGCGGGCGACCTCCTCGATGACCAGCGCCGCGGCGAGCGCGTCGCCGCCCGCCCCGCCGTAGGCCTCGGGGATGTGCACCGCGTGGAAGTCGGCCTTTACCAGCGCCTCGTACACGTCCCAAGGGAACTCGGCGGCCCGGTCGATGTCCGCCGCGCGCGGCGCGATCTTGTCGTCCGCGAGAGCGCGCACCGCCTCACGCAGCGCCTCATGCTCTTCCGACAGTGCGAAGGTGCTCATGTCCAGATGCTAGCCCGCGTAAAACGCCGGCGCCCGCCGGCATTCCGGTGAATGCGGGCGGGCGCCGGCGGCTGCCTGCGCGGAAGTTAGGCGGCCTGGTCGGTGTCGGTTTCCTTGGCGTCGACGTGCGGGCCGGTCAGCCGCGGCATCGTTGCCGCGTGCGCCGGACGGTGCGGGTGGCTTGCCTCGGTGGCAGGACGCGGCTCCGGCACCCAGCCTTTCGGGGCGGCGTGCTTGCCATTGGACTTGTAGAGACCCAGCGAGCGGAATGGACGGCTCTTCGACACAGAAAAGGCCATTGATACTTCCCCCTTGACCCAATCAGCGCAGCGTGCCCAATCCCCCCGCTAGACACTTGCAGCCGGTCCCGTTCCGGCTGCCTGCGCTGACTCCAGAATGCCCCACGAGCGCAGGCGTAAAACACCCCCATGGTGTCACCGTGCCCAAACCGATACCAAAGGTCGACAGTTCGCTGCGGGCAGTCCGAACTTCTGTAGCATTTCCGGATATAGGTAATCAAACCATCACAATGCGCTATGGGATCGCGATACCTGCTGTAAGGGCAGCGGGCAGGGAACGCCGCCCGCTCCCCTGGCAGTTCACACGATCTCGCGGAGCGCGGCGCCCTTGGCCTTGGCCTGCGCGGTGAGCCGGGCCTGGAACTCGATCATCTGCGCGCGCAGTTCTTCGTCGGCGGCGGCGAGGATGCGGACGGCGAGCAGTCCCGCGTTGCGCGCGCCGCCGACGGCGACCGTCGCCACCGGGATGCCCGCGGGCATCTGCACGATCGACAGCAGCGAGTCCAGCCCGTCCAGGTACTTGAGCGGCACCGGAACCCCGATGACCGGCAATGGCGTGACGGAGGCCAGCATGCCTGGCAGGTGCGCGGCGCCGCCCGCGCCCGCGATGATCACCTTCAGCCCGCGGCTCGCCGCCTGCTCGCCGTAGGCGATCATCTCGCGCGGCATCCGGTGCGCGGACACAACGTCCGCCTCGTACGCCACGCCGAACTCGTCGAGCACCTCGGCGGCCGCCCCCATCACCGGCCAGTCCGAGTCCGACCCCATCACCACGCCGACCAGCGGCACGTCACTCTGCACGGGCCCAAGCGTAATCGCTTGGGCGCGGCCAGCCGCTAGCGCCGCCCGGTGACCACCACGTTCGCCACGCTCGCCATGGTAGTGCCCGGCGCCGTCCGGCGGCAGCTGGGTGAACCAGATCAGCAGGTACCTGGCGGCGGCCGGCTGGCGCAGCGTGAGCTTGACGTCGCCGCTGGCGTTGCTCGCCTGTCGCCGCTACCCGGAGGTCTTGCGGCGCGGTGCCGTTGCCGACCCGGATCTGCACGTCCGCGCCCTGGTACGCGGCGAGGTCGAGGCGGACGCTGGTGACGGTCACCTTCCCGCCCAGGTCGAGCAGCAGGCCGGTGCCGTGCTTCAGCATCCCGAAGGTCGGCGTGACGTACCACTGAGTCGTCCACGGCTGGGAGGCGTCGCGCGCGATGGCGTTCTTGGCGTTGCCCGGGTTGTCGCCGTCGGCGAACCCGTCGGGGCCGTACGCCGCCACGGACGCGACGGGCAGGGTGGCGACCGCGCGCGGCCGCGGCCTTGGCGGCCGCCTCCCGGCGCGCCTGGCGCCGAGGCCGACGCGCTCGCCTGCGCCGACGCGCTCGCCTGGGCCGCCGCGGATGCGCTCGCCTGGGCCGCGGCGCTCGCCTTGGCGGAAGCGCTCGCCGCGGCTGCGCTTGCCGCGCTGGTGGCGGCCGTGTTCGTGGTGGACGTGCTCCCCGTCGCCGAGCTTGACGCCGAGGAACCGCGGCCGCGAGCAGGACGACGAGGGCGGCCACGGCGAACAGGCCCCGGCGCCTGCCGCGCCCCCGGCCGGCCGACGCGGACTACTGGCCTGCACGGGACCGGCCGGAGCGGCAGCCGGCGGCGGGGCATCGGGCTGTCCCGCGTCGTGTTCCTGGCCGGCCGGCCGCACCGGGCGCGGGGATGACCGCCGTCGCGGAATTCGGCTCGGCCGGCTCCGCGGCCGTGAAGTCGTAACCCGCGGCCATCAGGTCACCCGGCACCGCGGCCAGGTCGTACCGCGTCTCCGCGGAGCCCGGCGGCTGCGCCGCCGGAGGCGGCGGCACGGCGGGTGCCACCGCCGCGGTGAACTCGGTCGTGGGCGCGACGTCAGGCACCGCGCGGCAGGTCATACGCGGTGACGGCGGGATCGCCGCCCACCGCGGGCAGGTCGAACGCGTCGCGTCCGGCCTGGTCGGCGCGGCGTCCGGCGGCGGGACGCTGGGGAACTCAAGCGCGTGGCGTAGCCGGCCGCGCGCTCGTTCTCGATCGGCGCGTCCCTGGTCGTACTCGCGGATCAGCGGCTGCGCATCGATGCCGACCGCGCCCGCGATCGCGCGCACGTACCCGCGGACGTACAGGTCGCCGCCGCAAGCCGTCGTAGTCGTCCTGCTCGATGCTGCGAATGACCGTCCCACGGATCCTGGTGCGCTCGCTGAGCTCATCAATCGAGAGACCCGCCTGGGAACGGGCCTCGGTCAGCGTTTCGCCAACGGTCACGAAGCCTCCACGTACCGCCCTGCTTTAATCATCTAGTGACAGAATAGTTCCCGATGATCTTTTGATCGCGCCTGATCAGGGATTTCGGTCAATCGCCGTCTTCGGTTCCCCAGCGGAGGTAACTCGCCGCGCGACGGGCCCGGTCACGGACCTCCGCCACGTCGTCGTCCGGGCCCGCGACGATCGTGACGTGCCCGATTTTCCGCCCGGCCCGGACTTCCTTGCCGTAAAAGTGGACCTTAACCGCCGGGTCGGCCGCCATCACGTGGATGTAGCGGTCGAAGACGTCGGGGTCGGTGCCGCCGAGCAGGTTGGCCATCACGGTGAAGGTGCCTTCCGGCGGCGCGCAGGAGCCGAGCGGCAGGTCGAGCACCGCGCGCAGGTGCTGCTCGAACTGGGACGTGCGCGCCCCTTCGATCGTCCAGTGCCCGCTGTTGTGCGGCCGCATGGCGAGCTCGTTGACGAGCAGGCCGCCGCGGCTGGTCTCGAACAGCTCGACGGCGAGCAGGCCGGTCACGCCGAGCTCGGCCGCGATGCTCAGGGCCATCGCCTCGGCCTCGACGGCCGCGTCCTTGCTGAGTCCGGGCGCGGGCGCGATCACCTCCCGGCAGATGCCGTCGACCTGCACGGTCTCCACGACCGGGTACGCCGCGCCCTGGCCGGACGGTGACCGGGCGACCAGCGCCGCGAGCTCCCGGCGGAACGGCACGAACTCCTCGGCCATCAGCGGGATGCCGAGCGCCAGGACGTCCTCCACCTCTCCGGCGGACTCGCAGACCCAGACGCCCTTGCCGTCGTAGCCGCCGCTGACCGCCTTGAGCACCACCGGCCAGGCTCGCCCGCCGGCGAAACGCCGCCACGTCGGCGAGCGAAGCAACCGGCGCGAACCGCGGGCACGGCACGCCAAGCGCGCTGAGCCGCTCGCGCATCGCCAGCTTGTCCTGGGTGTACCTGAGCGCGCCGCTGCCCGGGCGGACCAGGACGCCGTCAGACTCAAGCTTGGCGAGGATCGGGCCTGGCACGTGCTCATGATCGAACGTGATAACGTCACACTCGGCAGCAAAAGCCGACATATCAGACAAGGACAGGTGCGAGCCGACCGTCACGTCATGCGTGACGAGCGCCGCGCTCTCCGTTCTCCGATTCGGAAAGCACCCGGAACGTGGCGCCAAGGCCGACCGCAGCGGCGGCCGTCATCCGGGCGAGCTGCCCGCCCCCCACCATGCCGACCACCGGCATCCCGGTGCCGGACTTCCGCGCGATGGGACCAGCCGGTCCCGCAGGTGACAACGGTGAAAGCACGCCGTGTAGCCTACGCGGAACCGCCCAATACTGGGTACAACCTACGTGGCGACACGAGGCCGCAACGTCGCGACATACCTCCCGCCAGTCACTCCAGACCCCGCCCGGCGCCTGCCAGGCTGAGCCAGAAGTAATTCGGGCCAGTCCCACTGGCCATGCATGCCCCCAGGGAGAACCATGACAGCGCTAAGCGACGACGTCGAGGTTAGAGAAGGAACGTACGGCGATAAGGTCATCGCCGTCGAACCCGGCGGGGCGGAGTTCATCCCGCTCAACGAGCGGCACGGCCGCCCCTTGCAGCTTTTCTGGACCTGGACCTCGCCGAACATGGAGTTCGCGACCGTTTTCGTCGGCCTGCTTGGCATCCTGCTCGGCCTCAGCTTCTGGGAGACGTTCCTCGCGATCGTCATCGGCACCGCGCTCGGCTCGATCACCCAGGGCATCCTGTCGACCAGCGGCCCGCAGTACGGGGTACCGCAGATGGTGCTCAGCCGCCGTGGCTTCGGTTACTGGGGCAACGCCTTGCCCGCGGGGATCAACTCGGTGGTCGCGGGCATCGGCTGGTTCGCGGTGAACAGCGTGAGCGGCGCGCTCGCGTTGAACGCGCTTACCCACCTGCCGGAAGTGCTCTGCCTGCTGATCGTGGTGGCGCTGCAGCTCGCGGTGGCGTTCCTCGGCCACAACCTGATCCACGTATTTGAACGGTACGCCTTCCCGGTTCTCGTCATCATCTTCCTGATCGCCTCGGCTGTGGACCCTGTCTAAGGCACACCCCGGCGCGACCCACCAGACCATTCCCGGCGCGTTCCTGATCGAACTCGGCGCGACGTTCGGCTACGCGGTCGGCTGGAACCCCTACGCCTCGGACTACACGCGGTACTTCAAGCCCGACACCGACAAGAAGGCGATCGCCTTCTGGGCCGGGCTCGGCCTGCTGCTGTCTTGCGTGCTGCTTGAGACGGTCGGCGCCGCGGCCGGCACTATCGCGGGCGTCGCGTCTAACGCCAACCCGACGGCCGGCTGGACCGGCATCTTCCCGACCTGGCTGCGCGACCTGACGCTGATCGCCATCGTCATCGGCGGCATCGCCGCCAACGCGCTCAACATCTACTCCGGCGCGATCTCGTTCACGGCGATCGGCTTCAAGCTGCCGCTGGCGGCCCGGCGGGCCATCGTCGCCCTGGGCTTCGGCGCGATCGGCTTCTTCGTCGGCTGGGCGGGCCTGCACAACGCGGGCTCGGATTACAACAACTTCCTGCTGATCATCGCCTACTGGATCGCTCCCTGGCTGGCGGTCATGTTCTGCGACATGTACCTGCGCCGCCGCCAGGACCCGGCCCAGATCGAGCGCCTGCTGTTCAACCGGAAGTACACCAACTGGGCCGGCCCGGTGGCGATGCTGGTGGGGGCGGGCATCTCGATCTGGCTCTTCTCCAACCAGACGAAGTACATCGGCCTGGTGCCGACGCACGCGCCCGGCACCGGCGACCTTACGTTCGAGGTCGGCTTCGTGCTCACCGCCGTGATCTACCTCACCTGGCGGCTGATCGCGGACCGCCAGGCCCGCACCCGCGCCGCCTAGCCAGCGGAGCTCCGACTAGAGCACGCACAGATACCCCTGGTGTCACGCTTGACACCAGGGGTATCTCTGCTGATGACGCCGATACCGCTCAACAACAATTCAGGCAACTCATAACGGCGCGCTAAGTGGGGCGAATACCGTAGCAGTGCGACCATAACGAAAGGGGCAAACCGCGCATGGCCTTCACAGCCCCCGGCTTGTACTCCCGTGTCCGCACGATGCTGCCCGAGATGCTCAAGTTCCTGGTCGTCGGTGGCCTCGGCACCGTGATCGACCTTGGCGGCGCGGCCGTGCTGCACAGCAAGTACCACGTCGAGCCGCTGGCGGCCAAGGCGATCTCCGTCACCCTCGCGACGCTCTTCACCTATCTGGGTTCCCGGTTCTGGACGTTCAAGGAGCGGGAGAACCAGTCGGTGCGGCGCGAGGCGGTGCTGTTCTTCGTGCTCAACGTGGTGGGCCTGCTCATCGCGGAGGCCGTGATCGGCCTCGTGACGTACGTCATGGGGTTGCGCGGCTCGCTCGAGTACAACGCGGCGAGCTTCATCGGCACCGGGCTCGGCACGATCTTCCGGTTCTACGCGTACCGCAAGTGGGTCTTCCTCGCCCCCGAGGCCGCGTCCGCGAGCGGCGGCGCTGCCCAACGCGCCCGCGTTCCCCGACTACCCGCCGTGGGAGCTCGACCCGGCGTTCCTCGTCCGCGGAGGCGACCGCCGCCCAGGCACCGCTCGCGGCGCCCACGTACTCGTCCCCCTGGGGACCGCAACCCGCGGCCGCCTGGGAGCAGGCGCCCGCCCCGTCGGGCTGGGCCGCCCCGGCCCCCCAGCCGCGGCGTTCCCCGCGCCGGCCCAGAACGGCCCGCGGCCGGCGCCCGCGCCAGTTCGCCCACCGGTGAAGGCCCCGCCCCGCGCGTCCGGCGGCGGCCGCCACCGCAAGAGCCACCAGGACACCCCCAAGCGCTGGGTCTGCAGCGCCCCGTCGGCTCTAGGCGGGGCCGCTTCTGGTCGGCTTCGCCTGGCCGGACGGCGGGTTGCGCGGCAGGAACACCGCGAACACCGGCGGCTTGCGGCGGGCGAGCACGATCCGGCCGCCGTCGGCGGTCGTCATCGTCCGCGCCAGCGCGAGGCCGAGCCCCGTCCCTTCCGGCCGGCCGCTGACGCTGCGCTCGAAGATCCGGGAGACCAGCTCGGCCGGCACCCCGTCGCCCTCGTCCTCGACCTCGATCACGACCGAGCTGGCCGACTGCGTCCGCCGGATCGTCACCGTGCCCTTGCCGTGCATCAGCGCGTTGTCCAGCAGCGTGGCGATGACCTGGGCCAGGCCGCCGGGGGTGACGTAGGCCTGCAGCCTGGACTCCCCGATCAGCACCATCTTCCGCCCGGCCCGGCGGAAGGCCGGGCTCCCACTCGGTGATCTGCTGCAGCACGATCTTGTCGACGCTGATCAGCCCGGCCGACCCGGCGCCGACCCGGCGGGCCGGGCTGAGCAGCTGGGTGACCACCTCGGCGAGCCGTTCGGCCTGCGCGAGCGCGGCGGTGCCCTCCTCGCGGACGGCGTCCGGGTCATCCGCCGAGGCGATCATCTCCTCGAGCCGCATCGACAGGGCGGTCAGCGGCGTGCGGAGCTGGTGCGAGGCGTCGATGGCCAGCTCGCGGTCGGCGGTCAGCAGGTTCGTGACCCGCCGGGAGGCGCTGTCCAGGCCGTCGGCGACCTGGTCGAGCTCGGTCACGCCGTAGCGGCGGCCGACCGGGCGCGGGTCGCCGGTGCCCAGCCGCCGGCCGCCTCCGCGAGCTCCTCCACCGGCCGGGCGGCCCGCTCGGCCACGACGCTGGCGAGCGCGATCGCCCCGGCGAGCGCCCCCGCGAGCAGCGGCAGGCCGAGCGCCAGCAGGTCCGGGTCGCGGAGCGCGGCGACAACGAGCAGCGGCACGGCGGCGACGAGCACGGCGGCGACCGCGACGGCCGCCGCGGACAGCCAGAGCCGCCTCCGCATTATTTCCCCCGGGGTCCCGGTGATCAGTCGCCGCGCTCGAACCGGAAGCCCGACGCCGCGCACGGTCGTGATGTACCGCGGGTGGTGCGCGTCATCGCCCAGCTTGCGGCGCAGCCAGGAGATGTGCATGTCCAGCGTCTTGGTGGACGTCCACCACTTGGCGTCCCAGACCTCGCGCATGATCTGCTCCCTGGTGACGACCTTGCCCGCGTCCCGCAGCAGGATCCACAGCAGGTCGAACTCCTTCGTGGTCAGGTCGAGCTCGGCGTCGCCGTGCCAGGCGCGGCGCGCCTCCGCGTCCACCCGCACGCCGCGCACGGTGCCAGGGCACCTCGGCGGTCCCGCGCCGCAGCAGGGCCCTGACCCGGGCGAGCAGTTCCGCGAGCCGGAAGGGCTTGGTCACGTAGTCGTCGGCGCCCGCGTCGAGGCCGACGACGGTGTCCACCTCGTCCGCCCGGGCGGTGAGGATCAGCACGGGGACCCCGTTCCCCTCGGCGCGGACCCGGCGGCACACCTCAAGGCCGTCCAGCTCCGGTAGCCCGATGTCCAGCAGGATCAGGTCGACCCCGTCCGACAGCGCCCGCCCGAGCGTCGTCGGCCCGTCCTCGGTGACCTCCACCTGGTAGCCCTCCCGGCGCAGCGCGCGGGACAGCGGCTCAGAGATGGAGGTGTCGTCCTCAGCGAGCAGCACACGGGTCATACAGTAGATAGTAAAGCCACGGTAAAAGAGATGCATCCAATGCCGCGCCGTCAGCAGCGACTCGGTGTCAGTTGCGCATCGGCCTGCCGCTCGTAGCCACCCTGATCGGGCGGGCCCGGCCGGTCGTCGCGCCGCCGCTCGTCCTCAACCAGCTGGAAGAGGAGCGCCGACACCTGCTCAACGTGCGGGATCGCGGTCAGCGAAACCTCGCCGTGCTCGCCGGCGGACTCCACGACCAGGGTGCCGCAGCCGAGCAGCCGGTCGAGCAGCCCCTTGCGGAAGGAGACGTCGGTGATCCGCGACAGCGGGATGTCCCGCCCGTGGCGCGTCAGGATGCCGTCCCGCAGCCGCATCCGCCTGGTCGTGACCTCGTAGATCGTGGTGCGCCAGGCCAGGATCGGGAGCATCAGCCACCACATGAGCAGCACGATCGCCACCACGGCGAGCGCGAGCCGCTCGAGTGCCGCCGCCCGGCTTGACGGGATGAGCACCTCCCCGACCAGCAGCACGGCGACGATGACGAACGCGAGCACGACCGGCGTTACGAGCGTCTTCCAGTGCGGATGGAGTGCCGCTACGGACTCCTCGCCTACCGCAAGCGAGCGGTCTTGACCCATACAGACATCGTAGGACGGGCGGGCGCGGGCGCGAGACCCCTCACGCGCGCACGTGGACCACGTCGCCCGCCGAGACCGCCATGGGCGGCGCCCCTGGATCGTCCGCGATCAGGAGCCGGCCTTCGGAGTCAATGCCGCTGGCGACGCCGGCCACGAAGCGGCCGACCGGCAGCTCGACCCGCACCCGCTGCCCCAGGGTGCGGCAGAGCGGAAGGTAGGCGTCGAGCAGGCCCGTGCGCACGGGATCGGGGTCGGCGCGGAACGCGACGTACCAGCGCTCCAACTGGCGCAGTATCTCGAGCAGCAGCGCCTCGCGGGCCACCGAGGCGCCCTCGACCAGCAGCGACGTCGCCGGCAGGCCGGCCGGGGAGACCGGCAGCGCGTCGGCGGGGGTGGCCACGTTCACGCCGATGCCGATCACCACCGCGGACCCGTCGGGTGACTGCTCGGCGAGTATGCCCGCTAGCTTGCGCTCGCCGACGAGGACGTCGTTCGGCCACTTGAGGACCGCGTCGACCGCCGTACCAGGAATGTCACCGGCATCACCGCCACCGCCGGTCACGGAGCGCACGGCGGCGGCCACCGCGACGCCGGCCAGCAGCGGGAGCCAGCCCCGGCGGTCGGCGGGCACGGTGGCCGGCCGCAGCAGCACCGAGAACGTCAGCGCCGCGCCCGGCAGGCTCGTCCAGGTCCGGCCGAGGCGGCCGCGCCCGGCGGTCTGCTCCTCGGCGACGAGCACCTGGCCTTCCGGGCCCCCCGGCTCGCTCGTCGCCCGCGCCAGCAGGTCGACGTTCGTGGACCCGGTCGAGGCCACGACGTCGACCGCCGTCCAGAACCCGCCGAGCGCGGCGGCTCGCAGCATGCCCTCGTCCACCATCGAGTCCCCCTGGCTCATGCGTTTGCGGTCGGGCGAAGCACTGCACCGTTCGGCCGATGCCCCAGCGGCGCCGGCCGCCTCCTACTCGCCGATCGCGATGCGCAGCCGGCGGAAGCCCTTGCCCTTGTTCTCGACCTTGACCACGGAGATGCGGCCCACCTGGGACGTGGACGCGACGTGGGTGCCGCCGTCGGCCTGCTGGTCGAGGCCGACGATGTCCACGATCCGCACCTCCTTCACGTCCTCGGGGACCAGGTTGGTCGCGGTCCTGATGATGTCGGGGAGCTGGAACGCCTCGTCGCGGGGCAGCGAGCGGACGTCGATCCTGCGGTCGGCGCGGAGCTCCGCGTTGCAGGCGGCCTCGACGCCCTCCTTGAAGCCGGGCGGCACGGCCTCGAGGTTGAAGTCCATCCGGGCGACCAGCGGCTCCATGTTGCCGCCGGTGACCAGCGCGCCGAAGTCGCGGAACACCACCCCGCACAGCACGTGCAGGCCCGAGTGGGTGCGCATCAGCGCGGTCCGCCGGTCGTCTTCCACCGCGCCGCGCACGCTCGTGCCGGCCGGCGGCAGCGGGTCGGTGTCCAGCGGGACGAGGTACAGGTCGTCGTTTCCCTTGCGGGCATCGACGATCCGGGTCTGCACCCCGCCCCACAGGAGCACGCCGTGGTCCGGCGGCTGGCCGCCACCGCCCGGGTAGAAGGCGGACCGGTCGAGAACGATCCCGTCCGGTCCGGAATCAAGCACCACCGCGTCCCACTCGCGCAGCGTCTGGTCGTCTAGCTCAAGCCGATGCGTCCTGCTCACGAACCTGAGCCTACTGCCGGACGGCGGACGCCGTGCCGCGGACGTGCGCCAGGGCGAGCACCGCGCCCGTGACCGCCAGCGCGGCGAGCGCGACCGTCACGGCCAGGTAGGCGTGGCCCGACGACAGCGCGAACGCGCTGAGCTGGCGCGCGCCGACGACCGCGGGCAGCTTCCCCGCCAGGTTCAGGTACAGCGAGCCGAACGCGGCGATCCCGACCACGATCCCCAGCTGGTTCACGGTCACCACCACGCCGCTCGCGTCCGCCGCGACCGCCACCGGCACCCGGGACATGACCCGTCCCATCAGCGCGCCGAACGCCCCGGCCATGCCGGCGCCGGACACCGCGAGCGCGACGTACAGCCAGTCACCGCCGTTCCCGCCGGAGTGCATCAGCAGCCCGGACCACAGGAGCCCGACGCCGTTGACCAGGAAACCGATCATGGGCAGCCGCGCGTGGTAGCGGGCGGGCAGCCGCCGCCAGTTCATGCTGACGATCGCGAACGCCACGCCGCAGGGAACGAAGGTCAGCCCGGCCCGCAGCGGCGATTCGCCGAGGCCGTCCTGCAGCTCAAGCGCCAGGCCGAAGAGCCAGCCGCCGAACGTCACCATGGCCGCGAACAGCCCGCCCAGGCCGGTGATCATCCCGGGCAGCCGCAGCAGCGAGCTGGGCAGGATCGGCTGCCCGCCGCGCGCCGCGACCCGGTGCTCGACGGTGCCGAGCAGCGCGAACAGCGCGACGGAGGCGGCCAGCAGCAGCCAGCCCCACAGCGGCCAGCCGAGCGGCTGCCCGAGCACCAGCGGCAGCACGAGCGCGAGCACGGCCGGGGTGAGCACCGCCAGGCCGGGCAGGTCAAGGGTGCGGATCCCGTCACTGTGCCCCTTTGCGGGCAGCCGCCGTCCCAAGGCGAGCACGAGCAGGCCGACCGGGACGTTGACGAGGAAGACCGGCCGCCAGGAGCTGCCGAACAGGTCCGCGGACACGAGCAGGCCGCCGAGGACCTGGCCGAGCACGGCGCCGCCGGAGATCACGGTCGCGTACAGGCTCATCGCCCGGGCCCGCGGGCCCGGGCGCGGTGTAGGTGCGCTGGATGAGGCTGAGGATCTGCGGGATCATCGTCGCGGCGCCGACGCCCTGGACGAACCGCAGCGCGACGAGCGCGCCGGTCGTCGGCGCGAGGCCGCAGCCGAGCGACGCCAGGGTAAACAGCGCGACCCCGGCGAGGAACACCCGCCGGTGCCCGAGGATGTCGCCGAGCCGGGCGCCGGTGACCAGCAGCACCGCGTACGCGATCGTGTAGCCGGCCACGATGAGCTGCAGGCTCGCGCCGGACGCGCCCAGCGTGGCATGCATCGCGGGCACCGCGACGTTCACGATGTTGGTGTCAAGCACCGCCATGGCCTGGCCGACAAGCACGATGGTGAGCGCTAGCCACGGCGGCGTCACGCGGCCGGTCCGCCCGCTCAAGCCGGGCCGTTGCGCGACGGCCGGACGGGCGCTTTCTGCGAGGTCTGTCATGCCACTAAGCTTGACGCTGTTCTTATGCTGGTACCAAGAGCCTGGTTATCCTGGTACTAGCACCACCTGGCACGGCGCCGAGCAGCATGGGAGCATGGCAACGTGAGCGTAACGACCGTCGACGGCGGCAGCCAGAGCCAACCACGGGCAGGCCGCGAGCACGGCGCGCCGGACCGAGCTCGCCGCGTTCTTGCGCAGCCGCCGGGAGCGGATCAGCCCGGAGGACGTCGGCCTCCCCGTCGGCACCCGCCGCCGCACCGCCGGGCTGCGGCGGGAGGAGCTCGCGCAGCTGGCCGGGGTCGGCGTCACCTGGTACACCTGGCTGGAGCAGGGCCGCCCGATCAACGCGAGCGTCCAGGTGCTCGACGCGATCGCGCGCACGCTCCGGCTGGACGCCACCGAGCGCGGGCACCTGTTCCGGCTCGCCGACGTCCCCGGCGCGGCCGGGCCCGCCGACTGCGTGGAGTGCCCGCTGCCGCCCGAGGTGCAGCGCATCCTTGACGCGATGCCGTTCCCGGCCAGCGTCGTCGACCGAGCGCTTCGACCTGCTCGCGTGGAACAAGATGTACGCCGCACTGTTTCCCCGGGTGACCCAGGCGCCGGCCGGCGAGCGCAACACCCTGCTGTCCTGCCTCTCCGGCCCGGCCTGCTGCAGCCCGCTGCCCGAGCAGGACAAGTACTCCGCCATGCTCATCGCCCAGCTGCGCGCGGCGTACGGCAGGCACGTCGGCGACCCGGCGTGGACGCACTTCATCCGCCGCCTCGAGGCGCCTGAGCCCGGGGTTCGCCGAGATCTGGGCCGCCCACGACGTGGCCACGCCGAGCAGCCACACCAAGCGGTTCCGGCACCCCACCTTCGGGACGATCACCACCAAGTCGACCGGCTTCGCGGTCGCCGCCGTCCCGGGGGCGCGGATGGTGATCTACACCCCCGAGGACGCGCAAAGCGAGCTAGCCGTCGCCCGGCTGGCCGCGGGCGACGGGCTGACCGACCGCTTCCCCTGCTTCAATACCCATGATCCCGAACGACTGCGGCTTGCCTCGGTAGCCAACTGACTCTCCATCAGCGGGATCGGGCCGGGCCGGTCAGCCGGTGTTCTGCAGGCCGGCCGCGATGCCGCTGACCGTGAGCAGCAGCAGGCGCTCCAGGGCGACGCGGTCGCACTGCGTCCCCGTCCTCGGCCCGCAGCGCCGACAGGGCGCGCAGCTGCAGGTAGGACAGCGCGTCCACGTACGGGTCGCGCAGCACGATCGCGCGCGACAGCACCGGGCGGCCCGCCACCAGGCGGTCGTGCCCGGTGACGGCGAGGACCAGCCGCCTGGTCAGGTCGTACTCGGCCAGCACGCGGTCCGTCAGGTCGGGCCGGCCGCCGAGCGCCAGGTAGCGCGCGGCGACCTCGCGGTCGGTCTTCGCCAGGGACATCTCCGCGTTGTCGAGCAGCGTGGCGAGCAGCGGCCACTCGCGGTAGGCGCGGCGCAGCTCGGCCAGCCCCTCCGGCGGGATGTCACCGTCGGAATCGCCGGCGGGGATCCCGGCCCACGCGGCGGCCGCGAGTCCGCTGCCGAGGCCGTACCAGCCGGGCAGGTTCAGCCTGGTCTGCGCCCAGGCGAACACCCAGGGGATCGCGCGCAGGTCCTCCAGGCCGAGCGGGCCGCCGCCGTGACCGCGGCGGGCCGGCCGGGACCCGATCCGCAGGCCGCCGATCTCCTCGAGCGGGCTGACGGTGGCGAACCACTCGGCGAACCCGTCGGTCTCGACCAGCGCGCGGAACGATCCCTTCGCGGCGTCGTCGATGGCCGCGGCCAGGTCCTTGAAGTCGGCCGCCGCCGCGCCGGTTGCGGTCCGCGACCGACGGCGCGGAGGCGAGCAGCACCGCCGAGGTGACCTGCTCCAGGTGGCGCAGCCCGATCGCGGGCTGCCCGTACCGCGCGAAGATGACCTCGCCCTGCTCGGTGACCTTGAGCCGGCCGTCGACCGAGCCGGGCGCCTGGGCGAGCACGGCGCGCCCGGCCGGGCCGCCGCCGCGGCCGATCGCGCCGCCCCGGCCGTGGAACAAGGTCAGCTTCACGTCGTGCGCACGCCGCCCACGCCGCGAGCTCCGCCTGGGCGTCGAACAGCCGCAGCGTCGCCGAGGCGGGCCCGAGCTCCTTGGCGGAGTCCGAGTAGCCGAGCATCACCTCGAGCTGCCGGCCGGTCGCGGCGAGCCGCTCGGTCACCACGGGCAGCGAGAGCATGCCGGTCAGCACCGACGTCGCGTTGGCCAGGTCCTCGCCGGTCTCGAACAGCGGCACCACGTCGAGCACCGGGCCGTCGCCGTCGGGGAACGCGTAGCCGGCGAGCTCGTAGACCGCGGCGATGTCCTGCGCCGACGTGGTGAACGAGATGACGTAGCGGCGGCACGCGTCCACGCCGTAGCGGCGCTGGATCCAGGCCATCACCCGGATGGTCTCCAGGACCTCGCGGGTCATCGGCCGACGGCGGATCGCCCGCCCGCAGCTCGGCGAGCGCCTGGGCGTGCACCTGCGAGTGCTGGCGCACCTCAAGGCCCGCGAGGTGGAAGCCGAACGTCTCGGCCTGCCAGATCAGGTGCTGCAGTTCCCCGTACGCCTGCCTGACCGCCCCGGCCGCCGCGAGCGACGACTGGACCAGGCGCAGGTCGGCGAGGAAGTCCGCCGACGCTGGCGTAGGCCAGGTCGAGGTTCCTCGTCCGGGTCGCGGCGAGCCGCTCGGTCGCGTACAGCAGGTAGGCGCGGTAGGGCTCGCCGGGCGAGCGGGCGGTGATCTCCGCGAGCAGTTCCGGGTGCTCGGCCGAGGCGGCGGCGAGCGCCCGGCGCAGCGCGGCGGCGGCGGCGCGGAGTCCTCGTAGACGGTCAGCGCCCGGCCGATCCGGCCGCAGGCCGCCTCCAGGCCGCGCAGCGCGTGCTCGGCCTGGATCGTCGCGGCCTCCCTGGTCACCGCGGCGGTGACGTTCGGGTTGCCGTCCCGGTCGCCGCCCACCCAGGAGCCGAACCGGATGAACGGCGGCACCGGCGACGCCGCCGCGCCGCTCGCGGCGCCGAGCAGCACGTGGTCGAGCGCCCGGTACACGTCGGGCACCAGCCGGAACAGCGTCTCGTCGAACGCGGTCATCACCGAGCGGACCTCGTCGGCCGGCGACATGCCCGCGACCCGCAGCTGGGCGGTCCGCCAGAGCAGGTCGACCTCCTCGCGCAGCTTCCGGCGCTCCTCCGCCTGCTGCGCCGCCCCGGTCCGCTGGTCGTCGATCGAGTTGAGCAGCCCGTTGACCCGGCGCAGCGACGCGACGACCGCGCGGCGGCGGGCCTCGGTGGGGTGCGCGGTGAAGACCGGGTGCACCCGGAGCCCGGCCAGCAGCTGGTTCAGGTACTCGGCCCCGCCCTCGGCGGTGAGCCGGTCCACCGCGTCCGCGAGCGACTCGCGCGGCGGGCGGTCGCCCGAGTCGCGCTGCCGCAGCGCGCGCACCCGCTGCTCTTCCTCCGCCAGGTTGGCCAGGTGGAAGTAGACGGTGAACGCCCGGGCCACCAGCTCGGCCCGCTCCCACGACCAGGCGGAGACCAGCGCCATGATCTCGTCCCCGGCCGCCGCGGCCTGCCGCCGATCCCCGGTCGGCCGCCGAACGCGCGGCGATCACCGCGTGCCGCAGCCGCTCGACGTCGGCGAGCAGGTCCGCCCCGGCCGACTCGCTGATCACCTCGCCGAGCACCTCGCCGAGCAGCCGGACGTCCCGGCGCATCGAATCGGGCAGCTGCGGCGGAATCGCGCTCCCGGCCCGTGCCGCCCGCAACGTCAACGGTTAGGTCATCGGCGGGACCCGCGACCGGGCCGCCCAGTTCATCGCCAGCGAAGGAGTCCACGAGGTGAGCCTAACCAACGGCCTCGCGCGGGCGGTCAATCGGTCTAGACCTTTGTCCGTTTTTCTGAGCCGGCCGGGCGACCTGCGGGGGCACGGGCGAAAGCGTAAGACTCCGGGTTAACCTTTCCCCCATGACCGCGAATGACCCTGTTACCTGGCGAGTCGCCTGACCGTCCGCGCCGGATGTGCACACGACGGCGGGGAAGATCGCTGACCTGGAGCGGCGGCGGTACGAGGCGGTGCACGCGGGGTCGGCGGCGGCGGTCGAGAAGCAGCACGCGAAGGGCAAGCTGACCGCCCGGGAGCGGATCGCGCTGCTGCTCGACGAGGGGTCGTTCACCGAGTTCGACGAGCTGGCCCGGCACCGCGCCCACGACTTCGGCATCGAGAAGAACCGCCCCTACGGGGACGGGGTGGTCACCGGCACCGGGCATGGTGGACGGGCGGCCGGTCGCGGTGTACTCCCAGGACTTCACCGTCTTCGGCGGGTCCCTCGGCGAGGTGTACGGGGAGAAGATCGTCAAGGTCATGGACCACGCCATGAAGACCGGCTGCCCGGTGGTCGGGATCAGCGACGGCGGCGGCGCCCGCATCCAGGAAGGCGTCGTCGCGCTCGGGCTGTTCGCGGAGATCTTCTTCCGCAACATCCGCGCCTCCGGGGTCATCCCGCAGATCAGCCTGATCATGGGGCCGGCCGCCGGCGGGGCGGTGTACTCCCCGGCGATCACCGACTTCACCCTGATGGTCGAGGGCACCAGCCACATGTTCATCACCGGCCCCGACGTGATCAAGACCGTCACCGGCGAGGACGTCACCTTCGAGGAACTCGGCGGCGCCCGCACGCACATGACCAAGTCCGGCGTCGCCCACTACCAGGCCAGCGACGAGGAAGACTGCATCGAGTTCGCCAAGCTGCTGCTGTCCTACCTGCCGTCCAACAACCTCGACGAGCCCCCCGTCGTCCCCGCCGACCCCGGACTACGAGATCAGCGCGGCCGACGAGGAGCTCGACGCCCTCATCCCCGACTCCCCGAACCAGCCCTACGACATCCACCGGGTCATCGAGACCGTCCTGGACGACGGACACGTTCTGCGAGATCCACGAGGGGTTCGCGCGCAACATCGTGACCGGCTTCGGCCGGGTCGCCGGCGCCCCCGTCGGGGTGGTCGCCAACCAGCCGCATGCACCTGGCCGGCTGCCTCGACATCGACGCGCAGCGAGAAGGCCGCCCGGTTCGTCCGCACCTGCGACGCCTTCTCGATCCCGGTCCTGACGTTCGTCGACGTCCCCGGGTTCCTGCCCGGCGTCGGCCAGGAGCACTCCGGCATCATCCGCCGCGGCGCCAAGCTGCTGTACGCCTACGCCGAGGCCACCGTCCCCAAGGTCACCGTCATCACCCGCAAAGCCTACGGCGGCGCCTACGACGTCATGGGCTCCAAGCACCTCGGCGGCGACGTCAACCTCGCCTGGCCCACCGCCCAGATCGCCGTCATGGGCGCCCAGGGCGCCGTCAACATCCTCTACCGCCGCGAACTCGCCAGCCGCCGACGACCCCGACGCCCTCCGCGCGCAGACGACCGCCGAGTACGAAGACACCCTCGCCAACCCCTACGCCGCCGCCGAGCGCGGCTACATCGACGCCGTCATCCGCCCCGCCGAAACCCGCACCCGCCGTCACCCGCGCCCTCACCTCCCTGCGCACCAAACGCGAAACCCTCCCACCCAAAAAACACGGCAACATCCCGCTGTGATCGGCGAGTGACAACTATGCGCTTCGGTAACCATTCAGGACTCTTCCGCCGGCAATCCAGTGTCAAGTGGCACGCGCACGGTCCAACCTGCCCTAGAGTCGTAAGACGATGAGCGAATTCGCCGCCCCGATGCCCGTCCTCGCCAGATATGCGGTCATGGTTGACGTCGGGTATATCTACGCGGCCGCGGGCGAGTTGCTCTTCGGTACTAGCGCGCGCCGTGACTACCGCGTTGACGCGGTCGGCCTGATCCAGGCGATCACCAAGCACGCCGATGAGCTGTTCCGCGGCGAATTGCTGCGCGTCTACTGGTACGACGCGGCCCGCGACCGGGTGCCCACCATCGACCAGCGCGTCGTCGCCCAGATGGCGTGGGTCAAGCTCCGCCTCGGCAACCTGAACGCCCGCGGCCAGCAGAAGGGCGTGGACGCCAATATCCGCGCCGACATGGAGGCCCTCGCCAGGCACCGCGCGATCACCGACGCGGTGCTGATCGCGGGGGACGAGGACATGGTCCCCGCCGTCGAGGCCGCGCAGGCCTACGGCGTCCGGGTGCACCTGTGGGGCGTCGAGCCGCCGTACGGCACCAACCAGGCCGAGCGCCTCGTCTGGGAATCGGACACGGTGGACGTCCTCGACGCGGCGTCCGTGCGCCCGTACTTCGCCAGGAACCCGGCGGCCGAGGCACCGCGGGCCGACGTCCAGGCAACCGTCCCGTCGCCTGCGCAGCTGTTCGGCGAGCACCGCCCGCGCCCGACCGGCGAGATCGGCCGGAACTCGCACCTGTCGCGGACGGGCCCACTCCCGCACGTGACCCAGAGCGGCGCCGCTGCCGCGCCTCGGTCCCGACCGCCGGCACGTCGAGGAGGCGGGCGAGCACGTCGCCCACAAGTGGATCCTCACCCGGGGCGCCGACAACATCCGCGACCTGCTGCCCGGCCCGATCCTGCCGCCCGTCATCGACAAGGAACTGCTCGTCGAGGCGGAGAAGGAGCTCGGCCAGTCGCTGCGGCCCTACCAGGAGGCCAGGGAGTGGCTGCGGGACGCGTTCTGGGCGCGGGTGCACCGCGAGTTCGGAATTGGCGTCGGCAAGTCGCGTGGCTGACGGACAGAGTCAAGCCGAGGGAAATGTGCCGTTCCTGCGGATAGTGCGCGGCGACGCGACCCCGGAGGAGATCGCGGCCATCGTCGCCACCCTCGCGGCCGTCGCCGCCGCGCGGTCACGGCGGCCGGACGAGGCGAAGCACGAATCCGTTCGGACTAACTGGAATGACCGCGCCCGGCTGCTGCGGGCGCCAGTGCACCCGGCCCCCGGCGCCTGGCGCCGTTCCGCCCTTCCGTAAATGCGGCGCCGTTCGCCGCCACATTTATCCGAAATGCGCATTTCGCTCGCGAGGCGCGCAAAGATACGGATCACCAAACCCGGGGACTCAGCGATCCACATCCCCACGGCGGCGAGCGGGCTGGAGTCGGTCACCGCCCCGCCACGGACAACGCTAACCGGCTGACCCTCATGCGGCACTCACCTTGATCGGCTAGCGTGCTTTGGGCGTGATGCGCGCTGAGGTCGTTCGTCGAGGCAGGGGCATGAAGAAGGTCATCGGAGTGGTCGTCGGGGTTGTCGTCGCGCTCGGCGTCGCCGGGTTCGTGAGCCTGCGCGCCGTCGACGCCAACGGGCAGCCGGCCACGACGGCCGCGGTCAAGGTCGCGACGAGCACCAAGACGTACTCCATGACGGTCGCCGACCTGAAGCGGAGTTACGAGGTCATCGCGCCGGTCAAGGCGCCGCCGAAGTCGGTCCCGGTCATCGTCGTGCTCGGCGGTATCGGCGCAAGCGCGTCCGGCGAGGCGAGCAGGGACGACCTGGTCCCGTACGCCACCGACGACCAGGCGGAGCTCGTCTACCCGCAGGGCTACGGCGAGTCGTGGAACGCCGTCAGCTGCTGCGGGGCGGCGGCGGCCAAGGACGTCAACGACGTGGCGTTCCTCCAGGCCCTGGTGGCCAAGGTGGACCCGGGCCACGCGCGCACCGTCGACGTGGTCGGGTACAGCAACGGCGCGCGCCTGGCCTACCGGGTCGCGTGCGACGACCCGGGCCTGTTCGACGGCTACGCGATGGTGAAGGGCGGTCCCACGCCCGGCTGCGCGCTGCGCAAGCCCGTGACGCTCCTGCAGATCGCCGCCAGTCGACGACCCGGAGGTCCCCTATCAAGCCGGGCGACCAGGGGCATCGAACCGCTGCCGATGACCACGCTGGTCTGCGACCTGCAGGCGGCGGACAAGTGCTCCGCGCGAGCGCACGTGAGACCAAGTCGGGGACGATGACCCAGACCACCTGGTCCGACGTGCGGCGACGGCACCAGGCTCGCGTTCGCGGTGTGGAGCGTCGGCGTGCACTCCTTCCCCCGGCCACCCGCCAGCGTCCCCGCGGCGTCCCAGGTCATCATGGCGTTCTTCACGAAGACCGCGCTCGCTCCGCTGCCCTAGCCCGCCAAGGGGCGGGTCAGCCGCGGACGGGGAAGGTCAGCCGCATGACGGTGCCGCCGCCCGGGGCGGGCTCCGCGGCGACCATGCCCCGGTGCCACCGGGCGATCTCGCGGACGACCGCGAGGCCGAGGCCGGAGCCCGGGGCGGAGCGAGAAGACGAGGCACGGTAGAAGCGGTCGAAGACGAACGGAAGGTCTTCCTCGGCGATGCCGGGGCCGTGATCGCGGACGGTGAACTCGCCGCCCGTCAGCCGCACCTGAACCGGCCCTTCCGGGCGGGCCGAACTTGGCCGCGTTGTCCAGCAGGTTCTTGAACGCGACGCGCAGCCGCTCCGGCGCTGCCCTCGATGACGCCGCCGACGAGGTAGGCCTCGAACTGCGTGCCCGGCCAGTCGCGCCGCGCCGCGTCCAGGGCGTCGGCGGCGACGTCGTTGAGCCGGACGGGACGACATGTCCGTCGTCGGGCGGCTCGCCCCGGGCCAGGTCGGTGACGCTGGCCACCAGGCGGCCGAGCTCCGCGACCTGGTCGGTGACCCGGGCGAGCACCTCCTTGCGGTCCTCGACGGGCATGTCCGGGTGCTCGGCGAGCATGTCGACGTTGATCCGCAGGCTCGCGAGCGGGGTGCGCAGCTCGTGGCTGGCGTCGGTGACCAGGCGCCGCTGCGCGTCGAGCGACCGCTGCAGCGCGCCGAGCATGGAGTTGAACGTGGCGGCGAGCCTGCCGAGCTCGTCCCGGCGGCCCACCTCGACCCGCCTGCCCGGGTCGCCGGTCAGCGAGACCTCCTCCGCTACCCGGGCGAGCCGGGAGACCGGCGAGAGCCCGGTCTTCGCCACGGCCCAGCCGAGCAGGGTCGCGACGGCCACGCCGATCGCGCTGAGCGTCGCCAGCGTCTCCCCGACGCGCGCGACCTCCGCGTCCGTGGTGGTCAGCGGCTCGGCCACCTGGATGGCGAGGCCGGGGGCGAGCTGGGTGGTCAGCACCATGGCCCTGGTGCCGGCGATGCTGGTGATGGCGTCGAAGGGCTGCGCCTGGCCCGCCGCCACGTCGATCGCCGCCTCGCTCGGCGTGAGCAGGCCCCGGTCCTGCGGCTGGCGTCCAGACGGCGCCGGCCGAGGTGATCACCTGGGTGTAGGTGAGCGCCGAACCCGGAGGAGTGCGACGGGACCCAGTTGTTCGGGATGTGGCCGTTATGGAACTCCTGCTTGGCAAGGTGCAGGACCGAGTCGGCGCGGCTCGCGATCTCCTGCTGCACCTGGTTCTGCAGGTCGGTCCTGATCGCCAGGAAGGCGACCGCGGTGATGGCGAGCGCGACGGCCGCCACCGCCCCCGCCGCGACGAGGGTGAACCTGGACTTCAGCGTCAGCCGGGCCTTCATGCACCCGCTCGCAGCACGTAGCCGATGCCGCGGACGTTGTGCACCAGGCGGGGCAGGCCGTCGGCCTCGAGCTTGCGGCGCAGCAGCGCGACGAAGACCTGCAGCGCGTTCGAGGCCGGCGCCTCGCCGTAGCCCCACACCCGGTCGGTGATCACGTCGTAGCTGAGCACCTGCTCCGCGTTGCGGACCAGCAGTTCGAGCAGGGAAAACTCGATCTTGGTCAGGGCCAGGGACTCCCCGCCGCGGGTGGCCGAGTGGCTGGTGATGTCCAGCGTCAGGTCGGCGTAGCCGAGCAGGTCGCGGACCGGCTTGGTGCGCCGCAGCAGGGCGTTGACCCGGGCGAGCAGCTCGCGCAGCGCGAAGGGCTTGACCAGGTAGTCGTCGGCGCCCGCCTCGAGGCCGGCCACCCGGTCGTCGATCGCGTCCCGCGCGGTGAGCACGAGGACCGGGGTGGCGATCCCCCGGCCGCGCAGCGCCCGGCAGGTATCGAGCCCGTTGAGCATGGGCATCAGGACGTCCAGGATGACCAGGTCCACCGGCGCGTGCGCGATCGCGCTCAGTGCCTCGGCGCCGTCGGCCGCCGTGGCCACGGCGTAGCCCGCATACCCCAAGGCGCGGCGCAGCGAGTCGCGCACATCACGATCGTCGTCCACGACCAGCAGCCTTGATTGCACAGCTGAGAGTGAACCAATCGAGGCTGTGAGAAGACTTAGAGTTACCTGAATCCTGTTACATTTTCAGTGACTTTTAACAATCGCTGACCAGTCTCACTGGCATGTCAACCCACAGCCTGTCAAGCACAGCCTCCCCGGCTGCCACAGCTGTGTCCGCGAGCACCGCGTCGCAAATCACCGCGCCCGCCCTCTGGCTCGTCCGGCACGGCGAGTCCACCTGGAACAGCGCGGGTCTCGCCCAGGGCCACAACGACGAGGCCGAACTGACCGAGCGCGGGCTGCGCCAGGCGGCCCAGGCCGCGGCGCAGTTCGGTTACCGCCCGGTCCGCGCGATCTACGCCAGCGACCTGCGCCGCGCGCAGCAGACCGCCGCCGCCTTCGCCGCGGTGCTCGGCCTGCCGGTGCACCCGGACGCACGGCTGCGGGAGCGGTCGCTCGGCGTGCTCGAGGGCACATCGCACGCGGCCATCGGCCCGGCGGCCACCGGCCTCGGCGACGGGCTCGTCATCGACCCCGACGTCCGGCCGCCGGCCGGAGAGTCGGTACGCGACCTGTACCTGCGCGCCGCGGCCTTCTGCGACGACCTCGCCGCGAGCCTTAGCGGCCCAGTGTTGGCCGACACCGTGTTGGCCGGACCGGTGCTGGCCGGCCCGGGCGGCGACGTGCTGGTCATCGCGCACGGCGGCACGGTCCGCGTCCTCGACGCGTACCTCGCGGCGTCCCCGTCGACCAGATGACCTGGCGGCCGGTGGACAACGCCACCATCGTCCGAATCCCCGGGTTCGGCACGCTCTCACGAGGAGGAATTCGATGAACCAGACCGCACTAACCCTGCCCAAGCACGCGGCCAAGCCCCGCACCAGCGGCCTGACCATGGTGATCGACGGCGGCATCCCGCTCGGCCTCTTCACCGATCAGGTCGAACTCGGCGCCGAGTACATCGACTACGTGAAGTTCGGCTGGGGCACCTCGGTGGTCACCGGCTGCCTGCGGGAGAAGATCAGCGTCCTGGAAAGCCACGGCATCGGCTTCTACTTCGGCGGGACGCTGTTCGAGAAGTTCGCGCTCCAGGGGCGCTTCGAGGACTTCCGGCGCTTCTGCCTGGAGCACGGGGCGCGGCACGTCGAGGTGTCCAACGGCACGATCGAGATGTCGAACGCCGAGAAGGCCGGTTACATCCGTAAACTCGCCCCCGAGTTCACGGTCGTGTCCGAGGTCGGCTTCAAGGACCCGGGCCGCTCGGAGATGCTGCCGCCCAGCGAGTGGGTGGCCGCCATCAAGGAGGACCTCGACGCGGGCGCCTCAATCGTGACCCTCGAGGCCAGGGAGAGCGGCTCGTCCGGCATCTGCCGCCCCGACGGCGAGCTCAGGTACGGCCTGATCGAGGACGTGCTGCACGCGGGCATCGCCATCGAGAGCCTGCTGTTCGAGGCGCCGACCACCGCGCTGCAGACGCACATGATCACCAGGATCGGGCCGAACGTGAACCTGGGGAACGTGCCCGCCGCCGGCGTCATCGGCCTGGAGACGCTCCGCCTCGGGCTGCGCGCCGACACCCTGATGGCCTTCGAGTAACTAACCACGATAGGCAACACCGTGCGAACGACTTCCGACGCCTTCCACCTGGCCATCCCCGCCCACGACCTGGATGCGGCCCAGGAGTTCTACGTAACCAAGCTGGGCTGCAAGCTCGCCCGGCGGTACCCCGACCGGATCACCCTGGACTTCTTCGGCGACCAGGTCGTGTGCCATCTCAGCCCGGGTGAGCCCGCCGCGCCGGAGAGCCTGTACCCCAGGCACTTCGGCGTCACGTTCAGCGCGGCGGCCGACTTCGAGCGCTGTACGCCTGCGCGGTCACCAGGAAGATCCCCTTCTACCACGACGTGTCGCTGCGGTTCGAGGGACTGGTGGAGGAGCACCGCACGTTCGTGCTGGTCGACCCGGCCGGGAACCTCCTCGAGTTCAAGCACTACAACGACCCCCGGATGATGTACTGAGGACCCGACTACCGTGATACGCGAATGGATCGAACAGGCGGCCGCCCGCCACGGCGAGGACGTCTACCTCGCGGACGCGCGCGGTTCCGCGACGCTCACCTACGCGGGCCTGCTTGACGTCGTCCGTGACACCGAGCGCCGCCTCGACGACGCGGGCCTGCCGCCCGGCTCCCGGGTCAACGTCCGGCTCGCCGATCCGCTCGGCTACGCCACCGCGCTCGTCGCGCTGATCGCCGCCGGCCGGGTCGCGGTTCCCCTTGACCCGGGGGCACCGGACACGGAAGTCGCCCGCGTGCTCGGGGTCGCGCGGCCGGCTGGCATGGTCACCAGCCGTGCGCCCGCCACGGCCGAAGAGCCAGGCGGGGGTGCCGCACGAAGCCACGACTCCGTTCGGGATAACCGCTTTTGACTTCTCGCCGTTGACGTCCGGCGGCGACGGCGGCGGGATCTTCCTCTGCACCAGCGGCACCACGGGAACGCCCAAGGGGATCCTGCTGCGCGAAGAGCAGCTTGCTCACGTGGCGTCGAGCGTGGTCGACTGGCACCGGCTGGACCGGTCCGACCGCGGGTACTGCTCGCTGCCGCTGTTCCACGTCAACGCCGAGGTGGTCGGGCTGCTGGCCACGCTCAGGGCCGGGGCGTACCTGGCCGTGGACCGCAAGTTCAGCAGGCGCGGGTTCTGGGACCTGATCACCGCGGACCGGATCACCTGGATCAACGCCGTGCCGGCGATCATCGCGATCCTGTCGATGGACCCGCCGGCGGAGCCGCCGAAGGAACTGCGCTTCGTCCGGTCGGCCTCGGCGCCGCTACCGCGAGCCTCGCTCGAGCGGTTCCAGGAGGCGCTCGGCGTGCCGGTCATCGAGACCTACGGCATGACCGAGGCGGCCAGCATGATCACGGCCAACCCGCTCGACGGGCCGCGCAAGCCCGGTTCCGCGGGGCTGCCCGCGGGCTCCGAGGTGCGCATCGGCCTGGCCGACGGCGGCCCGGCCGGGCGCGGGCGACATCGGGCGGGTGCAGATCCGGGGCGCGGGCGTGATCACCGCGTACGCCTCCGGCGGGACGCCCGGGCGCGATCGACGGACGACGGCTGGCTGGACACCGGCGACCTCGGGTACCTGGACGCCGACGGCTACCTGTTCCTCGTCGGGCGGTCCGACGACGTGATCAACCGGGGCGGGGAGAAGATCTACCCCCGGGAGATCGAGGAGATCCTGCTCGCGCAGCCCGGCGTCCGGTCCGCCGCCGTGATCGGCGCCCTGGACGAGGTGCTCGGCGAGCGGCCGGTCGCCTACGTCGTCCCCGACGCCGCGCCGTCGCGGACGAGATGGAGGCGGTGCTGCGCGCCGCCTGCGCCGAGAGACTGCCACGGCACAAGCAGCCCAGCGAGTTCTGGCTGGTCGACGAGATGCCGCTCGGGCCGACCGGGAAGATCTCGCGGCGCCTGCTGAAGGAATCGGTGGCGGCGCGCCCGTGAGCTCCACGCTTTCCGCGGCCGAGTCAGCCGCGCCAGCTCCCGCTGGCGCGGCTGGGCCGCGTTCACGGCCGCACGTCATCGCGTTCGACCTGATCCGGCTGATCATCATGGTGTTCGTGGTGAGCGTGCACACGCTGGCGTTCGCCGGCGGCACCGTCACCATGAGCATCGGCGCGGTGACCACCGTCTTCCACACCAGCCGGGAGCTGTTCCTGCTGCTCACCGCGCTGGTGCTGACGTACAACTACGGGCAGCGGCCGCTGCAAGGCCGGCCGGTTCTGGCGGCGCCGCTTCTGGCTCGTGCTGCCCGCCTACGTCACCTGGTCCGCGATCTACTACGCGGCCGACGGGCGGTCCCGGGGCGCGTTCCCGTCCGCGTTCCTGCATGACCTGGTGAACGCCGGCGCGCGCTACCACCTGTACTTCCTGCTTGTCAGCATGCAGATCTACCTGCTGTTCCCGCTGATCCGGTGGGTGCTGAAGAAGACCGAGGGATACCACGCCTGGCTGTTCGGGGCCGCGCTCGCCTACCAGGCCTGGCTGACCGTCGGGCTGCACTACCGGGTCGGGCGGGACGGCAACGGTCTCGTCGCGCAGTTCCTTAACGGCGCCGGGCTCGGCTACTGGATCGACACCTACGTCCTGTACGTGGTGGCGGGCGCGCTCGCCGGCTGGCACTTCGAGCAGCTGTGCGCGTTCACCCGGCGGCACCTGCGCAACGGGTGGCGCGTCGCCCTCGTGGCGGCCGTCGGCGTGGCCGCGGGCATCGGCGTGTTCCTGATCGAGACCGAGGTCTACGGCGCGACGCCGAACAACGCGAGCGCCGTCTTCCAGCCGGTCGTCATCGTCGAGGCGCTCGCCTTCGGCTGGGCGCTGCTCGGCGCCGGGCTGCTGTGGAGCGACCGGGGTGCGCCCCTGCGCAAGTTCACCGCCGCCGGATCTGCCAGTTCCTTTGGCATCTACCTCGCCCACCCGCTCGTGCTGCAGGTGCTGCTGCTGGTCGTGGGCTCGCAGCTACTTCGGCGCCCACGGCGGCCTCATCGGCTGGCTGCACCGGTTGCCCCACTCCAGCCTCGAGGTGCTGATCCTGCTGTTCATCGCCGTGCCCGTCATCTACGCCATCGCGTGGGTGATCGCCTCGGCGGCGCGGCGGACCCCGTTCAGCCTGTTCCTCACCGGGCGCGAGTGGAAGCCCAAGCGGAAGTTCCGCCTCGGCCAGGCGACCGACCGGGCGCTCGACAAGGTCGAAGACTTCATCACCGCCCAGGGTTGCCCGGATCCCCAGGCGCGTGGTCGTTGTCGCGCTCGCGGTCGCCGTGGTGGCGGCCGGCGGGGCGGTCACGGGGTCGAAGATCGTCGCCGCGGCCGACCGGACGATCAACACGACGACGTCCACGATGCAGGTGGGCGGCATGACCAGGAGCTACACGGTGCTGACGCCGGCGAAGAAGACGCTGCCGGCCTCGGCGCCGATCATCATGGTGCTGTCCGGCCTCAACTCCGAGCAGAGCCAGGAGATCACCCGGGACGAGCTGACTCCCTACGTCCAGGCGGGCGAGGCGGAGCTGGTCTACCCGCTGGCCTACCGGGAGTCGTGGAACGCGATCGGCTGCTGCTCGTGGGCGTCCATGGCCAAGGTCGACGACACGGGGTTCATCGAGGCGCTGGCCAAGCAGGTCGACCCGGGGAACACGCGGCCCATCTACCTGATGGGCTACAGCAACGGCGGGCGGCTGGCCTACACGATCGCGTGCACGGACCCGCTGCTGTTCGACGGCATCGCGGCGGTGAAGGCGGACCCGATGCCGTGGTGCAACGTCGCCGTGCCGCAGAAGTTCCTTCAGGTCGCGTCCACCGATGACACGGACGTGCCGTGGTACACCGGGGAAAAGGGCGACTTCAGGGAGACGCCTGCCGCGCAGATAGTGAACGCCGAGCTGCGCTACGCGGATGCCTGCTCGACCGAGTCGGCCAGCTCGAAACAGGGCAACATGACCCTGACCACCTGGTCGGACTGTTCCAACGGCGCCAGCGTGAGCTTCGCCGTCTACACCGCGGGCGTGCACAGCTACCCGCGGCCGCCGGTCAGCTATCCGGCCGCGTCGCAGGTGATCTGGGCGTGGATCAACAACACCACCACGGTCGCGCCCCTGCCCAAGGCGTAAACATTGTTGTGGCCGACGGTGAGCATTGAATACGGAGAGTAACGGACGACGATCCGGGGCTCGGTGCTACCAGCGCGTTAATCGCTTACAAGTTGCCACCCCATCCGCCCTAGGATGGAGCCCATGCCGATAACCCGCGACGAGGTCGCTCACCTGGCCCGGCTGTCCAGGCTCGCGCTCAGCGACGAAGAGCTTGACCACCTTGCCCCGCAGCTCGACCAGATCATCTCGTCGGTCGCGCAGGTGCAGGAGGTCGCCGCGGACGGCATCCCGCCAACCACGCACGCGACCGGCCTGGCCAACGTGTACCGCGCCGATGAGCCGGTCCCCTGCCTGACGCCGGAGCAGGCGCTGTCCGGCGCGCCCGCCGTCGAGCTGCAGCGGTTCAAGGTCCCGCGGATCTTGGTCGAGGAGTGAGGCAGGACCGATGAGCGAGCTTGCGAGCGAATCGGTAAGTACAGTGCGTCCGCGAATGCGGACTCCGAGCGCCAGCGAGGTGGCCTCATGAGCGAGCTGATCAAGAAGACGGCGGCCGAGCTGGCCGCCGCCATGACCGCCGGAGAGGTCTCCGCCGCCGAGGTCACCCAGGCGCACCTGGACCGGATCGCCGCGGTAGACGGCGAAGTCAGGGCGTTCCTGCACGTGGCCGCCGATGACGCGCTGGCCCAGGCGCGCGCGGTCGACCGCAAGCGGGCGGCGGGCGAGCCGCTCGGCGCGCTCGCGGGCGTCCCCGTCGCGGTCAAGGACCTGTTCACCACCGTCGGGATGCCGACCACCTGCGGGTCGAAGATCCTCGAGGGCTGGGTCCCGCCGTACGAGTCCACGATCACCCGGCGGCTGCGCGGCGCCGGCGCCGTCCTCCTCGGCAAGACCAACATGGACGAGTTCGCGATGGGCTCCTCCACCGAGAACTCGGGGTTCTGGGCGTCGCACAACCCCTGGGACCTGACCAAGGTGCCCGGCGGCTCCTCGGGCGGCTCGGCCGCGGCCGTCGCCGCCTACGAGGCGCCGCTCGCGCTCGGGACCGACACCGGCGGCTCGATCCGGCAGCCGGCCGCGGTGTGCGGGATCGTCGGCACCAAGCCGACCTACGGCGGCAACTCCCGGTACGGGGTCGTCGCGTTCGCGTCGTCCCTGGACACCCCGGGACCGTTCGGCCGGACGGTGCTCGACGCCGCCCTGCTGCACGAGGTCATGTCGGGTCACGACCCGTGCGACTCCACGTCGATCGACGCCCCGGTGCCGCCCGTCGTGGAGGCCGCCCGGCACGGCGACGTCGCCGGGCTGCGCATCGGCATCGTCAGCGAGTTCTCCGGCGACGGCTTCCAGCCGGGCGTGATGACGCAGGTTCGCCGAGGCGGTCGAGCTGCTCGAGTCGCTCGGCGCGAAGGTCACCGAGATCAGCTGCCCGCACTTCAAGTACGCGCTGCCCGCGTACTACCTGATCGCGCCCAGCGAGGTCTCGTCGAACCTGGCCAGGTTCGACGGGATGCGCTACGGGCTGCGCGTCGGCGGCGGCTCCGCCGAGGAGGTCATGGCGGCCTCCCGGGAGGCCGGGTTCGGCGCGGAGGTCAAGCGCCGGATCATGCTCGGCACCTACGCGCTGTCCAGCGGCTACTACGACGCCTACTACGGCAAGTCGCAGCAGGTGCGGACGCTGATCATCCGGGACTTCGAGAACGCGTTCAGCCAGGTGGACGTCCTCATCTCGCCGCCGACGCCGACCACCGCGTTCGACATCGGCGAGCGGGCCGACGACCCGATGGCGATGTACCTGGCCGACCTGTGCACGATCCCGTCCAACCTGGCGGGCAACGCGGCGATCTCCGTGCCGATCGGGCTCGCGCCCGAGGACGGCCTGCCGGTCGGCCTGCAGGTGATGGCGCCGCCGCTGGCCGACGACCGGCTGTACCGGGTCGCGGCCGCCGTTGAGGCGGCGTACGAAAACCGCTGGGGGCACCCGCTGCTGACCGAGGCCAAGGGGTTGTCGTGACTGTTACCTATGAAGAAGCCCTGCAGAAGTACGAGCCGACCTTCGGGCTCGAGACGCACGTGGAACTCGGCACGACGACCAAGATGTTCTGCGGCTGCATCACCACGTTCGGCGCGGAGCCGAACACGCACACCTGCCCGGTCTGCCTCGGCCTGCCCGGTTCGCTGCCGGTGATAAACGAGCGGGCCATCGAGTACACGATCAAGATCGGCCTGGCGCTGAACTGCTCGATCGCGTCCTGGTGCCGGTTCGCGCAGGAAGAACTACTTCTACCCGGACATGCCGAAGAACTTCCAGATCTCCCAGTACGACGAGCCGCTGTGCACCGACGGGTACCTGGACGTGGCCATCGGCGGCAAGACCGTGCGGGTCGGCATCGAGCGGGTGCACATGGAGGAGGACACCGGCAAGTCGCTGCACGTCGGCGGCGCGACCGGGCGCATCCAGGGGGCCGAGTACTCGCTCGTCGACTACAACCGGGCGGGCATCCCGCTGGTCGAGATCGTCACCCGGCCGGTGCCGGGCACCGGGTTCCTCGCCCCGGAGGTCGCCCGCGCGTACGTCACCGAGCTGCGCGACGTGCTGCGCTCGCTGGGCGTCTCGGACGTGCGGATGGAGGAAGGCTCGCTGCGCTGCGACGTGAACACGTCGATCGCGCTCGTCGGCTCGGACGTGTGGGGAACGCAGGACCGAGACCAAGAACGTGAACTCGCTGCGCTCGGTGGAGCGGGCGGTGCGCTCCGAGGTCGCGCGGCAGGCCGAGGTGCTCGATTCCGGGCACCGGGTGATCCAGGAGACGCGTCACTTCCACGAGGACACCGGGGTGACCACTTCTGGCCGGTCGAAGGAAGAGGCGCAGGACTACCGCTACTTCCCCGAGCCCGACCTGGTGCCCGTCGCCCCCGCGGCCGACTGGGTCGAGGAAATCAGGAAGTCGCTGCCCGAACTGCCGTCGGCCCGCCGGGCGCGGCTGATCGAGTCCTGGTCGCTGTCCGAGCTAGAGTTTGAGGCCCTGCGCAACGCGGGGGCCCTAGACGCCGTGGAGGCGACCGTTGCGGCCGGCGCCTCCCCGGCTGATGCCCGCAAGTGGTGGCTCGGCGAGCTCGCCCGGCGCGCGAACGACGCCGGGCTCGACGTGCCCGAGCTGCCGATCACCCCGGCCGACGTGGCCCGGGTGGCCGCGCTGGTCGCGGCGGGCACGCTGAACGACCGGCTCGCCCGTCAGGTCATCGAGGCCGTGCTCGACGGCGAGGGCACCCCGGACGAGGTAGTCGCCGCCCGCGGCCTCGCCGTCGTCAGCGACGACTCGGCGCTGCTCGCGCGCGATCGACGAGGCCATCGCGGCCAACCCGGACGTGGTGGCCAAGATCCGTGACGGCCGGGTCCAGGCGGCCGGCGTCCTGGTCGGCGCGGTCATGAAGGCCACCCGCGGCCAGGCCGACGCCGCCAAGGTCAAGGACCTGATCCTGGAGCGCCTGGCCTGACAAGCCGAAGTCAAATTCGGTTATCCCGAACGGTTCAGTGCTCCGCCTCACCCCGCGCACTTCTCTGGTCGTGCGGGGTGAGGCGAGGGCGCGCGGCTAGGCCTCGATCGCGTCGGGGCCGCCCTCAAGCAGCCGTTTGAGCCCCGGCTCGTCAAGGATGGTGACGCCGAGCTCGACGGCCTTGTCGTGCTTGGAGCCCGGGTTGTCGCCCGCCACGACGAAGCTGGTCTTCTTCGAGACCGAGGAGGAGACCTTGCCTCCGGCGGCCCGGACCGCCTCGGCAGCCTCGTCCCTGGTGAGGTTGGGCAGCGTGCCGGTGATGACCACGGTGACGCCCGCGAGCAGCCGGCCGGCCGCCGCCGACGGGTCGAAGCCGGGGGTCTCGAGCTGGACGCCCGCCGCCCGCCACTTCGCCACGATGTCCCGGTGCCAGTCGACGGTGAACCACTCCACGACCGCGTTGGCGATCGTCGGGCCGACCCCGTCCACGATCGCCAGGGCGTCCGGCGAGGCGGTCGCGATCTCGTCGAGCGACCCGAAGGCATCGGCGAGGGCGCGGGCCGCGGTCGGCCCCACGTGCCTGATGGACAGCGCGACCAGGATGCGCCACAGCGGCCGGGTCTTGGCCTCGTCGAGGTTGGCGAGCAGCGCGTGCGCGACGAGCTTGAGCCCGCCGGCCTTGTTCACGAAGAACGGGCTGTTCGCGAGCTTCTCATCGGTCAGGTCGAAGAGGTCGCCCTCGTTGGTCACCAGGCGGTCGTTGAGCAGGGCGACGACCGCCTCGTAGCCGAGCGCCTCGATGTCCAGCGCGCTGCGCGAGGCCAGGTAGAACAGCCGCTCGCGGAGCTGCGCCGGGCACGCCACGTTGTTGGGGCAGCGCCAGTCGACCTCCCCCTCCTCGCGGCTGAGCGTGGTGCCGCACTCCGGGCACTGGCGGGGGAACTGGAACTCCCGCTCGTCGCCGGTGCGCAGTTCGACGACCGGGCCGACGACCTCGGGGATGACCTCCCCGGCCTTGCGCAAGATCACCGTGTCGCCGATCAGCACGCCCTTGCGCTTGACCTCGTCCTCGTTGTGCAGGGTCGCGCGGTCCACCGTGGAGCCGCTGACCTTGACCGGGGTCATCACCGCGAACGGGGTGACCCGCCCGGTCCGGCCCACGCCCACCTGGATGTCGAGCAGCTTGGTGTTGACCTCCTCCGGCGGGTACTTGTACGCGATCGCCCAGCGCGGCGCCCGGCTGGTCGCGCCCATCGCCCGCTGCGTCTCGGTCGGGTCGATCTTCACGACCACGCCGTCGATCTCGTACGGCGTCTCGTGCCGGTGCCCCGGGTCCGCGTAGTAGTCGATGTAGGCCTGGACTTCGGCGAGGTCGGGGACGACCTTGTACTTGTCGCTGACCGGCAGCCCCCACCCGGCGAGCCGCTCGTACCAGCCGGACTGCGTGTCCGGCGCCCCTTCGAGGTGTCCCTCGGCATCGGGTCCCGCCGTCGCGCCCGCGATCTCGCCCGAGCCCTCAATCCGCCCGATGCCGTGCACGATGGCGCCAAGCGCGCGCGACGCGGTAATCCGCGGATCCTTCTGCCGCAGCGAGCCGGCGGCGGCGTTACGCGGGTTGGCGAAGGCCGGCTTGCCCGCCTCCTGGAGCGACTCGTTCAGCCGGTCGAACGCCGCCTCGGACAGGAACACCTCGCCGCGTACCTCGAGGAGCTCAGGCACGTCGTCCCCGACCAGGCGATCGGGGATCGTCTTGATCGTCTTCACGTTCAGCGTGACGTCCTCGCCGGTCCGCCCGTCACCCCGGGTGGCGGCGCTGGTGAGGCGGCCGCGCTCGTAGACGAGGTCGATCGCGAGCCCGTCGATCTTCAGCTCGCACAGGTACGGGCCGGTCCCGCCGAGCTTCGCGGCCCGCTCCGCCCAGGCGGAGAACTCCTCGGGCGAGAAGACGTTGTCCAGGCTGAGCAGCCGCTCCAGGTGGGTCACGGGGGTGAACAGGGTCGAGATCATGCCGCCGACCCGCTGCGTCGCGGAGTCGGGCGTGCGCAGCTCGGGGAACTGGTCCTCGATCTCGTTCAAGGTCCGGATGCCCTGGTCGTACTCCACGTCGGAGATCGTCGGCGAGTCGAGCACGTGATAGCGGTACTGGGCGTCGAGCAGCCGCTCGCTCAGCTCCGCGTGCGTGCGCCGCGCCTCGTCCAGCTCCATCAGCTCAGCTCTCCTCCATCATCTCTGGCAAAATCTGGGCCGCCTCCCGGCACCAGCGCAGCGCGTCCCTCGCCTGCGCCGGCGACGCGCCCGGCAGCCCGCAGGCGGGGGTGATGACCACCTGCGGCGCGCACTGGGCGGCCGGCAGGTCCATCTTGCGCCACAGGTCCCTGACGATCCCCGCAGTGTCAGACGGCTTCGGCCGCTGCCTTTCATCGCGGCCGCTCCGGCGGGCTTCCTCCGGGCGCCCGGCCGCCGTCTGCTGCGGCCCTGTCGTCGGCAGCGCGCCGATCAGCAGTCCCGCGCCGGCCTCGGCCGTCTCGGCAAACAAGTCAAAGTCCCCCCGCCGCAGCTGGCTGGGATCGAACGAGACCCCGTCGGCTCCAGCGCCCATGATTATCCCGAACGGAAGGTCCTGACTGCAGCAATGCACCACTGTGTATTTCCGCGTGGCGGCCAGCACCTCGCGCAGCCTGTCCCGAGCGATTTCCTCGTCCACCGCCCGAACCGTGGACAGCCCGCTCGGTGTCAGCACCGAGCCCCGTAGCACGGCCGGCAGGGCAGGCTCGTCCAACTGCACGATGAGCGTCGCCTTCTGCACGCGCTTGGCGACCTCCGCGACGTGCGCGGCGACCCCTTCGGCCAGCGAGGACGTGATGTCGGCGACCAGGCCGGGGTCGGCAAGCGCCGGCTTCAGCGAGCGCGGCTGCTCGATCGTCGCCGCCAGCGTCCACGGCCCGGCGAGCTGGATCTTGAGCGGCCCCTCGTACCCGTCGAGTGCCTCTTCCATCGCGTCGAGGTCGGAGGAGAGCAGCGACCTGGCCCGGCGCATGTCCCGACCGGGGCGCTCGGCGATCCGCCAGCCGCGCGGCCCGGCGAGCTCAACGGGCAGGTCAACCAGCAGCCCGGCGGCCCGCCCGGTGATGTCCGCGCCCGGGCCTCGGTTAGGAAGCTCGGCTAGGTACGGGAGGTCGGGCAGCTCGCCGGCGATGATCCGCGCCGCCTCCATGGGGTTCTCGCCGGGCATCGACCCGACCCCCGTCGCGGTGCCAGGACCCCAGGGAAACGCTCGCTTTTCGGCCACGGTATCGAGCTTAGCGGCGACCGCCAACAATCCCCGAGCGCGTCCTGACAGGGGGTCACGACAGCTTTGTTGGAGATGATCTTGCCCGGGCCTGGTGCCTGGGTGTCTGAGTCTTGCTGTCTGCCAGATGGCGGCGCGCAGCCTGGCCGGGTCGGGGGTGCGGGCTGGCCAGAGCTCGTCCCAGCGGTCGCTGGCGTGCTGGGTGCGCAGCGCGATGATGCTGGCGGCGCCTTCGACGGTCCAGTGCATGCCGGACTACTTGGCGCGCTGAGCAACGATCTGCTTGCAGGCGGCCTCGATGTGGCCCGATCCGGTGAGGCAGCAGCGGCGGGCGGCGGCCTCAGCGCCGGCTCCTTTCCACGTCGCTGGCCTTGACCCCGTCGAGCGGGTACGCGCGGGCGGCGCCGATGATGGCCTCGATGTCGCCGGCATCGAGCTCGGTGCTGCGGTCTTCGAGCCACTGGGGCGGGTCAGGGGTTATGAAGGCCAGGTGGCTCGCGAGGTCGTGCAGGTGCTCGCGGGCGTGGTAGATGTCCACGATGTCGGTGGCGTGCGGGCAGAGGTCCCCGGCCATGGTCCAGGTCTTATTCCGGTGACGCGGTTATCCCGGTGTGCACTTGATCATGCCCTGTGCAATTCGTGAACTTGCCAAGCATGGCGGGATAGTTTCAGCTTTCCGCCCTCTGAGGCGGACCTTCCGTGAGGCGATCCTGAGCATGACCCATCACGGAAGGTAGTTAATTGTGCACATTAAGTCGCAAGTGCGGTGGTCCGGGCCGCTGGAGCCGTTCGCGGCCGGGTTCGACGCGGAACTGGCCCGGCTGGGCTATACCCCGGCGGGAACCGGCGCAAGCTCGAGGCCGTCGCCCACCTGAGCTGCTGGCTCGCCCAACGCGGTATGACTGCGAACGACCTCGGGAACAAGACGGTCGCCGAGTTCACGGCGGCACGGCGGGCTGCCGGGACACTCCAGCCAGCTGACCCGCCGGCACCCCTGACGGGGCGGGGCGATCCCAACGCCGGGAACCGCTGCCGCCGGGCAAGACAATCCACGAAGATGGCGATAAAGGGCTCCAGGAAACAAGCGGCACCCGATGATCAGGTTTCACACCGAACTTCATTACCGCTACAAAAGTCCGCCGTACGGATCGCATTGAAATATGTATTCACCCCTGGGTGGACACGTTCCCCCGAGACCCCCGAGACAGTCTGGCTTGGTCGCTGCAAAATTTCAGGAAATCATGGGGTGACATCGGGACTTTTCCATTTTATGCTTGACGCTGACAAGAGTGATCTCGGATCCAAACCCTGACGTCTATGGTGGCAGCCTTATGCGCCATGAACCCGCATGCCGAGCCCTGTCCCCTCCGCTCCAGGAGCCTGGTTGCCATGCCGGAACGTTTCCGTTGGACCACGTTCGACCTCAGCGACCTGCTCCCGACTAGCTGGCAGCAAGAAGTGCTTTCCATCGCGACTAACGCGGACTTTCGCGCCTTTCCCCGAACCCCGGTCTTGACGAGGGAGGCCGCCGATGTGACCCAAATCTCCCGGGGGCGCGTGCACGCCGATCAGGTGCGACTTCACCTGCCGTGGCTCTATGAGCTTTACCATGGCACAGCACTTGAACTTGCCGCCCAAGTATCCACCGAATCAGTGGCAACGGCTCGGGATGACCGCTATGGCGTAGTTCTCAATGTCCAGCGAGGCACTCCGATGCGGTTCGAATGTCATGTCGACTCGAACCCTTTGACCGGTCTGCTCTTCTTTACCGACCATCATTCAGGCGGCGAGCTTGTCATCGGGCAGGATCCGTCCGCGTCCGACATGAAGTCAATTGAGAGAAACCGGTCCGTGATCCGGCCCCACGCGGGCCACATTATCTTCTTCGACGGACGAATGCACCCGCACTACGCCCGGCCATTGGCTAGGGAATCGGAGGCGCGCGTGCTTGCCGTCATGAACTTTTACACCGCCTCATACCCCGAGTCGACCCGTCCGGACGAGCTGAATCGCCACCTTTACGGCGATTCTCGCCGCCAAGAGACGCGGTCCCCGGTCAAGTCGTGAACTCTGGCCATCACCTTCAGCGTTGTCAAGATTCTCCGCCCGTCGACAGCTGGGCCACTGGAGTTGACAATGAACAACGTCGTTCTACTTAGCACCACCAAAGAGCAGCCGCTTCACATACTCGCCAGTCGTCCCGACATCACCACGACGGTTATTACAGAGCCACGGTACGCTGATCTCTACCGGCCATTCACCACCCGGTCTACGTCGACGACATCGAAGATTTCGCAATGGTTCGCTCGGCCCTGCTCAATTCCGGTCGCATTTCTGACATTACCCATGTCATCTCGCCATCCGAACGCACATTGCAAACCGGCGCATATCTTCGCGCCCTCCTCGATCTCCCCGGTATCCCATTCGAGACGGCAAACGTCATGTCGAACAAGTACGCGATGAAGCGAGCATTCGAGGCGGCCGGACTCCCAGTGACCCCGTTCCGACTCCTGCTAGACATCGCGGACCTGCCGAACGTCGCCGACGGCATGAAGTGGCCAGTCGTCGTGAAGCCAGTCCTCGGCACTGGCTCGATCGATATAGCCGTCCTGAGGAGCCTGGACCACTTCGAAGGCTTTTACCAGTCGGCCGCGTCCGCGGGTCACAGGGCGCGCACTAAACCCCTCATTCTGGAGGAGGAAATCGACTATCTATGGGAATTTCACTGTGACGGGATAGTACATGACGGCTCGGTGACCTTCGCGCAGCCAGGTCGGTATCTCGGCTCTCTGCTCGGTTCGATTGGCAGCCCGAACGGCTCTTGGGTAATTCCTGCTGACTCGGCTGACGGGACCGCGATCTGCGAACTCCATCGCTGCGCGGTTCAGGTGACCGGATTGCGCGACGGCATCACGCACATGGAGGGCTACCGGACCAAGCAGGGCTACCTCATCGGCGAGATAAGCTGCCGCCCCGGAGGCAGTTCGATCACGGATCTCGTGCTCGCACAGCACGGAGTAGATCTCTGGAATGTCTTCATTCAACTTTCCCTGGAAGAGGACATCACCGTCGAACCGCACGGGAGCACCCAGCAACTGGCACAGTGCTGGCTGCCGCCGAGGCCGGGCGTCATCCGCCGGATCACCGCACAAGACGAGCTCATGATCATTCCGTGGATCCGGAGCGCCGCCGTCACCGCCCAGACGGGCGACCGCATCGAACCGGCGTTTCACAGCTCGTCGCAAATAGCGGCCATGATCTACGAGGCGCCTACGTACGAAGAGGCATTCACCAGGATGTCGGAGCTCACCAAGATCTTCGAGCTGGAAGTGGCCTAGCCAGCCGTCCTGAGGGAGCATCGTGTCTAATCTGGCCGCGGTAACGGCACTGTTCGAGGCGCAGGCCGCTGGCACACCCGACCGGGCCGCGCTCAGGGTCGGTCACAAAGTCCTGACCTATGGGTGGCTAAACAAACGAGCCAACCAACTCAGCCATCGCCTTCGGATCGCCAGCGTCGACCCGGAGAAGGTCGTGTCGGTGTGCCTACGCCGCGATGAGCGCCTAGCCCTGGCTTTTCACGAAGCCTGACCGCTGAGCAACACATGTAAGCGAAAAAGTGCTCCTGAACTAGGACAATGAGGATTGTCGAGGTCCTTACCGGTCCAGTCCAAGGAGCACTTTCTCCGTGAACGCTACCGCATGGTCCCGCGGTCTTGAAGTTGCAGGCAGCGGCGCGGGCGACGTGTCGCACGCGGGCCTGGTGCTGCTGCGCCAGCTCGCCGACCGGACGGGCCTGACGACGGCTTGTCGCAGGCGCTGCCGTCGCCGGACGGCGGCCTGGACCGGGGCCGGGTCTTCGCCGACCTGGCGTGCGCGATCGCCGACGGCGCCCGGGTGATCAGCGACTTCCGGGTAACCAGGGCGAGGTGTTCGGGCAGGTCGCGTCGGTCCCGACCGCGTGGCGGACGCTGAAGGAGGCCGCCGGCGGCGGGGACAGGACGAGGCGGAAGATCACTGCCGCGGTAAACAAGGCGCGGCGTTACGCCTGGTCGCAGGTCATCGCCCGGCACGGGCAGCTCCCGCCGGTCCAGGTCGCGGACCGGCAGCTGACCGGGATCACCTGCATCCGCCTGGACGCCACCGTGGTGCCCGCGCACTCCGAGAAAGAGCAGGCCCAGCGGGAACTTCAAGGGATTCGGGCACCATCCCGTCCTGGCCGAATGTGACAACGTGCGCGAGCCGCTGGCCTGGATGATGCGGCCCGGGTCAGCCGGGTCGAACACCGCCGAGGAGCCACCTTAAGCTCCTCGATGAGGCGATCGCCGCGCTACCGCCGGCGCTCCGGCGGAAGCTGATGGTCACCTGCGACGGCGCCGGCGCCAGCCATGACCTGGTGAAACGCCTGGACAAGCTCGCCTCCCGCCACGGGTACCAGCTCACCTACTCCATCGGCTGGGCGCTGACCGAACGGGAGAAGGCCGCGCTCAGGCTGGTCCCGGGCACCGCGTGGGAAGCCGCGATCGACGCGGGCGGCAAGGTCCGCGAGCGCCGCTCGGAGGAGGCCTGCGGGAACGAGAGGTGCGGGCACCGAGCCTGCTGGATCAAGGAAGCGCACGTCACCGAGCTGACCGGGCTCCTGCGCAAGGGCCCGGACGGAGACCGGCTGAAGGCCTGGCCGAAGAAAATGCGGGTCTTCGCCCGCCGCGAGCGCCCGCACCCCGGCGCGCAGCTCACCCTGTTCGAGACCGAAGACGGATGGCGTTACACGCTGTGGGCGACGAACCTGCCCGAGGACACCAGGGGCTCGCGCGGCCAGTGCGCTTACATCGACGCCGGTCACCGGGTCCATGCCCGCGTCGAGGACGTGATCCGCACCGGGAAGGACACCGGGCTCGGCCATTTCCCGTCCCGCGACTACGGGCTGAACAAATCCTGGCTCGACGCCTCGATGACCGCCTGCATCCTGCTGTCCTGGCTCCGGCACCTCGCACTCGACGGCAAGCTCGCCAGGGCAGAGCCGAAGACCCTCCGCTACCGGGTCTTCCACACAGCCGCCCGGCTCGTGCACGGCGGGCGCCGCAAGACCCTCAAGATCGCGGCCTCCTGGCCCTGGGCCACAGCGATCATCACCACCTGGAAGCGTATCCAGGCCCTCCCGAACCCAACCTGACCAGCAAAACCGTCCCTGCGACCGAGGAAGGAGCCCCCGGGGCCCGTGGAACCCCCGGCCACCCGGCCCGACAGCCGGGCCATCAGCATGCCCGACCGCCACCGGAAAACCGCTCCCGGAGGCGCTTATCGCATCGTTCAGACACAGACCTCAGCAGCGTGAAAGATCGAGGCTAGTGGTGGCGCTAATCGCCATTTTGAAGGCCGGGGGTGCGTATCTGCCACTGGATGGCGACTATCCGGCAGAGCGCCTCGCCTTCATGCACAGCAACGCCGGCGCCATCGGGATTGTCACGGAGGACCAGCTTCTGGGGACGTCAGCGCACCTCGGCGGCGTGGTGATAAACCTGGATGAGGAAAATCTCGATGACTATCCGGGCAGTAATGGCGGCGAGCAGCCAAATCTCTGCGATCTCGCCTATGTGATCTATACGTCCGGCTCCACCGGGCACCCCAAGGGGGTCATGGTGGAGCACCGGAGCCTCGCCAACTACCTGGTACTGGCCGGGGGAGACACTTGTCTCACCGAGCATGACCGCATACCCCAGATAGTCTGTCAGTAGATCGACCCGTCCATCCGCGGGACTGCTCTTCAGCCCACTGCTCGTAGGGGGTTGCCTTCTCATGCTGCCCGAGCGTCGCCAGCGAACTCCCGAGGCACTGGCCGATACCTTCGCGTCCGGTCAGGTGACAGCAGTCCTCGCCGTAGTCCCGAGCCTTTTGGCGGAGGTGCTGGCGGTCGCCGAGGAGACGGGGAGGCAGTGGCCCCTGCGCCTCGTCGCGACCGCCGGCGGAGCCATTGACCAATGACCTGGCCACACGGTTGCGGCGACGCACCGGCGGCGGGACCGTGGTGAACCAGTATGGGCCCACCGAATGCACGATGGTCTCCGCACGGTGGACGTACGAGTCCCGTTTCGGCGCGTGACGGTGTGCTGCCCATCGGCAAGCCGATCACCAACGTCGAAATCACCCTCCAAGACGCCACGGGACGAGCGGTACCCGATGGCGAGGTGGGGGAAAAGATCTGCATCTCGGGCAGCCGGTGTCTCGCGCGGGTATGCCGGAGACCTGAAGCGAACAAACGGCGCTTTTCTGCCGACTGGCACGGACTCGCGGCGAAGCTACCGGACCGGCGACCTGGCGCGGCGGCCGCCCGACGGAAACCTGCTCTTCCTCGGGCGACGCGACCGGCAGGTCAAGATCCGCGGAGTGCGGATTGAGCCCGCCGAAATCGAATCCGCACTCCGCCTGGCTGCCGCTGATAAGGAACGCCGTCGTGGCGCCGCATCAGGACGGCACACCGCGCCTGGTCGCGTATTTCACGACACACGGCCGACAGGCGCCCGCCCTTGAACTCCTGCGCGAGGCAACGCGCACAGCGCTTCCCCGGGAAATGGTCCCCGCGGAGTACCGCTGGGTGGACGACTTTCCGCTCACCTCGAGCGGGAAGATCGACCGTGCCAGGCTCAATCCCAGCCGGGGAGAACCCCTCGGAGCATCCCAGCCGGGTATACGAGACTCGTTCACAGGCCTGGGCGATGCCGTCGCCGTGATCTGGCGCGACCTTCTCAACGTGCGTGCGGTCCGCCCGGACGACCGTTTCCTCGACCTCTCGGCGGAGACTCACTGCTCGGCCGTCCGTGCCGCTTCCCGGATTCGCCGACAGCTAGGCATTCAGGTCGACAAGCGCTGTCCTGCTTGGAAACCCCACGGTCGAAGAGCTCGCCGGCTCTGCTGGCCGACCGCGCCACGCTGGCCGCCAGCCAGGCTGAGCCTCTGCCCACCACCGGACGCCCGGGGCCTGTGCCCCTGTCATCGGCCCAGCGGCGCTTGTGGCTAATCGACCAGATGGCCACACCCCGGGACCTTTACAACCAGCCGGTCGCGTTCCGCGTCCGCGGCAGCCTGGACGTGCCCGCCCTCAACAAGGCGCTTCAGGAGCTAGTCTCCCGGCACGAGGCGCTGCGTACCGTCATCCGAACGGTCGCGGGGGTACCGCATCAAGTCGTCTTGCCGCCGTCTCGAGCTGCGATCGCGATCCAACTGCGGCCGGCGCCCGGGCCGCTGCCAGCGACAACTGAGGAGACACCGTCAGCGACAACTGAGGAACTGCGGAGTCTCGCGCTCGGCGGCTTCGACTTGTCAGCCGAGCTCCCCCTCCGTGTCTTCCTGATACCCGAAGGATGAGCAGACTTCCGTCCTGCTCCTCGTGGTGCACCACATCGTTACGGATGCCTGGTCAAGGGACCTGCTCCTGCGCGACCTCTTCGAGCTGTACCGGTGCCAGTGCTCCGGCGGCCAGCCGACTCTCCCCGACATCCACCTCCAATACGGGGACTACGCCCTCTGGGAGGAGCGACATTACCGACCCGGATCCGCGGCAGTTGACGAGGAACGGGAGTTCTGGCGGCGCGAGCTCGCCGGTATCCCAAGTCCCCTGGAACTCCCGGCCAGCCGACCGCGGCCGCCTTCTCCGTCCTTCCTCGGCGATCACGTCACGATTGAGCTCGGCCACGCGCTGCTTGCCGCGCTCCAGCGGCTGGCCAGACGGGAGAACGCGACCCTCTTCATGGTCCTGCACGCCGCGGTGGCGGGCTTGCTTGCCCGGATGGGCGCGGGCACGGACATTCCCATCGGAACCCCAGTCTCCAACCGACCAGACGAGCGATTCGAGCAAGTCATCGGCTTCTTCGCCAACACAATCGTGTTGCGGACGGATTTGAGCGGCAGGCCAAGTTTCCGGGAACTGCTGGCACGGGTCCGGTCCGCGGACTCCGCCGCGTATGACCACCAGTCGTACCCCTTCGATCAGCTTGTCACGGATCTGAACCCGCTACGCTCCGCGTCCATTAATCCGCTGTTCCAGGTGCTGATCACTTTCGAGCAGGGCATGGCGCAGCCAGCACGTGTGCCCGGCCTCAGCCTTGAGGCAATCCCAGTTCACCTGCCGCGAGCCAAGTTCGATCTGACATTCGGCTTCACTGTGTCGGCGGAGGATGAGCCGAGCCTGATCGTCACAGTCGAATTCAATACGGATCTATTCGATGCCGCCGCCATATGGGAACTCGGCATCCGCTTGCGGCTCCTCCTGCTGGCCGTCACCCAAGCCCCTGAGATGCCGGTCACGGAGGCCAAGATTCTGACCGTCAATGACCAGAGGATCATCGCGGACGTGCAGAAAGGGCGCGCGCGCGGGTCAGCCGCCTGCCGACATCACAGGGCTCGTGCGAGCGCAAGCAAAGCGACGGCCCAGCGCCATCGCGGTTCGCCACGAGGGCAGTGAAATTACCTACGACCAACTGATAAGGCAGACGGGCGGGCTGGCCAGGCTGCTACGCGGGCAAGGGATCGGACCCGAGAGCATCGTCGCGGTCGCTCTCCCCCGGTCGATCGACTTGCCGGTCGCCCTTCTCGCCATTCTGCAGGCTGGCGCCGCGTACATGCCGCTAGACCTGACTTATCCCACGACGCGGATCGCCGCGATGCTGGAGGACGCCCGCCCAGCGTGCGTCATCACCCGCCGCCAGGATCTTCCCGACCTGCCCGGCGCCGATCGATACGCCATCGTCGACATGACCGATCCAGTCGTTCAGGACCATATGTATGCGCTGCCCACCGGCGTCCCCGGCGAGGCTTCCCGGGAGCAGCACGGCGGTCCCACGAGGGCGGCCTACGTAATCTTTACCTCCGGCTCGACCGGCCGTCCCAAGGGGATTGTCATGCCGATGGCGGGCTTGACCAATCTCATCCGGTGGCACGCCGCAACGCTATCGGACGCCGAAAGGAATCACGCCGCGCAGTTCACTTCCCTCGGCTTCGATGTCGCGATCCAGGAGTTGCTCGCTCCCCTCGTTACCGGCCGCTGCCTAGTTCTGCCCAGAGATGAAGGTCAGGCACGACATCCCCCGGTTCGTCGATTGGCTGGCCAAATACGAGGTGAGCGAATTGCACGGCCCCATGTCGGCACTTCAGGTGGTACTCGAAACCGCCGCCGACCGCGCCGAGCCCCTGCCCTCCCTCACCGTGCTTTTCCAGGCTGGGGAGGCGTTCGCGAATACCGGACATATTCGGGAATTCGCCCGTAACCGCACGGTCTATAATCTCTACGGACCGGCCGAGACTCATGTGGTGAGCGGCTACCGTGTACCAGCTGATATCGATTCCCTTTCTGGTTCTGTTCCGATAGGCCGCCCCACCGATAACTCGACCGCCTACCTGCTAGATAGCGAACTGCGGCCGGTCCCGGTGGGTGCCGTCGGCGAGATGTACCTCGGTGGCGTCCAATTGGCGAGAGGCTACCTTCGCCAGCCTGGCTTGACCGCCACTCGGTTCGTGGCGGACCCATTTCGCGCCGACGGTTCGCGTATGTACCGAACAGGTGACCTTGGGCGAATCCGGCCGGACGGCGAACTCGAATTCATTGGCCGGGCCGACGATCAGGTTAAGATCCGGGGCTTCCGTATCGAACTTAGGGAAATCGAAGCCACTCTCATGAAGTATCCCGGCGTGGCACAGGCCGCCACGGTCGCCACCAATGGTCGGATTTCCGGCTACGTGTCCGCCGTGGCAGGACATCTCCTGAGCTCACTCCGAGCTACGCGAATTCCTCGCGGGCCAATCGCCCGGATACATGATCCTGGCTAACAACATCGCCCGCGTCCACATCCGTCTGACACGCTACCTCACTCACCAAATGGCAAGCTCGACCGGAGGGCCCTGCGGACGTTTGAGAGATCTCATTCTCCCGTCGGCGCGCAGCCAAAGACATCCGCCGAGGACCTGATCTGCGCAGAGATTCCTCGAGGTACTCAAGCTCCCCACGGCGAAGCCTTGTGAGAGCTTTTTTCTAGATCTGGGTGGCCATCGCATCTCCGCTGCAGGCATGTGGTGAAGCAGGCTTAGGTGGGTTATCCAGCAAGGCAGCCGGTCAGCCCCATGGTGGAGGCAGCATTGAGGTGCCTGCTGCTGCTGTTGACCAGGTTATTTACCCCCTTGGGCTAGTGAGCGGGGCTGAATATTTCGACGCTGCTGCCCTTGCGGGTCGACGGACCGCTTGCACCCGCCTTCTGTGTGCACCCGGGGATCGGGCTTCCCGCGATCTATTTAGCCCGCTTGAGGTATCTTGAGGCCGGTCGCCCCGTCTACGGGCTTCAGTCGCCTGGATCCATCTCCGGCCGTACGCCGGAGGGAATCCCGAAGCTCGGCGAAGATCTACGTCGATCAGATCCTGGCACTCAAGCTACGTGGCGCGTTCCATCTCATCGGCTGGTCGTACGGTGGCCTGGTGGCGCAAGCCATCGCGGCGGAGCTGCGCCGCGATGGGCATCAGGTCGGATTCCTCGGCTTGCTTGACGCCTACCCGAACGGCAAGGCAGACACGCAGCGCTTGCGGCAGGCGCCGGTCAAGAGCGCCATTCGGTCAACTGCTCGCGTCTCTTGGCTGTGCGGCCGATGCTGGCGATGTCACGCCATTCAGCGCATTGGTTGAGATGACCGCTGAGCTGATGAAAGGCTGCTGGGCTTGCCGAAAGTTGATTCCTGGTACCGTTCGCGTGTTCTCCGATCACGTTCGCCACATGACGGACTACCGCCCCCCGATACTCGACGGCGACCTGAAGCAGCACGGCGTGCCGCGGTCGACGCCAGCTGGCTGTCGCGCTGCCGAGTCGGTGATGAATGGCGTCCGTCGATCCGGGGCGACGCGATAACCAAATTTGGAGTCAGCATTTACCAAAACGGCTACGCCTGGCCGGGGGGCCGCAACCGACAGGTCGGGAATATCCGCCGATCTGATCAATGACGATGATGGTAGAAGATGTGGTGGTGGCATGTGGGGGAAGGTCTTTCTGGGCAGGAACCTTTTTGGTTCACGAAGCGCCGCCTCGCAATGGTATTTATGGTAAAACTCGGTCTTTAAGGAAACGCACAGACTCCGGTTGCCCTTCTTTTTTTAGTCCGCGTTGCCGGCTGGTCAGCCGTCAGGGCCGGAATCGCCTTCACCATTGCCTGTCTTAGTCGCGGTGCTCAGCAGCATGGCCATGGGGTTCGTCGCCCATCCAACTCTACTCCCGCAGTTTTTCATTGGGACTTTTTGAGAATTGCTGGATGGTTGAAAGGGGTGAAGTGGACCACCACCCTGGTCATATCATAGGGGCTGCTATTGAATACTGCCGATCAGCGGGAGTGCGAATTTGGGAAGCCGACCGGTCTGGGTGTCTTATCGCTGAGGTTGGCAGCACAGATCGAGTGCATTCGCGCTCACTCGGATTCCTGTCAAATATCTCTGGCCGCGGGAGCCGCTCTAGCGGGACTCGCGGTTGAACTGGGCAGCGATCTATCGCCTATAATTCTAGTCCTTACCAATTCGCTGACGTTCTTCGCCGCCGCCATCATCCTCTACAGAACTCCGATAGCAACAACCACGCCGCCAAGCCTCAATCCGGTGCCCGACTGCCGGTTCTGCGGGATACACGATTCATCGTCGTAAGTGCCGCCCAATCTGTTGATTTCATGGCAATACGGCGTCGTCAAACATTGCATTGCCACTATGGATCGTGTTGCGCAGTGACTGAGCGCGCTGGATGGCGGGCAGTGGCGTCGCTATCAGCGGCTTGTTAGTGGTAGCGGGTTGAGGTCCGCGCGTCGCGCATTCTCCCAGGCCCCGCGGGAACGGGTAATGTCTTGCGCCTCCCAGCGCCTTGTTCCTTCTTACTCTGCGGCTTCGGGCTGACTTCATTTACACCTGAAATTGCGACCATCCTGATAATCGCGGTGGCGGTGATCGTTCAGAGCGCGGGCGAAGTAATGCACGCTGCGGCATCATTTGAGATCCCCTGATGCCGCAAGTCCCGCACACGCCATCGGGCAATACCAGGGAGTCTTCGAGACATCCTTGAGCATCTCGACGGTGTCAGCGCCTGCCGTCTTTACCTACCTCTGCATTTCTTGGGGATTCGCCGGCTGGGTGACGCTCGGTGCGTTGCTTGCAGCCTGCGGACTCGCATCCGGCTGGATCCTTGACGGTAGCCAGCCAAAGAGGGATGCCATCCTCACGTCTCATACTTTTGGAGAATGATGACTATTCGCCTGTCCCGGCGCACCAGCATCTCCGATTTTCCCCAAGCCGAGTGGGATAGTCTGCTCGACGACGGGGCGTTCTACGGAAGTCACTCGTGGCTCAAGTCAGTCGAAAATCTCAGCACGTTTAGAGCTAGTTACCTCGCCGCGCGGAATCGAGTGCGGGCAGGCTGATGGGTGCACTCCCTCTCTATACCAGTCTGTGCGCGCCAGGCGAGTCTCGCTTCGATCCTTCAGTTCAGTTTCTTGGTGCCGTGTCCGGAAATTTCTTTCCCGCGACTATCGTTGGGCTCCGCGCCGGTTACTCCACCGAATTCCCACTAGGCCGGGATTTGCCGAGCGAAGTTGCCGACGAAGTACTTGAATCGCTGATAAGCGGCTGTATCCAGCCAAACCGGGATAGCCAAAAGAGCTTTTCCTTGCTTTATGTTAAATCGTCTACAGTTGCCCGACTTGCGATTGCGCACAATCTTCCCGTATGCAAAATCTTCAACGCACCATACACCGCCCCTCCCGTGTCCGCTCGGGATGATTTCGACGAGTATCTCTCCAGCCACACATCGAGTCGGCGGCGATCGATGAAACAGGATATCGCGGCCTTCGAAAGATCCGGGTGCGAACTTCGTTACGCCCTCCTTGAAGAATGTTATGCCGAATGTGTCCCGTTGTCCGCCGCGCTGCAAAGTCGCCATGGCGCGATGGATTCCGTCCCCTGTGATCGAGAGCAGACTCGCCGCGCAGGCCGCCGCGATGGGTGAGTCGGCGATATGTTATCCTGTGCCGACTGCGTGGGACCTTGTAGGTTTCGCACTGCTGTACCGCTGGCGTCATGAACTCTACGCGCGCATAGTCGGCTTCGATTACGAGCGACTGCCCCCCGACTCACGCGTATACTTCACCATTATGTTCTATGAACCTATCCGCTATGCGATCACCAACGGGATCAAGGTGATCGATTACGGGCTTGAGACCGGCGACGCAAAGGTTGGGCGAGGATGCGTGCTTGCTCCCCGTTGGTCGGTCACCTACAACGCCGCCGACCCGAACGCACAAAATAAGGCCAACATACAAATACTGGCTACCCCCCGCGTGATAATGGTGGGAAGGGTCCGGCCAATACTCTGGAGCACTACCGCCCGCCCTTTGGGAATCACCCGCCTGGCAACAGCTTCGACCGCCTCGAAAAGAACAGCTTCAAAGACGGACTGCTCATGCCGAATAATGTATTCGACGATCCTAACGGCAGATTCCAGGTCTTGATCAACCACGAGGGCCAGTATTCTCTCTGGCCAACGTTCTTGCACATTCCGGACGGCTGGACTCTTATCGTGGACGATTGCGACCGCCAGTCGGCGCTCGAATACGTGGAGCAGGCGTGGACGGACATGCGGCCCGCCAGTCTGGTCAGGGAACTGGACGCGACTGCTTCGTCCAGGCCATGGTGAGGACGGCCCTATTTTCGGACCTTGAGCGCACACCTTGAGGGCCCACGGCGCTGCCGCGATTGGATTGCGGCGCATTCCCTTCTTCGGCTTGCGGCTGCGGGGGCCGGACTGGCGGGCGGCGGGGGCGAGCCCGGCCCAGGAGGCCAGGCGGGCAGCGGTCGGGAAGATGCTCATGTCCAGGCCCGTCTCGTCGATGATGTCCATGGCGAGCTGGAGGCTAACGCCGGGGATCTCCGCGAGCCGCTGCGCAGCAGCAGGCACGGCCGCGTCCGGGCGATCAGGCCAAGGACGGGACGCCGTCGGCGCCGACGCCCCGGGCGGCGGGATCACCACCCGGGCGGCCTCGATCTCGTCCTCGACCGCGGCAACGGACAGGTCCAGGAACGTGATGTGGTCCAGGGTGGGGCCCCGGTCGGCGTCGGGTCGTGGCCGCCGATCCGCATACCATCCAGGGCCTGCGCAACTCGTCCCGCAGCCCCAGGCCGCCCTACCGGCGGCGAGTTCCCGTCGGGCCAGGGCGGCCAGGCGCCCGCGGGGTAGAATCCTGCCATAACAGGACCGAGTTCCCGGGAGGCAGCCCGGGAACTCGGTCGCTTGGGGGAAGACTTCGTGGCCTAGCGTGCGGGCCAGCGAGGCGGTATCCGCTCGTCACCCCATGACGGCGGCTCCCGCCAGTCATTGCCGTCCCGTGTACCTGCGGCGGTTGACCCGCATACCGCCTGCGCTCCGCGGAATGGCGCCGGAATCGAGGAAGGCCACGAACAATGAGGACTGCCATGACGATGCCGAATCCGAAGAAGGCGACGATCAGGGCCAGCCACCGGCCTGGAGGGGGTGAGCCGGCCCTGCTGTTCCTGCGGATGCCGGGCGAAGGTCGTCTCTCCGAGGGCGCCTGCCGCCGGGCGGCCGCCCGGCGGGAGGCTCGGGCGGTTGTTGACCGTCGTCGCGCATGAAGACGCGAGAGGCTATGTCGCGGACACCCGCACTGATCGGGCCCGGTGCTCCTCTAGAGGCTCATTTCCGGTTTTCGCTGCAACCATCCGCCGACCGCGCTACCGATCACCCCGAACGTGATCCCGAAGAGGTAAACGATGAGCAGGGCGATTGCCCATGCTGCTGATATGCTCCGGCGAAGTTCATCTCGACTTCCCGTCCCCCGTTACTCAGCGGCCACCAGAGTGACTGGTGCCGCGGCCCTCCTGTACCCGCGTGCCCCGGGTCAACACAGGAGGGCGCCTACCTAGACCCTAGCCGCCCCGACCACGGCTAGGACCCGCTGCCCGCAGGCCCCCGCAGGCGGCAGGCAGCCCTGGTGCGGCTCCATGGCTACTCCCACCTGGATCCGCTGATGCCGACGAAATCGCGCGCGGCCTTAGTGCTGCAGGCGGTAGTGGGCTCGGACCGGAGGGCCCACTTCCTCCGGTCCCTCTCGGACGATCGCCCGGCTAGAGGGTCGGGGAAGGACCGAGCACGATGCCAGTCAGCCGATGATGACGATCGAGACTGTCGAGGATGAACCCGGCCATAGCGGCCTCCGAACACTTCCATGCCGCGATCGCTCGCGGCTCACTCGGCCCCGTCCCGATTTTGTTGTTCTTGACTAGTTCAGGTGACTGATGACCGAGTGCCAGGACTGGACTGATCTTCCAGTACATCCAGCTAGTTCTCCGTGATCCCAACCTTTGAGACCAATACTTGGTATTACCACCGGGCAAGCGATAAGCAAACGGCCGACAGTCAATAAATTTCGGACGAGCCAGACCCATCCCACCGGGATGGGTTGATGCAATCCCGTGGCTTATACCAGCCATCCCAACCACTGGTATAAGAGGAGAAGAACAAGACTGGAGGGGCCACGGGGGAACGGCACCCGCCGTCGCCTCGGCGGATCTCCGAGGACGATCTGCGGCGAGACCCCGCTACAGATGGTCAGCGCTCTGCTATGCCAACGAGTCACCTCATTGGTATGATCCCCTTATAGGGGATCCTGGGCCGAAGAGAGGCGGCCGTGGCTGAGCCGATGTACAAGCGGGTCGCGGAGGACCTCCGCAGCAGGATCGAGGCGGGAGAGATCGCCCCCGGCAGCAAGCTCCCCACCGAAGTTGAGCTGATGGACGAGTACGGAGAGAAGTTCGGCAGCCCCTCGGGCGGGGTCTCGATCTCCCGGAACACCGTCCGCGACGCGATCAAGCTGCTAGCCACCCGCGGCCTAGTGGTTAGCCGGGCCGGGAAGGGCACCTTCGTCGTCCGGAAGATTGATCCTTTCGTCTCGACGTTGTCGGGAAGCCCGGAAGTCGGCCGGGAGACGGTCCGTTACATGTCCGAAGTGGACAGCTACGCGTCGGAGGTGGAGGCCAGGGGGCGCAAGCCGGACGTGAGCATTCCGCGCGTGGAGGTCCAGCGCGCGTCCGGCCGGGTCGCCTCGCTGCTGGCGCTCGCCGAGGGAACGATGGTCATCAGCCGCTATCAGGAACGGTCCATCGACGAGACCCCCTGGTCCATGCAGACCACCTATTACCCGATGGAATGGGTCACCCGGGGTGCTTCCCGGCTGCTCATCGCCGAAAACATCACGGACGGGATCATCGGGTACGTCGAAGACGTCCTCGGGGTCAAGCAAGTCGGCTTGCATGACCTGATCACGGCGCGCGTGGCCAACAACCATGAGTCAGCCTTCTTCGATCTTCCGGAAGACGGCCAGGTAGCCGTGTTCGAGATCTCCCGGGTGGGCTTCGACGAAGACAGGAATCCGATCAGGCTGACCGTCACCGTTTATCCAGCGGACCGGAACTACCTCGCCTACGACGAGGGACAGGTGCCCGCCAACCTGGCGGCGCTGGACGCGTCAGCAGGCGCGAGCAAGCCGAAGCGTTAGCGGACGCGCACTAATCGCCGCTCACTCTCCGGTTAGGATGTTGACGAGACAGGCCGCGTAGGCGGAGCTGGCTTCGGCGGGTTCGGCGCTGGGGTAGTTGCTGCGGTTGCAGATCCACACGCCGTTGTGGGTCTGCTGTTGCTGGTCCACCTGGCTGCCGGCCGCGCTACCGCCCCGGGTGGCGTTGAGGTCGATGACCACGGTTCCGCCCGGCAGGCGGTCCAGCGTCTCGGTCGGAAGCAGGCAGGGCGACCTCTCGCCCCGGTGCTTGGCCGCCGCGATGATCACCTCAGGCCGAAACGACGCGATGACCCCGGACAGGGCCTGCTGCTGGCCGACTGTGTTCTCCCTGGTGTTCCCCGCCGCGGCGGCGATGTCGTAGTAAGCCGCGCCGAGCCGCTGTCCCACCTCCTGGCGGCGGGTCTGCCCGGTGGATGCGACTGCGACGCTGTGCCCGAGAACGCCCGCCAACTCAGCCGCCTGCAGGCGGCGTGCCCGGCTCCGACGACGAGGACACGCTGCGGACCGTGGTGTCCGAGACGGTCGCGCAGGTTGAGAGCTTCGGTCAACGCGATCCGGCCCGCGAAGCGGCTCATGGCCGCCAGCGCGTCGTGGGCGGGCAGGATCCCCCGCTGGGCCAGGAGTTCTACGGACTCTACGCGGAGATTCCGGCGCTGGGCCGCGCGCGCGACCGCGTCGTCATGGAGCGGATGCGTAAGCCCGATGATCGTGCATCCGTCGGGAAGGAGAGAAAGCACGCTGTCCAGGTCGGTGGGCGGCTTGACCCAAGCGAGGACGCCTGCGTCGTGGAACAGCTCCGACCGCGCCGCCGTGACGTTCGCGCCTGCCTTGACGTACTCCGCGTCGGTGTAGCCCGCGCGTGATCCGGCGCCCGATTCCACCCACACGCGCATTCCCCTGACGGCCAGGTCAGCGCAGGCTCGAGGGGTGAGCGCCACCCGGTGCTCGCCGGACTGGTCCTCTTTGAGCACGACGATCTTGGCGCTCGCGTAATGCCCGTCGCGCGGATCCGCTAGACCGGAGAGGCCAGCTTGGGCCGGCTCGCCGATACTGGCAAGCATCCCCCGATAGGTCACCTTGCCGTCGAGAACGTCCTGGACGAGGGTGGCCAGGCGATCGAAGACCTCGTGCAGGAGCGCTGGATCCTTTTTCACGCCGATCCGCGGCGCGTCCACGTTGATGCGGACGATCGGCTCGAGCAGGCCCATGAGCGGCCCCGCCACGGTCTCCAGGCCGACCTCGCCGAGCAGGAGCTCGGCCAGCTGCCAGCCGTTCTCAAGGCCAGCTTGCTCGACCAACCGGTCCGCCAGGCGAATCAGCAGGAACGGGCCCTGGAGGGATGATCCGACCGGGATGACCGCCGGGAAACCGAACCTGCCCTCGAGCTTCTCGCACAACCGCCGGGCTTGATCCTGGGCCTGGCCCATGACCTCGCGGTTCTTCTCAAAAAAGTCCCCGGCGTCCGTTCCAGGACGACTCGGGCCAGGGCCGTCGTCTCCCGCTGCAACGGCACGGCGAGCTGGCGGCGGATGTCGGCTCGCCAGCCGGCATTACCGGTGATGGCCGCGCCGAGCTTGTACGGTCCTACGGCGTGATGCCCCTTAGACAGCCCCGCGATGGTGACCGTCCGGTCGAACAGAGACTGGGGCGTTCCCGCGCAGTCGACCGTTACGGCCGCGAGCGGCATATAGTCGGCCACCACGGCATCGAGGGTCGCGTCGATGATGACGCGCACGTCCTCCTCGATGACCACCCGGCCGATGGCCTGGAGCTCATCCTCCGTGTAGGTCGCGACGAGCGGGTTACCCGGCATGGTCAGCAGCAGGGCGCACAGCTGCTCGCGGTGGGCTTGGATCGCCCGGCGCAGCCCCCAGGAACTGATCTTGCCGTCGTGCTCCGGAGGTGCCGGGATCAGCCGTATCGACAGGCCGAACTTCTCGATGTGCTGGCGGGCGCTTTTATAAAAGCCCTCCGGGCACAGGATGACGCCATCGGGCCGGGCCACGCTCGCCATCACGGCCTCGAGCATGAACAGGCTGCTGTAAGGGCCGACGAGAACGTCGTCTGCGCTCACCGCCAGGCCAGCTTGGCGCCAGCGCGCATACAGGCGGTCGGCGGCCAGCTCCCGGAGAATACGGGGCTGGGCCTTGTCGAATGGACGGCCGTCCGACTCAAGCAGATCCGCGTCCTCGGTGAGGAGCTTGCCGGTAGTGTCGAGCAGGGCCTGCTGAACCCGCGGATGCATGTGGAAGCGCATCTCGCCGTGGTACACGTCGATGAGCGGCTCTTCCCGCAGTTCTTTCCACAGCCGCCGCAGCCGGTCACTCCGGAGGGCGCTGGCCGGGTCAAGCGCCGGGAGCTCGGAGGTGGTCACCGCGGGTTCGCAGCGAGTGCGTTAATCCGAGTCTTCGCCACAGCAGTATCAACCTTCACTGCAAGCTCCTCATCCGCAGTTGAGCGGCGCCGCCGGACCAACTTGTTCTACTCATCCTATTACGACGTCTGGGTGGTCTTGCCCTGAGGAGTGGCCTAGGCGAGCAATGAGGATGATACGAATAACTGGCCTGGCAGGTCGAATGGGAGGAGCTTACCAGGCTGACCTGGTGGGTTCCTAGGAATCGCTGGGAACAGCTCCATAACGGGCCTGGCCCGGGACCTGGACGTCCGGGACTGCCGCCTGAGTGCGTGTTCAGCGGGTGGCGGAGATGGTGGCGCTGCCGAGGACCGTGTCGCCGTCGTAGAGGACCGCGGCCTGGCCCGCGGCCACGCCGCGGGCCTGGTCGGTGAGGTAGATGTGCAGCTCGTCGCCGGATACCTGGGCGGTGCAGGGGTGGACCTCGCCGTGGGCGCGGAGCTGGACCGTGCACTCGATCGGGGTCAGCGGGGGCTCGCAGCCGGTCCAGACCGGGCGGATCGCGGTGATCTCGCGGACGCCGAGGGCGTCGGCCGGGCCGACGGTTACCGTGTTGGACACCGGCTCGATGGACAGGACGTAGCGGGGGCTGCCGTCGGGGGCGGGGCGGTCCAGGTGCAGGCCCTTGCGCTGGCCGATGGTGAAGCCGTGGCACGCCGTCGTGCGTGCCCAGGACCGCGCCGTCCTGGTCGACGATCGAGCCGGGCGCCGAGCCGAGCTTGCGGGACAGGAAGCCCCGGGTGTCGCCGTCGGCGATGAAGCAGACGTCGTGGCTGTCCGGCTTGTCGGCGACGAGCAGGCCGCGGGAGCGGGCCTCCTCGCGGACCTGGGACTTGGGTGTGTCGCCCAGGGGGAAGATCGCGTGGGCGATCTGGTCCTTGGTCAGGACCGCCAGCACGTAGGACTGGTCCTTGCCTGGGTCGACCGCCCGCTGGAGCGCGCCGTCCGAGATCTGCGCGTAGTGGCCGGTGCAGACCGCGTCGAAGCCGAGGGCGAGCGCCCGGTCGAGCACCGCCGCGAACTTGATCTTCTCGTTGCAGCGCAGGCACGGGTTCGGCGTCCGGCCGGCCGCGTACTCGGCGACGAAGTCGTCGACCACGTCGCGGGCGAACCGCTCGGCCATGTCCCAGACGTAGAACGGGATGCCGATCACGTCGGCGGCGCGGCGGGCGTCGCGGGCGTCCTCGATCGTGCAGCAGCCGCGCGCCCCGGTCCGGTACGACTGCGGATTGGACGACAGCGCCAGATGGACGCCGGTCACCTCATGACCGGCGTCGACCGCGCGCGCCGCCGCGGTAGCGGAGTCAACGCCGCCCGGACATGGCGGCAAGAACCCTAAGCCCCATAACCACTTCCAGGGTATCCGGCCCTGGGCAGTCCCTCGGGTCGGCAGCCGTCCGAGGCGTGGTTTCAGTGCGGCGGCGGCGCGGCGGGCGCGGGCGGCGGCCTCGCCGATCGCGGCGCCGAGGGCGTCCACGTCGGCCTGGGTCGTGGTGTGGCCGAGGGAGAAGCGGAGCGAGCCGCGGGCCCTGGTGTCGTCGGCGCCCATCGCGAGCAGCACGTGGCTTGGCTCGGCCACGCCCGCGGTGCAGGCGGAGCCGGTGGAGCAGGCGATGCCCTTGGCGTCGAGCAGCAAGAGCAGCGCGTCGCCCTCGCAGCCGGGGAACGAGAAGTGCGCGTTGCCTGGCAGCCGGTCCGGGCCCGGCGGCGGCCCGTTGAGCACGGCGTCGGGCACGGCGAGCAGCACCTGGCGGATCAGGTCGTCGCGAAGCGCCGCGATTCGCTTGGTTTCCAGCGAGCGCCGCTCCGCGCTGGCCACCGCCGCGACCGCGAACGCCCTGATCGCCGGCGCGTCCAGGGTGCCCGACCGGATGTCGCGCTCCTGGCCGCCGCCGTGCAGCACGGGGACCGGGGCGAGGCCCTTGCCGAGGATCAGCGCGCCGACCCCCACGGGGCCGCCGAGCTTGTGCGCGGTGACCGTCATCGCGTCCGCGCCCGAGGCGGCGAAGTCCACCGGGAGCTGGGCCGCGGCCTGCACCGCGTCGGTGTGGAACGGCACCCCGAACTCATGGGCCACGGCCGCGAGCGACGCGACCGGCTGCACGGCTGCCCACCTCGTTGTTCGCCCACATGACGCTGACCACGGCGGCGGAGCACGGGTCGGCGGCGAGCGCGGCATGCAGCACGTCAGGGGAAACAAGGCCGAGCGAGTCTACCGCGAGCCAGTCCGCACGGGCGCCGTGCGCGTCGCAGAGCCAGCGCACCGAGTCGAACACGGCGTGATGCTCAACCGCCGTCGTCAGCACCCGCACGGCGCTGCTCGTCAGCGGCGTGCCGCGACCAGAACAGCCCCTTGACGGCCAGGTTGTCCGCCTCGGTGCCGCCGCTAGTGAAGATCACCTCGCTGGCCCGCGCCCCGAACACCTCGGCGAGTTGCTCGCGCGACTCCTCCACCACCCGGCGCGCCCGCCGTCCAGCGGTGTGCAGGGACGAGGGGTTGCCAAGCTGCGCCAGCTCTTCGGTCATCGCGGTGATGGCCTCGGGAAGCATCGGCGTCGTCGCGGCATGGTCGAGATAAACAACCGGGGTAGAAGTACTCATCGCACCGTTAAGACTAACTGAGCGCCGCGCCCGCTCAAGTCTAGAGATTTTGATCGATTGCCGACTTCGCGCACCGCTGGTGAGGCGACGCCGCGAGTCCGGCGAGTTCGCACGCTCTTTGTGCCACGACTGTCGCGCCGGACACCCGCAAGCCCGAGCGCCCCGCCCCGCTGGTCAGAGCAATGTCCGGCCCACGGCAGCCAGCGGGCGACCGCTCTACCCCTTGCGCTTGTCGATTTCCTCGATGAGCTGGGGGACGACGGTGAACAGGTCGCCGACGACGCCGTAGTCGGCGATCTCGAAGATCGGGGCCTCGGCGTCCTTGTTGATCGCCATGATGGTCTTGGAGGTCTGCATGCCCGGCCCGGTGCTGGATCGCCCCGGAGATCCCCACCGCCACGTACAGCTGCGGGGACACGGTCTTGCCGGTCTGCCCGACCTGGAACTGATGGGGGTACCAGCCCGCGTCGACCACGGCCCGGGAGGCGCCGACCGCCGCCCCGAGGCTGTCGGCCAGCTGCTCGATGATCCCGAAGCCGTCCGCCGACCCGGTGCCGCGGCCGCCGGAGACCACCACCTGCGCCTCGGTCAGGTCCGGGCGGCCGCCCTTCTCCGCCGCGCGACCGCTCGGTGACCTTCGCGGCCTTCGCCGCGTCGGAGGCGCTGAACGCGACCGACTCGATGTCGGCCGCCCCGGCGGACGGCTCGGCGGAGACCGCGCCGGGCCGCAGCGCGATGATCGGCGTTCCCTTCCTGACGGTGGAGTGCACGGTGATCGAGCCGCCGAAGTTCGGCTGCTGCGCCACCGGCCCGCCGTCCCCGGCGGTGACGTCGACCGCGTCGGTCAGCACCCCGGATCCGGTCTTGACCGCCAGCCGCCCGGCGATCTCCTTGCCCTCGGTCGTCCCGGCGACCAGCACCGCCACCGGGGACTTCTCGCCCACGAGCTGGGCCAGCAGCTCGGCGGCGGGCGCCACCACGTAGCCGCCGAAGTCCGCGGAGTCGGCCGCGTAGACCTTGACCGCGCCGTACTCGGCCAGCCGCGGCCGCGCCGCCTCCGCGCCCGGGCCCGCCCACACCACCGACGGCTCGCCGAGCCGCCGGGCGGCGGTCAGCAGCTCCACGGTGACCTTCTTGACCTCGCCGGCGCTGTCGTGCTCCGCGAGGACCAGTACCTCAGCCATCTGTCCCGGACCTTCCCTAGATGAACTTCCGCTCGGCAAGGAACCCGGCCGCCTTGGTGCCGCCGTCGCCTTCGTCCTTCACGATCACTCCGGCCGAGCGCGGCGGCCGGGCGGCGAAGTCCTCCACCCAGGACGCGGCGTTCGCCAGCCCCACCGACCCGGCCTCCAGGCCCAGGTCGGCCAGGGTCAGGTTCTGCACCGGCTTCTTCTTGGCCGCCATGATCCCCTTGAACGTCGGGTACCGCGGCTCGTTGATCTTCTCGTTCACCGACACCACGGCGGGCAGCGACCCGGTCACCACCGCGACCCCGTCATCGGTAACCCGTCGGATCGTCACCTCAGACCCGGCGATGTCGACCTTCCCGGCCAGGGTGAGCTGCGGCACCCCGAGGCGCTCGGCCACCATCGCCGGCACCACCCCGGTCCGCGCGTCCGTCGACTCCGAGCCGAAGATCGCCAGGTCGAACCCCACCTGCTTGAGCGCCTCGGCCAGGGCCAGCGACGACGCCACCGCGTCCGAGCCGGCCAGCGCGTCGTCGGTTACCAGCACGGCCTTGTCGGCGCCCATCGACAGCGCCTTGCGGATCGACTCCGCCGCTTTCGCCGGGCCCATCGACAAGATCGTCACCTCGCCGCCGTGGGCCTCGGCGATCTTCAGGGCTTCCTCGATCGCGAACTCGTCGAGATAGTTGATGACGCCCGTCGACCGATGCCCGGTCCACGGTGTTGTCGCCCGGCACCAGCGACCGCTCCATCTCGGTATCCGGCACCTGCTTCATGCAGACGACGATGTTCATGGACGACGCTGCCCTTCTAGAGTGTCAGACTCCCCTTCAGGAGTCTATGTTACTCGCCAGTAGCAGCACTGTCCGCACCGGTCCCGCCCGGCGGAACGGGCGGGCTAACCGTTCGCGACAGCGTGCTCGGCTGTCTCCACCACATTAGCGAGCAGCATGGCCCGGGTCATCGGCCCCACCCCGCCGGGGTTCGGCGCGACCCATCCCGCGACCGCGGCCACATCCGGGGCGACGTCACCCACCAGCCCCGCGTCGGTCCGCGTGATGCCCACGTCGAGCACCGCCGCGCCGGGCTTCACCATGTCCGCCGTCAGCAGCCCGGCCCGCCCGGCCGCCACCACGACGATGTCGGCCGCGCGCGTGTGGGCGGCCAGGTCCTTGGTGCCGGTGTGGCACGAAGTCACCGTCGCGTTCTCTGACTTCCTGGTCAGCAGCAGCCCGAGCGCGCGCCCCACCGTGATGCCGCGCCCGATCACGGTCACTTCCGCCCCGGCGATCTCCACCCCGTACCGCCGCAGCAGCACCACGATGCCGTGCGGCGTGCAGGGCAGGGGCGCCTTCTCGTTCAGCACGAGCTTGCCCAGGTTGACCGGGTGCAGCCCGTCCGCGTCCTTGGCCGGGTCGATCAGGTTCAGCACGGCCAGCTCGTCGAGCCCGCGCGGCAGCGGCAGCTGCACGATGTACCCGGTACAGGCGGGATCCTCGTTCAGCTCGTGCACGGCCTCCTCCACCTGCGCCTGCGAGGCCGTGGCGGGCAGGTCGCGGCGGATCGAGGCGATGCCCACCTGCGCGCAGTCGCGGTGCTTGCCCGCCACGTAGGACCGCGACCCGGGGTCGTCGCCGACCAGGATCGTGCCGAGCCCGGGGACGATGCCCTTCGCCGCGAGCGCCGCGACACGCTCCTTCAGGTCCGCCTTGACCGCCGCCGCGGTCGCCTTGCCGTCGAGAATCTGCGCATTCATACCTGTATCTCCCGCTCGCCTAAAAGACGCTGAGCTAGCCCGCTCGCCTGAAAAACCCTGAGCTAGCCCGCTCGCCTGAAAACCAAGGCTCGCTCGCGCCCGCTCGCCGGGCTCGCTCGCCGGCCTCGCTCGCCCTGGTACCCCTCAGTGGTAGAAGTGCCGGACACCCGTGAAGTACAGCGTGACGCCGGCCGCCCGCGCGGCCTCGATCACGAGCTCGTCCCGGATGGAGCCGCCCGGTTCGGCCACCGCGCGGACCCCTGCCTCCGCCAGTATCTCGAAACCGTCAGGGAACGGGAAATACGCGTCCGACGCGGCCACAGAGCCGGCGGCCCGATTTCCGGCTCTGGCCACAGCCAGCCGCGATGAGTCGACCCGGTTCACCTGTCCCATGCCCACGCCGACCGACGCGCCGTCCGCCGCCAGCAGGATCGCGTTGGACTTGACGGCCCGGCAGGCCCGCCACGCGAACGCGAGGTCGGCGAGCGTGGCGGCGTCGGCCGCCTCTCCCGCCTTGAGCTCCCAGTTCGCCGGGTCGTCGCCCGGCTGGTCGACCCGGTCCGAGGTCTGCGCGAGCATTCCGCCGGTGACCGGGCGGAATTCAAAGTCCGCCGATCCCGAACGAGGGCGGCTTCCTCCATCCCGCCCATTCGCGGCCCCCGGGGGGTTCGGGGGGTGTCCCTCCGAAGGGGCCGTTTGCGCGCCCGATACGATGGCGTTCTTTGCCATCGGGCGCGCAAACGGCGGCGCGGCGCAGCGCAGCAGCCGGATGTTCTTCCACTTCCCGGCCAGGATCTCGATCGCCGCCGGGTCGAAGTCGGGCGCGATCACCACCTCGGCGAACCCGTCGATGATCTGCTCGGCCATCGCGTCGGTCACCGCGCTGTTGGCCGCCACCACGCCGCCGTACGCGGACTGCGGGTCGCAGGCCAGCGCCTTGGCGTGGGCGGCGGCGATGTTGGTGCCGATCGCGATGCCGCACGGGTTGGAGTGCTTGATGATCGCGACGCAAGGCTCCGCGAAGTCGTACGCGGCCCGGCGGGCGGAGTCAGCGTCGACGTAGTTGTTGTACGACATGGCCTTGCCGTGCAGGACTTCGGCGTTGGCGATGCCGGGGTCCAGGGTGGCCGGGCCAGAGTCAGCCGAATCCGTTCCGGATGATCCTTCTGCCGTTGACTTCGACTTGTAAAGCGCCGCCTTCTGGTGCGGGTTCTCGCCGTAGCGGAGCGCGTCGGCGCGGGTCCAGGCCTGGGCGATGAAGTCCGGCCAGCCGGTCTCCTGCGCGACCTCGTCCGGGGCGTAGCTGGCGGCGAACCAGGAGGAGACGGCGGCGTCGTAGGCGGCGGTGTGCGCGTAGGCCTGGGCGGCGAGGCGACGGCGCTGCTCCAGCGTGAAGCCGCCGTCCGCGATGGCCTTGAGTGCCTCGCCGTACTGGGTGATGTCGGTGATGACGGCGAGGCTGCCGTGGTTTTTCGCGGCGGCGCGGACCATCGCGGGGCCGCCGATGTCGATCTTCTCGATGATCGCGTCGTGGTCCGCGCCCGCGGCCACAGTCTGCTCGAATGGGTAGAGCGTCGAGACCAGGAGCTGGAACGGGGCGATGCCGAGGTCGTTGAGCTGCTGGTTGTGGTCCGGGTTCAGCGTGTCGGCGAGCAGGCCGGCGTGCACGCGCGGGTGCAGGGTCTTGACCCGGCCGTCGAGGCACTCGGGGAAGCCGGTGAGGTCCTCAACCCGGGTGACCGGGAGCCCGGCCGCCTCGATCGCCGTGGCCGTGTTGCCGGTGGAGACCAGCTCCGCGCCCGCCTCGTGCAACGCCCGGGCGAGCTCCGGCAGGCCCGTCTTGTCCCAGACGCTGAGCAGCGCGCGCCTGATTGGAATCCTGGTCACTTGCCGATCCTTACCTTCCTGTCGTCACTGACGGACCAGCCCTCGCGGGCCATCCGGCCGACCGTGCCGACGAGCAGCGTGCGCTCGGCGACCTTGATCCGCTCGTGCAGCGTCGCCTCGTCGTCGCCGTCCTGTACCGGCACCGCGGCCTGCGCGAGCACCGGGCCCGCGTCGACGCCCTCGTCCACGATGAAAACGGTGCAGCCCGTGATCTTCACCCCGTAAGCCAGGGCGTCCCTGACGCCGTGCATGCCGGGGAAAGACGGTAGCAGCGCCGGGTGCGTGTTCAGGCACCGGCCGCTGTAGCGCGCGAGGAAGCTCTTGCCGACCAGCTTCATGAACCCGGCGCAGACGATCAGGTCGGGGTCGTATTCCGCGCAGGCGGCGGCCAGCGCGTCGTCCCAGGCGTCCCTGGTCGGGAAGTCCCTGACCTTCGTGGTGAACGTCGGGATGTTCGCCGCCGCGGCCCGGTCGAGAGCGACGATGCCGTCGCGGTCGGCACCGACGGCCACGATGGCGGCGCCGTACGCCGGGTCGGTGCTGGCGTCGATGAGGGCCTGCAGGTTTGTCCCGGCCCCGGAGACGAGCACAACCAGCCGCGCGTTCATGGCAGCAACCCTAACGGGTACGGCAGAATAGCTGTGAAATGCCCAGACTCAGCGACCCCACGAAGCCGGGAACGCCGCCGCCACCGCCCCGGTCACCGCTCCTTCCGCCCGCGCCGCGACCGCAGCCTCCGCCTGCCGCCCCCGCCCTACAGCAGCGGGCCACGGCCGCGCTGGTCCTCGCGCTGCTCAGCCTGATCGCGATGCTGTTGATCGGCAACCTGCAGCGCGCGGTCTACGTGGTCGCGGTCGCACTGGCCGTCGCGCTGGTCGGGCTGGCGCTCGCGATCTCCGCCATGAAGGCCGCGAAGCGGTCCGGTACCCGCCGGCCGCGGGCGGCCGTGGGCGGCGTGCTGCTCGGCGCGGTCGGCGCGCTGTTCTCCGGCTTCGCGCTCGTCGGGCTGCTGATCTTCTGGTCGCAGTACATGCAGTACGCCGACTGCCTGAACGGCGCGAGCACGGTCGCCACGCAGAATGCGTGCCAGCAGCAGTTCGAGAACTCGATCGGTCACCGGGTCACCCTGCTCGGCAACCGGTGACCCGGTGGCCGGCTGATCGCCGGCCGGCTATTCCGGCTCGTCGGCCCACGGGTTGACGTGGATGCGGTGGCCGCCCGCGTCATCGGTCTCGTCGACGATGAGCGCGGGCTGCGGGGCGCTGACCCGGGCGGGCTGCAGGCCGCCGAGTCCGGTATTTCCGGCACTTCGTGACCCGTCGGCTTGCGCGGCGGTGAGGCGGCGGATGTGGTGCCGGATGATCAGCCAGTTGGCGGCGCCGGCCACCAGGGCCGCCGTCACCCCGACCTCAAGCACGGCGACCAGGCCGACCTCGCCGCCGGACGGCCCGACCGCGGCGAGCCGGCCCGCGCCCAGGGGACCGCCGGAGAACTTCGCGCCGAAGCCGATGACCACCGCGGTCAGGGTGCCGGTGACCAGGCCCCACAGCGGTGCCGCCTCGAGCGAGGGCGTCGGCGCGATCCGTACGGTCATCAGCCCGGCCAGCGCGCCCGCCAGGTAGGGCATCACCAGCACGAAGAAGCCGAGCCAGGGCGGGAACGCGGCCCTGGACCCGACCGGCAGCGCGGCCAGCATCGGGAAGGCGGGCACCGCGCCGAGCGCCGAGCCCGACGGCGAGACCGCGGTGCCGATGCCGAACGAGAAGCCGGGGCCGAGCATGTAGGCGATCGCCCAGATCACCGAGTTCGGCAGGTAGCAAAGGCTGGCGAGGAGCAGCAGCACCGACCCGAAGATCCCCGGGTTGAGCGCGGCGACCGCCTGCTTGTAGGCGCTGAGGTGGACCATGAGCGAGATCGCGTCGAGGAGCGCGCCGAACCCGGCGAGCAGCGCGAGCGCGGCGACCATGCCGAGGAGCACCGACCTCGGCCGCGGCGGCACCCGGCCGGCGAGCTTGCGCCAGGGCGCCAGGCAGCGCGCCGCGCCGAACCCGCCGGCGAGCAGCGCGATGAGGAACCCCATCATGACCGCCTGCCACAGTGACGGGGTCGCCACCGACGTACCGCTCGCCAGCGCGACCGCGCCGGTGAACAGCGCGTAGGGCAGGGCGATCGACATCGCGGCGGGCCCGACCTCGAGCAGGCCGGCCACGTGGCCCTCGCGGGTCATCCACCGGCCGGCCCGTTCGATGAGCACGGCGGGCAGGAGCACGAGACCGAGCGGCAGCAGGCCGATCCGGCCCACGCCGTGCACCGTCACCTCGACGTGGTGGGCGACGAGCCACAGCAGCCCGGCCGACCGCAGCGCGCCTGCGAGCCCGCCGCCCAGGCCCACGTGCGGCGCGGTGATCCAGCCGATGAGCGTCAGGGTCGCGAGCACCGCGAGCCCGCCGCCGGCCGCCGCGAGCGCGGCCACTCCGCCGGCCATGAGCATGGGGCGCGTGGGCAGGTGCACAATGCCCATCGTGGCAACGGACCGGGCAAAACGCACGCCGACTCGCGGGCCCGATCGCCGGTTTCCGCGCCGGTTTCCGCGCCCGATCGCAAAAACCGCGATCCTATCGGGCGCGGAAACCGGCCTATCTCCCGGGGGGACGACCCCCCGTACCCCCCCGGCTGTCCGCTTCGCGGACGGACGGTTACGCGCCCGATGGGGCGGATGGACGACCCCCGTACCCCCCGCTGTCCGCTTCGCGGACGGACGGTTGCGCGGCTGATGGGGCAGGTTGGACGACCCCGTACCTCCTGCGAGGGTCGGGGTCTCGCGGGATTGAGACTGAGTACCGTTTAAGTCATACTGAGAGTCAATTCACACCGGCAGACATGGGTGACCTAGGCAGCGGCAGCCAGTCACCACGGGCTACGCTGCTTGTGAACGCCGCTCGTCGTGGCGTCATCCAGACGCAAGCCAACGGACCGAGATCGGACCCCCAGTGGACCTGTTCGAGTATCAGGCTAAGGAACTCTTCGCCGAGTACGGCGTTCCGGTGCCGAAAGACAAGGTCGCCAACACCGCCGAGGAGGCGCGGGAAATCACCACCGCGTTCGCGGCGGAAGGCATCCCGCAAGTAGTTGTCAAGGCGCAGGTGAAGGCCGGCGGCCGCGGCAAGGCGGGCGGCGTGAAGCTCGCCGACGGCCCGGCCGACGCCTATGACAAGGCCGGGCGCATCATCGGCATGGACATCAAGGGTCACACCGTGCACCGGGTGCTGATCGCCGAGGCGACCGACATCAAGTCCGAGTACTACCTGTCGTTCCTGCTTGACCGCGCGAACCGCACGTTCCTGTCCATCTGCTCGGTCGACGGTGGCATGGAGATCGAAGAACTCGCGCACACTAACCCCGACGCGATCGCCCGCGTCCCCGTTTCCCCGCTGACCGGCGTGGACCACGCCAAGGCGCTGGAGATCGTGCGGGCGGGCCGCATCCCCGCGGAGGCCGAGGAGGGCGCCGCCCTGGTGGCCGAGCGCCTGTGGGCGATGTTCACCGACGAGGACGCGACGCTCGCCGAAGTGAACCCGCTCGTGCTCACCCCGGACGGCCGGGTGCTCGCGCTCGACGGCAAGGTCACGCTCGACGACAACGCCGCTTTCCGCCAGGAGCACGCGCGGTTCGCCGACGTCGAGTCGGCGGACCCGCTTGAGGCGAGGGCCAAGGAGAAGCACCTCAACTACGTCAAGCTCGACGGTGAGGTCGGCATCATCGGCAACGGCGCGGGCCTGGTCATGTCCACGCTCGACGTGGTGGCGTACGCGGGTGAGCCGTTCGGCGGCGTTAAGGCCGCCAACTTCCTCGACATCGGCGGCGGCGCCTCGGCGGCGGTGATGGCCGACAGCCTTGAGATCGTGCTCTCCGACCCGTCGGTCAAGTCGGTGTTCGTGAACGTCTTCGGCGGCATCACCGCCTGCGACGCGGTCGCCAACGGCATCATCTCGGCGGTGCAGCTGCTCGCCGAGCGGGGCGAGTCGGTCAGCAAGCCGATCGTCGTCCGGCTTGACGGCAACAAGGCGGCCGAGGGCCGCCAGATCCTGGTCGACGCCGCCATCCCGGTCGTTGAGCAGGTGGACACCATGGACGGCGCCGCGAAGCGCGCCGCCGAGCTCGCCGCGAAGGGTGCATGAGAAGATGGCTATCTTCCTCACGGCTGACAGCAAGATCCTGATCCAGGGCATCACGGGCGGCGAGGGCCGCAAGCACGGCGCGCGCATGCTCGCGGCGGGTGCCCAGGTAGTCGGCGGCACGAACCCCAAGAAGGCCGGCACCACGGTCGAGCTGAACGGTGTCGAGGTCCCCGTGTTCGCGACGGTGGCGGAGACGATGGCCGCGACCGGCGCGGACGTGTCCGTGATCTTCGTACCCGCGGCGGGGACCAAGGCCGCGGTGCTTGAGGCGATCGACGCGGAGATCCCGCTCGCGATCGTCATCACCGAGGGCATCCCCGTGCACGACACCGCCGAGTTCTGGGCGTACGCCATCGAGAAGGGCAACAAGACCCGGATCATCGGGCCGAACTGCCCCGGTGTCGCCTCGCCGGGCAAGTCCAATGCCGGGATCATCCCCGCCGACATCACGACGTCGGGCTCGATCGGGCTGGTGTCCAAGTCCGGCACGCTGACCTACCAGATGATGTACGAGCTGCGCGACATTGGCTTCACTACCGCCGTCGGCATCGGCGGCGACCCGATCATCGGCACCACGCACATCGACGCGCTTGCCGCATTCGAGGCCGACCCGGACACCAAGGCGATCGTGATGATCGGCGAGATCGGCGGCGACGCCGAGGAGCGGGCCGCGGCATTCATCGAACAGCACGTGAGCAAGCCGGTCGTCGGCTACGTGGCCGGGTTCATGGCCCCCGAGGGCAAGACGATGGGCCACGCGGGCGCGATCATCTCCGGCTCTTCCGGCACCGCCCAGGCCAAGAAGGAGGCCCTGGAGAAGGCGGGCGTCCGCGTCGGGAAGACCCCGAGCGAGACGGCCGCCCTGGTCCGCGAGGTCATCAGAGGCCTTTAACTTCGGCGCTCAAAGTCAAAATCAAAACCTGATCAGGTGCCGCGCGGGGTGCCGTGAAGATTACCCGGGACCTCCTTCGGAAGGTCCCGGGCGAATCTTCACGGCACCCCTTGCACTTGGCGGTTTGACCCTCAAGGTCAAGGGCGAAGTCAAAGTCAAAATCGGGGCGCTTACTTAGCGGCCTGCGGCCGGCCTCCGGGGGGCTGACGCGGGGCCTCTTGGGTTAGGCGGCGTGGCGGGGGGCTAGGACCTCGTTGACCCAGGCGACTATGTCGGTGGTGGACGCACCCGGGGTGAAGATCTTCGCGACTCCCTGGGTGGTCAGCTCAGCGATGTCGGCGACGGGGATGATGCCGCCGCCGAACACCACGATGTCACCGGCGTCCTGCTCCTTGAGTAGTTCGATGACCCTCGGGAACAGCGTCATGTGCGCACCGGAGAGCACGGACAGGCCGACCGCGTCCACGTCTTCCTGGATGGCGGCGGCGACAATCTGCTCCGGCGTCTGGTGCAGCCCGGTGTAGATGACCTCGACGCCGGCGTCGCGCAGCGCGCGGGCCACTACCTTCGCGCCACGGTCGTGGCCGTCCAGGCCAGCCTTGGCGACGATGACGCGGATCTTGCCTTGTGTCTGTGTCACACCGATAAGGGTAACTACCAGCGCAGATCTAGTACACGCACGGGATGCCGTAGGGCGCGTTCGCCGCGACCGAGACCGTCCCGCCGGTGCCGCTGCTGCCCGTCCCCGCGCTTGAGGTAGGCGTGGCCGTCGGGTCCGCGGCGGTTCGCCCGCCGATGACCTGCGCGCCGACGGACTGAGGGGCAGCGGTCGCCGACGCCGCGCCGGTCGCGGCGGGCTGCGGGTTGAACGCGCTCGCCACCAGCTTCTGGATATAGGGCACGTTGATGATGTTGACGTCCTGTGGGCTTGGGTAGCCGGGGACTGGAACATCGTTTTCCGGCGTGTACGGCAGGGTCTGGAACGATATGTTCGGCCCGCTCAGTGCGCTCATGTCGGTGGCGAAGTCCAACAGGTTGAAGCCCGAGTCCGTGATGAGGTACTGGTCCGCGGTGCCGAGGAGCGCGTTCAGCTTGCCGATGTCGGTGAACATCCCCTCGTGCTTGAGCTCGTAGATCACATAGTCGAGCACGGCTTGCTGTCGCTTCGTCCGGCCCAGGTCGACGCCGGGCAGCGTGTCGCGGGCCCGCACGTACGCGAGCGACTGGGCCGCGCCCAGGTGCAGGTACTGCGCGCCGCCCTTCTTCTTGTTGTAGCCGTCGGTGTAAGCGTTGAAGCCGGAGTTGTCGGTGGGGGGATACACCAGCGTGTCGATGTCGGTCAGGTTCGCGCCGGCGGGGAAGCCCCCTTGGGCGGAGCCGGCAGGATGCAGACCTCGATGCCGTTAAACGCGGCGGCCAGGTAGTAGAACCCGGCGAGGTTCACCTCGACGAAGTGGTCGATGTGCTGGCCAGTGACCGACTGCACGGTGGCGATCGTGGCCGCCTGGCCCGCCTGGTTGGCGTGCAGGTACAGATCCTTGTTGTCTTCCTTGCCGTAGTTCTGGCTCACGTACTGGGTGTACGCGTAGGCGTAGGCCCCGTCGATCTTGCCTTCCGTCTGCCCGTCGTACGCCTGGGGGTAGGTGACCAGATCATCGCGGGAGATCGAGAAGCCGACGGCCTTCTTCCCGCCGGCGAAGATGTGGATAAGGATCAGCGTGTTCGTGTCCTGGCTGCCAACGCCCTCGTTGTTGACGCCGTTGACGCTTCCCGCGTGCATCGCGGCGAGCAGGTCCCCCGGCAGCGTCTGCCCCTCGTAGTTGGTCCTGCTTTCGAGACCCATCACCAGGATGTTCATCGCGCCGACCGAGGGACTGCCCTTGATCGTGATGCCCTTCCCCGTGTCCTCGACCTGGCCGACCACCTTGTGGGCGTAACCGGCCACCACGAGCAGCACCGCGGCGCTTAGGCACAAGACCCCGTACAGGGCCTTGCCCGCGATCAACTTCGCTACGTGCACGTGGAGGTGAACCTTACGTTCTGATGTGGGCCGTCGGCCTAAGTCCTTCCCGCGAAGCCTGCACGGGAAAGATCAGGGGAAGGTCCATCCATACTTAGTAAACGCAGGGGATGCCGTACTTCGCCTGCGCCCCCACAGTGAGAGCGCCGCCGGCCGCGCCGTTGTTACCGGCCGAGCTCGTGGCGGGGGTGGCCTGCGGGGCGGTCGACGCCGGGGCCAGGCTGGAAGGAACGACGGTGGAGCCGGTACCGAGCAGCACCTCGACGTGGCCCGCGGGCAGCGACGTGAGCGACTTGGCGGTCGCGCCAAAGTAGCCCGCGATCTTGGCCGCGTTGGCGGAGGCGCCCGAGCCGTAGAAAACCTGCGTGCCCGCGGCGGTGACCTGCGACTGCGCCGATGAGTTGGTGACGGCGCCGGCCTTGTAGCCCTTGGCGACGAGCGCGTCAGAGACGCCGGTCGCCAGGCCCGCCTGGATCCCGCCGTTGTACACGTCCACGGTGACGGTCGAAGCGGGCGGGATGGGCGCGGCCTTCGCGCCGGACTTCGCGGTGCTCGTCGACTTCGCCGCGGTTACCGGGGCGGTGAACTTCTGGTTGATGTCCGCCTGGATCGTCGGGATGTCGATCTGGTTCGCCGCCTGGCCGTCGATGGTGGCGTAGGCCTCGATCGGCGCCGTGTAGAACTGGAGGTTCTTCCCGGTCAGCGCCTTCATCTGGGGGGAGAAGTCGAGCAGGTTCCAGGTCGAGTCGGTGATGAGGTACTGCTTCGCGGTGTTGAGCAGCGAGGTGAGCTGGCCGAGGTCGGACAGCACGCCGTTGTGCTCAAGCTTGTAGATCACGTAGTCGAGGACCGCCTGCTGCCGGTGGGTGCGGTCCAGGTCGCCGTTTTGCAGGTTGTCCCGCTCGCGGACGAACGCCAGCGCCTGCGGCGCGCTGAGGTGCAGGTACTGGGCCCCGCCCTTGGTCCGGTTGTAGCCGTCGAGGTACGCGTTGAAGCCGGAGTTGGCGTCCGTGAGGTTCGTGCCGCCGTTCTCCGGCTTAATGCAGGCCTCGATACCGCCGAACGCGGCGGCGAGGTAGTAGAACCCGGCGAGGTTCACCTCGGCGAAGTGGTCGATCTTCTGGCCGGTGACCGCCTGCACAGTGGCGAGGGTGGCCGCCTGGCCCGCCTGATTGGCCTTCAGGTAGCGCTCGTCGGTGCTCATCCCGGAGTCGTTGATGGTCTCGCTGAGCGACTGCGCGTAGGCGAGGCCGTAGGCCTGGTCGATCTTGCCCTGCGACTGCCCGTCGTACGGCTGGGGGAACGTAACCCAGTCATCGCGGGGGATGGAGAAGCCGACCGCCTTCTCCCCGCCGGCGAAGATGTGCAGCAGGATCAGCGTATTGGTGTCCTGGCCGCCGACACCCTCGTTGTTGACGCCGTTGACGCTGCCCGCGTGCATCGCGGCGAGCAGTCCGGCCGACAGGGTTTGGCCCTGGTAGTTGGTGCGACTCTCCAGGCCCATCAGCAGGATGTTCATCGCGCCGACCGTGGCGCCGTTGCTGATGCCGATCCCGCCGCCGATCCCCGTGGTCAGGCTCACGACCTTATAGGCATAGCCAGACACGACAAGCACCACGGCGGCGACCGCGCAAGTCACCGCGTACCCGACCTTGCCTGCGATCAGTGAACCGCCGCCCGTGCCGAGCAATCTTGTTCTCCTCCGGCTGGTCCTGCACCGTTCTTCGCGAGGCTACCTGCTTGGTCGAGGCAGGACGGGCCTTATGCCGCGTTTACGTCGCTGGCCAACGCGCCTCCGGCCCGCCCCATTACCCGGCGTCACGGCTGACGGGTTAACCGCTAATCACATTCAGTGATACGAATAGTACCTGCTGAACCCGAAGGAACTGCGCACCGTAATCAGTTGTTTCGAATTGTGGCCAATCTCGTGCTACGGTTAGCTAGCACCCGGTAGTAGCCAGGCTGCCCCGATGTTCCCGCGTTGACGCCATGGGCGCAGCTCACCGACAGGACGTAGGCCAGCCAGAACGCGCGTTAAGGCGAACTCAAGGTTTCATGCGTTACCCTCTCCAGCAATGAGCACTCCACCTGGGTGGGAGCCTCGGCCCGGTCCCACACGCGGCGATCCCGCTCGGCGTGCGCCACGCGGGCCTGCGAGCTTGGCGCGTGACGACGCCAAGCCCCGACGTCAAGGGGAGCGCGGCGGCTCACCGGCCGGGGGCCGCGGCTGGGAGGAAGGCCCGAGCTTCACGCCGGGCCGCGCGCCGTCGCCCCGCGACGGGGGGCCCAACGGCCCGCGGCCACAGCGCGGTGGGCCGGGGCGTCCCGCCCAGAAAGCCGACGGCTACGAGCGGCGCGGCCCGCGCGCTGACGATTTCGGCGGTCGGCCTCGCTCGTCTGGCGAGGGCCGGGTGGTGGACCGCGGTGGGCCCGCGAGTGACCTGCTCGGCTTCGACGGCTTCCGGTCCGGCGGCCCGGCCCGCTGGCTTGGCCGGATGCCGACGTGGTCGGCCATGCTCCTGCTCGCGGTCGGCACCGTGCTCGGCATCATCGTCACCCTGGTGGCCGGCCAGGAGCCCGGTGGCCTGCTCGGGTTCTTCATCATCGTGGGCACCGTCGCGGCCGCGCTTTGCATCCGGCGCGGCAAGGTCTACCTGCTCTTCCCCGCTCCCGCCCTCGCGTTCTTCGTGGCGGCCGTCGTGACCGGCAAGGTCCACGACGCCAAGCTCGGCTCGTCCACGGCGGGGCTCGCCTCGGGCTTCACCCAGTGGATCGCTGGCATGTTCTTTCCCGCGGTGGTGGCGACCATCATCGTCGTGCTGATCGGGGGTGGCCGCTGGCTGCTCGGCCGGCAGCTCATCAGCGGACAGTCCCCGCTTACCGCGGGCGGCCGGCCAGCCGCGGGCAACCCGCGCCCCGGGCCGCGCGACCGGCGGCCGGCCGTCGATTCCTGGGCCGCCGACAACTCCTTCGACAACCCCGTGCCGCGCACGTCGCCGACCGGCCCGACTCCCCGGCAGAGCGGAACCGGCCCAGCTCCCCGGCAGGCCGGGACCGGCCCGAGTCCCCGGCAAGGCGGGACCGGCCCAGCTCCCCGGCAAGGCGGGACCGGCCCAGCCCCCCGTCCGAGCGGAACCGGCCCAGCTCCCCGGCAGGGCGGGACCGGCCCAGCCCCCCAGCAGGGCAACCCTCCCAGGCCGGGCGGCGCCCCCAACGGCAACCGCCCGCCCCGCCCGCCCCGTAACCCCGGCTCGGACCGCGACCCGTGGGGTGACCCCCGCCTCCCGGCCGATCCCCCAACGGGACCTCGCCCGCGCGCGAACGGCCAGGGCCGTCCGGCTCCCCAGCCCCGCGACCGCCCCGCCCGCCCCTCCTGGAACCCCAGCCCAAACCCGGGCCCCCCGCGCCCGCCCCGCCGCCAACCCCCAGAGGGCTGGACCCAGCGCTAACTGCGGCCGCATGAAAGCCCACCGCCTCCGTCCTCCTGCGCACTGCCGCTCCTTACGGATCTCCCCGGGTGGCGTTGGGCCGACCAGAGCCGGCCCAACGCCACATAGTCATGAGGTCTTGCCGTGGCTCCGCGGCGAAGAGGGGTTACTTACGATGGCTGGCAGACGTCTGCCGCAGGTTCATCTCGACCATGCCGGTACTTCGCCGGCAATTCCGGCAAATTGCGCTCGTCTGACGCAGTCACCTCCGGGCGGCGGGCGGGATGAGACGGGGCCTGGCGAAGAGCTTGCCGCCCGACGGCCCGGTTTCGCCGCCCATGGCGTGCGGCCAACCGTGGCCACCCACCCGCGGCCACCCACCTGCGGCACGCCTTCCAGGACAGAGCATTACCCCCGGACCGGTCCTCCGGTGGCTATTGCGCACTGTGACCCGAATTGCGCAGCGACGAGCAGCTAGGAAATTCCGCACCAGGGCCATCCCTGCCATTATTGTGCGGGTTTTGCTCGCTATAGACGTCCAGAACTCACACAATCATGAAACGGGCCCGCATTTTCCGGGTCAAAACGGGCACGGCACCGAGGCGCAGCTCTCAAATAACCGCGTAATTCCGCTCGCATAGCCATGAAATTTCCGGAATGTCGGGCGCGCCAGCGCCCGAGCGATTCCGGAAGGTGATCGCCCGCCATAGCGACCGAGCAATGTCCGGAATGCGCAGCCCGAGGCAAGCCTGTACGGGCCAGCGGCTGCGACCTAGGAGCGGGCACCCGCCCGAGCGATCGGGAAGCACGTACGCAGGCCTAGCCCCGGGCACTGCCAGAGCGAGGCAACCGGGAGGAGCCCATGCAACGCGACGTTCGAGAGCAACGTGCCTTGAGCCACCGACTGCGCGAGGGGACACCCCCAAGCCCCAGTCCCCCAGATGTCAGAGTTTTTCCAGCGGTGCGTAGCGCAGCACCAGGTGCTTCAGTCCGTACGAGCCGCCGAAGTCGATCTTCGCCTCCGCGGAGTCGCCGTAGCCGTCGGTTGAGACCACGGTGCCGAGGCCGAACTTGTCGTGGTTGACCCGGTCGCCTGGCGACAGGGCCGGGACCGAGCGGTTGCCCACCACGGCGGTACCCGGCCGGGACGCTATCCGGGACGACGAGGACGCCGCCGCGGCCGCCACGTCCTTCGCGGACCGCCGCCATTCGATCAGCGAGGCCGGGATCTCCGACAAGAACCGTGACGGGGTGTGGAACGCCGGGCGGCCGTACCAGTTCCGCGACGCGGCCCTGGTCAGGTACAGCCGCTCCTGCGCGCGGGTGATTCCGACGTAGGCGAGGCGCCGCTCCTCCTCGAGTTCGCGCTGGTTGGTGAGCGATCGCTGATGCGGAAACACCTCCTCCTCCATCCCGGTGAGGAACACCACCGGGAACTCAAGCCCCTTAGCGGTGTGCAGCGTCATCAGCGTGACCAGGCCGCCGTGATCCTCGCCGTCGGGGATCTGGTCCGCGTCCGCGACGAGGGCGACCCGCTCGAGGAAGTCGGCGAGGGTGCCGTCGGGCGTGGATCCGTCGAACTCGCGCGCCACCGAGACCATTTCCTGCAGGTTCTCCACCCGCGTAGCGTCCTGCAGGTCTTCCGAGTTCTCCAGCGAGGCCTGCAAGCCGGTCCGGTCGAGTATCGCCTCGACGAGTTCGGCCACCGGGCCGCCGGTCGCGGCCTGCTCCCGCAGCTCGTCGATCATGGCATTGAACCCGGCGATCGCCGCCGCGGAGCGCGCCGCGAGGGCCGGCACGTCGGACGGCGTCCGCAGTGCCTCGGCGAACGTGATCCGCTCGCGCGCCGCGTAGCCGGCGACGTACTCCTCCGCCCGGTCGCCGATCCCGCGCTTGGGCACGTTGAGCACCCGGCGCAGTGACACCTCGTCCGCCGGGTTGGCGATCAGCCGCAGGTAGGCAAGCAGGTCGCGAACCTCGCGCCGCTCGTAGAACCGGACGCCGCCGACGACCCGGTACGGGAGGCCGACCCTGATGAACACTTCTTCAAAGACACGGGACTGCGCGTTCGTCCGGTAGAAGACCGCCACCTGACCGGGGGACGCGAGGCCCTCGTCGTTCAGCCGGTCGACCTCCTCGGCGACGAACGCGGCCTCGTCATGCTCGTTGTCGGCGACGTAGCCGATGATCGGCGGGCCGTCCCCGGCCTCGGACCACAGGTTCTTCGGCTTGCGGCCCTGGTTGCGGGACACGACCGCGTTCGCCGCGGCGAGGATGTTCTGCGTTGAGCGGTAGTTCTGCTCGAGCAGGATGACCGTCGCGTCCGGATAGTCCTCCTCGAACTCGACGATGTTCCTGATCGTGGCGCCGCGGAACGCGTAGATCGACTGGTCCGCGTCACCGACGACGCACAGCTCCGACGGCGCGAGCACATCAGCGCTCCCGGGCGGCTCAGGGGAGTCAGCCGCACGCGCCCCGGCCGACGCCCGCTTCGACCGGGAAAAGAGCGCGCTGCCACCGGAGACCAGTTCGCGGATGAGGACGTACTGCGCGTGGTTCGTGTCCTGGTACTCATCGACGAGCACGTGGCGGAAGCGGCGCCGGTAGGCCTCCGACACCTCGGGAAACGCCTGGAACAGGTTGACGGTGACCATGATCAGGTCGTCGAAGTCCATCGCGCCCGCCGCGACCAGGCGGCGCTGGTACTCCGCGTAGGCCTCGGCCAGGGCCTTTTCGCGCGCGCCGCGCGCGGTGGAGGCGAACGACTCGTAGTCGATGCAGCTCGTTCTTGAGGTTCGAGACCTGCGCGGCCATCCCCTTGGGCGGGTACTGCCTGGCGTCAAGCTCAAGCTCGCGGCAGACCATGGCCATCAGCCGCTGCGAGTCCGCGGAGTCGTAGATGGAGAAGTTGGACGGGTAGCCGAACCTGGCGGCCTCGCGGCGCAGGATGCGGACGCAGGCGGAGTGGAACGTCATCACCCACATCGCCCGGGCGCGGCGGTCGCCGACCAGGGCCGCGACGCGGGCGGCCATCTCGCCTGCCGCCTTGTTCGTGAACGTGATCGCGAGGATCTCCCCCGGCGCCACGTCGCGCTCGGCTAGCAAGTAGGCGATCCGGTGGGTGAGCACCCGGGTTTTACCCGAGCCGGCCCCCGCGACGATCAGCAGCGGCCCGCCGGCATGGGTCACCGCGGCCCGCTGCTGCGGGTTGAGTCCGTCGAGAAGGGCGTGCGTCGCGGTCGTGGTCACGGCTTCCAGCGTAGGCGGTACCACCGTCAAAGGCGCGTTCCCGCGATCGTTGCGTCATGCCAAATATCACCGTTACCAGCAGTTTTCCATCGTAGAATGTCCCGATTTGGCCACGATCATGACCTCTTACGAGTTATCGTGGCTTGCCCTTACCCGTAACCAGCAGGGGGACAGCCATGGGATCGCGCGGCCGATCCATACGACTCAGGATCTACATCCTGGTCGCCATTCCGCTGATCACGATGCTCGGCCTGTTCGGGTACGTGGCCTACACATCCATCACCAACTGGCTGAACCTGGACCGCGCGCCGGTTCTCATCCAGGCGACGTCCATCCCGATCACCAACTTCACCGACTTGCTGCAGGCCGAGCGGCGCGCGGCGATCGTGTACGAGTCGCAGCCGACCGCCGCGAACCTGGCGGCCTACCAGACCGCGGTCACCGCCTCGAAGAACGGCCTCGTGTCTTTCGAGTCGGTGGTCAATTCGTCAGCCACCCGGAAGAACGCTACTTCCGCCGAGACCGCGGCGCTGACCAAGATGGTCACCGACGTCAACGGCATGAGCGGGCTGCGCGCCGAGGTCGGCGTCAACAAGATCAGCCCGATCGACACGCTCGTCGCCTACAGCGAGATCATCGCGGACCAGGACACCGTGTTCCAGTCCCAGGCGGCCAGCATGACCCAGACGGTCGCCTCGTCCCAGGGCCTCGGCCTTATCTCGGCCGTCAACGCGCGGGAAGACCTCTCCGAGCAGGACGCGGTGCTGGCCGGCGCGCTCGCCGCCAACTCGCTGACCGGCCCCGAGCGAGCGGCCTTCGGCCAGGCGGCCGGACGGCAGTTCGAGGACACCCAGCTCTACGAGAGGCTGCTCAGCCCGAGCGAGCTGGCGTCCTTCAACGCCACGATGAACAAGATGGCGCCGGCCGTCATCCAGGGCAACCTGACCAAGGTCCAGGACGCCGTCGAGGCGGACATCCCGCTGGCGGCGATGGAGCAGCAAGGGCTTTCCCCGGCCACCTGGCAGCTGCTGACCAGTACGTGGCAGAAGGCCAACTACGACTCCGCTACCCACGCCTCGGTCACTACCCTCAGCACCGACACGCAGCTTGCGGTCGATGCGAAGAACCGGGTCTGGGAGACCGCTGGCGTCGGCGCGGTCGGCCTCATCCTCACGCTGATCGTCTCCCTGCTGCTCAGCCGGTCCATCAACCGCCGGCTGGCGACGCTGCGCCGCTCCGCGCTGGCGCTGGCGCAAGAGCAGCTGCCCTCAGTGGTGGCCCGGCTGCGGCGCGGCGAGTCCGTCGACGTCGCGGCGGAGGCACCGCCGCTGCGCGTCGGCGGTGACGAGATCGGCCAGGTCGGCCAGGCGATCGACACCGTGCGGCAGACCGCCATCAGGTCCGCGATCGACGAGGCGCGGGTCCGCCAGGGCGTCAACGACATGTTCCGCAACCTGGCCAGGCGCAACCAGTCGCTGCTGCAGCGCCAGCTCACCGTGCTCGACGAGGCGGAGCGCCGGGCGACCGACCCGGACGTGCTTGAAGACCTCTTCAAGATGGACCACCTCACCACCCGAATGCGGCGGCACGCGGAAGGCCTTATCATCCTGTCCGGTGCCCCTCCGGGCCGTTCCTGGTCCGCTCCGGTGAAGCTGGTCGACGTCATGCGCGGCGCGGTCGCCGAGGTGGAGGACTACGCCAGGGTCAACGCCGCCACGCAGTCCCGCGCGGCGCTCGCCGGCTCCGCGGTCACCGACGTGATCCACCTGCTCGCCGAGCTGATCGAGAACGCGACGACCCTCTCCCCGCCGTTCACGCAGGTTCGGGTCAGCGGGGAGACCGTCGCCAACGGGTTCGCGATCGAGATCGAGGACCGCGGCCTCGGGATGGTCCCGCAGCGCATGCAGGAGCTCAACGAGCGGCTGGCGAACCCGCCGGACCTCAACCCGGCCAACACCGAGCAGCTTGGCCTGTTCGTCGTCGGGCAGCTGGCCAGGCGGCACGGGATCAGGGTCATGCTCCGTCCGTCGCCCTACGGCGGCACGACGGCGGTCGTGCTGATCCCGCTCGCGCTGATCGTCGAGGACGGCCCCGCCGCGATCACCTCGGGCCCACGCGCGCCGGAGACGGCCGGAGCCAACGGGTCCTACCGGGCCAACGGGTCTGCCAATGGGTCCTACGCCAGCGGCGGCTACCCCGCGAGCCCCGCCGCGGGCGGCTCCCGCGGGCCCGCCCGGACCGGCGGCAGCGGGATGCCGAGCAGCCCAATGGCCCCCGTGTATAACGGCGGGACCGGCTCGTCCAGGACCGGATACCAGTCTCCCGGCTCGCCGGGGCCGCGCGAGGCGGCGGCTGACGCCAGGAACTACGGCGCGGGAACCCAGGACCAAGACCGGTCAGCGACCCGCGTCACCGGCGCGCTGCCGCTGCGCCACCCGAACAGCGCCGGGACCGGCGCACCGGGCAGCTTCGGCGCGTCCGGCGGCTACAACACGGGCCTCAACCCGGGCACCAGGGCGACCCCGGGCGGTACGGAACCAGGCGGAAGGCGAGGCGGACGGCACGGCACCGATGACGTCCCGGTCGTCACCGGCGTGCCGGTCGGCAGGCCGGTCACGGTGCCGGAACCCGAATTCGACGTCTTCACGCCGATCCGGCGGCCCGACCAGGACGGTCCCGTCATTGAGGGCCCGCCGCCGACGCCGTACCCGGACTTCGGCGCCGCCGCGACCGACGCCTACGTCAGCCCGTACAGCAACGCTCCCGGGGCAAGCGCCTACCAGGGCGACAGCGCCCCGTATCCGGACAACGGGACCTCCGCAGCCGGCCCGGCGTACGGAGACTCCGGAACTCAGGGGAATGAGGCCGCATTCGGGAACAACCGGCAAAACGACCAGAGTCACGAGCAGGGGGAGTCGGCTGGCGGCGGCGACATCAACGGGCTGCCGCGCCGCGTCCGTCAGGCCAGTCTCGCACCGCAGCTGCGCGCTTCCGCCGCGGCGACGGCCGCGCCGGCCTCGACGGGAGTTCCCCCGGCTACAGCGGCGTCGCTGACCGACATGCGCAACACCCTGTCCGCCATGCAGCGCGGCTGGCAGCAAGGCCGGTCACAGACGCAACAGGACGCAGAGGACTGAGTCGATGGAAACCAACCAAAGGTACCCAGTCAATCAGCTTGATTGGCTCCTCGATGACCTGGTGATGCGGGTCCCGCACCTTACGCGGGCGGTGTTCCTCTCCCAGGACGGCCTGGCGATCGGTGCCTCCCGGGGCATGGAGCAGACCGACGTCGAGCACCTGGCCGCGCTCGCGGCGGCGTTCCAGTCACTAGCCCGCAGCGCGAGCCACACGTTCGGCGGCGATGCCCGTCAGTCGATTATCGAGATGACGTCAGGCTTCTTCATCGTGTCCGCGGCCGGCGAGGGTACCTGCCTGGCCGTCCTGACCACGAGCGATGCCGACATCGGCCAGGTGGCGTACGAGATGGCGGTCCTCGTCCAGCGCACCGGCGACCATCTGCAGGTCAACATGCGGACTCACTCCGCCTTATAGCTGACACGCTAGGAACAGGCGCTCATGCCGTCGAACGACGAACGGTGGCTAGACGCGGAGGCCGGACCGGTTGTCCGGCCATACGCCTTGACGCGGGGCCGGACGCGGCACTCCGGTGAGGCCTTCGACTTGGTCGCCACGGTGACCGCGACCCACGCCAGGATCGCGGATCCGGGCGGGCTCGGTCCTGAGCACTTTGCGGTGTTGCAACTCGCGAACGTGCCCGCGACGGTGGTAGATATCGCTTCCGATGTCGATCTACCGCTCGGCGTGGTCCGAATCCTTCTCGCTGACCTGCGTGAACTCGGCCTCGTGAAGATTCAGGCACCAGTTTCCATGAAGGCGCATCAGGTTGACAGAGACACGCTGAGGGAGGTCCTCCATGGCCTACGGGGGCTATGAGGCTAACGGCGCGACAGCGGCCCGCCGTCACCGCGCCATCAAGATCCTGCTCGCGGGCGGGTTCGGGGTGGGCAAGACCACCCTGGTCGGCGCGGTCAGCGAGATCAGGCCGCTGCGGACCGAGGAGCCACTGACCGAGACCAGCAAGCTCGTCGACAGCACCGTCGGCGTGGAGCGCAAGACCACCACGACGGTGGCGATGGACTTCGGCCGCATCACGCTGCGCGAGGACCTGGTGCTCTACCTGTTCGGCACGCCCGGGCAGGAGCGGTTCTGGTTCATGTGGGACGAGCTCGCGCTTGGCGCGGTCGGCGCGGTGGTGCTCGCCGACACCCGCCGGCTGGCCGACTGCTTCCCCGCGATCGACTACTTCGAGCGCCGGGAGGTACCGTTCATCATCGCGCTCAACGTCTTTGAGGGGTCCCGCCATTACTCGGCGGATGACGTCCGGACGGCGCTCGACCTCGATAGCAGCGTGCCGATCATCACGTGCGACGCCAGGTCGCGGGAGTCAGCCAAGGAAGTGCTGATCACTTTGATAGAACACGTCCTCTATGTAACCGACAGCCCAGTTTCACGGTAAATAAGGCCTCGCCTGCCATGATCGTGAAAGTTCGGCATGCCTATCGCACAATGCGTGAAATTTGGTGATATGGCGGGCTGCGAGGCGTACCTGAAAGGCTGGCGTGCCATGATTGTGTGATTTCCGGACGCGTACAGCGTCCGGAACTCACACAATCATGAAACTGAGCCGCGGCGCGGACGCGGCGCCGCTTAAGTTCGCGGCAATGCGCGTGGCCCGTGCGCTATTTGCATCACGCGGGGAATGTGCCGGCTAATGGGACTAGCCGGCGGACTTCAATACCGCCCAGACCGCCTTGCCGTTGCCCTCGATGGGTGACCAGCCCCAGACGTAGCTGAGGGCGCCGACGATTTGCAGGCCGCGGCCGCTCTCACCGTCCGCGGTCGGCGCCCGGGGAGCGGGCGCCTCATCGCTCGGGTCGGTGACCGCCAGCATCACCTCGCCGATCCGGCGCAGCAAACACAGCCGAAGCGGGGGCGATTCCTTGCCAAGCGGGATAATCTGCCGGCTCGCTGGCAATCCGTGCCTGACCGCGTTGCCGACTAGTTCCGCGATGATCAGCTCGGCGTCGTCAGAGAGGTGACCAAGTCCCCAGCACGTGAGCAGCTCCCTGACGAACTGGCGGGCGGTCCTGGCCTCTTCCGGCACCGGGCTCAGCGGGCGGCTCGTCACCGCGGGCGTCTCCCACCAGGCCGACGGCACCGGCAGGAACTGCGGAGGAGACGCCGGCAGAGCCGAGACGGGGACGACTTCGTCGTCATCATCCGGCTCCCACTCAGCAACCCTCAGGTGAGCCAACGCAACCGCTTCCTGCATCGTCGTGGGGGGTAGGACTGACCGTGCCTGTCACAGTATGTGGGGTATGCCTCGTTTATATGGTGCCCGATATGTCGTGCAGATGCAAGACCGGATGCACGTTCATCCGGTGCACGGCCGGATGAACGTGCATCCGTCTCGTGCACGGGCTGTGAGAGACATCCCACGGGTAGAAAATGCGCCCCATGCAAATGTAGATGCACGTTCATTTGAGCGGTTCATCATGGCATACTCGGTATTGCGCGCTCATGGCGTGTTAGGTCGGCCACCCTGACGGCCGCCGGTCGTTCTCCAGTCCAGTAACACAACTCGATTCAGTCACTGGAAGGAACAGGACATGACTCAGCCATACAACGGCATGCCCGCCCCGGAACTCGCGGATGTCGCCTGGCAGAAGAGCAAGCACAGCAACCCCAACGGCGCGTGCGTTGAGGTGGCCCACCTGCCGAACGGCGAGATCGCGGTGCGCAATTCCCGCTTCCCGGCCGGGCCCGCGCTGATCTACACCCGCGCGGAGATCGCCGCGTTCCTGGCCGGCGCCAAGGACGGCGAGTTCGATCACGTGATCTAATTAGCGGGGGGACGACCTAACATCCCCAAGCAAACGCCCGTTGATATAAACGGCCATGATAAGACGCGGGCGCGAAAAGCTCACCAAGGTAACGCGCAGCCTTAGTTCACGGCGGGCAGCGCACATGTCTTCGATGCAATTGTCATCGCTTCCTCTTCCGCAATGGCACGGTCACATGGGAGGATGCTGCCCTCACGGCATGTGCTCATGAGCTGACGCGAGTCACTGAGGAGTGTGATGCTCTCGCCCGAGGACTCCGCCTGGGAGGAGACCCCCCAGCCGCTGTTCAGCCCGCGTTCCGCGGGCCCGACAGTGCAGCGCCTGGTGCTCGGCGGGCACCTGCGCCGCCTCCGCGAGGAGGCAGGTTTCACGACCGAGCGCGCCGCCGTCAGCATCCGCGGCTCGCACTCGAAGATCAGCCGCATGGAGCACGGCCGGGTCGGGTTCAAGGAACGCGACATCGCCGACCTGCTGACCCTGTACGGCGTCGGCCCCGGCGACGAGCGCGAGGCGCTGCTCAACCTCGCCAGGGAAGCCAATACGCCCGGCTGGTGGCAGGGGTACGCCGACATCCTGCCGCACTGGGTCGAGCCGTACTTCGGCCTCGAGGCCGCCGCCTCGTTCATCCGCGAGTACGAGTTGCAGTTCGTCCCCGGCCTGCTGCAGATCGAGGATTACGCCCGCGCGGTGATCCGGCTGGGCACCCTGACGTCCGAAGACGAGATCGACCGGCGCGCTAAGGCGCGGATGTCCCGCCAGGAGATCCTGAACCGGGATAACCCGCCGAAGCTGTGGGCCGTCTTGGACGAGGGCGCGCTACGCCGGGTCATCGGCGGCCCCACGGTCATGCGCGCGCAGCTGGTGCACCTGATCGACATGTGCGATCACCCGGCCGTGACGCTGCAAATGCTGCCCTTCTCCGCGGGCGCCCACCGGGCGATGGGCGGCCCGTTCACGATCCTCAGGTACACGGAGCCCGACCTGCGCGACGTCGTCTACATCGAGCAGCTGACCAGCGCCCTGTACCTGGACAAGCCGACCGAGGTCGACTCTTACCTCGAGGTGATCGAGGAGGTCTGCCTCCAGGCCGACCCCTCGGCCAAGACCCCGGGCACGCTGAAGGCCGTGCTGGACGAGATCTAGACGAACGCGAAGGGGGCCCCGCACGCGCGTGCGGGGCCCCCTTCGCGTTTCCTGCCTGGCTTCAGGCGTCGGGGACGAGGGTGGGGGTGGACCTGGTGAGCGTCTCCTTGCGGAAGAACGCCGGCTGGGCGAACCTGAACCAGATCGCGGCGAGGAAGCCGACGAGCCCCGAGATGAACGCGATGATGAACGCGCCGCCGAGGTACCAGTGCGGCCAGAACGGCATCAGCCAGGACGTGTAGCTGTTGCCGGTCGCCACGTCCCAGTCGGCCCAGATGGACCAGGCGCCCGCCGCGTACATGATCAGCCCGCCGAGCGCCGGCAGGATGCCGCGCATCCACAGGTTCCGCTGGCTGGAGCGCAGCGTCTTGCGGTAGTACCAGGCGCAGGCGAACCCGGTCATGCCGTAGTAGAAGGCGATGTACAGCCCGATCGCCGTCACCGCGTCGGCGATGACAAAGCCCTGCGAGATGTAGTTGAACGGCGAGGTAGAGCAGCGCGGAGATCACGCCCATCACGATCGTCGAGACGGTGGGCGTGAGGTAGCGCGGGTGCATCTTGGCGAACGACTTCGGCAGCGCCTTGTAGGTCGCCATCGACAGCGTGGTCCGCGCCGTGGGCAGGATCGTCGTCTGCGTCGACGCCGCCGCCGAGCTGAGCACCATGAGGACGAGCAGCCGGGACAGGAAAAGCCCGATGCCGCTGCCGCCGAAGACCGCGCTGCCGAGCACGGAGATCACGTCGCCGGTGTTGTTGCTGTTGCCGAGCCCGATGCCCGAGGTGCCGACGCCCGCGAACGACTGCGCGGACAGGATCACGAGGACGTAGGTGACCAGCAGGATGACGGTGGACAGGATGGCGGCGCGGCCCGGCGTCTTGGCCGGGTCCTTGGTCTCCTCGTTGACCGCCACCGCGGTGTCCCAGCCCCAGTAGATGAACAGCATCAGGATGATGCCGGTGACGAAGCCGGTGAAGCCGCCCTGCATCGGGTTGAACCACGACCACGCCGGCGTGATGGAGCCGGCCGGGTGGTGCCCCGTCCCCACCCGGACCAGCGCCGTGATGGAGAAGACGACCAGCATGACGAGCTCGACGCCGAGCAGCACCCGCTGGAACGCCGCCGAGACCTCGATGCCCCGGTAGCAGATGTAGGTCATCGCCGCGATCCACAGCAGGCCGACGAGCAGCACCCAGCCGCTCGTCGCGTCGCCGCCGATGCTCTTGGTGCCGAAGAGCAGGAACACGTACTGCCCGGCGACCTGCGCGAGGCTGGCCATGACCAGCACGTCCGCGGCGACGATGGCCCAGCCGCCCGCCCAGCCGGTCTTCGGCCCGAACGCCCGCGTCGCCCAGGTGAACGTCGTGCCGCAGTCCGGGTCGGCCTTGTTCAGCTCGCTGTAGCCGATCGAGGTGAGGAAGATCGGGACGAACGCGATCACCGCGACAATCGGCGAGCCGAGCCCGACGACGGCCACGATGAACCCGAGCGTCGCCGCGAGGCTGTACGCGGGAGCGGTCGAGGCCACCCCCATGACCGTGGCGGAGACCAGCCCCAGGGCGCCCGTCTTGAGCCCCTTCTCTACCTGCTCCTCCATGGCCCCAGGAGGGGCGGCGTTCTCAGCAGTCGCCATAACCTACCGGCCTTCCACTTTCACACGGTATGCAACGATTTGCGAAGTTAAATGTACGTTAAGCGAGTCTTTCCGTCGACCGACTCGCCCTAAACCTCCGAAACCAGAAGTATCAGGCGGCCAGTATGCACCAGGGAGCGCGCCGTGTCACCCCCCTGATCCAGGGACGTTGCCGGGCCGACACCCCGCGGGCCGACACCGCCCGACGGGAGCGGCGTGGCCGGGGAGAGTCACCCGAATCCGTTCTGAATCTATATAAAGGCGCTCCCGGCTATCCTCCGGTGCCAGCAAACGGAGCTTAACGGACGCAATTAATAATTGCCTAGCGCAATTATTCTTTACATCACGGAACGGGGGCTGGTGCGGGTCGTGACGCTCGCCTTACCGTGTGCAGAGGCGCATCTGGCACGGCAAGGAGGCCGCGTTATGAGGATCAGCGTGAAAGTGGACGGCGTCCGATATGACGACGATGTCGAGCCCCGGTTGCTTCTGGTGCATTATCTGAGAGAGCAGGCCGGCCGGACCGGAACCCCAATCGGCTGCGATACCTCGAATTGCGGGGCATGCACGGTGCTGCTGAACGGGCGGTCGGTGAAAAGCTGCTCGGTGCTGGCCGTGCAGGCCGACGGCAGCGAGGTCACCACCATCCAGGGACTCGCCGACGGACCCAGCGAGCTGCACCCGTTGCAGGAGGCGTTTCACGAGGAGCACGCGCTGCAGTGCGGGTACTGCACGCCCGGCATGATCATGGCCGCGGTCGACTTGCTCGGCGAGAACCCGCATCCGACCGAGGAAGAGGTCAGGGACGGGCTTGAGGGCAACTTGTGCCGCTGCACCGGCTACCAGAACATCGTCCGCGCGGTCCTGCGGGCCGCGAACGGCAGCGTAGCCGCGGAGGTGACCGCATGACCGCCGTCGACGCGACCGCGGCTGAGGTTGGCAAGGCCCGCACCCGCAAGGAGGACGCGCGGCTGATCACCGGCCAGACCAACTGGACCGACAACATCACGCTGCCTGGTCTTGTCCACGTCGCGTTCGTGCGCAGCCCGTACGCGCACGCCAGGATCGCGTCCGTCGACCTGAGCGCGGCCCGCGCGGCGCCCGGCGTCTTCGCCGCTTACTCCGGTGCTGACTTCGCCGCCGAGCAGGGCTCGCTGCCCTGCGCCTGGCCCGTCACGCCGGACATCGTCATCCCCGACCACCCCTCCATGGCCGTGGACACCGTCCGGTACGGCGGCGAGATCGTGGCCTGCGTGGTGGCCCGCGACCGGTACGCCGCCGCCGACGCGGCCGAACTCGTCGACGTGACGTACGAGGCCCTTGACCCGGTGCTGGACATGGAGGCGGCGCTGACCGAAAGGTCGCCGAAGGTCCACGCGGCCGGGAACAAGTCGTTCACCTGGGAGCTCGTCAACGGGGACCTGGCGGCGGCGTTCCGTGACGCGCCCGTGGTGATCGAGCGCACCTACCGCCAGCAGCGGCTGATCCCTTCGGCGATGGAGCCGCGGTCCGTGGTCTGCGCCCCGGTCGCCGACGAGTACACGATGTGGACCTCCACCCAGATCCCGCACGTGCTGCGGGTCATGCTCGCGCTCGTCACCGGCATTCCCGAGCACAAGCTGCGGGTGATCGCGCCGGACGTGGGCGGCGGCTTCGGATCGAAGCTCCAGGTCACCGCCGAGGAGGTGCTCGCGCTGCTGCTCGCGCGCAAGCTCGGCCGCCCGGTGAAGTGGACGGAGACCCGGTCCGAGGGCAACGTGGCCGTGCACCATGGCCGCGACCAGCTCCAGAAGCTGCGGCTCGCGGCCGACTCCGACGGCCGCGTCCGCGCGCTCGATGTCGAGCTGCTCGCCGACATGGGCGCGTACCTGATGCTCGTCACGCCGGGGGTGCCGCTGCTCGGCGCGTTCATGTTCAACGCGATCTACAAGATGGACGCCTACCGGTTCAACTGCACCGGCGTGTTCACCACCAAGACCCCCACCGACGCCTACCGCGGCGCCGGGCGTCCCGAGGCGACCTACGCCATCGAGCACCTGATGGACGACCTGGCCGCCGAGCTTGGCGTGGACCCGCTCGAGCTGCGCGAGCGGAACTGGATCAAGCACGAGGAGTTCCCCTACGCGACGATCTCCGGGCTGACCTACGACACGGGCAACTACGAGGCGGCCACCGCCGCCGCCAGGGAGCTGTTCCACTACGACGAACTGCGCAAGGAGCAGTCCGAACGGAATCGTGATGGCTCTCCCGTGCGCCTCGGAATCGGGATCTCGACCTTCACCGAGATGTGCGGGCTCGCGCCCTCGCGCGTCCTCGGCTCGCTCGCCTACGCGGCCGGCGGCTGGGAGCACGCGGCCATCCGGATGCTGGCGACCGGCAAGGTTGAGGTCGTCACCGGATCTTCCGCGCACGGGCAGGGACACGAGACGGCGTGGTCGCAGATCGTGGCCGACCAGCTCGGCGTGCCGTTCGAGGACGTGCGGGTGCTGCACGGGGACACCGCCATCGCGCCCAAGGGCATGGACACCTACGGCTCCCGGTCGCTGGTCGTCGGCGGTACCGCGATCGTCAACGCCTGCGACAAGGTGCGGCAGAAGGCCCGCGTGATCGCGGCGGCCATGCTCGAGGTATCGCCCGACGACCTGGAATGGGACGCGGGGCGATGGGCGGTCCGCGGCGACCCCGACCAGGGCAAGACGATCGGCGAGATCGCCTTCGCCGCGTTCGCCGCGCACGACCTGCCGGAAGGGGTCGAGCCGTCGCTCGACTCCGACGCGACCTACGACCCGGACAACTTCTCCTTCCCGCACGGCACGCATCTCTGCGCGGCCGAGGTGGACACCGAGACGGGCCAGGTCCGCATCCGCTCGTACGTCGCGGTGGACGACGTCGGGGTCGTGGTCAACCCGCTGATCGTCGAGGGCCAGGTGCACGGCGGGCTCGCCCAGGGCATCGCGCAGGCGCTGTACGAGGAGGCCGCGTACGACTCCTCTGGCAACCTGATTACCGCGTCGCTCGCGGACTACCTGATCCCGTCGGCGGCGGACCTGCCGTCGTTCACGACCGCCAGGACGACCACCCCGTCCACGCTCAACCCGCTCGGCGTCAAGGGCGTCGGCGAGGCCGGCACGATCGCGTCCACCCCGGCCGTGGTGAACGCGATCGTCGACGCCCTCCGCCCGTTCGGGGTGTCCGACGTTCCCATGCCCTGCACGCCGGAGCGCGTGTGGCGAGCCATCCAAGAGGCTGAAGGGACTGCGCGATGATCCCGGCGAAGTTCGACTACACGCGGCCCTCGTCGCTCGACGAGGCGGTGTCCGCGCTGGACTCCGGCGGCGAGGACGCCAAGGTGATCGCGGGCGGGCAGTCGCTGCTGCCGCTGCTGCGGCTCCGGTTCTCCTACCCGACGGTGCTCGTCGACGTGGGCGACCTGGACGCGCTTCGCGGGGTGCGCGACCTCGGTTCCGAACTCGAGATCGGCGCGCTGACCACGCACTACGAGCTGACCAGGGATCCGCTGGTCGCCGCGCACTGCGGCCTGCTCGCGGAGGCGGCGGGGACGATCGCGGACCCGGCCGTGCGGCACCGGGGCACGATCGGCGGTGCGCTCGCGCACGCCGACCCGGCGGGCGACCTGCCCGCCGTCGTCACCGCGCTCGACGCGACGCTCATCGCGGCCGGGCCCTCGGGCAGCCGGTCGATCTCACCGGCGGACTTCTTCACCGACTACCTCACGACCTCGCTAGCGGCAGGAGAGATCCTCACCGCGATCCGGGTACCCAAGCTTGACGGCTGGGGTTACCGGTACGAGAAGTTCCACGTCACCGCCCAGGCCTGGGCGATCGTCGGGGTCGCCGCGATCGCCCGGCGAGCCAACGGGCACGTCGCGGCCGCGAGGGTCGGGCTCACCAACATGGGCTCGGTGCCGGTCCGGGCGCACGCCGTGGAGGAGGCGGCGGCGGGCGCGGAGGCGTCGGCGTCCGCGCTCGCGGCGGCGGCCGCCCGGGCCGACGAGGACACGAACCCGCCGAGCGACCTGCGCGGCGCGGCCGACTACCGCCGCCACCTCGCCCGCGTCCTGACCGGCCGCGCCCTCGCCGCCGCGGCCGGCATTTAAGTGTCATTCGTCACGCTCGTAAGTGGCAGCGTCACGCTCGCCTGAACCCCAGCCACGGCCAGGCGTTGCGGGTTGGGCAACGCCTTCGGGGAGCGACCACAGGGCTTTAACCCCAGCCACAGCGCGGGGGGCGGCGTGTTTTTTGCGCCGTCCTCCCGTGGGGAGGCTATGGAGGGGCGAAGCCCTTCCATGCGCGGGGGGTGCAGGGGGGTCGTCCCCCCCGCGGGGAGTACTGGTCGTCCCCCCGCGGGCAGCGCGGCACTAGGATTACTAAAGAGAAGTTAACCGGCGAGAAAGTAGTGTCCGCATGGCCATTGAGCTCGACAACTCATTCACGGTCCCAGTGCCGCCAGAGAAGGCGTGGGATGTCCTGCTTGACGTTGAGCGGATCGCCCCGTGCATGCCCGGTGCCAGCGTCCTGTCGATCTCGGACGACGGCAATGAGATCGAGGGCCAGGTGAAGGTCAAGCTCGGCCCGCTCTCCCTCACTTACAAGGGCACCGCCAAGTTCACCGACAAGGACGAGGCGAACCGCACGATCGCGATCGAGGCGAGCGGCAAGGAGACCCGCGGCGCCGGCACCGCGTCGGCCAACGTGCAAGCCGTGCTGAAGCCCGATGACGCAGGCACGCTGGTGTCGATCCACACCTCGCTGAACGTGACCGGGCGTCCGGCGCAGTTCGGCCGGTCGCTGCTGCCCGAGGTGAGCGGCAAGCTCATCGCGCAGTTCGCGTCCAACCTGGAGGCGCTGATCGCATCCGACAACGCGCCCCCCGCCGAGGAGACCGCCACCCCCGAGTCCGACGGGACGGCGGCCGACTCTTCCGGCGAGGCGGCGACCACGGCCGTCAAGCCAGCCCCCGCCCCGGCGATCAAGCAGGAAGAGTCGCTGAACGCCTTCAAGTTCGTCGTCGTGCCGATCCTGAAGCGCGTCATCCCGGTCGCGGCGATCGGCGCGGCGATCGCGGTCGCCATCCGTCGGGTGACCAGCAAGAGGAAGTCGTCCTAGCCGCCCCACCAGCCATGATTGTGTGAGTTTTGCGCGTCCACAGCGCGCAAGACTCACACAGTCATGAAACGAGCCACTGGGCTGCTCGGGTGCGGAGGCGGGGGCCCTAGGGGACCAGGACCTCGGTGACCGGGAGGGACGAGTCCGCCGGGAGGGCCAGCGTGGACGGCGGGCGGCCTGCCGCCACCACGGAGGCCCCCAAGGCCGCCACCATCGCCCCGTTATCCGTGCACAGGCCGGGACGGGGCACGCGGACCTGGATGCCGGCGCTCTCGCACCGGGCCTTGGCCAGCGCGCGCAGCCGTGAGTTGGCCGCCACGCCGCCGCCGATCACCAGGTCGGTCACGCCGTACTCGCGGCAGGCGGCCACCGCCTTGCGGGTGAGCACGTCGGCAACGGCCTCCTGGAAGGAGGCCGCCACGTCGGCGACCGGAACCGGTTCGCCGGCGTCCGCGCGCGCCTCGACCCAACGGGCGACCGCGGTCTTAAGGCCGGCGAAAGAGAAGTCGAAGGTGCCGTCGTGCAGCTTGGCGCGGGGGAACCTGATCGCGTCGGGTGACCCCTCCTTGGCCGCCCGGTCGATCGGCGGCCCCCCGGGAAATGGCATGCCGAGCACGCGGGCCACCTTGTCGTACGCCTCGCCCGCGGCGTCGTCGATCGTCGCGCCGAGCGGGCGCACCTCGCCCGTCACGTCCGGCACGAGCAGCAGCGAGGAGTGGCCGCCCGATACGAGCAGGGCCATGCAGGGGGCAGGCAGCGGGCCGTGCTCTAGCTGATCGACGGCGACGTGGGCCGCCAGGTGATTCACCCCGTAGAGCGGCTTGCCGAGCGCGTAGGCGTAGGCCTTGGCGGCGGCGACGCCGACCATCAGCGCGCCGGCCAGCCCCGGGCCCGCGGTCACCGCGACGGCGTCGATGTCGGACGGCTTGACGCCCGCCTTGGCGAACGCCCCCTCAAGCACGGGCACCATCGCTTCGAGGTGGGCGCGGCTGGCCACCTCCGGCACCACGCCGCCGAACCTGGCGTGCTGGTCCATTGACGACGCCACCTCGTCCGCGAGCAGTTCCCGGCCCCGGACGATGCCCACGCCGGTCTCGTCGCACGAGGTCTCGATGCCGAGCACCAGCGGCTCGTCGGTCAATCCGCTCATCGCAGGTCCTTACGCATCACGATCGCGTCCGTCCCGGACGGCTGATAGTAGCCGCGGCGCAGGCCGATATCCGCGAACCCGCGGCGCCGGTAGAGGCCGTGCGCCCGCGGGTTGTCCGCGCGGACCTCGAGGAACACCTCCGTGCGGCCCCGCTCGCGCGCGGCGTCGAGCAGCGCTCCGAGCAGCGCCGAGCCGATTCCCTGACCCCAGCACGCCTGGCGGACCGCGATCGTCAGCACGTCGGCTTGGGTCCCGCCCGGGATGAACATCATCCCCGCGTAGCCCGCCATCACGGCTCCGCTGGCCGCACCGCGGCCGCTCACGATGTCGCTGTCGGCGATGCCGCCGTCGCCGGCATCCACCTCGGCGAGGAGGTACAGGCGGCTTTCGGCCGGCTGCGCGACCTCGTCGGCGAACATCTCCGGCGTCCAGGGGTCATCGGGGAACAAGTCGTGCTCAAGCCCGATCACGTCAACGAGGTCGGCGGCCACCATCGGACGCAGCCGCGCCGTTCCGCCTGGGCGCGGCGTCTCGCCCGCGGCGGCCGCGCGGCGGCCACGCCAGCTGGTCATCACGGTGTCACCCGCTTGGGCGCGCCCGGCTCACGGGCGTCTGGGCGCCGCAGATAGAGCGGCTCAGGCGGTAGCAGCGACGTGGCCTCGTCTCCGGCGGCCAGGGCCGCGATCGCCATCCGGCACAGCGTGGCGGCCGCGGGGAAGGCCGGGCCGAGGCCTTCTGGAAGCACCTCGGGGTAGAGCATCGGCCCCTCGCCGGCCGCGGCAAGCCCGGACGCGGGGATCAGCGCCGGCTTGGCGACCTCGGGACCGGAGATCCGCCGCCCGGAGCCGTCATAGCGCGCCCAGTAGAGCTCCCGCCGTCTCGCGTCGGTGGCCACGAGGAAGTCTTCGCCGCCGGCGTCCACGTCCGCGGCGATGACGTCGAGGGTGCACAGGCCGTATACGGGGATGCCGAGCGCCGCACCGAGCACCCGCGCGGTGACCAGCCCGACCCGCAGGCCGGTATAGGGGCCTGGGCCTACCCCGACCGCGACGCCCGTCAGGTCACGCGGGGACGCGCCAGCGTCGGCGACGACCTTGGCGATGGCAGGGGCGAGCAGCTCCGCGTGGCGGTGGGCGTCGACCGTGACCAGCTGGGCCAGCGGCTGGCCGCCGTCATGCAGCGCCACCGTCACCGCGGGCGTCGCGGTGTCTAGACCGAGCAGCAGCACGTCCAATGAGGGTAGTCGGCGTGGCGACTACTTGGCGATTTGAGACGCCATTTGGTTCGCGACGGTGGTGGCCACGGTGGTGAGGTCGCTCATGGACACCGGCCCGTACTTCTTGCCGCTGCTGCTCTGGTCAAGTCCGTCGACCACGACGGTGATGATGACATTGCGGTAGCGGACGTAGACGTTGGCCACGTCCGTGACGGCGCCGCCCCGGTTAAACACCTGGGTGGCCTGGAAGGCCGAGGTCTGGGAACCGCCCGGCATTCCTGACAGGTCCGTCACCGTGGCCTTCGGCTGTCCGCTCTTCGGGCCCGGCGAGGTGTAATTGTTCTCGAACGACTGGTAGCCGTCCTCCGCGGCGAACGTCGCACTGCCGTCGCCCGAGGCGAGCCCGCTCGGCGAGTAAGCCTGCAACTGAACCTCGAGCACCCGGTACGTCGGCGGGTTGTCCAGCGTCCAGGTGCACTGGGTGTTGGTGCCGGAGTTCAGCGGCGGGGCCGCCTCCTTGCGCGTGCCCGGCAGGAACTGGTTCAGCGTGGCGGCCGGAACGGTGGTGCACGGGTCGGGCACCTGCTGGAGTTCGCCGGGCAGGAAGTTCGTCACGAAGCTGCCGAAGCCGAGGTTGGCCGCGCCGGGTCCGCCGCTCATCAGGTAAATGGTGACCGCGATCGCCAGGGCCACCACGGTGCCGCCGGCGATCAGCAGCCGACGGCGCTTGCGCCGCCCGGCCCGCTGCTCGTCCCGCGACGACTCCTGCCCGCGCCGGTGCCACCGCTCGGAGAAGGCCTCCTCGGAATCCGGCTCGGCCCAGGACGGCGCCGCGTCGGCTTGCTGGCGCGGCCGCTCCTCCTGAAGCTGCGCCGCGGGCGGCTGCTGGGCCTGGTGCTGCTGGGCCTGCTGCTGCGGGGCCTGCTGATCCGGCCAGGGCGGCTGCCCGGTCCACGTCTGGTCCCCCTGGGGTGCCTGCCCCGGACCGCCGTAACCGCCGCCCGGGTGACCGCCGCCACCGTACTGGCCGCCGTAGCCGTCGCCGGTCGACGGCTGGCCGCCCTGCGGGTAACCCTGACCGCTGGCGCCCGGGTAGCCGCCGTAGCCGCCCGGCTGAGCCGCCCGGCCCGGCTGTCCCCCTTGCGCCCGGCCGTCCCTGTCCCGCGCCTCCCGGGGGCGGACGGGAGCAAGGTCGGGGAACTCCCGCTGGTCTTGCGGTGTGGCGTCATACCCCTGCCACTCGGGCACGTCGTTGTCCTGACGCGCCCGGCGGCCACGCGGTCGGCCGGGGAATGACCCATGCTGAGTCACGGCATGCCTCCGGTGAGGGTTGGTGACCTAGAGACCAGGTAGAACGTACAAAACGGATCGGTACAAAGCCGAACTATAGACGATCAGCGAGGCTCGCGAGTGGCAACTTGATGCCTTCCCAGCGCTCACCGACTGCGGAAATCCGCACCGTGCGCGGCACGTCGCCGGTCGGGTCGTCCGGATCACCTTCGGGATCGGCCCCGTCTCCGGCCGCGGCGGGGTCGCCGGCCATCGGGGCGTCCGGCGTGATCGTGACCTCCAGGCGGTCGGCCGCCAGCCCTTCGGCTAGCCCTTCGCCCCACTCGACCACCGTCACCGAGGCCGCGGTGTCCGTGTCCAGGTCCAGGTCGTCAAGTTCAAGAACGCTGCCGAGCCGGTAGGCGTCGGCGTGCACCAGCGCCGGGCGCAGTTCGCGGGTCGCGGCGGCGGGCCCCACCGGCGGGTGCACCCGCGCGATCACGAACGTGGGCGAGGTGATCGGCCCGCGCACCCCGAGCCCGGCGCCGATCCCCTGGGTCAGCGTGGTCTTGCCCGCGCCCAGCCCGCCGCTCAGGATCACCAGGTCCCCGGCGCGCAGCACGGTGGCGAGCGACCGGCCGAGTGCGCGCATCTGCTCGGCCGTGGCGACGGTCAGCGAAACCTCACTCATGGTGCGACCTCGGCACGCGGGCGCCGATTCCGGTCACGACCTCGTAGGAAATCGTGCCGAGGGCCTCGCCCCACTCCTGGGCGGTCGGTTCCCCGTCATCCCCAGGTCCGAAAAGCACGACCTCGTCCCCCTCCGCCACCGGCTCGTCGCCGAAGTCGATGACCAGCTGATCCATGCAAACAGTGCCCGCAATTGGCCAGCGGCGACCCCGAGCGGCCACGAGCGGCAGGCCGGTCGCCGCGCGCGGTATCCCGTCCGCGTAGCCGAGCGGCACGAGGCCGAGCGTCGTCTCGCCCGTCGTCGTGTACCGGTGGCCGTAAGACACTCCCGTCCCGGCGGGGACGCGTTTCACGAGCACCAGCCGGGCCCGCAGCGTCATCGCGGGGCGCAGCCACGCGGGCGCCCCGCCGGGGAGGGTGGCCAGGCCGTAACTGCCGCCACCGATCCGCACCAGGTCGTAGCGTGCCTGCGGCACGTCGAGCGCCGCCGCCGTGTTGGCGATGTGCCGCACCTGCGGGGTGAGGCCGGCGCTCTCGGCGACCGCCAGGGCCTCCTTGAACACGGCGAGCTGGGCCTCGATCGACGGGTTGCCCGGCTCGTCCGCCGACGCGAAGTGCGACCAGACGCCCGCGACGACGACGCTGCCCTCATCTTCTGCCCGCTTCGCCGCGGCGAGTGTCGCGGGCCAGTCCGCCGGGGTGGCACCGCCCCGGCTCAGCCCGGTGTCCGCCTTCAGGTGCACCCGCGCGGGGCGCCCGGCGACCTCGGCGGCGGCGGCCAGCCGCCGCACCATTTCCGCCGACCCGGCCGCCAGGTCCACCTGGGCGGCGATCGCCGCCGCGTGGTGGTCGGAGCCGATCGCCATCAGGCAGAGCAGCGGAAGGTCGATCCCGGCCCGGCGGACCTCGAGCGCCTCGGCGACGTGGACGACGCCAAGCCAGTCCGCGCCGCCGCGCACGGCGGCCCGCGCCGCGGGAACGGCGCCGTGGCCGTACCCGTTGGCCTTCACGACCGCCATGACCGCCGCGGGGGCCACGTGCGCGCGCAGCGCCGTGATGTTCCTCGTGATCGCGCCCAGCTCGACGCTCGCCTCCGCGTGCCTCTCCATGAACATCATGCTAGTGTGCTTCCCCCGCTCGCTCTGCTTGCCCCCTCCCTCCCCCTCCTTCTCCGGGAGGTGTCAGGTCGCGCGGAAGGCTCGGGGGAGCGCGGTGACCACGTCGGAGGAGCCGATGGGGGCCGTGCCGGCCAGCCCGTCGGCGTCGCCGCCGCTGCCCGCGGCGGCGAGCCGGGCGGCCAGCCCGTGCAGGTACGCGGCGCAGATGGCGGCCTGCGGCGGCAGCAGCCCCTGGGCGAGCAGCGCGCCGGCCAGCCCGGCGAGGACGTCGCCGGTGCCCGCCGTGGCGAGCCACGGCGTCCCCGTGGTGTTCACCAGGACCGGGTCAAGCCCGTCGGGCGGCGCGATCACGGTCGTTGACCCCTTCAGCAGCACGCACGCGCCGAGCATCGTCGCGGCGCGCCGGGCGTGCTCAAGCCGCCTCGCCTCGATGTCCGCCGGGTCCGCGTCAAGGAGCCTGCCGAGCTCGCCCGCGTGCGGTGTGATCAGCGTTGGCGCGGGTCGCGGCAGCAGTTCCCGGTGCCGGGCCAGCAGGGTCAGCCCGTCGGCGTCGATGAGCACGGGGAGGCTGGTCGCCAGCACGGCGGCGAGCCGCCGGGCCGCCGCTTCATCGGTGCCCATTCCTGAGCCGACGGCCCAGGCCTGGACCCGGCCCACGTCGTCGGGGAACCGGGGGCCGTCTTCACCGGTCAGCTCGGTGATGACCACCTCGGGATGGACCTGCCGGACCCCGGCCGCCGCGCCGGGGGAGGTCACCAGCCGGACCATGCCCGCACCGCCCCGGACGGCCCCGCCGGTCGAGAGCAGCGCCGCGCCCGTGTAGCGGTCGCTGCCGGTGAGCAGGCCGAGCACGCCGCGCCGGTACTTGTCCGACTCCGCGGTCGGCCGCGGCAGCAGCGCCGCGATGTCGCGGGCCTGCGGCGCGCTGGCCTCCGGGGGCCCGTCGAGGTAGGGGCCAAGGCCGATGTCAACGAACTCGACGACCCCGGCATGTCCAGCGCCTGGATCAATGAGCAGCCCGGGCTTGACGGCACCGAAGGTCACCGTGACGTCGGCCCGCACGGCGGGCCCGGCGACCGCCCCGGTGTCCGCGTCGATGCCGGACGGCAGGTCGACCGCGACGGTCAAGGCGTTCCGCGCGTTGGCCGCCAGCTGCGCGAGCGTGGCGTACGGCTCGCGCAGCCCGCCCTTGCCCCCGATCCCGAGCATCCCGTCAATGACCAGGTCCGCGTGCCCGATGACGCTCCGCACGTCGTGCCCGACGTCGTACCGGTCCGCGGCGGGGTCGCCCAGGTCGTCGCGCGTGGCGTCCGGGTCGCGCGGCGCCGCCACCCCAATGACCCGCCCACCCGCGCTCACCAGTGCCCGGGCGCCCTCGGCGTGCAGCCGCTCCCCGCCCCGGACAGCGGTCACGGACGCTCCCCGGCGCGCCAGCCGCTCCCCCGCGTAAAGCGCGTCCCCGCCGTTGTCCCCGGTCCCCGCGAGCACCACGACCCGCGCACCGTAAACCCCGCCCGCACTAGCCCGCAGCAGCTCCCCGCACACGGCGGCGAGCCCGGCCGCCGCCCGCTGCATAAGCGCCCCATCCGGCACCAGCGCCATCAACGCCGCTTCGGCCGCCCGCACCTTAGAAACCGAGTAAGCATCCCGCATACCCCTAGTCTCCCCCGTCCCCCCAACCCAAGCGCCAGCCCCCACGCCGAATGCCGGCCCCCTCATGCCCCCGCGTCAGCGTTAGGCCGAAGGCCAGGGCAATGACGGCAACGGGCACAGCGTCAGCCCAACGCCGAAGGCGAGAGCAATGACCACGAGCGACAGGCAAGCGACAGCCTGGCCGGAGCAATCTCAATCCCCATGAGCCCGCGTCAGCGTTAGGCCGAAGGCCAGAGCAATCTCAAAGCGTCACGCAAGGCGGCAGCGCGATGGCAGCCCGCAGGCCTTTTGGAGGGTTTCTGTGGATCGAGGAGAGCGGCTGGTGCGCGGGGAGACTTCCTCGCGGCCTTCCGAAGGAGCGCCGCGAGAAGTCTCTCCGCGTGACAGCCACCCAGCCTGGGTTTGACTTTGAAGAGGTGGGTTCGATAAGTCAGTTCACAAGGACATAGCAAGCCGCACAGCGTCAGCCAACTGACCCGCGATCAGCTCAGCAAGGTCAGACTGCCGCGTCTCGACCATCACGCGGATAACCGGCTCGGTACCGCTCGGCCGCAGCAGCACGCGTCCCGTGGCGCCGAGCTCGGACTGCGCCGCGCTCACGGCCCGGGCGAGCGCCGGGTCGGCCATCGCCCTGTCCTTGTTGCCCCGAACGTTGATCAGCACCTGCGGGTACCTGGTCATCATCTTCGCGGCGGCGGAAACGGGGATGCCGATGCTGTTCACCGCGGCGAGCAGGTGCAGCCCGGTCAGTACGCCGTCCCCGGTGGTCGCGTGACCCATCTGGATGATGTGCCCGGACTGCTCGCCGCCGAGGATGTAGCCGCCGTCTCGCATCGCGGCGTAGACGTGCTTGTCGCCGACCGGCGTCTCGACCACGGTGATGCCGGACTCGCGCATCGCGTCGTGGAAGCCGAGGTTGGACATCACGGTCACGACGACGGTGTCGCCGACGAGCTGGTTGCCCCGCTTCAGCTGCGACGCGAGGACAGCGAGGATCTGGTCGCCGTCGAGCGGCTGGCCGTCACCGTCAATCGCCAGGCAGCGGTCCGCATCGCCATCGAAGGCCAAGCCCGCGTCGGCGCCATGCTCAAGTACCGCCGCCGCCAGCGTCTCCAGGTGAGTCGACCCGACGCTCGCGTTGATGTTCAGGCCGTCCGGTGCGGCCCCGATCGCGATGACCTCGGCCCCGGCCCGGCGGAGGGCGCGCGGGCCGATGCTGAAGGCGGCACCGTGCGCGCAGTCCACGACGACCCGCATCCCGTGCAGCGGTGGCTGCCCCGCCGACGGCGTGGGCAGCGAGGCGAGCAGGTGATCCAGGTAAATCTCGTGCGCGGAGTACGCGTCGGTGACCCGTCCGAAGCCCAGGGCGGAGATCTCGCCGACGGCACTCGCCGTCGGTGCGCCATCGCCGGCGGCGCGCAACCGCGCCTCGATCTGGTCTTCTATCGCGTCCGGCAGCTTGACGCCGGATCGCCCAAAGAACTTGATCCCGTTGTCCGCCGCGGGATTATGGCTCGCGGACAGCACCACGCCGAAATCCGCGTTGAGTGCTCCGGTGAGGTACGCGACTCCGGGGGTCGGGATTACGCCGAGCCGGTGCACGTCAACACCGGAACTCGCTAGTCCCGCGACGACGGCGGCCTCGAGGAAGTCGCCGGAAGCCCGCGAGTCGCGTCCGATGACGGCGGAGGGGCGGCGCGCATGACCGACAGCGGCCACGGCGGGTGCCAGTACAGGCACCGCCGCGACCGCCAGGTCCATGGCAAGCTGGGCGGTCAGTTCGACCCCAGCGACCCCTCGAACACCGTCAGTACCGAAAATTCGGCCCATGTCGGCAGCTCTGGGTATGCCAGCCGACGGCTAGCGCTTGGAGTACTGCGGAGCCTTACGGGCCTTCTTGAGTCCGTACTTCTTCCGCTCCGTCGCTCGGGCATCCCGGGTCAGGAAACCGGCCTTCTTCAGCTGCGGGCGGTTCTCCGGGTCGACAAGCGTTAGCGCGCGGGCCACGCCAAGCCGCAGCGCGCCGGCCTGTCCTGAGACGCCGCCGCCGCCGATCCTGGCGATCACGTCGAAGTTGCCCTCGGCGCCGAGCGTCACGAACGGCTCGCTCACGATCTGCTGGTGCACCTTGTTCGGGAAGTAGGCCTCAAGCGTGCGGCCGTTGATCTTCCACTGGCCCGTGCCAGGCACGATGCGCACCCGCGCGATGGCCTCCTTGCGGCGCCCCAGGCCGCTTGCGTGACCGGTGACGACCGGGCGGCGCGCGACGCGCGGCGCCGCGGCCTCCGATGACTCGGTGGTGTACTCCGACGGGGCATTCTCGCCGTCGATTTCTTCTTCGGCGGTGTACTCCGGGGCGAAGTATTCCGTGTCGTCTGCGGGCGTCTCTACGCCAGTGGGCTCGGCCACGTTGCTCTTCCTCACGCTTCCTTGCGGCGCTACTGGGAAATCTGCCGGATCTCGTACGGCTGCGGCTGCTGCGCCTGGTGCGGGTGCGTCGGGCCCGCGTAGACCTTGAGCTTGCCGAGCGTCTTGCGGCCGAGGCTGTTCTTGGGGAGCATCCCCTTGACTGCCTTCTCGACGGCCCGCGTCGGGTGCTTGGCCATCAGGTCCTTGTAGCTCATCGCGCTCAGGCCACCCGGGTAACCGGAGTGCCGGTAGGCCTTCTTGTCCTCCAGCTTGGCACCGCTGAGGGCGATCTTGTCCGCGTTGACCACGATGACGAAGTCACCAGTGTCGACGTGCGGAGCAAAGATGGGCTTGTGCTTGCCCCGCAGCAGCACCGCCACATGGCTGGCCAGGCGGCCGAGCACGACGTCGGTGGCGTCGATGACATGCCACTGACGCGTGATGTCACTGTCCTTCGGGCTGAAAGTGCGCACAGTCGTTTAGCCTTCGCATGTGGTTCGTGATCCTCAAGACCCTGCTGCCGGAAGTTCCACGTAGCTATCGGAAGATCCAGGCACGGAGTCGGCGCAGCCGGAAATGCTGCTCGTCGCGGATGACGCCAATGCAGCATACTCGAATCCACGCCCGCTGCCAAAGTGCGCGCAGACTCTCCTGCCGTTTATCGTTTAAGCCTACCGCACCGCGGGACCCCCGATGTCGTTGTCCGCGGGGCCGCCGACCTCAAAAAACACATCCAGGCACGTTGGAACGCTGCGGTCGCTACTCTCGATGATATGGGATACCGAGGTGGGGACGTCCCCGGGGCACGCGGGGACTGGGGGCGCCAAACGCCTTGGCAACCGTCGTCCGGCGCGACGCCAGGGAGCGCGGGGGCCTGGGACGAGGAGCCACGGGGCTACCCGGACGACGAGCAGTACCCGCCCGCGGACGGCGGCTTTGGCTACGGGCCGGACGGCGGCCAGCCCGGACCGGGCCAGCACGGATACCCGCCCCAGGACGGCCAGTACGGTGACGGGTACGGGCAGCAGCCCTATCAGCAGCAGCCGTACGGCGGCTACGGGCCCGGGCCGGGTCAGGCGGGCGCGGGCGGCTATGGCGGCCCGCAGGGGTACCCGCAGCCCAACGACTACGGGTACGAGCAAGGACAGAACCAGTCCTCCGGGTACGGCCAGCCGGGCTACGACCAGCGGCCGGTGCCCGGTTACGCGACCGGCGGCGGTTACCAGGACGAGGGCGGCTACGGCCAGCCCCCCGGCTACCCGGCGCCGTCCACGGGCGGCTACCCCGCTCCGCGCGGCGGCAGCGGCGGCTACCCGGCGTTGCCGGCTGGCGGCCAGGGCGGCTACTCGGCGGAAGACGCGGGCAACGACTGGTACGGCGGGCAGCCCGCGGCGGCTAACGGCGCGAGCTTCGCCGACACCGGCACGTACCGGCTTAACGGCCGGGTCATCGACGAGTACGGCACCGGCCCGCGCGAGGCTCTGAGCGATCCGGCTCGCGGCTATCCGCCAGGTCCCGGGCAGCCCCGGACCGGCCCGTTGCCAGGTCCGGCGAACCCGGCGTCCGGCCCCCAGCCCTTCCAGCGCACCGGCCCGCAGAGTGTGCGGGAGACCAGGGCCCAGCAGCGGTACGACGACCCCGCCCGCTATGCCGACGGCGACCGGACGGGGCGCCGCGCGGGCGAGACGAGCGGCGCCTACCCCACGGCTGGCGCCTTCGGCGCGCCCGGATACGACGCCTACGACGAGGCACCGTCGCCGTCCGGCGGCCCGGCCGGTGACGGGTACGAAGAGTACGGTGACGGGTTCAGCGACCCGGACCAGGGCGGTGACCCCTACCAGGAGCTGTACGGCGATGGCACCGGGCGGGCCGGAGGCGCGGGACGGGGTTCCGGCCGGGCCGCTGGCCGGGCCGGGCGCAGCCCGCTCGGCGGCAAGCGGCTGCTGTTCGCCGCGCTCGGCGTCGTCGTCGTCGGGGTCGTCGGCGTCGCGGCCTACACCTTCTTGTTCAAGTCGAACTCCCCGGGGGCCAACAGCCCCGGCGCCCAGAGCTCGCTGTCGACCGCGGGCGCGACCCCGTCAACCCAGGCGTGCGTGCAGCAACTCGGCACCTACTGCCACATCCAGGCGGCGACCGACGACCCGACCCCGCTTACCGCGTCCGAGCTCTACCCGGTGGCGTTCACCGACGAAACCGACAAGACCTCGTACACGCTCGTTGCCACCAAGGTCGACAAGACGTGCGGAAACGCGGTGATCGGGTCGACCTTGGTCGCGGCCCTCAAAGCCGGCAAGTGCACGCAGGTGGTGCGCGGCAGCTACGTATCGGGCGATAACAAGATCATGGGGACGATCGGCGTTATCAACCTGTCGACGACGAACGAGGCCCACTACGCGGGCAAGGACGTCGGCGAGAACGACTTCATCGCCCCCCTGACGTCGAAGACGGGAGTCGCGAGCAAGCTCGGTAACGGCACCGGCATCGTCGAGGCGGAGTTCAAGGGCCACTACCTGATCCTGACCTGGTCCGAGTTCGTCAACGGGACCAATCCGACCACCACCGCGGAACAGAACCAGCTGAAGCAGTTCAGCAACGACGTGGTGGAGGAGACCGCGAACATCGACCTCAGCCAGCGCATGGTAACCGGCGCGGCGCCGACCCCCGCGGCGTCGGCCTAGCCGGCCCGGCTACGCGTCGCCCGCGACGCGCACGCGCCTGGTGAGCACGGCGCGGGCGGCCAACTGCCCAGCTTCCGGGTAACGCACCTCTTCCAGGCACAAGCCGTGCGCGGGGACGACCCGCACGGCCGGGTCCCGCACCGCCGCGGCCAGCACCTGCGCGGGCCAGGACGCCGGGCGGCTGCCCTCGCCAACGGGAAGCAGCGCGCCGACGAGCGCCCGCACCATGTTGTGACAGAACGCGTCCGCGATCACGCAGCCCACCGCGACGCCGTCGGCGTCGCGTTCCCACTCCAGGCGGCGCAGGGCCCGCACGGTCGTCGCACCTACCCGCTTGCGGCAGAACGCGGCGAAGTCGTGCTCACCGAGGAGCAGTGCCGCCGCCTCATTCATCGCCGCAAGGTCCAGGTGACGCGGATTCCACAGCGTGTCATGCCGCCGCAATGGGTCCGCCAGGGCCGGGTCATCGCAGATCCGGTACGTGTACCGGCGCCACAGGGCCGAGAACCGGGCGTCGAATCCGTCGGGCGCGGGCCCGATCGATCGCACCCTGAGGTCCGGGGGCAGCGCACTCGAGAGTCGCCGCAGTGCCGCGTCGCCGTGGCTGGCCCAGGCATCCACGGGCAGGTCGGCGTGCGCCACCTGGCCGCGCGCGTGCACACCGGAGTCGGTCCGCCCGGCCACGGTGAGGCTCGCGGCTCCGGGCAGCCGTAGCACGTGCCCGAGCGCCTCGGACAGCACGCCCTCGACGGTTCGCCGCCCTGGCTGCGCCGCCCATCCAGAGAACCCGGCACCGTCATAGGAGAGGCCAATCCTGACCCGGACAACCGCCGGTTCCGCTTCGGCCGCCTCGTTCACCTCTGCCGCCTCCCCGCCGTCATATCTCCCTGGAATGCGAGAACGGGCAGCTCACGATCGTGAGCTGCCCGTTCTGTCGTGCTGCGCGACGGCAGGCGTTATGCCTCCGGCTTGGCCTCGGCGTCGTCCGCGTCCTCGTCGAGGTTCTCTGCCCCGTGAGCGCCCGCGAGGTCGGCCGCGGTCTCCGCGTCGGCCTCGGCTTCCGCCTCGACGGCCGCCCGCTGGACGGCCGCGTCCTCGTCCTCGTCGAGGTCCTCCGCCCCTTCAGCGCCCGCCAGCTCGGCCGCGGTCTCCGCGTCGGCCTCGGCCTCCGCCTCGAGAGCGGCCTCGGCGACCGCTTCCGGCACGGCCGGAGCGGCCCCGGCGGCCGGGCGACGGGTGCGGCGACGCGACCTGCTCGCGCCAACCTCACCCTGGACCAGCTCGATCACGGCCATGGGGGCGGCGTCGCCCTTGCGGTGACCGATCTTCGTGATCCGGGTGTAGCCGCCGGGACGGTCCGCCATCGCCGGCCCGATCTCGGCGAACAGGGTGTGGACGATACGGTCTCCCGTGCCGCCCGCACTCCGGTGGTTGGGCAGGATCACCGTCTCCACCTGGCGACGAGCGTGCATGTCACCGCGCTTGGCGAAGGTGATCAGCTTCTCCGCGTACGGGCGCAGGCGACGCGCGCGCGCCTCGGTCGTGGTGATCTTCCCGTGCTCGAAGAGAGCGGCGGCCAGGTTCGCCAGCATGTGCTTCTGGTGAGCCGGGCTGCCACCCATCCGGGCACCCTTGGTAGGCGTGGGCATTAATATGCCTTTCTTATCTGTCGCCGAACCCGCATCGGGTTCAAGTCCCCGGGCTAGTACTGCTCGGTTTCGACGTAGCTCTCATCTTCATCGCCGGAGAACGAGTCCACGGCACTGCTCGGGTCGAACCCGGGCGGGGAGTCCTTCAGCGACAGGCCCATGTCCACGAGCTTCTGCTTGACTTCCTCGATCGACTTGGCGCCGAAGTTGCGGATGTCGAGCAGGTCCTGCTCGCTGCGGGCGACGAGCTCGCCCACGGTGTGGATGCCCTCGCGCTTGAGGCAGTTGTAGGACCGGACTGTCAGGTTCAGGTCCTCGATCGGCAGGGCCAGGTCCTGCGCCAGCGCGGCGTCGCTCGGTGACGGGCCGATGTCGATGCCCTCGGCGTCGACATTCAGCTCCCGGGCCAGGCCGAACAGCTCGGTCAGCGTCTTGCCGGCGCTGGCCACCGCGTCACGCGGACGCATGCACTGCTTGGTCTCGACGTCCAGGATGAGCCGGTCGAAGTCCGTGCGCTGCTCGACTCGGGTGGCCTCGACCTTGTAGGTCACCCGAAGCACCGGCGAGTAGATGGAGTCGACGGGGATCCGGCCGATCTCCTGCCCCGGCTGCTTGTTCTGCGTCGCGGAGACGTAGCCGCGGCCGCGCTCGACCGTGAGCTCCATCTCCAGCTTGCCCTTGCTGTTCAGCGTGGCGATGTGCAGCTCGGGGTTGTGCACCTCGACGCCCGCGGGCGGCGCGATGTCCGCCGCGGTGACCGCGCCAGGACCTTGCTTGCGCAGGTACATCACGACCGGCTCGTCGTGCTCGGAGGACACGACCAGCTGCTTCAGGTTGAGGATGATGTCGGTGACATCCTCCTTGACCCCAGGCACCGTGGTGAACTCGTGCAGCACGCCCTCGATGCGGATCGAGGTGACCGCCGCCCCCGGGATGGAGGACAGCAGGGTGCGCCGAATCGAGTTGCCGATCGTGTAGCCGAAGCCCGGCTCGAGCGGCTCGATCGTGAACTTAGACCGGTAGTCACCGATCTGCTCCTCCCCAAGGGAGGGGCGCTGTGCGATGAGCATGGGATTTTCTTTCTGTCAGGAGCGCCCGCTATATGACGCTCACTTGCTCCGGAGGTGCAAGCCTCCGGAAGTGTTGTTCAGCCCCCCGGCGAAACCCGCCGGGGGACATGAACCCCCATGGGGTTACTTCGAGTAGTACTCGACGATCAGCTGTTCCTGGACCTGGGTGTCGATCTGGGTCCGGACGGGGAGCTGGTGGACGAGGATACGCATCTGGTCGGGCATGACCTCGAGCCACGCCGGGACACCGCGCTCGCCGGCCTCCGCGCGGGCGACGATCATCGGGGTCAGCTCAAGGGACTTGGCCGTGACCTCGACGACGTCGTTCTCGCTCACCCGGTAGGACGGGATGTCGACCCGGCGGCCGTTGACCAGGATGTGGCCGTGCCCGACCAGCTGGCGGGCCATGTCCCGGCTCTTGGCGAAGCCGGCCCGGTAGACCACGTTGTCCAGTCGGCTCTCCAGGATCTGGAGCAGCGCCTCGCCGGTCCGGCCGGACTTGTGCGTGGCCTCGACGTAGTAGCCATGGAACTGCTTCTCGAGCACGCCGTAGATGCGGCGGGCCTTCTGCTTCTCGCGGATCTGCAGCAGGTACTCGCTGTCCTTCGAGCGGATCCGGCCGTGCTCACCCGGCGGGTAGGGACGGATCTCGATCGGGCACTTCGGCGAGTCGCACTTAGAGCCCTTAAGGAAGAGCTTGACCTTCTCACGGCGGCACAGCTTGCAGTCCGCCCCGGTGTAACGAGCCATCTGTGTCTGTCTCCTCAGACGCGCCGGCGCTTGGGCGGGCGGCAGCCATTGTGCGGAACGGGGGTGACGTCCTGGATCGAGCCGACTTCAAGACCGGTCGCCTGCAGCGACCGGATCGCGGTCTCCCGGCCGGAGCCAGGGCCCTTGACGAAGACGTCGACCTTGCGCATCCCGTGCTCCATGGCGCGCCGGGCGGCGGCCTCGGCGGCCTGCTGGGCGGCGTACGGGGTGGACTTACGCGAGCCCTTGAACCCGACCTGGCCGGAGGACGCCCACGCGATCACGGCACCGGCCGGGTCGGTGATCGAGACGATAGTGTTGTTGAACGTAGACCGGATGTGCGCGTGCCCGTGGGCTACGTTCTTCCGCTCCTTGCGGCGCACCTTCTTGGCTGCGCCCTGCTGGCTGCTCTTGCGAGGCGGCATCTGCTTCCTGGTTCCTTAGGAGGTGATCGATCCCTGCGAGGGATTACTTCTTTCCGACCTTCTTCTTGCCGGCGACGGTCTTCTTCCTGCCCTTGCGGGTACGCGCGTTGGTCTTCGTCCGCTGACCGTGCACCGGCAGGCCCCTGCGGTGCCTGATGCCCTGGTAGCTGCCGATCTCGATCTTGCGACGGATGTCGGCGGCGACCTCGCGGCGGAGGTCACCCTCGACCTGGTAGTTCGCGTCGATCCACTCGCGGAGCTTCTGCAGGTCGTCTTCGGTGAGCGCGTGGACCCGGGTGTCGCCGCTCACGCCGGTAGCGGCGAGCGTCTCGGTGGCCCGGGTGCGGCCGATGCCGTAAACATAGGTAAGCGCGATCTCAAGCCGCTTCTCACGCGGCAGATCGACGCCAGAGAGACGTGCCATCTGCGGGCAGTTCTCCTTCGGGTGGTGGAGGTCCTCCGCACCGCTCCCCGCCCCTGCCCGAGGCGGGCCCCGGCCTCCAACCGGGGGTAACGGCCCCCTGCTCACTAAGGGCGGGGGCCGCGTGCGGTGCGCGTTTTTTGTCGCTTATTCGGTTGTAGCTAACAGGCGCGACTGGCGACTGCTATTAACCCTGGCGCTGCTTGTGCCGGGGGTCCGAGCAGATCACCATGACGCGGCCGTGACGACGGATGATCCGGCACTTGCTGCAGATCTTCTTGACGCTCGGCTTGACCTTCACGGCAAACTTCTCCTCATGGCGGCGTGGGACGCTGGCCGCACTGAGCTCCGGGCACTAGGTGCCCGGATGCCGTTACTTGTACCGGTAAACGATGCGACCGCGGCTCAGGTCGTACGGACTGAGCTCAACGACCACCCGGTCATCCGGCAGGATCCGGATGTAGTGCATCCGCATCTTCCCGCTGATGTGGGCGAGTACCTTGTGCCCGTTGTCCAGCTCCACTCTGAAGAAGGCGTTCGGCAACGTCTCGACCACCGTGCCCTCGATCTCGATGGCGCCGTCTTTCTTGGGCATATCCTCCGCGCTTCATCCTGCGTAGTGATGGTTGGTATCGCGGCTGTCCGCGGCAGCCCAGGCAAGAAACGCCGAGCTGAACGTGACATACTCCCCCATAGCACCCGTGCTGCTGAGCTGCACTGAGCAGCTGTAGGCCAGACGGAAAGCCAGCCGATGGGCCGCAGCAGAGTCTACTGCACCCGTCCCGTGAACGCGAACCGGCAGCATAACACCTAGACCGCGCGTCGTATTCCACGGGACCGCCACAGGGCTTCAGGAAACACCGTCACGGCAACCGCTAGACGCGCGGCAAAGCGTAAATGCCTACGACCCAAGGATACCCGACCAACGGCGCGCGCGAACTTCAAGCCCCTGACCTGGACCGGTAACAGAAGACGGGGGTCAAACGCTGTCGGCATGTGATCCCCGCGCAGCAACGCACGGGGCCGAGCGGGAGGCACATCATGCGCAAGCTCCGCACCAGGATCCTGGTCGGCGGCGCCGTCGCGGTATTCGCGGGCGCCACGGCGTTCGCCATCACGAGCACGGCCGACGCGACGACCAGCACGAAGACCGCGGCGCTGACCACCGGGGCGGCGAAGACCGGCACGACCCTGTCCGCCACGGCGGCGCAGTCCACGATCCAGGCGGGCCAGGCGGACACCATCACCGGCACGCTGCTCGCGGGCGGCAACCCCGCCCCGGGCCAGGTGGTCGAGCTCTACCGGTACAACGACCGGCGGCAGCGGTGGCGGCTCATCCGGGTCAAGCTGACCGGCAAGACCGGTGCGGTCACGTTCACCGTGCACCCGTACGTCACCCGCAGGTATGAACTCGTCTTCCACGGCAACTCGACGCTGGCGGCGGCCGCGAGCGGCGCCGCGACCATCACCGTGGAGGGGACCGTACCGAAGCGGACGACGGCGCTGTCCATCAGCGCCGCGCCGGCCAGCATCGCGGCCGGCCATCCGACCGCGATCACCGGCGTGCTGACCGTCAACGGCAAGCCGGTGCGGCACCGGATCGTCTCCCTGTACCGCTATGACGCCACGACGAAGAAGTGGGCCAGGGTCGCGGCGGAGCTGACCGGCCCGCGCGGCGGGGTGCGCTTCGTGCGCGAGCCGTCCAGCACCGCCGCCTTCGAGCTGATGTACGCCGGCGGCCCGGTGCTGACCGCCGCGCACAGCACCCAGGCCACCGTCACGGTCACCGGCTAGAGGACTCGCTATTCTGAGCGCGGGAGACTCCGAGCGCTGAGCCGAAGGGCGCCGCCGGTGTTTTCGGACTGAGGAGGGAGGGAGCGACGAAGGAGCGACTGACCGACGAGGGAGAAAACATCGGCCTCAAGGGCGCCCGGAGGCGAGCGCGGGAAACATGCGGGAAGCGGGCGTGACCACGCTCGATGAGGCGCTCGTCACTGCCAGGGCAGGTGACGAGGCCGGCTTCCTGGTGCTCTGGGACGCGCTGCAGCCCCGGCTGCTGCGGTACCTGCGGGTCGTCGGCGGCGATGACGTCGAGGACGTCGCCGCCGAGACCTGGCTCCAGGTGGTGCGCGACCTGCCGAAGCTCAAGCAGGGCAGCGCCGACGAGTTCCGCGCCTGGCTGTTCACCATCGCGCGGCACCGGGCCATCGACGCCGCGCGGTCCCGCAAGCGGTTCAGGGACAAGGTGCTGGCCGCCGAGCCTTTCGCGGACACCGTAACGATGGGGAACCCGGTCGAGGACGAGGTTTTCCACGAGCTTTCCACCCGGCGGGCCGTCGCCATGGTCGCCGGGCTGTCCAAGGATCAGGCCGAGGTAGTCGCGCTGCGCGTGATCGCGGGGCTGGACACCGAGGCCGTCGCCCGCATGCTGCGCAAGACACCCGGCGCGGTCCGAGTCGCCCTGCACCGCGGCCTGCGCGCGCTCTCTGACGATCCGCGCATTCAGCAAATCGAGGAGGTGGATCTGTGAGCACCCCCCGCAAGCCTGACCTCGATCGCCTGGTCGCGGCGCTGACGGCGGACGGGCGCCCCGATGAGCTGGCCGGCCGCGACGCCGCCGTCGCCGCGTTCCGCGCGGCGGGCCGGCCCGAGGCGGCGGGCGAGGGCGTCCGACGGCGGCGTCGGTGGTCATTTCGCCGGCCGCTTACCGCCCTTCGTCCGGGGCTCGCCGCCGTCGGCGCCGTCGCGGTCGTCGCCGCCGGGGTCGCCGCGGCGGCCTACACGCAGGCGCTGCCCGGCCCGGCGCAAGACCTCGCGCACACCGTGTTCGCGCCGCTTGGCGTCCCCGCAAACCAGTCAGGCCACTCGGCCGACGTCACCATCGCGACATCTGGCGGGACGCCCTCGCCGCGGCCGGGGGACGACTACCGGCTGACGCTGACCGCCTCGCGGCTGCGGGTGCCCGCCGGCACAGCGGTCGCATTCGCCGGCCGGGTCACCGAGGGCGGGGCGGCCGCCGCCGACGTGCCGGTCCGGTTGTTCGAACGGCTCGCGGGCACAACCACGTGGCAGCTGGTGGCCAGCGGGGTGACCGGCCCGCGCGGCGGGTTCAGGCTGGAAAGCCCGCCACTGACGGCAACCGGGGTCTTTCGGATGGTCGGCCCCGACGCGAAGCACAGCGCGGCGGTGCGGGTCACGGTCGTCCCCCTTCCCCGCGAGTCGGGGGGTTACTGTCGGCGCGACCTGGCGGCGAGGCTTAGGGCCCACGGGGCGATGATCAGCGCGAACCACGGAACCCAGGCCAGGCCGCCGATGCCGATGCCGATGACCACCCAGACAGCGATGAGCAGCGCGCTGCCCGTGAGCCACCCGCCCCAGCTGTTCTCAAGCGACGGCACCAGCGAGGCGTCGCCGCGGAGCCGCGGGCCCGAGCCGCCGCGCCGCGTGGGCCGGATGCCCGCCGACGGCAGTTGGTACAGGTCGATCGCGGGCAGGTCGGCGAGGAGTTCGTCGAGTTCACCGAGCGTCCTGGCCGCGAACGCCTGCTCAAGCCTGCTGTTGAACTCCTCGGCCGTCAGGCGGCCGACCGCGTGATGCTCGCGCAGCAACTCGACCGTTCGCTCCCGGTCCGCGTCCGAGGCGCGCAGCCGCGGGTCACCCGGCATCGTGCCCGCCGTCGGCGACGGAGATAGCGGAGCGCTGGCGAGTAAGCCGAAGTCGTTCGGGATGATCGGTTTGCTCGGTCTTTTCCTCTTCGCGCGCGGTGAGGACCCACGGACCCTCGGGGGTGATGGCGACCGTGTGCTCGAAGTGCGCGGCCCGCGACCCGTCCGTGGTGATGACCGTCCAGCCGTCGTCAAGCTCGGCGACGTGCCGCTCGCCGCGGGTGATCATCGGCTCGATGGCCAGCGCCATCCCGGCGCGCAGCCGTGGCCCTTGCCCTGGCGGCCCGTAGTTCCGCACGACCGGATCCATATGCATCTCAGTACCAATGCCATGCCCGGTGTATTCACGGATCAGTCCGTAATTTCCGGCGGCGCGCACCGACTTCTCGACCGCGTGCGAGATGTCGGTCAGCCGGTTCCCGGCGACGGCCTGCGCGATCCCGGCCCACATCGAGGCCTCACAGGCCGCGAGCATCGCCTGATCGGCCGGGTCAATCTCCCCGACGCCCACCGACAGCGCGGAGTCTCCGTGCCACCCGTCAAGGATTGCCCCGCAGTCGATGGAGATCACGTCCCCGGCCCTGAGCACCTGGTCCTTATCGGGGATCCCGTGCACGACCTGCTCGTTCACGGAGGTGCAAATCGCCGAGGGATACCCGAAGTACCCGAGGAACGACGGCACCGCGCCAGCCCCGCGAATCTCGCGCTCCGCGATCGAGTCAAGTTCCGCCGTGGAGACGCCCGGCCGCACGGCCTCTTTGAGCACGGAGAGGGTGCGCGCCACAACCTGCCCAGCCGCGTACATGCGAGCAATCTGCTCAGGCGACTTGACCTGAATCTCGGGTTCTTTCCGCAGCCGCATGTCATACCTCCGCGTCTAACGGTATCCACCGCGCGGCGTTGCCGCGACTGCCGAGATAAACGGCAGTCGCGGATCAGTGCACGTACGGCTGCAGCGCGGAGAGCGCGCGGGCCGTGACCTCTTCGACCGGCCCGGTCGCGTCGATGCCGACGAGGATTCCCTCGTCGGCGTAGAACGCGATCAGCGGCGAGGTCTGCGAGCTGTAGACCTCGAGCCGGTGCCGGATGACCTCTTCCTTGTCGTCGTCCCGCTGGAAGAGCTCACCACCGCAGTCGTCGCAGACGCCGGCCACGGTCGGCGGCTCGTACAGCACGTGCCAGACCCGCTGGCAGCGCCGGCAGGTGCGGCGGCCGGAAAGCCGCCGGACGACCTCGTCCTCGTCAACGACGAGCTCAAGCACCACCGTAAGCCGCTGGTCCAGCTCCGCGAGTATCTTCTTCAGCGTGTCGGCCTGGGGCACGTTCCGCGGGAAGCCGTCGAGCAGGAACCCCGCCTTCGCGTCCGATTCCGCGAGCCGGTCACGGACCATCGCCACCGTGACCTCGTCGGGGACGAGGTCGCCCCGGTCCATGTACTCCCTGGCCTTGACGCCGAGGTCGGTGTTGTTCGCCACGTTGTACCGGAAGATGTCACCTGTCGAAATGCGCGGGATCGCCAGGTGAGATGCGATGAAATGGGCCTGAGTTCCCTTGCCCGCTCCCGGGGGCCCGACGAGGACGATGCGCACTATCGCAGGAAGCCTTCATAGTTACGCTGCTGCAGCTGGCTCTCGATCTGCTTGACCGTGTCAAGGCCAACGCCGACCATGATGAGCAGGCTCACGCCGCTGAACGGGAACTGGTTGCCCACGCCGATCACGGCCAGCGCGACCAGCGGGAAGAGCGCGACGATGCCGAGGTAGATCGACCCGGGGGTGGTGAGCCGGTTGAGCACGTAGCTGAGGTACTCGGCAGTCGGCCGTCCTGGCCTGATGCCAGGAATGAAGCCGCCGTACTTCTTCATGTTGTCCGCGACTTCGACCGGGATTGAACGTGATCGACACGTAGAAGAACGTGAAGGCGACAATCAGGATGAAGAACGCGGCCAGGTAGAGCCACATGTTCGACGAGGCGTGGTGCTGCTGCCGACCTCCAGGTAGCGCTCCACCCACGAGACCCAGCCCTGCGGGTTCGTCTGGCTGCCGAACAGCGAGATCGCCAGCTGCGGGATGTACAGCAGGCTTGAGGCGAAGATGACCGGGATCACGCCGGCCTGGTTCACCTTCATCGGGATGTAGGTGGACGTACCGCCGTACATCCGGCGGCCCACCATCCGCTTCGCGTACTGGACCGGGATGCGCCGCTGCGCCTGCTCCATGAAGACCACGAACGCGACGACCACGAAGACCACGAGCACCGAGAGAATCCCGGTGAACGCCTTCTTGGTCTGGAAGATCGTCAGCAGCTCGCCCGGGATGACGGCGATGACCTGCGTGAAGATCATGACGGACATGCCGTTGCCGATGCCGCGGTCGGTGATGAGCTCGCCCATCCACATGATCACCGCGGTGCCCGCGACCATGGTGATGACCATCGTCGCGATGCGGAAGACCGAGGCGTCCGGGATGACCGACACGGTGCAGCCAGGGAAGAGGGTGCCGCTGCGGGCGAGCTCGATGTACCCGGTGGACTGCAGGATCGCCAGGCCGATGGTCAGGTACCTGGTGTACTGCGTGATCTTCGCCTGGCCGGCCTGGCCCTCGTTCTTCAGGGTCTCAAGCCGCGGGATGACCACGGTGAGCAGCTGCAGGATGATGCTCGCCGTGATGTACGGCATGATGCCGAGCGCGAACACCGACATGTACTTGAGCGCGTTGCCGCTGAGCAGGTCGACGATCTGCAGCGTGCCGGCGAGGCCGGAGTTGGCCGCGACGTTCGAGCAGGTCGACACGTTCGCCTCGTTGATGCCCGGGGCGGGCAGCGACGAGCCGAACCGGAACAGGGCGATGATGCCCAGCGTAAAGAGCAGCTTTTTGCGCAGGTCGGGCGTCCGGAACGCCCGGATGAACGCGGTCAGCATGCGTGATCCCTCTTCATCGGCGGAACCTGCGTTTGAACGGCTTCCGTATCTTACCCGCAGGCACACCCAACGAGCTAGCTCGTCCAAGGGGCGTCCCCTTGAACGAGCCAGCTTTGGGTGCGTACTCAGTACCCACTGTCGTGGTGGCCTAACTGAGCCTAACCGAGCAGCGTGACCGTTCCGCCCGCCGCCTCGATCTTCTGCCGAGCCGACGCGGAGACGGCGTGCGCGCTCACCCGCAGCGCCACGGACAGGTCGCCGTCGCCGAGCACCTTGACGAGCTCGCCACCGCGAACCGCGCCGTTGGCGGCCAGGGTCTCCGGCGTCACCTCGCCGCCAGTCGGGAACAGCTCCGCGAGCCGCCCGATGTTGACGATCTGGTAAACGGTCTTGAACTGGGCGTTCGAGAAGCCCTTGAGCTTCGGCAGCCGCCGGTGCAGCGGCATCTGGCCGCCCTCGAACCCGGCGGGCACCTGGTAGCGGGCCTTGGTGCCCTTGGTACCACGGCCCGCCGTCTTGCCCTTGGAGCCCTCGCCACGGCCGAGCCGCTGCTTGGCCTTGTGGGCGCCGGGAGCCGGCCGCAGGTCATGCAGCTTGAGCATGGCTAGTCCACTTCCTCTACCCGGACCAGGTGGCGGACGGTGTGGATCATGCCCCGGAAGACGGGGTTATCCGGCCGGACCGTCGACTGGCCGATCTTGCGGAGACCCAGCGAGCGCAGCGTGCCCCGCTGGGTGCTGTTCCCGCCGATCTTCGACTTGACCTGGGTCACCTTAAGCTGTGCCATCGGGTGTCCCCTCCTTTACGCGCTGGCCGCGGCGCACGCGCCGCGAGCATCGCCTTCGGCGCCACGTCCTCGATCGGCAGGCCGCGCTTGGCCGCGATCTCCTCCGGACGGCTCAGCCCCTTCAGGGCCGCCACGGTCGCGTGCACGACGTTGATCGCGTTGGACGAGCCTTGCGACTTCGACAGCACATCGCTGATGCCCGCGCACTCGAGCACGGCACGCACCGGGCCGCCGGCGATGACGCCGGTACCGGGGCTGGCCGGCTTGAGCATCACCACGCCGGCCGCCGCCTCGCCGAGCACGGCGTGCGGGATCGTCGTGGCGATGCGCGGCACACGGAAGAAGTGCTTCTTGGCCTCCTCGACGCCCTTGGCGATCGCCGCGGGCACCTCCTTGGCCTTCCCGTAGCCGACGCCGACCATGCCGTTGCCGTCGCCCACCACGACGAGCGCGGTGAAGCTGAACCGGCGTCCGCCCTTGACCACCTTGGCCACGCGGTTGATGGCAACCACGCGCTCCAGGTAGACGTTCTGCTTCTCGGCCTGACCGCCACGGCGGTCGTCGCGGCGCTCGCGCCGCTCGCCGCCGCCCTGGCCGCCGCGCCGCGGAGCTCCTGGCATTAGCTTTCCTTCCTATTGATCATCACAGCGTCAGCCCGGCTTCCCGCGCGCTGTCCGCGAGCGCGGCCACGCGGCCGTGGTACTGGTAGCCGCCACGGTCGAAGACCACGGCGGAGATGCCCGCCTCCCGCGCCCGCTCGGCGATCAAGCGCGCCGACAAGCTTGGCCTTGGCCGTCTTGTCGCCCTCGGCGGACTTGATGGACGCGTCCAGGGTGGACGCCGACGCCAGGGTGCGGCCGACGGTGTCGTCGACGATCTGCACGAAGATGTGCTTCGCGGACCGGTTGACGACCAGGCGCGGGCGCGCCGCGTCGCCGCTGACCTTCTTGCGGACCCGCAGGTGACGCCGGACGCGGGCCCGGGTCTTCGCCGCGGTGCGCGACCCGACCCGCCCGGTGGCGTATTCGATCGATGACCTCTTGGCCTGGGTACCAGCCATGACTACTTACCAGCCTTCCCGACCTTGCGGCGGATGACTTCGCCCTGGTACCGCACGCCCTTGGCCTTGTACGGGTCGGGCTTGCGGAGCTTGCGGATCCGCGCCGCGGTCTCGCCGACCAGCTGCTTGTCGATCCCCTCGACCACGAACCGGGTCGGCGCCTCGACGCGGAAGGTGATGCCCTCGGGCGGCGTGACGACGACCGGGTGGCTGAAGCCGAGCGAGAACTCGAGGTCCTTGCCCTTGGCGGCGACGCGGTAGCCGACGCCGACGATCTCCAGGGTCTTGCTGAACCCGGTGGTAACGCCGGTCACCATGTTGGCGATGAGCGTGCGGGACAGGCCGTGCAGCGCGCGGACGCTTGCCCTCGTCGTTCGGCCGGGTGACCTTGAGCTGACGCGTCCTCCTGAGCCACCGAGATCGGCTCGGCGACGGTGAGGCTCAGGGCGCCCTTCGGGCCCTTGACGCTGACCGCCTGGCCGTCGATGGCCACGTCCACTCCGCTGGGCACGGGAATGGGGAGACGTCCGATGCGTGACATTGCTGTTCCTCCCCTCCCTTACCAGACGTAGGCGAGGACTTCCCCGCCCACGCCGCTCTTCTTGGCCTGCTTGTCGGTCATCAGGCCGCCCGACGTCGAGATGATCGCGACGCCGAGCCCGCCGAGCACCCGGGGCAGGTTGTCCTTCTTCGCGTACACCCGCAGGCCGGGCTTGGAGACCCGCTTGATCCCCGCGATCGAGCGCTCGCGCGCGTTGCCGAACTTCAGCGTGATCACGAGGTTCTTGCCGACCTCGGCGTCCTCGACGCGCCAGCTCGCGATGTAGCCCTCCTGCTGGAGGATCTCCGCGATGTGCGACTTGATCTTCGAGTACGGCATCCCCACGGTGTCGTGGTACGCCGAGTTGGCGTTGCGCAGACGGGTCAGCATGTCCGCGATTGGGTCGGTCATTGACATGGCCGTTTTGGCCTTCCTCGCCGCGGTTTCCCGATAAGCAGGGACCTACGGCGCGTAGAGAGTTTTTACCAGCTGGACTTCGTGATGCCGGGCAGTTCGCCGCGGTGCGCCATCGTGCGGAAGCAGATGCGGCACAGGCCGAACTTGCGGTAGACGGCGCGCGGACGGCCGCAGCGGGTGCACCGCGTGTACGCCCGCACTTCGAACTTAGGCTTGCGGTTCGCCTTGACGATCAGCGCCTTCTTAGCCATTGATTAGCCCCTCCTCCCAGAGCGCGGACCCGGGCCGGACTTCTTGCGCAGCCTTCTCCGGCAGCGCGCCCGCCTCGGCGAACGGGAAGCCGAGCCTGCGGAGCAGCGCGCGGCCCTCGTCGTCGGTGGTGGCCGTGGTGACGAGGGTGATGTCCATCCCCCGCTGCCGGTCAACCTTGTCCGGGTCGATCTCGTGGAACATGACCTGCTCGGTGAGGCCGAAGGTGTAGTTACCCTTGCCGTCGAACTGCCGGGGGTTCAGGCCGCGGAAGTCACGGATGCGCGGCAGCGCGGTGGCGAGCAGCCGGTCGAGGAACTCCCACATCCGGTCGCCGCGCAGCGTCACGTGGGCGCCGATCGGCATGCCCTCGCGCAGCTTGAACTGGGCGATGGACTTCTTGGCGCGCGCCACGGCCGGCTTCTGCCCGGTGATCGCGGCCAGGTCCCTGACGGCGCCGTCGATCAGCTTCGCGTCCCGGGCCGCCTCGCCGACGCCCATGTTCACGACGATCTTGGTAAGCCCCGGGATCTGCATCACGTTGGCGTACCCGAACTCGTCCTTCAGGGCGGGAGCGATCTCGGCGCGGTACTTCTCCTTGAGCCGGGGCCTGGCGCCGGTGCCTCGGTCGCCATCAGATTTCCTTCCCGCTCGGACGCAGAACGCGGACCTTCGTGCCGTCCTCGTTGATCTTGTAACCCACCCGCGCCGGGCGCTTGGTCTCCGGGTCGACCAGCTGCACGTTGCTCACGTGGATCGGCGCCTCCTGGGTGACGATGCCGCCTTCGTTGGCATTGCGCCCGCCCGGGTTGGTCACCTTCTTGTTCTTCTTGATCATGTTCACGCCCTCGACAACGACCTTGCTGGTCGCCGGGTAGGCCGCGATGACCTGCCCCGCTGGCGCCCTTGTCCTTGCCGGCGATGACCATCACGTGGTCACCCTTCTTGATCTTCATTTAGAGCACCTCCGGCGCCAGCGAGATGATCCGCATGAAGCGCTTCTCCCGCAGCTCACGGCCGACCGGGCCGAAGATGCGGGTGCCGCGCGGATCTCCGCCGTCCCTGATCAGGACGGCGGCGTTCTCGTCGAAGCGGATGTAGGAACCGTCTGCGCGGCGGCGCTCCTTGCGGGTACGCACCACGACCGCCTTGACGACGTCGCCCTTCTTGACGCCAGCCCCGGGCAGCGCGTCCTTGACGGTCGCCACGATGACGTCACCGATGCCCGCGTATCGCCGGCCGCTGCCGCCGAGCACGCGGATGCACAGGATCTCCTTGGCACCCGTGTTGTCGGCGACCTTAAGCCGCGACTCCTGCTGGATCACGTCAACTCCTGCTTCGTCACGCCGGTGTGTTCCGCCGGCGATTCGTCGTTACCTGATGAGCTTACTTGGCTCGCTCGAGGATCTCGGCAACCCGCCACCGCTTGGTGGCCGAGAGCGGCCGGGTCTCCATCAGCAGTACGCGGTCACCGACGCCACACTCGTTCTTCTCGTCGTGTGCCTTGTACTTCTTGGTACGGCGCATGACCTTGCCGTACTTGGGGTGCTTCACGCGGTCTTCCACCGCGACGACGACGGTCTTGTCCATCTTGTCGCTGACCACGAGGCCCTCGCGGGTCTTCCGGTAGCCGCGCTGCTCGGCAGCCTCTTCGGCAACCGTCTCGGCCGGGTTGGTGCTCATTCGGCCACCTCGCTAGCGCTCGGAGTCCGCATTCGCGAACTCACTGTGCTTTCCAGTTCGCTCGCAAGCTCGCTCACGGTGCGCTCCCTTCGACATCCGCAGTCTCGTCCTCGACATCGATGATGATGCCGAGCTCGCGCTCCCGCAGCACGGTGTAGATGCGGGCGATCTCCTTGCGCACGGCGCGCAGGCGGCCGTGGCTCTCCAGCTGGCCCGTGGCGCTCTGGAAGCGGAGGTTGAACAGCTCCTCCTTGGCCTCGGCCAGCTTGCTGACCAGCTCCTCCGGAGAGGACGCGCGCAGCTCCGAGGCGGTCAAGCTCGTAGCCATCAGCCCTCACCCACCTCTCGCGTCACGATCTTGCACTTCATCGGGAGCTTGTGGATCGCGCGGCGCAGCGCCTCGCGGGCCACCGGCTCGGCCACGCCGGACAGCTCGAACATGACCCGGCCGGGCTTGACGTTGGCGATCCACCACTCGGGTGAGCCCTTACCTGAGCCCATTCGCGTCTCAGCCGGCTTCTTGGTCAGCGGGCGGTCCGGGTAGATGTTGATCCACACCTTGCCGCCACGACGGATGTGCCGGGTCATCGCGATACGGGCCGCCTCGATCTGGCGGTTGGTCACGTAAGCGTGCTCAAGGGCCTGGATGCCGAACTCGCCGAACGTCACCCGGGTGCCGCCGCTCGCGGCGCCGGTCCGGTGCGGCCGGTGCTGCTTGCGGTGCGCGACCTTACGCGGAATCAGCATTGGTCAGCCCTCCCCAGAGGTTTCCGCCTGCGGCTCCGCCGCGGGGGCGGAGGTCCGCTCGGGACGGTCGCTACGGTTGTCCGGGCGGTTGGCGCGGCCGACGGCGCGGCCGGTCCTGCGGCCGCTCGACGGCCACCGGCCCTGCGCTGCTGCGGCGGCGCGAAGCGCGGCCTGCTGGGCCTCGCGGCCCGCCCGCGTCGGAGCGGCGTCGCCCTTGTAGATCCAGACCTTGACGCCGATCCGGCCGAACGTGGTCCGCGCCTCGTAGAAGCCGTAGTCGATGTCCGCCCGCAGCGTGTGCAGCGGCACCCGGCCCTCGCGGTAGAACTCGCTGCGCGACATCTCGGCGCCGCCGAGGCGACCGGAGCACTGCACCCGGATGCCCTTCGCGCCGCCCTTGGTCGCGCTCTGCATGGCCTTGCGCATGGCCCGGCGGAAGGAGACCCGGCTCGACAGCTGCTCGGCCACGCCCTGCGCGACGAGCTGCGCGTCCACCTCGGGGTTCTTCACCTCGAGGATGTTGAGCTGAATCTGCTTGCCGGTGAGCTTCTCCAGGTCACCGCGGATCCGGTCGGCCTCCGCGCCGCGGCGGCCGATCACGATGCCGGGCCGCGCGGTGTGGATGTCCACCCGCACCCGGTCGGTGGTCCGCTCGATCTCGACCTTGGAGATGCCGGCCCGCTCCATGCCCTTCTGCAGCATGCGGCGGATCGCCACGTCCTCGGCCACGTAGTCCTTGTACTTCTTCTCCGCGTACCAGCGGCTCTTGAAGTCGGTGGTGATGCCCAGGCGGAACCCATGCGGGTTAACCTTCTGTCCCACTAGCGGTTCCCTCCCTCGTGGTCGTCGGACACGATGACCGTGATGTGGCTCGTCCGCTTGTTAATCCGGTAACCGCGGCCCTGCGCCCGCGGCCGGAACCGCTTGAGCGTGGGACCCTCGTCGACGTAGGCGCTGGAGACCCAGAGCATGCCCCGGTCCCGTCCGGAGATGTTGTCCGCGTTGGCGATCGCGCTGGCAAGAACCTTGCCCACCGTGTCGCTCGCGGCCTGCGGTGCGAACTGCAGCACCGCCTGCGCCTGGTCGGCGGGCAGCCCGCGGATCAGGTCCACCACCCGGCGCGCCTTCATCGGCGTGACGCGCACGTACCGCGCCCTTGCCTTGGCTTCCATTGGTGTTTTCCCTCTTCTCAGGCTTATCGCCGGCTGCGCCGGTCATCCTTGACGTGGCTACGGAAGGTCCGCGTGGGCGCGAACTCGCCGAGCTTGTGCCCCACCATCGACTCGGTGACGAACACCGGGATGTGCTTGCGGCCGTCGTGGACCGCGATGGTGTGACCGAGCATCGCCGGCACGATCATCGACCGCCGCGACCAGGTCTTGATAACTGTCTTGGTGCCCTTCTCGTTCTGCACGTCCACCTTCTTCATCAGGTGGTCGTCAACGAAGGGCCCCTTCTTCAGGCTACGAGGCATCGGCGATTGCTCCTACCGCTTGTTCTTGCCGCGGCTACGGCGTCGGCTGATCAGCCGGTCACTGGGCTTGTGCTCGCGGCCGGGTACGGCCTTCCGGCTTACCCCACGGGCTGACCGGGTGGCGACCGCCAGAGCTCTTGCCCTCGCCACCGCCGTGCGGGTGGTCGATCGGGTTCATGGCAACGCCGCGAACCGACGGACGCTTGCCCTTCCAGCGGTTGCGGCCCGCCTTACCGAGCTTGATGTTGCCGTGCTCGGAGTTGCCGACCTCGCCGACGGTCGCGCGGCACTCGATGGACACCCGGCGGATTTCACCGGACGGCATCCGGAGGGTCGCGTACGCGCCTTCCTTGGCGAGCAGCTGGACGCCGGAGCCCGCCGACCGCGCGATCTTCGCGCCGCCACCGGGCCGCATCTCGATCGCGTGGATGACCGTGCCGGTCGGGATCGACCGCAGCGGCAGGGCGTTGCCCGGCTTGATGTCCGCGCCCGGGCCGTTCTCCACCCGGTCACCCTGCTGCAGCCCCTCGGGGCAGAGGATGTAGCGCTTCTCGCCGTCCACGTAGTGCAGCAGCGCGATGCGCGAGGTGCGGTTCGGGTCGTACTCGATGTGCGCGACCTTGGCCGGGACGCCGTCCTTGTCGTGCCGCCGGAAGTCGATCAGCCGGTAGGCGCGCTTGTGCCCGCCGCCCTGGTGCCGGGCGGTGACCCGCCCGTGGACGTTCCGGCCGCCCTTGCTGTGCAGCGGGCGAACCAGAGACTTCTCCGGCTCACTCCGGGTGATCTCGGAGAAGTCGGAGCCGCTGGCGCCGCGCCGACCAGGGGTGGTCGGCTTGTACTTACGGATTGCCACCTACTTCTCCTTAACTAACCGGTCCGCCGAAGATGTCGATCCGGTCGCCCTCGGCGAGGGTCACGATGGCGCGCTTGGTGTCCACGCGCTTGCCCCAGCCGAACCGGGTACGCCGCCGCTTGCCCTGCCGGTTGAGGGTGTTCACGCCGGTCACCTTGACCCGGAACACCTCCTCGACCGCCTGCTTGATCTGCGTCTTGTTGGCGTCGGGGGCGACGACGAACGTGTACTTGCCCTCGTCGAGAAGGCCGTAGCTCTTCTCCGACACCACCGGGCGCAGCAGGATGTCCCTGGGGTTGTAGACCCTGCTCACTCCGAGCCCCTTTCCACGAAGGCGTCCAGCGCGGCCTTGGTGAAGACCACGTAGTCGCTGGCGAGCACGTCGTAGGTGTTGAGCTGGTCCTCGGCGAGCAGGTGCACGAACGGGACGTTGCGCAGCGACTTCCAGCTGAGCTCGTCGTCGTGCTCGGTGACCACCAGGACGTTCCGCACGGCACCGTCGGTGACCTTGTCGAGCACGGCCAGCGCGTCCTTGGTCCGCGGCACGTCGCCCTCGACGAACGAGGTGACGACGAACACGCGCTCGTTCGCCGCCCGGTCGGACAGCGCGCCGCGCAGCGCCGCCGCCTTCATCTTCTTCGGCGTCTTCTGCGTGTAGTCGCGGGGCACCGGGCCGTGGGCGACGCCACCGCCGGTGAACTGCGGCGCGCGGGTCGAACCCTGACGGGCCCGGCCGGTGCCCTTCTGGCGGTACGGCTTCCTGCCGCCGCCGCTGACCATGCCGCGGGTCTTGGTCGCGTGCGTGCCCTGCCGCGCGGCGGCGCGCTGCGCCACCACGACCTGGTGGATCAGCGGCACGTTGACCTTGGCGGCGAAGATCGCGTCGGGCAGCTCGGCGGTGCCGGCCTCCTCGCTCGACGGCGAGACGACGTTGACGGTGCTCATCAGTTCCCCTCTCGTGCCGCGGAGCGCACCACGACAAGCCCGCCGCGCGGGCCGGGAACCGCACCCTTGATGAGGAGCAGGTTCTTGTCGCTGTCCACGGCGTGCACGGTCAGGCTCTGCACGGTCGTCCGCTCCGCGCCCATCCGGCCGGCCATCCGCACGCCCTTGAAGACGCGGCCAGGGGTGGCGCACGCGCCGATCGAGCCGGGCGAGCGGTGCTTGCGCTGCGTGCCGTGCGAGGCGGACAGGCCCTTGAAGCCGTGCCGCTTCATGACGCCGGCGGTGCCCTTGCCCTTGGACTTGCCGGTCACGTCGACCCGCTGGCCCTTCTCGAACAGCGTGGCCGTGATCTCCTGGCCAAGCGTGTACTCGGAGGCGCCCTCGGTGCGGATCTCGGCGACGTAGCGGCGCGGCGTCACGCCGGCCTTCTCGAAAAGGCCAGCCACTGGCTTGGTGACCTTGCGGGGGTTGATCTCCCCGAAGCCGATCTGGACAGCGGAGTAGCCGTCATTGTCCGGCGTGCGGACGGCCGTGACGACGCACGGGCCTGCCTGCACCACCGTGACCAGGCACTACCTGCCCGGTTTCGTCGAAGACCTGGGTCATGCCAAGCTTGGTGCCCAGGATCCCTGTCATTGCCATGATCAGTGAGTCCTCAGAGCTTGATCTCGATGTAGACGCCGGCCGGAAGGTCGAGCCGCATGAGCGAGTCGACGGTCTTGGGCGTCGGATCGATGATGTCGATCAGCCGCTTGTGCGTCCGCATCTCGAAGTGCTCGCGCGAGTCCTTGTACTTGTGCGGCGAGCGGATGACGCAGTACACGTTCTTCTCGGTAGGCAGCGGCACGGGCCCGGCGACTTTCGCGCCGGTACGGGTCACCGTGTCGACGATCTTCCGCGCCGAGCTGTCGATGACCTCGTGGTCATATGCCTTGAGCCGGATGCGGATCTTCTGTCCCGCCATAGTGGCCTCGGTTCCTCTACTTCTCTCTGTGCCGCTGTCTCGGATGCGGCGCCGCCATGCCCCGCAGCCACGGACGCACAGGGGCGAGCCCCTGAAGCAACCGCAACCGCGGGGCCAAAACAGGCCCCGCAGCCGGGGGTTCCCAGGAGGTCGACCTCCTGGGCCAGACATGAAACGTTGCGGCGGCCTGAGCCTTGGCGGCCCGGGCCGCCGCAACGGCCTAGCTACTTGATGATCTTCGTGACCCGGCCGGCGCCGACGGTGCGGCCACCCTCGCGGATCGCGAACTTCAGACCCTCTTCCATGGCGATCGGCTGGATCAGCGAGATCGACATGTCGGTACGGTCACCCGGCATCACCATCTCCGTGCCCTCCGGCAGGGTGACCACGCCGGTGACGTCGGTGGTGCGGAAGTAGAACTGCGGGCGGTAGTTGTTGAAGAACGGCGTGTGACGGCCGCCCTCCTCCTTGGACAGGATGTAGACCTGGCCCTCGAACTCGGTGTGCGGGGTGTTGGTGCCCGGCTTGATGATGACCTGGCCGCGCTCAACGTCCTCGCGCTTGATGCCGCGGAGCAGCAGGCCCACGTTGTCGCCCGCCTGGCCCTCGTCGAGGAGCTTGCGGAACATCTCCACGCCGGTGACGGTGGTGGAGGTGGCCTTCTCCTTGATGCCGATGATGTCGACGGTCTCGCCGGTGTGGATGACACCGCGCTCGATCCGGCCGGTCACCACGGTGCCGCGGCCGGTGATCGAGAACACGTCCTCGACCGGCATCAGGAACGGCTTCTCGACCTCGCGCACCGGCTCGGGGATCGCGTCGTCCACGGCGTTCATCAGCTCGAGGACGGACTCGCCCCACTTCTCGTCGCCCTGCAGCGCCGGGTGCGGCCGCGACGCGGATGACCGGCACGTCGTCGCCAGGGAACTCGTACTGGGTGAGCAGCTCACGGACCTCAAGCTCGACGAGCTCGAGGATCTCCTCGTCGTCCACCATGTCGCACTTGTTGAGCGCGACGACGATGTACGGCACGCCGACCTGACGGGCGAGCAGCACGTGCTCGCGGGTCTGCGGCATCGGGCCGTCGGTGGCGGCGACCACGAGGATCGCGCCGTCCATCTGCGCGGCACCGGTGATCATGTTCTTGACGTAGTCCGCGTGACCCGGGCAGTCAACGTGCGCGTAGTGCCGCTTCTCGGTCTGGTACTCGACGTGCGAGATCGAGATCGTGATGCCGCGCTCCTTCTCTTCCTTCGCGTTGTCGATCTGGTCGAAGGCGTAGAAGGGGTTAACATCCGGGTACTTGTCGTGCAGCACCTTGGTGATCGCCGCGGTCAGGGTCGTCTTGCCGTGGTCGATGTGCCCGATGGTGCCGATGTTGACGTGCGGCTTAGTCCGCTGGAACTTTGCCTTCGCCACTGGTATCTCCTCGTTGCGATCCGGCCCACTTCGGTGGGTCTGGAGTGTTTCTGGGTTCCTGTTGCCTGCTGTTGCGTACCGCGAGAACTGGCAATTACTCGCCGCGCGCCTTGGCGATGATCTCCTTGGCGATGTTCGGCGGCACCTCGGCGTACGAGTCGAACTGCATGCTGTAGTTCGCCCGCCCCTGCGTCTTGGAACGCAGGTCACCGACGTAACCGAACATCTCCGAGAGCGGAACGAGAGCCTTGATCACCCGGGCCCCGGTTCGTTCCTCCATGGCCTGCATCTGGCCGCGCCGGCTGTTGAGGTCGCCGATCACTTCACCCATGTAGTCATCGGGTGTGGTGACCTCGACGCTCATGACCGGCTCGAGCAGCACAGGGTTGGCCAGCGCGGCGGCCTTCTTGAAGGCCATCGAGCCGGCGATCTTGAAGGCGAGCTCCGAGGAGTCCACCTCGTGGTAGGCACCGTCGGTCAGCGTCACCTTGACGTCGACCATCGGGAACCCGGCGAGCACGCCGAACTCGGCGGCTTCCTGGCACCCGGCGTCCACCGACGGGATGTACTCCCGCGGGATGCGGCCGCCGGTCACCTTGTTCTCGAACTCGTAGCCGCCGCCGTCGCCGCCGGTCGGCTCCAGGTTGATGATCACGCGGCCGAACTGACCGGAACCACCAGTCTGCTTCTTGTGCGTGTACTCGACCTTCTCGACCTTCTTGCGTACGGTCTCGCGGTAGGCGACCTGCGGGCGGCCGATGTTCGCCTCGACCTTGAACTCGCGGCGCATCCGGTCGACCAGCACCTCAAGGTGCAGCTCGCCCATGCCGGCGATGATCGTCTGCCCGGTCTCCTCGTCGGTCCTGACCTGGAAGGTCGGGTCCTCCTCGGCGAGCCGCTGGATCGCGGTGCCCAGCTTCTCCTGGTCGCTCTTGGTCTTCGGCTCGATCGCCACGTTGATCACGGGCGCCGGGAAGGTCATGGACTCCAGGATCACCGGCTTCTGCACGTCGCAGAGCGTGTCACCGGTGGTGGTGTCCTTCAGGCCCATGACGGCGACGATCGCGCCGGCGACCGCGGACGGGCGCTCCTCGCGCTTGTTCGCGTGCATCTGGTAGATCTTGCCGATCCGCTCCTTGCGCCCCTTGATCGAGTTGAGCACCTGCGTGCCCGTCTCGAGGGTGCCCGAGTAGATCCGGATGTAGGTGAGCTTGCCCAGGTGCGGGTCGGCCATGATCTTGAACGCGAGCGCGGAGAACGGCTCCTCCGGGTCGGCGTGCCGCTCGACGACCTGGTCCTCGTGGCCGACCGCGTGCCCCTTGATGGACGGGATGTCCAGCGGGGACGGCAGGTAGTCGACGATCGCGTCCAGCATCGGCTGCACGCCCTTGTTCTTGAAGGCCGTGCCGCACAGCACCGGGTTGATGGCGCTGGACAGCGTCGCCCGGCGGATCGCCGCGACGAGCTGCTCCTCGGTCGGCTCTTCGCCGCCGAGGTACATCTCCATCATCTCGTCGTCGTTCTCGGCGACGGTCTCAAGGAGCTTGTCGCGCCACTCGCGGGCCGCCTCGGCGTGGTCGGCCGGGATGTCGACGACGTCGTACTTGTCGCCCTTGCCCTCGGTCAGCCACTCGAGCGCGCGCATCCGGACCAGGTCGATCACGCCGCGGAAGTCGGACTCGACGCCCCACGGGAGCTGCACGACCGCCGGGGTCGCGCCCAGGCGGGTGACGATCATCTCCACGCAGCGGTGGAACTCGGCCCCGACCCGGTCCATCTTGTTGACGAAGCAGATCCGCGGCACGTCGTACTTGTCCGCCTGCCGCCAGACCGTCTCCGACTGCGGCTCCACGCCGGCCACGGCGTCGAACACCGCGACCGCGCCGTCGAGCACCCGCAGCGAGCGCTCCACCTCGACGGTGAAGTCGACGTGCCCGGGGGTGTCGATGATGTTGATCGTGTGGTCCAGCCAGGACGTGGTGGTCGCGGCGGACGTGATCGTGATGCCGCGCTCCTGCTCCTGCGGCATCCAGTCCATGGTGGCCGCGCCATCGTGGACTTCACCGATCTTGTAGTTGATGCCGGTGTAGAAGAGGATCCGCTCGGTCGTCGTCGTCTTGCCAGCGTCGATGTGCGCCATGATCCCGATGTTGCGGACCTTGGCGAGATCTGCGGCAGTCATGGTGGCCACGTTCCGTTCCTCGTCCTTAGTGCTAGTTCTGGGTGTTACCAGCGGTAATGCGCGAAGGCCTTGTTGGACTCCGCCATCTTGTGCGTGTCCTCACGGCGCTTGACGCTGGCGCCAAGGCCGTTGCTGGCGTCGAGCAGCTCGTTCATCAGCCGCTCGGTCATCGTCTTCTCGCGGCGCGCGCGGGCGTACAGCACGATCCAGCGCAGGGCCAGGGTGGTGCTGCGCGAGGCGCGCACCTCCACCGGGACCTGGTAGGTGGCGCCGCCGACGCGGCGGCTGCGGACCTCAAGGGTCGGCTTGACGTTGTCCAGCGCGCGCTTGAGGGTGACCACGGGGTCGTTGCCGTTCTTCTCGCGGCAGCCCTCGAGCGCCCCGTAGACGGTGCGCTCGGCGAGCGAGCGCTTCCCGTCCTTGAGCACCTTGTTGGCGAGCGCGGTAACGAGCGGCGAGCCGTACACCGGATCGGTGACAAGCTGCCGCTTCGCTGCGGGACCCTTACGCGGCATCTCAGCTCTTCTCCTTCTTCGCGCCGTAGCGGCTGCGAGCCTGCTTGCGGTTGCGGACACCCTGGGTGTCCAGCGAACCGCGGATGATCTTGTAGCGGACGCCCGGCAGGTCACGGACACGGCCGCCGCGAACGAGCACGATCGAGTGCTCCTGCAGGTTGTGCCCCACGCCCGGGATGTAGGCGGTGACCTCGATCTGGCTCGTCAGCCGGACGCGGGCGACCTTGCGCAGCGCCGAGTTCGGCTTCTTGGGCGTGGTCGTGTAGACGCGCGTGCACACACCACGGCGCTGCGGGCTCTGCTTGAGCGCCGGCGTCTTGTTCTTCGACACCTTGTCCTGCCGGCCCTTGCGGACTAGCTGCTGGATCGTGGGCAACCGAGTCTCCGTCTTCCCGTCGTGTTCCTACTGTCAAGCTCGCGGACCCGCCACCGGCTCTCCCGCTGTCGGGGCATCCAGTGGCGAGTCAGAAAATCGCCGGTTTCCCGCCGTTTCCACCCGTCTGACCTGCGAGTTTCGCTCTCCTCCGACCCCCGAGGTCGGGCGTGTCGCGCTCGGCCTTCGGCCGACGGCTACGCCTTCTCGCTGGTCAGCAGCCCATACTCAACCGAATCTGGACTGCGAAGGGAGAGAGTCCACACGGCCAACCGTTCAGCCACCCGTAGCGGGTCTCGACGACCCAACGTCTCGCTGACTACTGGCACGCAGGCACCCGCGCGGAGACGGGCACGAATGTAAAAGGTACCACCCGCAAGCCCACCGACCAAATCGACTCTGGTCGCTATCCGCACGGCTTTCCTAGAGCAAGGATACCGGTCCCCCGGCTCCCGCGCGCACGTAGCCGCTAACTGACAGGAGTAGTAACGCGCTACCCCCCGCAGCATTCCCGACGCCGAGCAATGTCGGCGCCGACCGGCTGCGGGGCAGATTTCCAGGATGTACGCTGTGCGCTCGCGCGACCAGCTGCCGGATTGCCCGGCGGCTGCCGCGTGCCGACTGGAGTTCGGCGTCCGTGGCGCAGAGCGGGGCGCCGAGCGCGCGGGCGATCCCTCCGCCCCGCCTCCGCGGTCATGGGACGCGACCACGTGAAACACGAACCCGTTCGGACGACAAGAACTTGAAGGCCTTATACTATGCCGCGAGCGGCCGCCCCAGAAGGGGCGGCCGCTCGAGCGGTGCCATCGCGACGTAGTTACCGGTTGTAGGCCCCGTAGTCGAGGTCCTCCAGCGGCACCGCTTCGCCGGTGCCCTGGCCGAACGGGTAGCCTTCCGCCTCCTGGTAGGCCGTGGCCGGGTAGGCCGTGGTCCGCGCGTCGTCGGTGGGCTCGACCCGGATGTTCCGGTACACCTGCATGCCGGTGCCGGCCGGGATGAGCTTGCCGATGATCACGTTCTCCTTGAGGCCGAGCAGCGAGTCCGACTTGGCGTGGATCGCCGCGTCGGTGAGCACCCGCGTCGTCTCCTGGAAGGAGGCCGCCGACAGCCACGACTCGGTGGCCAGCGACGCCTTGGTGATACCCATGAGCACCGGGCGGCCAGAGGCCGGGGTGCCGCCGTCGTTCACCACGGCGCGGTTGACTTCCTCGAACTTCGGCCGCTCGACCAGCTCGCCGGGCAGCAGCTCGGTGTCGCCGGACTCCAGGACGTTCACCCGCTTGAGCATCTGGCGGATGATGATCTCGATGTGCTTGTCGTGGATCGACACGCCCTGCGACCGGTACACGTTCTGCACCTCGGCCACCAGGTGCTTCTGCACCTCGCGGGAGCCGAGGATGCGCAGCACCTCGTGCGGGTTCACCGCGCCGGCGATGAGCTGGTCACCGACCTTGACGTGCCCGCCGTCGCGACGAGCAGCCGGGACCGCATCGGCACCTGGTACGGAACCTCTTCGGCGCCGTCGTCGGGGACGATGATGATCTTCCGGGTCTTCTCGGTCTCCTCGATCTTGACCCGGCCGGCGACCTCGCTGATCGGGGCCATGCCCTTGGGGATGCGGGCCTCGAACAGCTCGGTGATACGCGGCAGGCCGTGGGTGATGTCCGCACCCGCCACACCGCCGGTGTGGAAGGTACGCATCGTCAGCTGGGTACCGGGCTCGCCGATGGACTGCGCGGCGACGATGCCGACCGCCTCGCCCACGTCCACCCGCTTGCCCGCGGCAAGCGAGCGGCCGTAGCACTTGGCGCAGAGACCGACCTTCGCCTCGCAGACCAGGACGTTGTGCACCCGGACCATTTCCACGCCCGCCTCGATCAGGCGGTCGATCATCGTCTCGGTGGTGTCCTCGCCAGCCTGCGCGAGCACGGTGCCGTCCGGGCCGACGACGTCCTCGGAGAGGGTACGGCCGGTGCCGGTGTTCTCGATGTTGTCCAGCTTGCGGAGGACGCCGTCGGCGCCCTTCTCCGCGATCTGCATCGGGAACCGGCGCTCGGTGCCGCAGTCCTCCTCGCGGACGATGACGTCCTGCGCCACGTCCACCAGGCGCCGGGTCAGGTACCCGGAGTCGGCGGTCCGCAGTGCGGTGTCGGCGAGGCCCTTGCGGGCACCGTGGGTCGAGATGAAGTACTCGAGCACGGTCAGGCCCTCACGGAAGGAGGACTTGATCGGGCGCGGGATCGTCTCGCCCTTCGGGTTCGACACCAGGCCACGCATGCCGGCGATCTGCCTGACCTGCATGGGGTTACCACGGGCACCGGAGTTGAACCATCATCCAGACCGGGTTGGTGATCGGGAAGGCGTTCTCCATGTCCTGGGCAACCTCGGCGGTCGCGTGCGTCCAGATCTCGATGAGCTCCTGACGGCGCTCGTCGTCGGTGATCAGGCCGCGCTCGTACTCGCGCTGCACCTTGTCGGCGCGGCGCTCGTAGCCGTCCAGGATCGCCGCCTTGTTCGGCGGGGCCACGACGTCCTCGATGCCGATCGTCACGCCCGACCGGGTCGCCCAGTGGAAGCCGGCGTCCTTGAGGTTGTCAAGGGCCGTCGCGACATGCACCTTCGGGTACGTCTCGGCGAGCGAGTTGACGATGACGGTGAGCTGCTTCTTGCCCACGCCGTAGTTGACGAACGGGAAGTCCGCCGGCAGCGTCTCGTTGAAGATGCAGCGGCCGAGCGTGGTCTCCATCCGCAGCGGCTGGCCTGGCTGCCAGTCCTCGGGAACCGGGTAGTCCTCCGGCGGGACGACGTTGGTCAGCCGGATCTGGATCCGCGCCTGCAGGTCGAGCTCGCCCTTGTCGTAGGCCATCTGCGCCTCGGACATGGTGGAGAACGCCCGCCCGGCCCCGGTCACGTCCTCTTCAAGCCGCGTCAGCGAGTACAGCCCGATGATCATGTCCTGGGTGGGCATGGTGACCGGCTTGCCGTCGGACGGCTTGAGGATGTTGTTGGTGGACAGCATCAGGATCCGGGCCTCGGCCTGCGCCTCGGCGGACAGCGGCAGGTGCACCGCCATCTGGTCGCCGTCGAAGTCCGCGTTGAACGCGGTGCAGACCAGCGGGTGGATCTGGATCGCCTTGCCCTCGACCAGCTGCGGCTCGAAGGCCTGGATGCCGAGGCGGTGCAGCGTCGGCGCCCGGTTCAGCAGGACCGGGTGCTCGGTGATGACCTCTTCGAGCACGTCCCAGACGACCGGCTTCGCGCGCTCCACCATCCGCTTGGCGGACTTGATGTTCTGCGCGTGGTTCAGGTCGACGAGGCGCTTCATCACGAACGGCTTGAACAGCTCGAGCGCCATCTGCTTGGGCAGGCCGCACTGGTGGAGCTTGAGCTGCGGGCCGACGACGATGACGGACCGGCCGGAGTAGTCGACGCGCTTGCCGAGCAGGTTCTGGCGGAACCGGCCCTGCTTGCCCTTGAGCATGTCGGACAGCGACTTCAGCGGGCGGTTGCCTGGGCCCGTGACCGGGCGGCCGCGGCGGCCGTTGTCGAAGAGGCTGTCGACGGCCTCCTGGAGCATCCGCTTCTCGTTGTTCACGATGATCTCGGGCGCGCCGAGGTCGAGGAGCCGCTTGAGGCGGTTGTTCCGGTTGATGACCCGTCGGTACAGGTCGTTCAGGTCGGACGTCGCGAACCGGCCACCGTCGAGCTGGACCATCGGCCGCAGGTCCGGCGGGATCACCGGGATGCAGTCGAGGACCATGCCCATCGGCGAGTTGCGCGTGTTCAGGAACGCGGAGACGACCTTGAGCCGCTTGAGCGCGCGGGCCTTCTTCTGGCCCTTGCCGGTGCGGATGATCTCGCGCAGGTCGTTGGCCTCGGCGTCCAGGTCGAACGTCGCGAGCCGGTCCTGGATGGCCTGGGCGCCCATGCCGCCGCGGAAGTACCGGCCGAACCGGTCCCGCATCTCGCGGTACAGGAGCTCGTCGCCCTCCAGGTCCTGGACCTTCAGGCCCTTGAACCGCGACCAGACCTCGTCGATCCGGTCGATCTCCTTGGCGGAGCGGTCGCGGATCTGCTTCATCTCGCGGTCGGCCGACTCGCGCACCTTGCGGCGCGCGTCGCCCTTGGCGCCCTGCGCCTCGAGCTCGGCCAGGTCGGCCTCGAGCTTCTTCTGCCGGGTCTCGATGTCGTTGTCCCGGCGCTGCTCGAGCTGGGTCCGCTCGACCGTGATCCGCGCCTCCAGGGACGGCAGGTCGCGCTGGCGCGCCTCGTCGTCCACGTAGGTGATCATGTAGGCCGCGAAGTAGATGACCTTCTCTAGGTCCTTCGGCGCCAGGTCGAGCAGGTAGCCCAGGCGGCTCGGCACACCCTTGAAGTACCAGATGTGCGTGACCGGCGCGGCCAGCTCGATGTGCCCCATCCGCTCACGCCGCACCTTGGCCCGAGTGACCTCGACGCCGCAGCGCTCGCAGATGATGCCCTTGAACCGGACGCGCTTGTACTTGCCGCAGTAGCACTCCCAGTCCCGGGTCGGACCGAAGATCTTCTCGCAGAAGAGCCCGTCCTTCTCCGGCTTGAGCGTGCGGTAGTTGATGGTTTCCGGCTTCTTCACCTCGCCGTGCGACCACTGCCTGATGTCCTCGGCCGTGGCCAGCCCGATGCGAAGGTCGTCGAAGAAGTTGACGTCTAGCACTGGTGTGAATTCCCCCTTCGGTGTGTCAGACCTCTTCGACGCTGCTCGGCTCACGCCGGGACAGGTCGATGCCGAGTTCTTCCGCCGCGCGGAAGACGTCCTCGTCGGTGTCCCGCATCTCGATGGCGGCGCCGTCGCTAGACAGCACCTCCACGTTGAGGCACAGGGACTGCATCTCCTTGATGAGCACCTTGAAGGACTCGGGGATGCCTGGCTCGGGGACGTTCTCGCCCTTGACGATGGCCTCGTAGACCTTCACGCGGCCGAGCACGTCGTCGGACTTGATGGTGAGCAGCTCCTGCAGGGCGTAGGCGGCGCCGTAGGCCTCGAGGGCCCACACCTCCATCTCACCGAACCGCTGGCCACCGAACTGCGCCTTACCACCGAGCGGCTGCTGGGTGATCATCGAGTACGGGCCGGTGGACCTGGCGTGGATCTTGTCGTCCACCAGGTGCAGCAGCTTGAGGATGTAGATGTAGCCGACGGAGACCGCGGTCCTTGAACGGCTCGCCGGTGCGGCCGTCGAACAGCATGCGTCTTGCCGCTCGAGCCGATCATCTGGTCGCCGTCCCGGTTCGGCAGGGTGGAGCCGAGCAGGCCGGTGATCTCCTCCTCGTGCGCGCCGTCGAAGACCGGGGTGGCGACGTTGGTGTTCGGCTCGCTCGCGTCGGCGCCGATGGCGCGCAGCCGGTCCTTCCAGTCCTCGTCGTCGCCCTCGACCTGCCAGCCGGTCTTGGCGACCCAGCCGAGGTGGGTCTCAAGTACCTGGCCGACGTTCATTCGGCCGGGGACGCCGAGCGGGTTGAGCACGATGTCGACCGGGGTCCCGTCGGCGAGGAACGGCATGTCCTCCACCGGCAGGATCTTGGAGATGACGCCCTTGTTGCCGTGGCGGCCGGCCAGCTTGTCGCCGTCGGTGATCTTCCGCTTCTGGGCCACGTAGACGCGGACCAGCTCGTTGACGCCGGGCGGGAGCTCGTCGCCGTCCTCGCGGGTGAACACGCGGACGCCGATGACCTTGCCCTCTTCGCCGTGCGGCACCTTGAGGGACGTGTCACGGACCTCGCGGGCCTTCTCGCCGAAGATCGCGCGCAGCAGGCGCTCTTCCGGGGTGAGCTCGGTCTCGCCCTTGGGCGTGACCTTGCCGACCAGGATGTCGCCGTTGACGACCTCCGCGCCGATCCGGATGATGCCGCGCTCGTCGAGGTCGGCGAGCACTTCATCGGAGACGTTCGGGATGTCCCGCGTGATCTCCTCCGGGCCCAGCTTGGTGTCGCGGGCGTCGACCTCGTGCTCCTCGATGTGAATGGAGCTCAGGACGTCGTCCTGGACGAGGCGCTGCGACAGGATGATCGCGTCCTCGTAGTTGTGGCCTTCCCACGGCATGAACGCGACGAGCAGGTTCTTGCCGAGCGCCATCTCGCCCTCGTCGGTGCAGGGACCGTCGGCGAGGACCTGGCGCTCCTCGACCCGCTGCCCCTCCTCCACGACGGGCTTCTGGTTGAAGCAGGTGCCCTGGTTGGACCGGCGGAACTTCTGGACGTGGTAGGTCGTGCGGGTCCCGTCGTCGTTCATCACGGTGACGTAGTCCGCGCAGGACTCCTCGACCACGCCCGGCTTCTCCGCCAGGATCACGTCGCCCGCGTCGGTCGCGGCGCGGTACTCCATGCCGGTGCCGACCAGCGGCGCCTCGGACCGCAGCAGCGGCACGGACTGCCGCTGCATGTTGGAGCCCATGAGCGCGCGGTTGGCGTCGTCGTGCTCGAGGAACGGGATCATGGCGGTCGCGACCGACGCCATCTGCCGCGCGGAGACGTCCATGTAGTCGACCTCGTCCGGCGGGATCTGGTCGACCTCGCCGCCCTTGCGGCGGACCAGCACCCGGTTGGTCCCGAAGTGGCCGTCGGCCTTGACCGGCGTGTTCGCCTGCGCGATGACGTGCCGGTCTTCCTCGTCGGCGGTCAGGTAGTCGACCTCGTCGGTGACCACGCCGTCGACGACCTTGCGGTACGGGGTCTCGACGAAGCCGAACGGGTTCACCCGCGCGTAGCTCGACAGGGAGCCGATCAGGCCGATGTTCGGGCCTTCAGGCGTCTCGATCGGGCACATCCGGCCGTAGTGGCTCGGGTGCACGTCGCGGACCTCGAACCCGGCCCGCTCGCGGGACAGGCCACCGGGGCCAAGCGCGGACAGGCGGCGCTTGTGCGTCAGCCCGGCCAGCGGGTTGGTCTGGTCCATGAACTGCGAGAGCTGGCTGGTGCCGAAGAACTCCTTGATCGACGCCACCACCGGGCGGATGTTGATCAGGGTCTGCGGCGTGATCGCCTCGACGTCCTGAGTCGTCATCCGCTCGCGGACCACGCGCTCCATCCGGGCCAGGCCCAGACGGACCTGGTTCTGGATCAGCTCGCCGACGGTCCGCAGCCGCCGGTTGCCGAAGTGGTCGATGTCATCGGTCTCGATGACGATCGTCCGGTCGCCGCGGGTCTGCTCCTCTTCGCCGGCGTGCAGCTTGACCAGGTACTCGATCGTGGAGACGATGTCTTCCTCGGTCAGCGTGCCCTGGCGGATCGGCTGCTCAAGGCCGAGCTTGCGGTTGACCTTGTACCGGCCGACCTTGGCGAGGTCGTACCGCTTCGGGTTGAAGTACAGGTTGTCGAGCAGCGCCTGCGCGGACTCGCGGGTCGGCGGCTCGCCCGGGCGCAGCTTGCGGTAGATGTCGAGCAGCGCGTCGTCCTGGCCGGCCGTGTGGTCCTTCTCCAGGGTGGCGCGCATCGACTCGAAGTCGCCGAAGCGCTCGAGAATGCGCGCGTCGTCCCAGCCAAGTGCCTTGAGCAGGACGGTGACGGACTGCTTGCGCTTGCGGTCGATGCGAACCCCGACGCTGTCGCGCTTGTCGATCTCGAACTCGAGCCACGCACCCCTGCTCGGAATCACCTTGCAGGAGTAGATGTCCTTGTCGCTCGTCTTGTCGACCTGCCGGTCGAAGTAAACGCCGGGCGAACGGACGAGCTGGCTGACCACCACGCGCTCGGTGCCGTTGATGATGAACGTGCCCTTACGGGACATGAGCGGGAAGTCGCCCATGAAGACCGTCTGGCTCTTGATCTCACCGGTCGTGTTGTTGATGAACTCCGCCGTCACGAACATCGGCGCGGAGTACGTCATGTCCTTGTCTTTGCACTCCTCGTCGGAGTACTTTGGCGGCTCAAACCGGTGGTCGCGGAACGACAGGGACATCGTGCCGGAGAAGTCCTCGATCGGGCTGATCTCCTCGAAGATCTCTTCGAGGCCGGACTGCTCGGCGATGTTCTTGCTTCCGGCTTCCTTGGCGGCCTGGATACGCGCCTTCCACTTCTCATTGCCGAGCAACCAGTCGAACGACTCGGTCTGCAGGGCCAGCAGATCCGGAACCTTCAGAGGCTCGTTGATCCGCGCGAAGGAGACGCGCTGGGGACCTAGATTCGTGGCGGAGGCGCTGCGCGATGCTGCCAACAGGGGTCCTTCCGAACTTGTCGCGGAACTATCACCGCACGCACGCCAAACGCCCCACGGCTATACCACCTGCGAAAAGGACCACAGAGGCCAGAAGAGGCAGAGGAGACACCGAGGACGTTAGAGAGTGCAGCGCAAATAGCCAGTGTAGCCGAGGGCTGCACTGCTTGTCAACGGTACGCCTGTATGTGGTTCACCTTGCTTCGAAGCATCCCCTGTTGGAGACCAAACGTCAAGCCGAAACCGTCGCGTTTGGACGGGTTTCCCGCGTGATGGATGCCACACGGGTGCGGATGTGTAGGTGACAACGCTGCCGGGTATGACAGGTATTCCCGCTGGTTGGCAATCGGCTTGTCATCGGCAAGCGGTTGCGGCGCCCAGCGCGCCTCGGTCCGGCTTTCTAGCGCGAACGAGAACGCCGCCCGGGATTGTTCCCGGACGGCGTTCAGCGTGTCGCGTGCCGGCCGGGGCGGGCCCCCGGCCGGCAAAGAAGCGGTCGAACTACTTGACCGTGACCGAGGCGCCGGCGCCCTCAAGGGCAGTCTTCGCCTTCTCCGCGGCCTCCTTGTTGACCTTCTCAAGGACGGTCTTGGGCGCGCCGTCGACCAGGTCCTTGGCCTCCTTGAGTCCTAGGCTGGTGAGCGTGCGCACCTCCTTGATGACCTGGATCTTCTTGTCGCCAGCGGCCTCAAGGATGACGTCGAACTCGTCCTGCTCCTCGGCCTCTTCCGCGGCGGGGGCAGCCGGGCCGCCAGCGGCGGCGGCAACCGCGACCGGGGCCGCGGCCTTGACGTCGAAGGTCTCCTCGAAAGACTTCACGAACTCGGACAGCTCAAGGAGGGTCATCTCCTTGAACGCGTCGAGCAGGTCAGCGCTGCTGAGCTTCGCCATGATCGTTTTCTCCGTTCCTAATTACTGAAGTTCTTTCACGCTTCGTCGCTGCGGCGTCCGCTGCCGGGGGCGCGCCGGCCTCGAGCTTGGCGCGCAGCGCGTCGGCGAGGAGCGCCATCTGCGTCGGCAGCGCGTTGAACGTGCCCGCTGCCCTGGCCTGAGTCGCCTTCATCGCGCCGGCCAGCTTGGCCAGCAGCACCTCGCGCGGCTCCAGGTCGGCGAGCTTGCCGACGTCGGCCGGGCTCAGCGCCTTGCCGTCGAGCACGCCGCCCTTGATGACGAGCAGCGGGTTCGCCTTGGCGAAGTCAAGCAGGCCCTTGGCGGCCTGGGCGACATCCCCGTCGACGAACGCGATAGCGGACGGCCCAGACAGCATCGGCGAAACCTGGTCACCCAGGCCCGCCTCGTTCGCCGCGACCTTAGCCAGCGTGTTCTTCGTGACGGCGAACGTCGCGTTGCCCTTGAGGGCAGCACGCAGCTCGGACATCTGCGCCACGGTCAGGCCGCGGTACTCGGTCAGCACCGCACCGTTTGAGTCGCGGAACTTGCCCGTGAGGTCTTCGATCAGGGCCGTCTTCTCGGCGTTTGCCATGAGCCTCCTTCCCATGTGTCGTCCCTGCGAATTACTCCCGAAGACGACGAACGCCCCGGGCGCAGGATGCACACGGGGCGACAGACCACGGCCAGCGAACTGCGCTGAACCGGGATTTGAGGCTTACATGGTCACCTGCGCGGGATGTCCGTACGGAACCTTCGGCCAGCGAGCTGGCATCCAGCGGTCTTCGGTAGCTCCAGTCTACGGCATCAAAGAGACAACATTGTGAGTCACTCATAACGTTGTCTCAATAACGAACGGCGGCGCTCCCCGCGCAGGGAGCGCCGCCGTCCGCGGACCTAGCGGGCGAACTACGCGACCGGGGCTTCCTCGTCGAGGAAGTTGCGGGTCTTGCTCGGGTCCACCGGGATGCCGGGGGCCATGGTCGTGGTGAAGGTGATCTTCCTCAGGTACCGGCCCTTGGCGGCGGCGGGCTTCAGCCTGATGACCTCGTCCAGCGCGGCGCCGTAGTTCTCGAGCAGGGACTTCTTGTCGAACGAGGCCTTGCCGATGATGAAGTGCAGGTTCCCGTGCCGGTCGACGCGGAACTCGATCTTCCCGCCCTTGATTTCGGTCACGGCCTTGGCCACGTCCGGCGTCACGGTGCCGGTCTTCGGGTTCGGCATGAGGCCACGCGGACCGAGCACCCGGCCGAGACGGCCGACCTTGCCCATCAGGTCCGGGGTGGCGACCACCGCGTCGAAGTCGAGGAACCCGCCCTGGATCCGCTCGATCAGGTCGTCAGAGCCCACGAAGTCGGCCCCGGCCGCCTTCGCGGCCTCCGCGCGGTCGCCGGTGGCGAACACGAGCACGCGGGCGGTCTTGCCGGTGCCGTTCGGCAGGTTGACGGTGCCGCGGACCATCTGGTCCTGCTTGCGGGGGTCGACGCCGAGCCGGAGGTTCACCTCAACGGTCGGGTCGAACTTCGTCACCTTCGTCTGCTTCGCCAGCTCGATCGCGTCACCCGGGCTGTACAGCGCGTCGTGGTCGATCTTGGCGTCGGCGTCTTGATACGCCTTGCTGCGCTTCATAATGCACTCCTTGACTGGAGGTCGTGGTCGTCGGGACCCAGCGCGAGGCCCTGCCACTTGTTGACTTTTAAGACTCGATCATCCCGAACGGAGTCGTGCTCCGCCGGTCCGGTCCGGGCTTAACCCTCGACCTTGATGCCCATCGAGCGGGCCGTGCCTGCGATGATCTTCTCCGCGGCCTCGATCGTGGTCGCGTTCAGGTCGGGCATCTTCGTCTCGGCGATCTGCCGGAGCTGCGCCTTGGTCAGCGTGCCGACCTTGGTCTTGTGCGGCTCCGCGCTGCCCTTGTCGACGCCAATGGCCTTCTTGATCAGCTCAGGCGCCGGCGGCGTCTTCGTGATGAAGGTGAACGACCGGTCCTCGAAGATCGTGATCTCGACCGGGATGATGTTGCCACGCTGGGCCTCGGTGGCGGCGTTGTACTGCCGCACGAAGTCCATGATGTTGACGCCGTGCGGGCCCAGTGCGGTACCGACGGGCGGCGCCGGGGTGGCAGCGCCCGCGGGCAGCTGCACCTTGACCACCGCGTTGATCTTCTTCCTTCTTGGCGGCATAGCTGTGCCTACTCCTTTCAGATCTTTGAGACCTGGTCAAACGAGAGCTCGACGGGCGTCTCCCGGCCGAAGATCGACACGAGCACCTTGAGCTTCTGCGTGACCGAGTTGACCTCGTTCACGGTCGCGGCGAGCGTCGCGAACGGGCCGTCCATAACGGTAACCGACTCGCCGACCTCGTATTCCGGGGACGACTTCTTGGCGGCCGCCGCCTGCGCCGCCGGGCTGCCCTCAGCGGGGGCAGGGGCGAGCAGCGAGGCCACCTCGCCGAGCGGCAGCGGCGAGGGCTTGCTGGACAGGCCGACGAAGCCGGTTACTCCCGGGGTGTTCCTGACCACGGCCCAGGACTCGTCGGTCAGGTCCATCCGGACCAGGATGTAGCCCGGCAGCACCTTCTCGTTGACCGTCTGCTTCTTGCCGCTCTTGACCTCGGTCACCTGGTGCGTGGGAACCTCGATCTGGAAGATGTAATCCTCCATGTTGAGCGACGTGATACGGCTCTCCAGGTTGGTCTTCACCCGGTTCTCGTATCCGGCGTAGGAGTGGATCACATACCAGTCGCCAGGCTGCATGCGCAGTTCGCGAGTGAACTCGGCGATCGGGTCCACCGGCTCAGGCTCGGCTGCCTCCGCGTCGTCGGCCTCGGCCTCTACGGCCTCGACTTCCTCGGCCGCGTCCTCGTCACCGATGGGCTCGTCAGCGAAGCCGGAAGTCTCGGTCACGTCGGCTGCCTCCTCTTCCACTGAGCCTCCCGCCGCGTCGACATCGCTGTGCAGTTGGGACTCGGGCACGGTTACTCACTCTCTCGGTCTGCTCGCTGGGCCAGCCGCTCGCTCGGCAGTACGCCCGCGAGGAAGCCCAGTGATCATCGTGCCACGCTAGGTGCGCTTGGCGCGAATTACGGGCGTCCTGGGATCGGCGTTAGCCGAAGAACCAGAACATCAACTTGGTGAACCCGTAGTCGAGCGACAGCACGATCGCGCTCAGGATGATGATGAACATGAGCGCGGCCGCCGTGTACGTCACGAGCTCGTTACGGGTCGGCCAAATCACCTTCCGGAGCTCCGCCACCACCTGCCGGGTAAACAGGGCAGGCGTGGTCCGGTCCCGCTTAGCGGCAGCCCCGGACCCGCTCCGGCGCTCCGCGCCCTGGCCTCGCGTCTGGGTAGCCATGTCCTCACCTATGCGCTAAACGGATCCACCACGCACGGGCCAACAGGACCGAGCCGGTCCAGCCGATCCGCACTTGCAGGGCAGGAGGGACTCGAACCCCCAACCGCCGGTTTTGGAGACCGGGACTCTACCAATTGAGCTACTGCCCTACGTTGCAACCACCAGAGTGTATGCCGAAGGTACCCCCTGCGTCGAACCGACGCCGACCCGATCAACGGGCCGATCGCAATCTCGTGGGCGACCCCGACCCGCGCCGCTGGGCGCACTGCTACTGGGACTCGCCCGGCGAAACCGGTTGATGGTCCGTCGTGGCGCGAGGTGACACCATGGTTGCATGCCAACCACGAGAATATCGGCCCGGGTGTCCGCCATATCCGAATCCGCGACCCTGGCCGTCGACGCGAAAGCCAAGGCGCTGAAGGCGGCCGGCCGGCCGGTCATCGGGTTCGGCGCCGGCGAGCCGGACTTCCCGACGCCCGACTACATCGTCGAGGCCGCCAAGCGCGCGGCCGCCGACCCGAAGATGCACAAGTACACCCCGGCCGCTGGCCTGCCCGAGCTTCGGGCGGCCATCGCCGCGAAGACCGCCCGCGACTCCGGCTACCAGGTGACGGCCGACCAGGTGCTCGTCACGAACGGCGGCAAGCAGGCCGTGTACCAGACCTTCGCCGCCCTGCTCGACGAGGGTGACGAGGCGCTGCTGCCCGCCCCGTACTGGACCACCTACCCCGAGGCGATCGCGCTCGCGGGCGGGAAGTCGGTGATCGTCCCGACCGACGAGTCCACCGGGTACCTGGCCTCGGTCGAGCAGCTTGACGCCGCCTGCACCGAGCGCACCAAGCTGCTCGTGTTCGTCTCCCCGTCCAACCCGACCGGCGCCGTCTACCCGCCGGAGCAGGTGAAGGCGATCGGCGAGTGGGCCGCCGCCAAGGGCATCTGGGTCGTGACCGACGAGATCTACGAGCACCTTGTCTACGGTGACGCGAAGTTCTCCTCGATCCCGGTGGAAGCCCCCGAGATCGCCGACCGCTGCGTCGTGCTCAACGGCGTGGCCAAGACCTACGCGATGACCGGCTGGCGGGTCGGCTGGATGATCGGCCCCAAGGACGTCATCAAGGCGGCGACCAACCTGCAGTCCCACGCGACCTCGAACGTGGCGAACGTCTCCCAGGCGGCGGCGCTCGCCGCGGTGTCCGGTGACCTGACGGCCGTGGCCGAGATGCGGGCGGCGTTCGACCGCCGGCGCAAGACGATCGTGCGGATGCTCAACGAGATCCCCGGCGTCGACTGCCCGGAGCCGCTGGGCGCGTTCTACGCCTACCCGAGCGTCAAGGGCGTGCTCGGCAAGGAAATCGCGGGCAAGCGGCCCGCGACCTCGAGCGAGCTGGCTGCCCTCATCCTCGAAGAGGCCGAGGTCGCGGTCGTGCCGGGCGAGGCGTTCGGCACCGACGGCTACTTCCGGCTGTCCTACGCCATGAGCGACGCCGACCTCGAAGAGGGCGTCGGCCGGATCGGCAAGCTTCTCTCCGAGGCTAAGTAAGGCCAGACGGTCGCGGGGGCGGCGGGGGTTGATCCCCGCCGCCCCCGCTTCTGTCGGCTTGGGACAGCTTCAATTCCCTTGCCTGAGGGGTTTGACGAAAGTGTTTGTTAGCTGGTCAGGAGGAAGTGGCAGCGGGGATGCACGTGCATTGGGGATAATGGAGAATGCCGCATGATCTGTCGGCCCTTCCCAAGGCGCATCTTCATCTGCATCTGACCGGTGCCATGCGCCACTCGACCATGATCGAGCTTGCGCGTGTGCACGGAGTGTCGCTGCCGACCGCGCTGACCGAGGAGTGGCCTCCCCAGCTGTCCACCGCCGACGAGCGCGGGTGGTTCCGGTTTCAGCGTCTCTACGACACCGCCCGGTCGGTGCTCCGCACGCCGGACGACCTTTACCGGCTCGTGCGGGAGATCGCCGAGGACGAGCGGGCGGAGGGGTCGCGGTGGCTTGAGCTGCAGGCCGACCCTTCCGGGTTCGCGGCCAGGTACGGCGGGATCACCGCGTTCACCGAACTGCTGCTCGACGCGGCGGAAAAGGCGGCGCGGGCGGCGGACATCGGGATCGGGATCATCATCGCCGCCAACCGGACCAGGCACCCGATGGACGCGCGGACGCTCGCGCGGCTGGCCGCGCAGTACGCGGGCCAGGGCGTCACCGGGTTCGGGCTTTCCAACGACGAGCGGCGCGGTCCGGCCGCGGACTTCGCGCCGGCCTTCAGGATCGCCGAGCGGGCCGGGCTGCTGCTCGCGCCGCACGCCGGCGAACTGGTCGGCCCGCCCAGCGTCACGGCGGCGCTTGACCTGCTGCACGCGAGCCGGCTCGGGCACGGCGTCCGGTCGGTGGAGGACCCGCGCCTCGTCGAGCGGCTCGCCGCCGGCGGCATCACCTGCGAGGTGTGCCCCTCCTCCAACGTGTCGCTCGGCGTCGCCCCGGACGAGGCCGCCGTCCCGGTCAGGACGCTCCTCGAGGCCGGGGTCCCGGTGGCGCTCGGGGCGGACGACCCGCTGCTCTTCGGCCGCCGCCTGGTGAAGCAGTACGAGATAGCCCGCGACGTGCACGGCTTCCCGCCGGCCGAGCTGGCCGAGCTGGCCCGCATGTCGGTCCGCGGCTCCGCCGCCCCGGCAGACACCCGAGCCCGCCTGCTTTCAGCGATCGACGCCTGGCTGACCGCCCCGGAACCAGCACGCTGATCCGGTTACTGGCTATGTGACCCTCAAGGCCGGAAATTACTGTCCTTGAGGCACCCAGGACTAGAAAGCGGTCGTGGTCATGTGGCCCTCAAGCCCAGAATTTGCTGGGCTTGAGGCACTCATGGACGCTAGAAGTGGCCCTGCGGCACACAAGGCCCCAATATTTTGGCCTTGGGGCACCCCGGGCTAGAAGCGATTGTGGCCTTGTGGACCCCGGGGACAGAACCCGCGAGCGGGCCGGCGCTCCGGGCCGATGCGTACGGCGTCGGGCGATGCGTACGGCGCTCGGGCGATGCGTAGCGGCGACTCGGGCGATGCGTACGGGCTCGGCGATGGATGAGCTCGGGGGATGCGTACGGGCGGGCCGGCCTCCGGGACAGGGGCGACCTGGTTAGAGGGTGACGCCGACCAGGATGGGCTCTGGGGTCAGGGTGACGCCGTAGGCGGCGTGGACGCCCGCGACGATCTCGCGGGCCAGCGCGAGGAGATCGGCGGTCGTGGCCTCGCCCGCGTTGACGAGCGCGAGGGTGTGCTTGGACGAGACCCGGGCCGGGCCGGGGGCGCCGTAGCCCTTGGCGAAGCCGGAGTGCTCGATCAGCCAGGCGGCGGGAACCTTGACCAGGCCCGCGCCCGCCGGGTAGCGCGGCACCTGGCCGGCGCCCCTGGCGGCCGCGGCGCTCTCGACGCGCGGCGAACTCCTCGGCGGTGATGACCGGGTTGGTGAAGAAGGAGCCGGCGCTGCGCGTGTCGGGGTCGCCGGGGTTGAGCACCATGCCCTTGCGGGAGCGGATCTTGATGACGGCGGCGCGGACCTCGCCGGCCGCCGCCTGCTCCCCCATCTCGACGCCCAGCTCGGCCGCCAGCTCCGCGTACTTCACCGGCGCCGACAGCGACTGCCGGCGCAGCCGGAACGTAACGTCAAGGACCACGTACCTGGGCTGGCCCGCGGCCGGTGACCGCGCGCCGCCCGGCAGCGAGATCAGGGCTTCCGGCCTGCCGCTCTTGAAGAGGCTGGTGCGGTAGGAGAATCGGCAGCCGTCGTTCGGGATGATCCGGATTTGGTCGTTCCTGCCGGTCGTATACCCGCACCTCGGTGATGACCTCGGCCACCTCGCGGCCGTACGCGCCGACGTTCTGGATCGGGGTCGCGCCCGCGCGGCCCGGGATGCCGGACAGCGGCTCGAGGCCCGCGAGTCCCTCGCCGACGGTCGCCGCCACGACGTCGTCCCAGTCCGCGCCGGCCGCGACGGTAACGTCCACGGCGCCGTCGCCGGCGTCGATGAAGGTGAGGCCCCTGGTGTTGACGTGAATGACCGTGCCGGGGAAACCCGCGTCGGCGATCACCAGGTTGGATCCGCCGCCGATGAGCAGGACCGGCTCGCCGGCCCGGTCGGCGGACCGCACCGCGCGGATCAGGCCAGGCTCGGTGTCGGCCGATACGAAGCTGCGCGCCGGGCCGCCAACGCCAAGCGTCGTGTAATCGGCGAGCAGCGTTCGCGATGACGAGGGGGGCTGCCCCAGGAAAGCTCGATTCACGGGAGACGGACGGTGGCGCGGGCGCGGGTCAGCACCTTCGCACCGCCGGCCCTGGCCACGACGTCGACGGTGACCTTGTTGTCCGGCAGCTTCTCCAGGATCTTGCCGCTGAGTTCGATCGTCGCGCCTTCGTCATCGTCGGGTACGGGCACCATGGCGGAGAAGCGCACGCCGAAATCGGTGACCGCACCGGGGTCGCCGCCGGCCCACTCGGTGACGAACTTGCCGGCCTGGGCCATCGTGTACATGCCGTGCGCGATCACGTTCGGCAGGCCGACCGAGCGCGCGACGCGCTCGTTCCAGTGGATGATGTTGAAGTCGCCGGAGGCGCCGGCGTACTTGACCAGGTCCAGGCGGGTGACCCGGTAGGCCCGCGGCGGGAGTTCGGTGCCCTTGTCAACGCCGTCGTACGTGACGCTCATGCGTTCCGCCCCTCGCTCGACGAGGTTGGACTTCGCGGTGCAGACGTGCTCGCCGTCCACCGTGTCGATGCTCGTGGACGTCACCATCATCGACAGCGCGCCGACCGACTTGATCGACTCGATCGTCGTGGTCGCGACCACGACGTCGCCCGCGTGCAGCGGGCGGGTGTAGCTGAAGCTCTGCTCGCCGTGCACGACCATCGAGTAGTCCAGCCCGAGGCCGGGGTCGGTCACGGCCGCCTTGGTCGACCGCTGCTCGATGATCACCGCGAACGTCGGCGGCGCGATCACGTCCGGATAACCGGCCTTGACGGCGGCATCGCTGTTCCGGCACAGCTCGCTCGGCTCGCCGATCGCGTCGGCGAAGTCGGCGATCTTGACCCGGCTCACCTCGTAGGGCTCGCCGGGTCCGTAGACCCGGCCGACGTACTCGGGGTTCGGCGCCATGCTGATGACCCCGCCAGCAGGACTAGCGGGTCTCGCGGTGGTCGGTGTGCCGACGGCAGTTCGGGCAGAACTTCTTCAGCTCCAGCCGGTCCGGGTCGTTGCGCCGGTTCTTCTTGGTGATGTAGTTGCGGTGCTTGCACTCCTGGCAAGCCAGCGTGATCTTCGGCCGGACATCGGTGGCAGCCACGATGGAGTGCCTTTCTAAGCGAGGGACTGGTCGTACTAGGATCGACCTGACTGGGTAGCGGAGACCGGACTTGAACCGGTGACACAGCGATTATGAGCCGCTTGCTCTGCCGACTGAGCTACTCCGCCATGGCGTCACTATGAGTGACTAGGTAAGGGTACCCGATCTCGGGCCTGCGTTGCGTCGTCTGCCCGTTGTCCACAGGCAGGTTGGTTAACCACAACGGAATCCCCAGCATTCCGCGCCGCGTCCACACGCCAGCAACAGGTTGCGCACAGCTTATCCACAGGCCGGGTCAACCGATCGGTGGATACGCGAATCAGCCGGACCAGGCTAGATCCCGTACTTGCTACCGATTCGCCGGAAGCTAGGGCTCGACCATGCTTGGCAGCATGACGGGAGTAGCAGTGGAGGCACAGGCGGCCCAGGCCGTCAACCTGTGCAAGACCTACGGGGCGGGGCACGCGACCGTGCGTGCGCTCGACAATGTCAGCGTGGCCTTCGAGCACGGCCGGTTCACGGCCGTCATGGGCCCCTCTGGCTCGGGGAAATCGACGCTCATGCACTGCATGGCGGGCCTTGACCGGCCGACTTCCGGGACCGTCTACGTGGGCGGGCAGGACATCGGGAAACTTGACGACGCCGGGCTGACCAAGCTGCGGCGGGACCGCATCGGCTTCGTGTTCCAGTACTTCAACCTCGTGCCGACGCTGACGGCGGGCGAGAACATCACCCTGCCGGTGGCGCTCGCGGGCCGCAAGCCCGACCAGGACTGGGTCGACTACCTCGCCAAGCAGCTGGGCATCGCCGACCGGCTTTCGCACCGGCCGAGCGAGCTGTCCGGCGGCCAGCAGCAGCGGGTCGCGTGCGCCAGGGCGCTGGTCAACAAGCCGGACCTCGTCTTCGCGGACGAGCCGACGGGCAACCTGGACTCCACCGCCGCCGCGGAACTGCTGGCCTTCCTCCGGCGGTCGGTGCGGGAACTTGGCCAGTCGGTCGTCATGGTGACCCACGACCCGCACAGCGCCGCGTACGCCGACCGGGTCGTCTTCCTCGCCGACGGGGCCGTGGTGAGCGAGCTGTGGCAGCCGACCGCCGACTCGGTGCTCGAGCGGATACGGACGCTGGGGGCATGACATGCGCCAGGTGACCCTCAGGGGACTGCTTGCCCACAAGATGCGGCTGGCGCTGACCGCGCTCGCCATCGTGCTCGGCGTCACGTTCATCTCCGGGACGTTCGTGCTCACCGACACGCTCAACAACACCTTCTCCTCGCTGTTCACCAGCGTCTACAGCAAGATCGACTTCCAGGTCCGCGGCGTGGCGCAGTTCGGCAACGGCGCGGGGGCGACTAGGAACCTGCTGCCCCAGTCCCTCCTGCCGCGCGTGGCAGCGGTCCCCGGCGTCGCCGCCGCGGCCGGGAACGTTGAGGGCTACGCCCAGTTCATCGCGCACGACGGCAAGCCGATCACCTCGACCATCGGGATGCTTGGGATCGGCTGGGACACCAACCCGCAGATCTCCAACTTGCACCTCATCGCGGGCAACCCGCCCACCAGCGGCGACGACGTGGTGATGGACGCCGCGACGGCGAAGAGCTACGACTTCAGCGTCGGCCAGCGGGTGGCGAATCCTGGGCAGCGGGCTGAAGTCGGCGCAGACGTTCACGATCACGGGGATCGCCCAGTTCGGCACCGCCGACAACCTCGCGGGGCAGACCCTGGCGGCGTTCACGCTGCCGACCGCGCAGCGCGTGGTCGGGGAGACCGGGCTGTTCGACTTCATCAGCGTGATCGCCAAGCCGGGGGCCGACAAGGCCGCGGTGCAGCGGTCGATCGCCCGGGCCCTGCCGTCCGACGCGGAGGTCGTCACCGGGCAGACGATTATCAACGAGGACCAGAGCACGGTGAGCCAGGCGCTGTCCTTCTTCAACACGGCGCTGCTTGTCTTCGCGCTGATCTCGCTGTTCGTCGGCGCGTTCACCATCTACAACACGTTCTCGATCATCGTCGGCCAGCGGACCAGGGAACTGGCCCTGCTCCGGGTCGTCGGCGCCAGCCGGGGACAGGTGCTGCGCTCGGTGCTGACCGAGGCGGCGATCGTCGGGTTCGTCTCGTCCGCCATCGGGGTCGGGCTCGGCGTGGCCGCCGCGATCGGCCTCGAAGCCCTGCTGAACGGGTTCGGTACCTCGCTGCCGACCGGACCGCTGACGTTCGAGCCGCGCACCGCGATCGTCGGGCTCGCCGTCGGCACGCTGGTGACGATGGTCTCGGCGATCGGGCCGGCCAGGAACGCCGTGCGGATTCCGCCGGTGGCGGCGCTTACTGACCGTCCGGCCGACGGTGCCGGCGCCCACCCGACCAGGCGGCGGCTCGTCTCCGGGTCGGTGGTCACCGTCCTGGGGGTGGCCCTGCTCGGCATCGGGCTGTCGAAGCCCGTCGTCGCGCTCGTGGGGGTTGGCGCGCTGTGCGTTTTCGTCGGCGTCGCCATGCTCGCCCCGGCGATCGCGCGGCCGCTGTCCTGCCGTGCTCGGGCGGCCGCTCGCCGCGCTGCTCGGCACGCCCGGGGAACTCGGGCGGGAGAACTCCATGCGCAGCCCGCGCCGCACCGCGCAGACCGCCTCGGCGCTCATGGTCGGGCTGGCCCTGGTCTCCGCCATGGCGGTGTTCGGCGCATCGCTCTCCGAGTCCGCGACCAGCAGCATGGACCAGGCGATCAGCGCCGACCTGCTGGTCTCGGCCAATGGCAGCGGGCAGCTCAGCGACTCCGTGCCCGCCACGGCCGCGGCCGTGCCCGGAGTCACCGCGACCAACACCATCTACCGGAACCAGTTCGAGTTCGAGTCCGACGCTCACGACCGTCACCGGGGTGACCCCGCAGAACCTGGCCGCCACGGTGATCGTGCGGATGACGGCCGGCTCCACCGCCGCCCTGGCCCAGGGCGAACTGCTGATCGACTCCACGACCGCGACGAAGGACCACCTGGCGGTCGGGGACACGGTGCCGATCCGGTTCGCGGAAACGGGGCCGACCACGATCAGGATCGGCGGGATCTACCAGTCCAACGCGCTGATCCAGAGCTACCTGGTCAGCTCCGCGTACTTCCTCGCCCACTTCCGGGCGCCCCATCCGGGCGCGGTCCTGGTGCGCACCAACGGGAACTCCAGGCGCCGAGACGGCCGTCGCGAACGCACTGGCGCCCTACGGGAACGTGCAGGTGCAGACCAGGGCGCAGTTCGAGCAGGCGCAGGTATCGGCCGTCAATAAGCTCCTCGGCCTGGTCTACGCCCTGCTGGCGCTGGCGGTGCTGATCGCGCTCATCGGGATCGTGAACACGCTCATGCTGTCGGTGCTCGAGCGGACCCGGGAGATCGGCCTGCTGCGGGCGGTCGGGATGCGACGGCCCCAGGTCCGGTCGATGATCCGGTCCGAGGCCGTCATCCTGGCGACGTTCGGCGCGCTCATCGGGATCGTCATCGGGACGCTGATGGGGCTGGCGCTCGTCTCCTCGTTGCGGCAGCAGAACATCAACGAGACATCCGTTCCCTGGGTGCGGCTAGTGGAGTTCCTTGTCTTGGCGGCGATCCTCGGGCTCGTGGCCGCGAGCTGGCCCGCCCGGCGCGCGGCCCGGCTCGACGTCCTTGCCGCCATCGCGGCTGAGTGAGCCGACAATGGAACCACGGAACCGTTCGGGCTAGTGGTTTTGGGTTATGTGCGGCGGAGTCGCGTTCGAGGAAGGTGGTACCGGATGAGTGATCTCAACCGGGCCAGGCTGGGTAGCTGGCGGCCAAAGCAGCTCAACGCGACGACCGCCGGCTTCCCCTACGTGCTGCTCGTGGTCCTTACCGTGACGAGTTTCAAGGTTGGCACGGTCGGCCTCGCTACTCATTACGTGACCGCTCTGCTGTCCGCCGTCGCCGCTTTGTGGCTGCTGTTCATGCACACCTTGCCGCCGGCCAGGCGGCGGCCAGGCGCTCCTCCCCGTGTTCGTCGCCGGGCTGATAGCGATCACGGCGGTCCTCGTCGTGCGGTCCTCGTGGTTCGGGTTCTTCACGATGGTCTCCGGCAGCTACACGCTCCGCCTGCCGCGCTTGCGGATGCAGCTGGCCAGCGGGGCCGCTATCGCGCTGATCGGGGCGATCTCGCAGACGGAAGACTCGCAGGCCCCGCTGCCGATGCACCTCACGCTGTTCGGCGCCGCCCTCGCCATCGACCTGCTGCTCGTCTGGAGCATCGTGTGGCTGTTGCGTGAGCGCGAGCAGCAGGTCGACGCGCCATCGCGAGTCACTCGCCGAGCTCAGCGAGGTGAACCGGCGGCTGGAGGCGACGATCGCGGAGAACGAGGGCCTGCACCGGCAACTGCTCGTGCAGGCGCGGGAGGCCGGGGTCGTCGACGAGCGGCGGCGGATGGCCCGAGAGATCCACGACACCCTCGCGCAGGGGCTCACCGGGATCGTGACTCAGCTGCAGGCGGCCGAGCAGGCCGCTTCGCGGACCGCCGGTGAGCCGGCCGGCTGGCGGCGGCACGTCGCGGCGGCGACTCAGCTGGCCCGGGAGAGCCTCACCGAGGCGCGCCGTTCGGTCGAAGCGCTGCGGCCCGAGCAGCTCGACGGCTGCAGGCTGAGCGAGGCGCTGGCCGGGGTCGCCGAGCGCTGGTCTTCCTTGAATCGGATCCCGGCGCAGGTCACCACCACCGGGACGGCGCGGCCGGTCGATCCTGAGGCCGAATTCGCGCTGTTGCGGGCGGCGCAGGAGGCGCTCGCGAACGTGGCCAGGCACGCGCACGCGACGCGGGTCGGGCTGACCATTTCTTATATGGAGAACGAGGTCGCGTTGGACGTGCGGGACGACGGGGTCGGCTTTGACCCGGCGCTGACAGAAGGCGGGTTCGGCCTGGTCGCGATGCGGCAGCGGATCACGGCGCTGTCCGGCACGCTGCAGGTCGAGTCCGAGCCCGGCGGCGGCACGGCCATTTCCGCCTGCGTGCCGACCGTGCCGGGCCTGGTCCGCACGTGAGCGGGTCGGGCGAGCCGCCGATCAGGCTGCTGATCGCGGACGATCATCCGGTGGTGCGCGACGGGCTCAGCGGCATGTTCGCCGCCGACCCGGATTTCACCGTGGTCGGCGAGGCGGGCGACGGCTCGCAGGCGCTGCGGCTCGCCGACGCCGCGCGGCCCGACGTGATCCTGATGGACCTGCGCATGCCGGGCATGGACGGCGTGACCGCGATCGCCGAGCTGGCCAGGCGCGGCAACCCGGCGCGCGTGCTGGTCCTCACCACCTACGACACCGACAGCTACGTGCTGCCCGCGATCGAGGCCGGCGCGACCGGCTACCTGCTCAAGGACGCGCCGCGGGACGAGTTGCTGCGCGCCGTCCGGGCGGCCGCCGCCGGCCAGTCGGTGCTGGCCCCGTCGGTGGCGACCCGGCTGATGAACCGGGTCCGGTCGCCGGAGCCCGAGGTGCTCAGCCAGCGCGAACTCGAGGTGCTCGACGCTGGTCGCGGCCGGATCGACCAACCGGGAGGCGGCGGCGCGGCTGTTCATCAGCGAGGCCACGGTGAAGACCCACCTGCTGCACATCTACGCCAAGCTTGGCGTCACCGACCGCGCCGCCGCCGTCGCCGAGGCGTTTAACCGGGGGCTGCTCGGCGCTTCTAGGGAAGCTTTACCGGCGGCTGGGTCTTGGCGCGGACCTCTTCCTCGTCGACTCCCGGCGCGAGTTCGACCAGGACGAGCCCGTCCGGGGTGACGTCGAGGACGCACAGGTCGGTGATGATCCGCTGGACCACGCCCTTGCCGGTGTAGGGCAGGGAGCACTCGTCGACGATCTTGAAGCTGCCGTCCTTGGCGACGTGCTCCATCAGCACGATGACCTTCTTCGCGCCGTGGACCAGGTCCATGGCGCCGCCCATGCCCTTGACCATCTTGCCGGGGATCATCCAGTTCGCGATGTCGCCGTCCTTGCTCACTTGCATCGCGCCGAGGATGGCGGCGTCGATCTTCCCGCCGCGGATCATGCCGAAGCTGGTGGCCGAGTCGAAGAAGGAGGCGCCGCGGCGGATCGTGACCGTCTCCTTGCCCGCGTTGATCAGGTCCGGGTCGACCTGGTCCTCCGTCGGGTAGGCGCCCACGCCGAGGATGCCGTTCTCCGACTGCAGCACCAGCTCAACGTCGTCGGCCACGTAGTTGGGCACCAGCGTCGGCAGCCCGATCCCGAGGTTGACGTAGTCGCCGTCGGACAGTTCGGCCGCGGCCCTGGCCGCCATCTGCTCGCGTGTCCAGCTCATCCCTGGGTCCTTACCGTGCGCTTCTCGATCCGCTTGTCTTTGGCCTGGGCCGCGGTGAGTTCGACGACCCGCTGCACGTATACGCCGGGGACGTGGACCTCGTTGGGATTGATCTCGCCCGGGTCCACTAGCTGCTCCACCTCGGCGATGGTGACCTTGCCGCACATGGCGGCCAGCGGGTTGAAGTTGCGCGCCGCGTCACGGAAGACCAGGTTCCCGTGCCGGTCGCCCTTCCAGGCGCGCACCAGGCCGAAGTCGGCCACGATGGCCCGCTCCAGCACGTAGGTCGACGCCGTCGAAGGCCTGGGTCTGCTTCGGCGGGCTCGCCAGCGCGATGCTGCCGTCGCTGTCGTACTTCCACGGCATGCCGCCGTCGGCCACCTGGGTCCCGACCCCGGTCCTGGTGAAGAACGCCGCGATGCCCGAGCCGCCGGCCCGCATCCGCTCGGCCAGCGTGCCCTGCGGTGTCAGTTCCACCTCGAGCTCGCCGGCCAGGTACTGCCGGGCGAACTCCTTGTTCTCCCCGACGTAGGAGGCAACGACCCGGCGCAGCCTCTTAGCGCCGAGCAGGAGCCCGAGACCCCAGTCGTCCACGCCCGCGTTGTTGGAGACCACTTCAAGATCTTTCGTGCCCGCCTCGAGCACCGCGCCGATCAGCACCGAAGGAATGCCGCACAGCCCGAAGCCGCCCACCGCGAGGGTGGCGCCATCCGGAATGTCAGCGACGGCTTCAGCGGCGCCCGATACCACCTTGTCCATGATCAGACGATAGCCCAGGGCGCTATGGGCGCTAGCGCCGTGCCGCGCTCTCGCGCATCAGCGGCAGCGCGGGGTCGAGCTCGGCTATCGCGGCCTGGAGCGCATTTGCCAGGGAGTCTTGGCTGCGCGGGTTGTACACCGGTCCGAGGGCGTCCGTGAGCAGCGCGGTTGCCATGGCCACGCCCCGGGCCGGGACCGGCAGCGGCGCCGTCAGCAGCCGCACGAGCTCGCGGACGTCGGGCTCGGCGGCGACGATGCGGTCGCCGCAGACCGGGATGGCGGGGTGGTACGTCCCGGGCGCGCGACGCGCGGTCCGCAGCAGCCTTCCCCAGGTGCGCGCCAGCTGCCGGCGATGGCGGAGGGCGACGATGTGCCGGGCCCGGGCGGCCAGCAGCGCGGACGACTCGGGCGTTAGGCCGGCGGCCAGCTGCCGGTCGAGCGAGGCGCCGAACAGCCGCGCCAGCAGCCGGTCGGTGAGCCGGGACGGTCGCACTCCGGCGATCTCAGGTGAACTGTTCATAACCCAAGCCTCCGCCTTGGGGTTGGCCGCGAACAGTGGCATGATCGACACTATGCACGACAAAACTGCCAACTTGCGGGTGGTGGACGACGGGCCGCCTTGTGTGGCCGTCCTGGTGCTTGACGGCGTGAACTTGTTTGAACTCGGCGTGGCGAGCGACGTCTTCGGCACCGACATCGTCGCAGCTTCCGGGCGGCCCCTGTATCGCCGGTACATCTGCGGGCCGGCCGCTTCCGTCACGACCGACGCCGGGTTCCGGATGGAGGTCCCGCACGGCCTCGAGGCCCTAGACGAAGCGCAGACCGTGGTCGTGGTCCCGGCTCTGGACACCGATCAGGTGCCGGACGCGGTACTTGATGCCCTGCGCCTGGCCCGGTCGCAGGGCAAGCGCGTCCTCTCGCTGTGCACAGGCGCGTTCGTGCTCGCCGCGGCGGGGCTGCTCGACGGGCGCACCGCCACCACCCACTGGTCGGAATGCGCCGAGCTGGCGCGCCGGTACCCGCGGGTCCGCGTCGATCCCGGGGTGCTCTACGTCGACGAGGGCGACGTGCTCACCGCCGCGGGAAGCGCCGCCAGCGTGGACCTGTGCCTGCACGTGGTTGAGCGGGACTACGGCGCCGAGGTCGCCGCCAGGGTGGCTCGCGACCTCGTTGTCCCGCTGTACCGGTCGGGCGGGCAAGCACAGTACATCGAGTCGCCGATCCGCCTCCCCGACAACGGCGACCTGTTCGCGGACACGATCGAATGGCTGCGGACGCACCTGGCCGAGCCGGTAACCGTCGCCGACCTCGCGGATCGCTCGGCGATGAGCGCGCGCACCTTCGCCCGCCGGTTCCTGGCCAGCACCGGGACGACGCCGCTGGCCTGGCTGACGTCGGAACGGCTCAGGTGCGCTCAGCGCCTGCTGGAAACGAGCGACGCGCCCGTGGACCTCATCGCCCGGGAGAGCGGCTTCGGGAGTCCGGACAACCTACGGAAGCACTTCGCCCGCACGCTAAGGACGACGCCGCAGACCTATCGCCGGACGTTCCGCGCGAAGTCTCCGGCCTGAATGCCCGTGACCTGAATGCCCGTGGGCCGAATGTCCGTGACCTGAATGCCCGTGGGCGTGCGCCCGGTGACCATCCGGCGCGCCCAGTCCTTTCAGCACCAGCAGGGCCGTATTCCCTGATGCCAGTGTGTAGACCAGCTTGCTGGCAATGCGGGTACTGCCGATCCAGACGTTATAAATGCTGGCCCGCTTGGCCGAAATATGGAGCTGTGACAGCGAGAATTTCCCGGTGGCCGTTGTGCGGCCCAGGTTGACCAGCAGAACCGCCGCGCCGCCATCAGCCCCTTTTACCAGGGCTTCTATCCGGTCGCTCATGACGGCTATCGCGGCCTGCGACCCGCTTTGATCGATCGCGATCATCTTCGGATTCTTCAGGTCGGTCAACTCGGCCGGGGTCAGCGCGGCAAGGTTGGCGGAGACCAGCAGCGGGCTGGCCTCTTCCGCCCATACCGAGAGTTGACTCTGCAGATCCCCTCGGCTCCAACCGGAGGCGGGCATGGCCGGCGCCACCATGTCTAGGTCGTTCCAGTGCCCAGGACCGGCGAGCGCGTGCAGGTGAAGGTCATCGGCCAGATGGCTCAGAATCATCGAGTTGACGATATTGAGCGGATACTCGTCCGGGGCGACCCGCCACATGTTAGCGAACCCGGCTGACGACCGAACGGTGGAAATAAAGCTAGGCTTTCCTATGGCGTAAATGGGCAGTTCCTCGCTGTAGACGACCGCGGGCATGGCCGCCCGGAGGTAAGCGCCGTACGACCGGAAGTCCTGGGTGAGGGAGGCCACGGTGGTCCGGGCCGGGAGGCCGCCGCACTCGTCGATCTTGACAAAGTCCACACCCCATTTCGCGAAGGTCTTCGCGTCCTGCTTGTAATGCCCCGAGCTTCCCGGAAAGCGCTGGCACGTATGCGTGCCGATGGCCTCATAAATTCCGAACCTCAGGCCCATCGAATGAAGCCGCGCGCTGAGCCAGGGAATACCGTGCGGAAACTTTTTGGCATTCCACGCTAGGGCTCCGTTTTTTTTGCGATGAATTGCCATCCAGCCGTCATCCAGGTTCACGGTATTGTAGCCAGAAGCCGCCAGCCGGGTGGTGATCAAGAGCCGAGCCTGCCGGAGAACATCCGCCTCGTCGGCATTGGTGCGATATTGGTACCATGTGTTATAGCCCATCGCCGGCCGCGGCGATGCCGGCAACGGGGCCGCGCTCGTCGACAAAGCGGACATCAGCACGGTAAGTCCCGCTATCGGCACACCCAGGGCAGCACGCATGCGGTTATTCATGATTTGTCCTTTACCGGCACACTCGAGCCTCTTCTGCCATGCCAATGCCTCATAAGAAACAGAGAAGTCCTGGCTGATTACACCAGCATCAAGGCATGCGTGTCAGCTACGAGTCCCCCGAGTCGTCGCCTTATTCACGGCGGACGCACCGCACGATTAAGGGCTGCTTGGCGCGAGAAGACCGATTTCGGGGCATGCACGAAATCGACCGCATCCGTCGCCGACCCTTCGCTGAACAAGCGCCTGGACCTGGCGGGGGCCGCTACCGCGGCGTGACGCAGGCGCCGGAGATGCCGCCGTCCCCGAGGAAGGTAGAGGCGGTGATGAACGAGGAGTCGTCGCTGGCGAGGAACGCGACCGCCGCGCCCACCAGATCCCGGCGAAGCCGAGCACGGCGATCACACACGTGCTGTAGCCCCGGCAGGCAACCGGCTCTTTGTGACTGGTATTAGTTAGGCCAGTGTTGTCGGCCTAAATCGACGGAAGCGCAGGTAATGACCATGGGTGAGGAATTTGCCGGCCGAGAGGTGCTGGTGTTCGGCGCCGGCGGCGCGCTGGGGTCCGGGGTAGCCGCGGCCTTCGCCGAGGCTGGCGCCCTGGTGACCGGGGCCGACAGGGTCGTGACCGTCGCCGCCGCCATGGAAACGGTCTCTTACGAGACGGTCGACGTCATGGACGACGCCGACCTTCGCGGGCTGTTCGACAACCGTCCGGCGCCGTGGGCGGTCATCAACACGGTCGGCGGGTTCGCGCCGCAACGCCCGCTGGCGGACCTCAACCCGGCCGAACTCGTCGGCCAGCTTGAACTGAACCTGGTGACCGCCGCGCTGATCACCAAGCACGCCTTGCGGGTCATGCAAGAGTCAGGCGAGGGCCGGATCGTGCACACCGCCAGCCGCGCCGCGGTGATGACCGAGGGCTCGGGATTCGCCTACTCGGTCAGCAAGTACGGCGTCCTGCACCTGGTCGCGATGGCGGCCCGCGAGGTCCGCGGCACCGGGATCACCGTGAACTGCGTGGTGCCCAGCATCATCGACACTCCGGGTAACCGGGCCGCCATGCCGAACGCTAACCACGACGCGTGGCCGAAGGTGCCGGACATCGCGCGAAGCTACCTGTACCTGGCCAGCCCGGCGGCCGGCCTGGTGAACGGCGCGACCCTCCCCGTCTAATCCCGGCATCGCCCGATACCGTCATTCACCTCGCGACGGCATGGCGCCCACAGCTGTCCTAGACGCTTCGGTGCCGGTTTCCTGTGTTGTCGCTCAGGGTACGACCTCGCCCGCTAGCGCAATGGCTCTGAGCCACGATCGGGGGATCCATGCGCAAGATCACGACAATGGTCTTTGAGTTCGCCGAGGCGATCGATAGGCACGCCTAGGTCGCCAAGCGAAACGCATGGAGGTAGAAATGCGGATGGTTGCAAGCGCGGCCGCAGCCAGCGTTGCCCTGCTGGGAATCGGAGCCGGCGTGTCGCAAGCCGCCACGGTCCCGCCGGGCACGCCGTCCAAGGCGGTTGTGGTCGAGCGGAACGAGAACGACCAGGTTACGGACTACAAGCTCCAGAACGCCGATCCGATGACCGGCTGGTTCGGCTACCTGCCGGTGGGTGACGGGGCCGTGTACGCGGTGAACTGGACCAAGGTCGGCAAGAACCAGGTCAGCGGGACCGGCAAGTACACCTGGGGCCAGATGGGCAGCTACCGGAACGGCCCGGTCACCATCCTGCTCACCGGCGGCAACTACACGTACACCAAGATCAGCATCACGCTCACGCAGTCCTGGTACGGCATAACCAAGGGCAGCTACCCGCCTTACGGGCACGGTGCGCACCACACGACCGCGCACATCCACGTCGCGGTCAACGATCCGACCACCAACCTGATCCGGTACTAGGCTGCCGCGCCGCTTCCGGTGCTCGGACGGTTCACGACAGCCGGCCCGAGCGCGGGCGGCCGGGGCCTAGTACTCAGGCTCTCGGCGTACCGCGGATTACCGCTACGGGGCAGTGGCAGTGGGTGACGCAGTGCTCGCTGACCGAACCGAGGAGCATGCCCGCGAACTCACCGTGGCCGCGACTCCCGACTACGACGAGATCAGCGGTCGTCGAGAGGGCCTCGAGCACCGGCGCCGGATGCCCCTCGATAACTGATCGCCGGACCTCGATCGCATCACGCGGGGTCAGTATGGCGCTGATGGCCTTGTCGAGTTGCCGTCGCGCCTCGTCAGCCGGGTCGTAGTCGGGCGGCTCGGGAGTCTCCAACCCCAGATAGCTCACTGGCCACTCCCAGGCGGACACGATCTCCAGGGGCGCGCCGGTCAGCCCCGCCTGGCGCACCGCCCACCGAAGAGCAGCTAGCGAAGACTCTGACCCGTCGACCCCCACGACAATCGGGCGCCGGGTCGTGGTCGTTCCTTCAGCGCTGGTCATGCTGTCCTCCTCTCACGGCGAAGCTCGCCGCTCCGCGCGGCGGGCTTCGGCCTCCTGCCGTCTGCCGCCGCTCCATTAGATGATCATATCACTTGTACAAGTTACTTTAGAAGTTTGCTACGGTGGATGCCATGGACGAGTCGAGGTCTCAGAGTGAAGCGAGCGACGCGGTCCGCCTGGCGATGGCGGTCTCCCGGCTGCGGTCGCGGATCAGGATCGAGGCCGGGATGCGCTCGACCGGCATCCCGATCTCGCAGCTGGCCGTGCTGGGCCGCATCATCGACGAGGGCCCCACTACGGCGGCGGCGCTGGCGGCCGGCGAGCACGTGACCCAGCAGGCGATCGCGCAGAGCCTGGCGACGCTCAAGGAACGCGGCCTCGTGGAGAAGCAGGCCGATCCCAGCGACGGCCGCAAGAGCCTGGTGACCGCGACCGCCGCGGGCCGAGAGCTCATGGACGGCATTACCGCGTCGCGCGATGAATGGCTTACCCAGGCCATCGACGCGGCCGTCAGGCCCGAGGAGCGCCCCCTGCTCGCCGAGGCGATCGAGCTGCTCGAGCGCATCGCCGACGTGAAACTGCACCGTGGAGGCGAGATCCGATGACACAGAAAACCGAAGCAGCGACGACCGGATCTCAGCAGCGCGCGGCCGCCCCGTTCGGCTGGCGGACCGTGACGCCCCTGGTCATGGGGTCAGCGCTGAACCCGGTCAACAGCTCGGTGATCGCGACCGCCCTCGTGCCGATCGCCGCGGCCCTGCACGTCCCGGTCGGGCGCACCTCGATCCTGGTCTCCTCGCTGTACCTGGCCTGCGCGATCGCGCAGCCGACCGCGGGCAAGCTCGCCGAGGAGTTCGGCCCCCGCCGGGTCTTCCTCGCCGGGATCGTGCTGGTGCTGGCCGGCGGCCTGGTCGGCGGCCTGGGCAGTAACCTGGCCGTCCTGGTCGTGGCCAGGGTCTTGATCGGCGCCGGGACGTCGTGCGGCTATCCCACCGCGATGGTGATCATCCGCCGCCGCTCCCACCAGGCCGGGCTGAGCGAGCCGCCGGGCAGCGTGCTCGGGAGCCTGGCGATCGCCGGCTCGGCCACCGTGGCGATCGGCCCGCCGATCGGCGGCCTCCTGGTCGGCGGCCTGGGGTGGCGATCGGCATTCCTGCTCAACGTTCCGCTGACCGCCGCCGCGCTGGCGATGGCGCTCGCGTGGATTCCCCGCGATGAGCAGCCGGCCGCCGGCCGGAAGATCGCCGAGCTCGCAACCCGGATCGACCTGGGCGGCATCGCGCTCTTCGGCGGGATGCTGGCCGTCTTGCTGGTGTTCTTGATGTCGCTGCCGCACCCAGACTGGGCGGCGCTCGCCATCTCCGCGCTCCTGGCCGCGCTCCTGGCGGCCTGGGAGCTCCGGGCCGCCAAGCCATTCATCGACCTGCGGCTGCTCGCGTCGCAGCGGGCGCTGACCCGGACGTACCTGCGCCTTGGGCTGACGCTGCTCGGCGTCTACGTCGTGCTCTACGGCATCACGCAATGGATGGAGGCCGCCCGGGGGCTGTCCCCCGAGCAGGCCGGCCTGGTGCTGCTGCCGATGGGCGCCGTCGCCGCCCTCGTGTCGCAGCCGGTCTCGCGCCGCAACCTCGTCCGCGGGCCGCTGATCGCCTGCGCGTTCTTCATGCTCCTGGCATCGGCCGCCACGCTGTTCATCACCGTGCACAGCCCGGTGATCGCGCTAGTCGGGGTGATGGTCCTGTTCGGCGTGGTCGTCGGCACCACCTCGGTCGGCAACCAGACCGCGCTGTACCTCCAGTCACCGCCGGAAAGCCTCGGGACCGCCTCGGGCCTGTCGCGGACCTTCGGCTACATCGGGTCGATCGCCTCGGCCACGATCACCAGCCTCGTCTTCCACACCCGCGTCAGCGACGCCGGGCTGCACGACATGGCGCTCATCCTCGTCGGCGTCGCCGCCGTCGTACTGCTCATGACCCTCCTCGACCGCCACCTGCCCAGGGGCTCCAAGGCCTGAGCAGCGTTCGCCGACCAGGGCTACGAGCGGGTGCCCGAGGCCAACAAGATGCTCGCCGGGGTGGCCAGGAGCCGCGCCCTGCACCACGCTGCTTCGCCAAACGAGAAGAGGCCGGTTCCAAGATCGGAACCGGCCTGTGAACTGCGGTTTTGGAGCCCCTTTACGGAATCGAACCGTAGACCTTCTCCTTACCATGGAGACGCTCTGCCGACTGAGCTAAAGGGGCAATGTTCGGTTGTCGCGGCCTGTTCAACCGCCGCGTAGAGAGCATAGCGCACCTGAGGCGGTAGTGCGGCCGGGATGGGTGGCACCCCGGCCGGGTGCCGCCGTGGGGGACGGCGGCACCCGGCTAGCGGGGAAGATGACCGCGAACTAGCCGACGAAGTTCGGGTTCGCGGTCGTGATGTCGTAGCTGTTGCCCCAGTACCACTGGGTGGCGCTGGCGCCTGCCACGACGTGCGGGACTCCGGTCGGGTCGGCGATCCAGTAGCGGACCTTGGACTGCATCCAACCGGGGAGGTGGGCCACGTTGTCCTTGACCTGCTGCCAGTCGGACAGCATGGTGTAGACGATCGCCACCGAGTCCGAGTGCGCGCTCAGGCGGTGCTGCACCCACTGCGCGGCACCGACCGGAGTGGCGTCGCCCGGCTCGACGTCGAGGACGTTCGCCGCCGGGTCGCTGCCGTTGGTGTCGATCCACAGCAACGACTTGTGCCCGGACGTCTGCCCCGCGGAGGCCGCGTAGGCCCCGTTGGCGTAGACGGCGGCGGCCTTACCGGACGGGATCGAGCCCGGCGTCACCGAGTCGTAGATGAGGTACGGCTTGGCGGCGGCCGCGGCCTTCGCCTTAACCGCGGCCACGGACTTCGCCTTGGCTGCCGCCTGGGCCTTGGCCTGCGCGGCCGTCTTGGCCTGAGCAGCCGCCTTGGCCTGGGCCGAAGCCTTCGCCTGGGCGGCCGCCTTCGCCTTGGCCGCCGTGACGACCTTCGCCTGCGCCGCCGCCTTGGCCTGGGCCGCGGCTTGCTGTGCGGCCTGCAGCTGGGCGGCCCGGGCGGCGGAGGTCACGATGGCGCCGTCGGTGACGGTGTTCGCGCCGGTGTTGCCCGCCGTGGCGGCGGAACGAAGGACGTCCAGCTGACCGCTGGCCACTGGCTGCTGGCCGTGCTGGCCGTTGATGTCGGAGATGGCCGCGGTGAGGGGGGAACTGCTCGGCTGACCCGAAGTGGACGACGAGCCGACGTGCGCGGTCGTCGCGACGTTGTTGAGTGGCTGCTCCCACCGGGCCGCGCCGGAGCCGAAGCCGACCGCGCCGAGCGTGCCCACCGCGGCCGCCGCGGCCGCGATCTTTGTGATGCGCGAATTCTTGCGCGCGAGGTTTGCGGTGCTGCGGTACAGGGGAGACATGGACATGCGTGAGTGAATACGGGGGTGCAAGAGGTAACCCTTGAGATGGGCGCCCGTTCTCGGGAGGCGCTCCGCTTTCACCCTGAACACTGCCGGCCGGTGCGACGCACCGTAGCGACGGCAGGGGCGTGGACGTTGACGCGGGTCAGGGCGACATGTTGCGGGGGAGCAACCATCGCACGCCTGGGTGCTTAACTGACCCAAGTAAACATGAGATAACGGCGACGCATGCCACGTTTCGGCGAAAACAATCCGTGACGTATATCACGTAGAGTAACCGAAACCTCTTCAGGCGGCCTCCCGCGCGCCCGCATGTCCGATGGCAGCGCGCTTTGCGGCCGTTCCGCGATTCACTCTTCGCGGTCTTCGCTTCCGGCCCCCGGCCGATTCACGGCCCCGGAAGTAACACGCTCCGCACAGGGAGCGTCACGACCAGCATCCTACGGGCTACGTTACGTATTCGCAAGTTCACCTTCCGACACCCACGTCGCCCGCGCCTACTTCGGCCTCCGTCAAAGTCTTCGCGCCGATTCCGGTCACCGCAGTGATACGCACGGTTAACGCGGGGTAAGAGAGCGACTGGCGCCTCCTGGCGCTTGGTGTCCAAGGAGTGACATACAGCGACGAAACTGGACTGGGTAGGGCGTTTCATGCGTTTGGGGCACGCACGACCCGCGACGGTCACGCTGATGGCTGGCAGTGTCCTGCTGACCGGGTTTTCTGGGGTGAGCCTGGCCCTCGCGGCGAGTACCACGGTGGCGAGCGCCGCCACGACGTCGGGCGGCGAGTCGTGCGAGCCGCTGCCGCCGTCGGCCGCGCCGTCCAGCCCGTCGACGTCGGCTACGGCCGTGCCCACCACGCCGACCCCGGCCGCGTCCACGCCACCGCGACCCCGACGACCGCGGACCCGAGCACCACCTACCCAGGCCCGGCTACAACCAGCCCGGACCCCTCCACGACCAGCCCGGACCCGAGCACGACCTACCCGGGCCCGGCCACGACCACGGCGACGGCCAGCGGCACCGCGAGCGCCTCCAGTTACCGCCGCCACCCACGCGGCGACTACGTCAGCCAAGGCGACGACGGCCAAGCCGCGACCCCCACGCAGACCCGGGCCATCGTGAGGTCCTCCGCCAAGGCCACGCCGAAAGCCACCCGCACCCTCAAGGCCAAGCCCACCCCGACCGCGTCGGGAACCCCGACCGACACCAGTTCGCAAAGCGGCGCCAAGACCGTACCGCACGCCACTCAGGTCAGCCTCTGCGTCTCGGTCGCCGGCGCGCACTCAAGTACCGAGCGCGGGCACGCGGCCCAGTGGACCGTGAGCGCCTGGACGACGGGCGGGAACGTGCCCGACGCCACCATCCGGCTGCAGGCGACGCCCGCGAGCGGCGGCGCGCCGGGCTTCAGCGGTGGCTGCGGCAACGGCGACGGAACGTCCGCGTGCGACCTCGGCCCGGTCGACGCCAACTCCGCCCCGCGGCAACTCCAGGCGCAGCTCACCGTCCCCGTCACCGCGACCACCGTCAAGTCGCTGAGCCTGACGGTCACCGGCAGCGCGGCTCACCTGACTAAGGACCCGCAGGCGTCGGCGACCATGTCCATCACGGCGCCGCCGGCCTCGACCACGGCGCCGCCCAACCCCGCGACGCAGGCCTCGCCGACACAAGCCCCGGCAACGCAAGCCCCCGCAACAGCGGCCCCCGCGCCACCGAACCCCGCCGCCCAGGACCTCGCCGCCCAGGACCCCGGGGCACAGAGCCTCGCCAACGAACCAGCGCCAGTGACGGTCACCTCGCCGCTCCCGGTCGGCAGCCTGCCCGGCATCCCGGCGGTTAGCCCGACCGTGAGCCCCGGCGGCAACGCCGCCAGCCTGTTCCCGAAGCTTAACCCGACGCCCAGTAAGGACCGGTCGCAGTCCAGTAAGAAGGCGCACACCCGCCCGGTCGCGGACACCTCCGCGCTTCCGGAGGGCGACGCGGTCATCAACGCCCAGCTGGCCGGCCTCGCCGCGCTGGCCGTCGCCTTCGTCCTCGCGGTCACCCGGCTGACCATCCGCCGACGGCCCACGCCGGCTAAGGCAACCACGGGGACCGGGGAAACGCCGCCTCCCAAGCAACCGGAGGCGACCGCGAACAAGCCCGAGGTCGCAGACAACCAGGCCGCAGGCGACCAGCAGGACCAGAAGCCCGGCGCGTAACCAGCCCGGGCTAGTTCGCCAACAGCTCCAGGCTGGGCCGGACGGAGACCATGGTGCTCGCGAGCTTGGCGGTCGTCATCGTCGGCGATACCACGGTGCCGAAGGTGTCGTTGTCGAACCACACGCACATCGACGCGCTTTGCCCGTTCAGATGCGTCTCGGTGCACGCCGCGTCGCCGCCGAGCGTTCCCGCCGACACGGCCGTCGCGCCCGTATAGGTTTGCTCGAAGTTGGCGACGGACGAACTCGGATCGGCCCCGGCCAGCTTGCCGCCGACGAACATGAACATCTGCGTGTTCGCGGCTTGCGCCGTCGCCGAGATGCTGCCCATCTGGTAAACGCCGTACACCACGTCGCTGGCCTGTCCGCCGCTGGCCTTCGCTACCTTCTGCGCCTCGGCGGCCACGTCAAGCTGCTTCTCCAGGTTCGCGGACCGGGTGAAGCCGTCGACCGACTGCGGCGCCACGACCTGGTGGGCCGGGCCGCTCGGGCCGGCGAACACGTACTTCATCAGCACGCCGCCGATCGCGCCCGCCGCGACGACCGCGATGGCGCCGAGCGCCATCCACTGCCGCCGGTCTCCGCTGCGCCCGCGCCGCTTGCCGACCGCGCGCCTGGCGGCGGTGTCGTCGTCCTGCAGTGGCCGGTCGAGCGACCGGTCGTCGGGCCGCTCAAGCGTCCGGGTGAACGCGGCGGGCACCGGCTCGTCGGTCAGGTCAAGGTCGGCGAAGTGGTCGAACGAGGTGTCCTCGGCCCAGCCCCGCGGCCGGGCGGCCGGCGGCGCGGTCATGAGCGCGCCGGAGGTCCGCAGGCCCCTGGCCGGGGTGAGCGCGCGCAGGTTGTCCATCCGGGTCTCGTCAAACCGGGGGACGTCGAACCTGGTGTTGTCGCCCGGCTCGACCAGCGCCTTCATGTCGTAGCGGGTCTCCGCCGAGCGACCGCGGCCGCCGCGGCCGCCGCTGTCGAAAGCATCAAAGCTAGAAGGAGATTCCGAACGACCGCGGCTGTCTCCGAACCCGTCATTCCCGTAACCGCCGGGCCCGGCCTCGCGGCGGACATCCTCGCCGGCCCGCCACAGGCTGTCGAGCCGCGTGTCATCAAACCGGGGGGTGTCGAAGCGGGTCTCGTCGAACCGCTGCCCGGGCTGCGGGCGGCGCTGCGGGTCGTCGTAGCGCGGGTCGTCGTAGGCGAGGCGCCCGTAGCTTGGCTCGTCGTAGCCGACGGCCTCGAAGTCGCTGGTGCCGATGATGCCCGACAGGTCGTAGCCGGGGCCGTTGATGCCCGGCATCGAGTAGTCGGAGCCGTTGTAGGCGGTGGGGTCATAGGCGGCCGGCTGGTAGCGCTCGGCCCCGTCGTTCCGCTGGCGCCGTAGCCGCCGGCGTCACCGTAGTCGCCCACCTGCATGTAGGCGTCGCGCGCCGGGTAGGCGTCGTCTTCGCCGTCGTAGCGCAGCGGCTGGTCGTAGTCCCACGGCTGCTTATAGAGGTCCGCCCCGTGGGGCGCCTCCGGGGCCGCCGGGTAGGCCATCTCGATCTCGCCGGAGGCGTAGCTCGATCCCGCGTACCCCTGCTGGTGCTGACTCTGCATCCGCGGGGAGGACTCGAAATAGCCGTTCTGCGCGTAGCCCGTCTCCGGGTAAGCCGCGTGAGTCTGCCCGGACTCCACGAAACCGCGTACCGTCCGCGTGCCCGCGATCCCCGCGTCCTGCGCGGACGGACCCTGGTAACCAGGGTCGGTGTAACCGTCGTCGCCGTACCCCGAGCCGCCGAACGCCGCGTACGGGTGCGATCCCTGCTGAACGGCCGCGGGCAACTGCTCGCCCCGCGTGGCCGGGTACCCGTAGCCGCCGCTCGGTTGCTCAAGCGCGGCGAACCCCGTCGGCCACGAGACCTCCGGCCCGAACGGCACGTGCCCCTGGCTGGCCGGCGATATGCCCCGGCCATCCTCGGAATTCGGCCATCCGTTCCTCATGTGGCGGTCACCTCGTGTTGTCGGTGGTACCTGTGCGGTTCGGCAAAGTCACAACATCATCTCGGCAAATGCCCATCTTCGCTACCTGATCGGGCATATCAGCTCGCCGCACGCCGGAAATATGTTGGCGAAACATCCCATTACCGGACATTCCTCCGCCGAGTTGCGGCCTGTCCGCGACCCAACGTAGCGCTCTGGCGGCATCGATGCCCGGAACTCGGCCGGCTAGCCGATGTCGCGGTGGCGGAGCGCGGCCAGCCCGGTCGCGCCCAGCGCCAGCGCGATCACGCTGAGCCAGGCCAGCGGGGCGGCGCTGACCGGGCCGCCGGGCAGCCTGGGAGCGTGCGTGAACGGCGAGATGTCCAGCACCCAGTGCGAGAGCTGGAGCACCTGGCCGAAGATGTTCAGCAGCACCGCGAGCCCGACCGCCGTCCAGGCGACCGCCACGCACCCGTCCGGCACCGCGCCGAAGGCGAGCGCGGCGAGGCCGATGATCACCGCCGCCGCGGGGAGCTGGGCCAGGCCCGCGCCGAGCATCCTGGCGGTCTCGCCGCCGGCGCCGCCCACGGCCAGGCCGTAGCCGAGTCCGGTGGCGATGCCCGCGACCGCCAGCAGGACGGCCGCCCCCGCGAAGGCGACCACGAGGTGGCTCAGCCCCCACCGGGCGCGCCCGACCGAGCCGGCGAGAACCGGGTCGGCGCGGCCCGCCGTCTCCTCGGCGCGCAGCCGGAGCACCGCGGACACGCCGTAGGCGGCGGCGACCAGGCCGCCGAGCAGCATCAGCGCGGCCAGGTACGCGTTGACGATCTCAGCCTGGCCGCCGAGCCGGGTGAATTCCTGGTCGAGCGCCCCGCTGGTGCCGACGAGCTGGCCGATGCCCTTGGCGGCGGCACCGCAGACCGCGAACAAGACCGCGTACCCGGCCGCCCAGCCCGCCAGCGCGGGCCACTGCAGCCGGACCGCGAGCGCGAACGGGCCGCGCAGCGCGCCGGACGCGGCGGGACGGCCCGGCCGGTCGGGGAACAGGCCCGCCCCGTGATCGCGGCCGGCGGCCAGCGCGAACGACAGCCACGCGCCCGCCCCGAACAGCGCGAGCGGCAGCGCGAGCACCCACCAGCGCTCCCCGGCGAACGGCCGCAGCGTCTCGGTCCAGCCGAGCGGCAGCACCCAGGTGAGCCAGCTTGGCCCGCCCGCCCCGGCCGAGTCGCCGACCGCCCGGGCCAGGAACGCGACGCCGAGCACGCCGATGGCCAGCCGCGGGCGGACGCGGGCGCCCGCGGTGAGCTGCGCCGCCACCGCGCTCACGGCCGGCGAACGCGAGCCCGCAGGTGCCGATGGCGAGCGCGAGCGCGACCGACCCGGCGGCGGGGAGGCCGAGCAGTGGCAGCACGATGCACGAGCAAGACCGTGAGCACCACGTTGGCCAGCGCCGCGACGCGCGATCGCCGCCGCGAGCGGCGCCTGGCGGCCGACCCGGGCCGATCCGATCAGCTCAAGCCGCCCGGTCTCCTCATCCCCGCGGGTGTGCCTGATCACGAGGAAGACCGACATGAGCGCCGCGAACAGCGCGCCCCACACGCCGTAGCGCCAGGCGGTCAGCGCGCCGACCGAGTCACCGTTCAGCCGCCCGTAGAGGAACAGCAGCGCGGGGTTGCTCTCCCCCGACGCGACGAGCGCGGCCCGCGACGACTCCGTCTTATAGAGCTTCGCGAACGTGTACGCGTTCGCCGCGACGCCCGACCACAACCACGTACACCCAGGCCGGCAGCATGATCCGGTCGCGGCGGAGCGCCAGCTTGGCGAGGGGGCCCGTGCCGGTCAGCGGGCCGCCGCGGAAGACGGCAGGGACCTTGGGCGCCCGCACGGCGGTGGCAGTAGTCATGGTGCCTGAGTCACCCGATTCCGTTCGGAATCATGGTCTTGACTGGCGTACTGCCGGAGGAACAGCTCCTCCAGAGTCGGCGGGCGGCAGGTGAGCGTGCGCACCCCGGCGGCCGTCAGGCGGCGCAGGACCTCGTTGAGCGTGGTGTTGTCCACCTCGCAGCGCAGCCGCGGGCCTTCCAGGTTGACGTCGTGCAGGCCGGGGACGCCGTCCAGCGCGACCGGCCCGTCCAGCTCCGCGTCCACCGTGGTGCGGGTGAGGTGCCGCAGCTCGGCGAGCGTGCCGGTTTCGACCGTCCGGCCCGCCCGGATGATCGTCACCCGGTCGGCCAGCGCCTCGGCCTCGGCGAGGATGTGGCTGGAGAGCAGCACCGTCCGGCCGCCGCGGCGCTCCGCGCTCACGCAGTCGCGGAAGGCCGCCTCCATCAGCGGGTCGAGTCCCGACGTCGGCTCGTCGAGCACGAGCAGCTCGGCGTCGCTGGCGAGCGCGGCGATCAGCGCCACCTTCTGCCGGTTGCCCTTGGAGTAGGCGCGCGCCTTCTTGGACGGGTCGAGGTCGAACCGCTCGATCAGTTCCTGACGGCGCTCGCGCTCGCCCGGCCGGGCGGCGGGGCGGTCGTCGCGCAGCCGGGCGAGCAGGTCGATGATCTCGCCGCCGGTGAGGCTGGGCCACAGCGTGACGTCGCCGGGCACGTACGCGAGCCTGCGGTGCAGGGTGGTCGCGTCCCGCCAGGGGTCGCCGCCGAGCAGGGTGACGTCGCCGCCGTCCTTGCGGAGCAGGCCGAGCAGGATGCGGATCGTGGTGGTCTTGCCCGCGCCGTTCGGGCCGAGGAAGGCGTGCACCTCGCCGGCGGCGACCGTCAGGTCGAGGCCGTCGAGCGCCGTCGCCTTGCCGAAGCGCTTGCGCAGCCCGCGCGCCTCGATAGCGTTAGCCATGCCTTGAGGCTAGGCCACGCGGGTTTCATCGAGTTCCTGACCGCCGAGATGCCCGCCGTGATGGCCCGGTGGGACGCGCTGAGCAAGGACGACTAGCCAGCCGGGTGTGCTCCTGCGATTGTGCACGGTGGAAAAGATTCATTTGTTACCAAGCAGAATTGCCAGTTTTTGTGTTGGTAAGGAATGCTTTCGTTCGTGTTCGCTCCGCGGGGTCCCCTGGCAGTGCGCCGGCTGGCCGCGCACTGGGTGGTCATCGCCGCCGCGGCGCTCACGACGCTCGTCGCGGCGGCCGTCGGTTCCGCGCTCGCGGTGTTCGCCGGCCAGGCCCTGCCTCAGGCGGTGCGGCATGACCTGGTGGTCGCGCCAGGCAACTCGCTGGCGGCAGCCGGCCCGTTCGGCACCGGCGACGCGCGGTCGACGACGGCCGCGCTCAGGTCGGCGATCGCCGGCGCGCTGCCCGCCGTGCCGTTCGACTTCTGGGCGGGCACCTGGTCCGACCCGCTCGGCTTCGTCCCCGGGGCGCTGCCCGCGCGGCCGGCGAGCGTGCACGCCGGCACCACGCCGCTGCTCGAGGCGGCGGCACTCGACGACATAGCGAGCCACGCGGTCCTGGTGGCCGGCGCGTGGCCGGCGGCCTCGTCGGCGGCCTCGTCGGCAGAGCGCGGCGCGGTCCCGGCCGCGCTGCCCGCCACCAGCGCCGCGCTGCTGCACCTGCGCGTGGGCGACGTGCTGCGGGTGCAGGACCGCAACTCGAGCGCGCGGGTGACCTTCGCGATCACCGGCCTGTACGCGCAGCGGCAGCTGTCGGGCACCGAGGCGGCGTACTGGCAGCTGGACTCGCTGCCCGCCAGCGGGTCGAGTACCGCGAGCGGGTTCATCACCTACGGGCCGCTGGTCGTGCCGTCCACGGCGTTCTCCGGCGGGCTGGCGGCGGCGACCGGGACCTGGGTCGCCGAGCCGGACATGACGTCCGTCACCGACGCCGAGCTCTCGTCGACCTCCGCCGCCATCGGGGCGCTGGAGACCTCGATGAACAACTCGAACTCGCTCAGCGGCATGCAGCTGACCTCCAACCTGCCCCGGCTGCTGGCCGACGTCGGCAGCAACCTCGCCCTCGCGCGGTCACTGCTGGCGATCAGCGGGCTGCAACTGCTCGTCCTCGCGGTCGCCGCGCTGCTCGCGGTCGCCCGGCTGCTGGCCGCCCAGCGCGAGGGCGAGACCGCGCTGCTCCTCGCCCGCGGCGCCACCCGCTGGCAGCTCACCCGGCTGACGGCGGCGGAGGTCGTCCCGCTGTCGGTGGTGACCGCGCTGGCCGGCGGCGTGGCCGGGATCTGGCTGGCCCGCTGGCTCGGCGGCTCGCTCTACGGCCAGGCCGCCGGCGGCGGCGCGCTGGCGAACGGCGGCATCGCGCTGACGTCCGGTGGCACCTGGACCGACGCGCTCGCGGCCACGGTGGTGATCGTCGTGCTGGCGGTCGGCGCGCTGCTTTACCCGGTGCTGCGGCCGGCGGCCGGCGCCACCCGGGTCAGGCGCGGCCGCCAGGCCGCGCTCGCCGCCGCCACCCGGGCGGGCGCCGACCTGGCCCTGATCGCCCTCGCGGTGCTGGCCGGCTGGCAACTGCGCCGCTATTCGGCCGTCGCCACGTCCGCGACCGGCGCGCCCGCGGCGATCGACCCCGTTCTCGCGCTCGCCCCCGCGCTGGCGCTGGCCGGCGGCACGGTCCTCACGCTGCGGCTGCTGCCCGCGGCCGCCCGGGCCGCCGACCGGCTGGCGGCGGGCGGCCGCAGGCTCACCGCGGCGATGGCCGGCTGGCAGTTCAGCCGCCAGCCGCTGCGCCAGGGCGGCGCCGCCCTGCTGATCGTCATGGCGGTCGCCACCGGCACGCTGGCGCTCGCCCAGCACCAGAGCTGGACCAGGTCCACCGCCGACCAGGCGGCGTTCACGGCCGGCGCCGACGTGCGGGCGGACCTGCCGGCCGCGCTGCCGCCCGCCGGCACCACCGCGGCTCACCCGCGCCGGCGGCGTCTCCGCCGCCATGCCGGCCGTGGACGACCTGGAGACGCTGCCCGCCCCGGTCCTCGCCGTCAATTCGGCCACGGCGGCCGACGTGGTCCAGCTGCGCGGCGACGAGTCGCCGGTGCCAGCGATGAGGCTGTTCAAGGTCATCGCCCCCGCCGCCGCGGCGGGCGGAACCGCCCTGCCAGGGGACCCGACGGACATCCGGCTGACCGCCACGCTCAGCCGTTCGACGGTCGGCGCCGCCTCCCTGGTGCTCACGGTCACCGACGCGACCGGCGGGGCCTTCCAGCTTCCCGTGCCGGGCACCCTGCCCGCCGACGGACGGCCGCACCAGCTCATCGCGCCCCTCGGCGGCCGCGGTTTCGCCTACCCGCTGCGGATCGCCCAGGTCACCGCCACGTACGCGCTGCCTCAGCGCCCGTACCCGCACCTCGTGACGCTGACGATCGCGGGGGCCTCGTTCACCGGCTGGGGCGTCGGCGTCGCCGCACCGGAGCTCGGCTCCCAGGGCATCCAGTCCGGCCCGTTCGCCAATCCGCTGCTGGCCGGCCTGCAGGCCGGCGCCGAGGGGGCGACCGTGTCGTTCAACTCGGGCTTCGGGTCCGCCACGTCGATGAACGACCTGGGGCAGAACGAGATCTCGGCGGTGGACGGACAGGTCACGCTGACCGCGGGACACCTGGCCCCGACCGCCCCGCCGGCCATCGCGACGCAGGCGTTCGATGACGCCAACCACACCGGCCCGGGGCAGACCGTGTCGGTCACGGTCAACGGCATCACGATCCCGGTACGGATCGTCGCGCAGGTTTACAGCTTCCCCACGGTCGCCGGCGCGGGCCTGGTCATGGACCTGACCACGCTCCAGTCGGTGCTGGTCGCCAAGGGCAGCGCCCCGCTCGCCGTCACGCAGTGGTGGCTGGCGACGGCCGGCCACGCCGTGCCCGCGGCCCTGGCCGCGGCGCTGCCGGCCGGCTCGGACGTGACGAGCGCGGCCGCGGTGCAGGCCGCCACGGCGAGCGACCCGCTCTCCGCCGCCCCGCAGCAGGCGCTGCTCGCCGTGGCCGCCGCGGCGGCGCTGCTCGCGATCACCGGCTTCCTCGTGTCGATCGCCGCCAACGTGCGCCAGCGGCGGACGGAGAACGCGCTGCTCGCCGCCCTCGGCGTGGCCCAGCGGTCGGCGGCGGCGCAGCTCTTCCTCGAGAAGGTGCTGCTCTCCGTGCCGGCCGCCGCGCTCGGGCTGGTGCTCGGCACCCTGGTCGCCCGGCTGCTCGTCCCCGCCGTCACGCTGACCACCACCGCGCAGGCCCCCGTGCCGCCGGCCGTCACGCTCCTTGACCTTCCGCAGACGGTGCCGCTCGCGGTCGCCGTCGCCGTGCTTCCTGCCCTCGCGGCCGCCCTTGTCGTCTTCCGCCGCCCGGACCCGGCGGCCGAGCTGCGCGCGGCGGAGGCGGCATGAGACGGCCACGCGGCATCTACATCGCGCTCGCGCTGCTGACCCTGTGCGCGGTGTTCGCGGCCACCGCCGGGGTCCGCGAGGCGCTCGCGACGACGACCCGGGCGCTGCGGGCGACCATCGCCGCCGCCCCGCCGTCGGACGCGAGCATCACGGTCTCGGCCTCGGGCGACGCCGTGGACGGCGCGCTGAACGCCGTCTCACCCTACGGCTTCCAGGTCGGCGGCCTTGCCGATGACCAGGTCGCCGAGGTCAGCAGCCAGCTCTACGCCGACTACAACGGCTACGGTCACAAAGCCGTCAGCCTCGCGCCGGCCAGCACCGCCTGGGCGTCGCTGACCTCCGGGCTGATCCTGCTGCCGACCGGGGCGCTGCCCAAGGTGGCCAGCACCCCGGTCAAGCTCGAGGTCACCTACCGGGAGCCGCTTAGCCAGCACATGCGCCTGGCCGCCGGCCACTTCCCCGCCGCGCCGGCCCCCGACGTCCCCGTGCCCCAATATGGCACCGGCGACCAGCACCAGCAACCCCCGGGCGTCCCTGCCCGGGGCCCCGCGCTACACGCCGCTGCTCCAGGTGGTGGTGACCAAGCAGACGGCGGCCGTCTTCGGCCTGCGGGTGGGCTCGAAGGTGAAGGTGCCAGGCACCGGGGCGCTGACGGCGCTCGCCACGGTCACCCTCCAGGTGAGCGGGATCGTGGTGCCGACGGGCCTGGACTCCTCGTTCTGGGCCAGCGACGTGACCCCGGTCACCCCGACCCTGCAAGGGCAGAACAGCCTCGCAAAACAGCCCTTCTGGGTCGGCGGGTTCATCCTCGGGCCCGGCGAGGCGTCCGCGCTGCAGGAGGACTTCCCGGCCGGGCTGGCGATGCAGTGGGGGTTCCCGCTCCAGCTCGGGGCGATCACCGGGCAGCAGGCGCAGCCGCTCAGCAACGCGCTGACCTCGCTCACCACGCAGACCCCGGCGCTGTCCGGCGACGTCGAGACGCTGCCCCCCACCCTGAGTGCCTCCTCGCCCCTGCTCAACGTCCTCGCGGCGTACTTCGTGACCGCGCAGTCGGTGGACGCGCTGCTCTGGCTGCTGTACGTGAGCCTGACGGTGACGGGGCTCGCGGTGCTGCTGCTGGCCGCGCGCATGGTCGCGCAGCGCCGGTCGGCCGAGCTCACGGTGGTCAGGGCCCGGGGCGCGTCGCTGGGCCAGGTCGGCTTCGCCACGGGCCGCGCGGCCGCGGCCGTCTGCGTGCCCGCGGCGGTGATCGCGGCGGCCCTGGCGATCGTCGCCGTCCCCGACGCGGGGCCGGCGCTCCGCGGATCGCCGGGCGGCTGGTGGCCGCAGGCCGCGATCCTCGCCGTCGCGATCGCCGGCCCGGCCCTGATCGCGGCCTGGCAGCAGCGGCTGCCGCGGCGAATGGCGACCCGCGCGCGTCAGCCGCGGGCCCGGGTGCGGCTGGTCGCCGAGGTGACCCTGGCGGCCGCCGCGGTGGCCGGGATCGTGGTGTTCCGCCAGCAAGGCACCGTACTTCAACCACCGGCCTCCCAACCACGGGGGCAGGCGCGGGCGTCAACTTCTACACGAGCGCCGCCCCCGTGCTTGTCGCCGTCCCGGTGGTGATCGTGGTGCTGCGGATCTACCCGTTCGCGGTGCGGGCCGTGCTGCGCGGCTACGCGCGCTCCTCCGGGGCGCCCGCCTTCCTCGGCCTCGCCCGGGCGGCCCGCAGCTCGCTCACCCCCGCGCTGCCGGCGTTCGCACTGGTCCTGGCCCTCACCGTCGCCGCGTTCGCGGGCATGGTCCGCGACGCGGTGACCAACGGCGACGTCGCCGCGTCGTGGAAGGCGGCCGGCGCCGACGTGACGGTCAGCGGCGAGTCCGCCTTCCCCGACTTCGCGATACCGCCCGCCGCGGTGCGGGCCATCGGCGCGGTGCCCGGCGTGACGCACGCGGCGGCGGCGTCGACCTATCCCTGGGAGTCGGCGAACGGCACCCAGCTCACCGTGCTCGCGGTCGACCCGGCGAGCTACGCGGCGCTCGTCGCGGCCGTGCCCGGCGATCCGCGGATGCTGGCTTCCGCGCTCGCCGGGCCGGCCACCCCGGGCGCGGCCCAGCCCGTGCTCGCGTCGCCGCAGGCGGCCGCCAGCCTGGGCCGCGGCTCGACCCTCATCGGCACCACGGCCGCCATCCGTTCGGTCAAGGTCCGGGTGGCGGGGGTGGTCGCCGCGACCCCCGGCTGGCCCGCGGGCGGCGCGTTCCTCGTCGTGCCGCGCAGCGCGCTGAAGTCGAGCGCGACCCCGCCGGTTTCCGTGCCGGTCACCGAGCTGCTGCTGACCGGTTCCGGCATCGACCGGGCCCGGCTCGCCGCGGTGCTGCGGGACGACTTGCCGCCGGGCGGTACCGCGATCTACCGCAGCGACGTGCTGGCCACGCTGACCGGCGCGCCGCTCCAGCACGGGGCGTTCCTGCTGTTCACGCTCTCGGTCGCGCTGGCCGCGGTGCTCGGGCTCGCGGTCATGTTCCTTGAGCTCGCGCTGGGCGCGGCCGAGCGCGAGGCGACTCTGGCCCGGCTGGCCACGATGGGCCTCGGCGAGGGACAGCGGGCCCGGGTGGTCGCGCTTGAGGTGCTGCCCGCGGTGATCGCGGCGGCGGTCGCCGCGTGGGCGTGCGCGCTCGTGCTGCCCCGGGTGGTGGCGCCGGCGATCAACCTCTCGGTGTTCACGAGCACGCCGGTCTCCGTGCCGCTGGCGCCCAACGCGAGCAGCTTCGTCGGCTCGGTGCCCCTGGTGCCCGACGTCGCCTCCGTCGCGCTTCCGCTGGCGGGCCTCATCGTGATCGCCGCGGTGTCACTCGGGATCGAGATCAGGTCGGGCCGGCGGCGCGGCGTCACGACCGCCTTGCGGATCGGCGGATAGGGGCGGACAGGGAATGAGCGGGCCGATGGACGAGCAGATGGTATGGCCGGATACTCAAAGCACGAGCACGGAGGAGCGCGACAAGTGAGCGGACAAGAGACCGAGCCGGGTCACCCCGCCGCGGGCGGTGTCGCCACCGCGCCCATGGTGGACGTGCGCGACGTGACCCGCACGTACGGGAGCGGCCCGACGGCGACGGCCGCGCTGCGCGGCGTGACGTTCGCGATCGGCGAGGGGCGGCTCGTCGCGCTGCGCGGCCGGTCGGGTTCCGGCAAGACCACCCTGCTGAACGTCGTCGGCGGGCTCGACTCCCCCGACGGCGGCACCGTGCACGTGGCCGGCCGGGACGTGACCGCGATGGGCGAGCGGGACCGGATGCGGCTGCGGCGGGAGACGGTCGCGTACATCTTCCAGTCGTTCGGCCTGCTGCCGGTGCTGTCGGCGGCGGAGAACGTGGGCGTCCCGCTGCGCATCGCGGGCATGGCCCCGCGGGAGCGGGAAGAGCGGGTGGCGCTCATGCTGTCGATCGTCGGGCTCGCGGGCCACGCCAGGCAGCGGCCAGGCGAGCTGTCCGGCGGCCAGCAGCAGCGCGTCGCGATCGCCCGCGCGCTCGCCAGCCGGCCCTGCTCCTGGCGGACGAGCCCACCGGCCAGCTGGACGCCGAAACCGGCAAGCAGATCATGCGTCTGCTGCGCACGGTGGTCCGCTCCGAGGGCGTCACGGCCCTGGTGGCCACCCACGACCCCGCCCTCATCGAGCTGGCCGACGAGGTCCTCCGCCTGGAGGACGGCAAGATCGTCACCGACTAGGCTCCCGCCTCCACGCTGCGCCCGTTTCGCCCCAAATGCCCCAAGGGCCTGGAGTCCCGGTTCATGATTGTGTGAGTCCTGAACGCCATGGACGTTCAGAACTCACACAATCATGAATGGTGAGGCCGCCGGTCACACCACCGTGGTGCCGGTGGTGGCGGTGAGGTTCGAGTAGAGCTCTGTTAGATGCTTGGTCACCGGGCCGACCGCGCCATCCCCGATCAGCCGCCCGTCCACCGACACCACCGGGGCCAGGCCGCCCATCGTGCCGGTGACGAACACCTCGGACGCGTTGTAAAGCTGCGGAAGGCGTGTAATCCCCCTCGAGCGTCGCGATCCCGGCGGACGACGCCAGCCGCAGCACGGTCGCCCGGGTGATCCCCTCCGGGCAGGCCACCGTCGTCGGCGTCGCCAGCGTCGCGTCGGCGAAGGCCACGGTGCCGGGCGAGCCCAGCCGGCTCGCGCCGCCAGGTCGGCCGGGCTCGAAGCCGACGAAACGTCGCGCGGCAGCACCAGGAAGAGGTGGGTCGCGTTCGTTTCCGCGATGAAGCCCCGGCCGTCCAGCATGACCGCGTCGTCGGCGCCCGCCACGTTCGCCTCGATCTTGGCGAGGATGGAGGTCAGCAGGTTGTTGTGGTGGATCTTCGGGTCCAGCGAGTCCGGCGCGTGCCGCCGGACGCTCGACGTGACCAGCCGGATCCCCGACTGGTCGTAGACGGGGTCCTTGAACTCGGCCAGCACGATCAGCGTGGGACCGTAGACGTTCAGCCGCGGGTCCATGCCCGAGGTCACCTTGACGCCGCGGGTGAGCGTCAGCCGGATGTGCACCCCCGTGCGCATCGAGTTGGCCGCCAGCGTGCGCCGGATCTCGGCGGTGATCAACTCGTCAGAAGGCACCGACGCGAAGCCCAGGGCGTGCGCCGACCGGCGCAGCCGCGCCAGGTGCTCGTCAAGCCCGAAGATCCGGCCGTTGGTCAGCCGCAGGCCCTCCCAAACCGCGTCGCCGCCCTGGACCACGGAGTCGAACGGGGACACGCCCGCCTCGTCCCGGTGGGACAGGCGGCCGCCCACGTTGACGATCAGGTCGCGGTTGCGCTCGTCGAACTTCTGCAGCAATTTGAGACGCCCCCCGAGTCAGCCGCCGACGTTCGGACTATCGATGCTTGATCTTATTTTCTCGCAGTTTCTCGTAGTAAGGCAGGCAGTCCGCCAGCAGCGGCTCGAGCGCCGGGTCAAGCGGCGGCGGCGGTCCCGGCGCGACCGGGACGAACCCGGTCGACCGCCAGACGCTGTCGTACCAGTAGGGCGCCCACACGCCGTCGGAGGAGCGCGGCCCAGCCGGCCAGGACAGCATCGCCGGGGAGAACGGCACCCCGAGCGCGGCGCACAGCGCCCGCAGGGCCCCCTCGGGGCAGGCGAGCAGGTCCGCCGAGTCGATCACCGGCCCGCCGAAGTGCTCGAACAGCTCCGCCTGCTGCCGCAGCCCCAGGTCGGAGCAGGGTCGGCGCGGACCGGACGCGGGCGTAGGAGGCGAGCAGCGAGCGCGGGTCCCTGATCAGGAACGCGTGCCGGAACGGCGCGAACGCGGCCAGGTCGACCGACGGCAGCACGTGGTGCGTCATGTGCTTGGCGTAGGAGATCGTCACCCCGTCGGGCACCGGCGCGGACGCCAGGGACTCCACCACGGCCCGCCACGAGGTCGGCTGGCTCGCGATCACCTCGTTACGGCCCGGATGATCGATGCCGGTCGCCGACAGGTAGAACGCGTACAGCGGCTCGTCGGCCACCACGGTGTCCGGCCGGTTCTCCCAGGCGCGCATCATCGCCGTGGACAGGGTTCGCGGTCCCGACCACATCGCGATCCTGGCCGTCACCCCGTTCAGAAAATCACCACGCTGCGCAGCACGTCGCCGTGCTCCATCTTGGTGAACGCCGCCTCGATGTCGCCGAGCCCGATCGTCTCGGAAACGAACTTCTCCAGCGGCAGCCGCCCCTGCAGGTGCAGGTCGACGAGCATCGGGAAGTCGCGGGAAGGCAGGCAGTCCCCGTACCAGGAGGACTTGAGCGCGCCGCCCCGGCCGAACACCTCGAGCAGCGGCAGGTCCAGTTGCATGTCCGGGGTGGGCACGCCGACCAGCACGACGACGCCGGCCAGGTCGCGGCCGAAGAACGCCTGCTTGTAGGTCTCCGGCCGCCCGATCGCCTCGACCACGACGTCGGCGCCGAAGCCGCCGGTCAGTTCCCTGATCCCCTCGACCGCGTCCGTGTTGCGCGAGTTGATCACGTGCGTGGCGCCGAACTCGCGCGCCCACTGCGAGCTTCCGGTCGTCGACGTCCACCGCGATGATCGTCTTCGCGCCGGCCAGCCGGGCGCCGAGCACCGCCCCGTCGCCCACGCCGCCGCAGCCGATCACGGCGACCGTGTCGCCGCGGGTGACGCCGCCGGTGTTGATCGCCGCGCCGATGCCCGCCATCACCCCGCAGCCGAGCAGGCCCGCGGTCGCGGGGGCGATGGCCGGGTCGACCTTCGTGCACTGGCCGGACGCGACCAGCGTCTTCTCCGCGAACGCGCCGATGCCGAGCGCGGGCGACAGCGGCGTGCCGTCGGCGAGGGTCATCTTCTGGGTCGCGTTGTGGGTCGCGAAGCAGTACCACGGGCGGCCCCGCGCGCAGGCGCGGCACTGGCCGCAGACCGCGCGCCAGTTGAGGATGACGAAGTCCCCGGGCGCCACGTCGGTCACGTCGTCACCGACCGCCTCGACGACCCCGGCCGCCTCGTGCCCGAGCAGGTACGGGAAGTCGTCGCCGATGCCGCCCATCTTGTAGTGCAGGTCGGTGTGGCAGACGCCGCACGCCTGGACGCGGACGAGCGCCTCACCCGGGCCCGGGTCGGGCACGAGCACCTCGGTGACCTGAACCGGCTCGCCCTTGCCCCGCGCCACCACGCCCTGCACGCTGCTCGCCATCCCGTGGCTCCTGTTCTCTCACTAAGTCAAAGGCATCATTCCGAACGGATGCGTCGCTTCGCCCCACCCGCCTACGGCATTCTCCGCCACGGGGAGGCGGCCCGTACAGCACCCGCGGCCGCCGTGCCGCAGTCTCCCGGCCGGGCGACGGATCAGGGCGGCGTCTGCTCCGGCGGAGCGTCCGCCGGAAGAACAGCGGCTGGGCCAGGCCACCGAACCGGTGCATCAGCCTCGGCCCGCGCGGCACGCCGGCCAGCCGCGGGTTCCAGTGCAGGAACGTGAACCCGAGACGGTAGGCGAGCAGCCCGTCGGTGGGCACCTGGTCGCCGACCACCGCCCCGGGCCCGGGCAGCCCGCGGTACGGCGCCGTCCGCAGCGGCTTGCCCGCGGAGGCGAGGTAGCGCACCCGCACGCCGGGGACCGGCGGGAGCGCCGTGGGCCTGCGGGTCGGAGTTGGTGGCGAAGACCAGGACCTGCAGCTCCGGAACCTCGTCGAGCTCGGCGAGGATCGCCGCGATGCCCCGGTCGAGCGCCTGCTGGCCGCTGTCCCACCATGCGACCAGGGGCTCCACGTCGAAGATCATCGTCCGCACCGACAGCTCCCGGCGCGCGCCAGCACGCCGCGAAGCTCGGTGAGCTGTTCGTAAGCGGCCGGCATCAGGCACCTGCTTAGCCGTGTCCTCGTGGTCCGTTTCGAGGGCGGGCCGGCCGGCAGGCCGGCGGGGTGCCGGCCGACGCTGCCACGACGCCAGGCGCCAGCAGCCGGGGCAGGCTGATCGCTGGCTTGGGCGGCGGCACCCCTGGGCGGTCCCGCGGCACCCGCACCCGCAGCGCGCCGGGGCGGATCGTGCAGCTGCACGGGCACCGGCAGCGACACGGACTCCCCGTCGATGCCGACCGGTATCCGGTCGGAGTCGCTGGTCACGACGACGGTCCGGGCGGTCAGCACGCGCACGCCGGCCGAGTGCCTGCCGCGCAGCAGGTCGACCGCCTGCGCGCGCGCTGCCCACCGTGACGGCCACCACGCCGAGCACGCCGCGGTCAAGCCGCGCGCGGCGGCCAAGGCCCGCGATGTCCCCGGTCTCGTAGGGGTTGCTCGCCACCAGCAGCGCCTGCGGCCCCTCGATCGTCTCGCCGTCCGCGACCGCGGAGAACCGGGTGCCGCGCTGTCCCTGGAGCAGTTCGGGCAGCGTGTCCAGGGTGGTGCGCAGCTTGTCGTCGCGGTAGGCGGGCGTCCGCACGACCTCGGCGTAAGCTCCGAACGACACGTTGTTGACGAACGTCTGCCCGCTGATCACGCCGAGGTCGACGTGCAGTTCGACGCCGTCGGACAGCGCGCGCAGGCACGCCACCGGATCCGCGCGGTCCAGGCCCAGGTCAAGCGCGAAGTGGTTGCGGGTGCCCGCGGTGATCACCAGGAACGGGATGCCGTGCTCGGCGGCGACGCCGGCCACCAGCGCCTGGGTGCCGTCGCCGCCCGCGACGCCGAGCAGGTCGGCGCCGCCCGCGACCGCCTGCCGCGCGACCGCGGCCACGTCGACGGGCCGGGGCCGCTCATCAGGAACACCTCCGCGCCCAGCGCCTCCGCCTTGCGCTGCAGGTCGAACTTGCCCACCTTCCCGCCGCCGGATCTCGGGTTCATGATCAGGAACGGGTGCCGGGCCGGCACCGCCGCGAACTCGGGCATCCGCCAGTCCGCCTTGTCCTCGGCCAGCGCCGCGCGGCCGGTCACGCCGGCCAGCAGCCAGGCCGCCGCGGCAACCGCCGCCACCCACAGCAGGTTGGCGAACGCGTAAATCACCAGCACCGCGACCGGCGTCGCGGCGAAAACCGCCAGCGCCAGCCAGCGCAGCACGCCCCGCCGGGACAGCACGAAGAAGGCGGACGTGAGGCTGACCGCCGCGGCGGCCAGCGCCCACCGCGAACATGACGAGGCTCCTCCATTCCGCGAAGGCCACGACCACGGCGACCGCGAGGAAGGCCAGCACGAAACTCAGCCGGGCCAGCCATCGCTTACCGGGGCTGGCCGCGTCGTCGGGTGGATCCGCGGGCCGGTTGGGCATAGCAACATGGTGACCCGGCGGCGGCGGCCGCATGTCACCCGCCCCGGGTGAGGGCTAGACGCGGTCGGCCGCGCGCCCGCGCCAGGAGACGGCCCGGCCCGAGTAGTGACGGCGCGCCGAGTCGGCGGTCATGGCGGCGTACAGCAGGGCGATCAGCGGAAGGGCGGGCGCGCGGAGCGCGGACAGCCGGTACAACCGGAGCATCGGGACGTAGCTGGCGGTCATCAGCGCCCAGCCCGTCAGCCCGGCCAGGCCCGCGAGCGCCGTGGCCGGTGCCGCCGCCCCCCGCCGCGGTCGACGATGAGGGCGGCGATCGCCCCGGCCGGCGGCGCGACGTAGAGCAGCAGGAGCCCGGCGATCGTGCCCGCGAGCAGCAGCGGGTTGTACCTGAGCTGCACGTACGCGGACCTGGCGATCATGTGCCAGAGGCTGGCCAGGCTCGGGTAGGGGCGGGCGCTCCTGATGTCCGTGGTCAGGCCGAGCCAGGTGCGGTTGCCGTGCCGCTTGAGCAGGGTGCCGAGCGCCACGTCGTCGATCAGCGCGCCCTTGACCGGCACCAGGCCGCCGGCCTGCTCGAGCGCGGACCGCCGGACGAGCATGCAGCCGCCCGCCGCCGCCGCGGTCCCGCTCTTCGGGTCATTGACCTTGCGGAACGGGTAGAGCTGGGCGAAGAAGTAGACGAAGGCGGGCACGATCACCCGCTCCCAGCGGGCCTGCGCGCGCAGCAGGGCCATCTGCGAGACGAGGGCCCGGTCGTCGCCTTCCGCGCTCTCGACCAGGTCGCGGAGCGCGGTCGGGGCCCAGCCGATGTCGGCGTCGGTGAACAGCACGTACTCCGGCGGGGTCGCGGCCACCGCCGCCGGTGTCGCCGTCCCGGCGCTGCCGCCCCGGTGGCGGCCGCAAGGCCCTGCGCCATCGCCCAGACCTTGCCCGCCCAGCCGTCCGGCCTCGGCTGGCCCTTGACCACGGTCAGCGGCGCGCCGCCGTCGCGGGCGGCCTTCTCCCCGAGTTCGGCCGCGACGGCGCCGGTGCCGTCGTCGCTGTTGTCATCGACGAGGAAGACGCGGAAGTCGCCCGGGTAGTCCTGCGGCGAGCAGCCCGGCAGCGTCGCCGGCAGGGACTCCGCCTCGTTCCGCGCCGGGACGACGGCGGCGACCGGCCGGCCAGGCCCGGCCGCACTGGCCTTCGCACTGGTCTTCGCACGGGCGCGCGGCAGCCGCTGGCTGGTCAGCCAGAAGCCGCCGTGCGCCGCCACCAGGTACGCCCAGGCGGCGGCGCTGATCACACAGGCGATCCGAGTCCAAGCACAGACCGAAGTTTTCCACAGCCGCGGGCCCCGCCGCAGACCCGCCTCGCTCTCCCGCGCCGGCTGGAGACGGGCCTGCGGGCGGCGCGATTTACCCGGTAATTCCCGCCATAAACGACAACCGCGCCCCCGCGATCGCGGAAGTGATTTTTCCGCAGGACCTGTTCGCGCGTTACGCGTGAGTCCCTGTGGAAAAGCTTCCGTAATCGGGGGGCGCGGTGCGCGCCAATGGGCCTTAAGCGGCTGGATTTAGCCGTTCGCGCTGCCGGTCAGCGGGCGCATCGAGCGGCGACCCTCGTACCCGGAAGACCGGGGAAGACGCACCGTGCCGGCCCGGACGGGCACCGGGCGGGGCGTGCGGCTGGGCGTCATGTAGGCCGGCACGCTGGGGGTTTCGTGCTTACCGTGCCAGTCGTGGCGGCGCAGCACCAGCCACAGCGGGATCCCGGCCATGAGCCCGAAAGCGAGCACCATCAGCGGGATATTCATCCACAGGATAGTGGACATCTTACCTCCTTTGGCCCACTTTCCTCCGCAGGCCTTTCCTTGTCACGCTCTAGACTGCCCGACTGGAATCAGGAGACACGAAAATTGCGCTATGGCGAATCTCTGCATCCCGGCCGTTCCTCTGAGGTGCCTATGCATCCGCGATGCAGCGGAATAGCGGGTAAATAGCCACCTTGGCCGGGACCTACTGACCGTGGTCGAGGTTACTCGTGCGCGGCCAGGTAACCGACCAGGTGGTCGATCACCTCGCGGGCGTCGTCCTCGATGCCGTAAATGAACGTGGACTTGCGCCGCCGCAGCACGGGCAGGCCGAGCGCGTAGAGCCCGGGGCGGTCGACCACGCCGCCGTCGTGGCGCAGGCGGCCCTTCTCGTCAACCACGGGGACGTCGAGCCAGCCGTAGTCGGGCCGGAAGCCCGTCGCCCAGACGACCGCGCGGATCTCGCCGCTCGCGCAGGTCGGCCTGGAGCCGCGCGGAGCCGGGCGGCACCGTCGGCGCGAAGCGCTCGGGCGCGTCGAACTCGGCGTCCCGCCCGCTGGTCAGCGCCCACTCGTCGAACGTGTCGAGCAGGCGGTTCATCTTGAGGTCGGCCAGCGAGAACACGTTGCGCAGGCCGCCGGAGAACAGCGCGCGGCCGTCGCGGACCATCGCCAGCCTGCCCACCAGCCGCACGCCGAGCGCGGTGAGCGCGTTGAGGTCGAGCGTCGACCGCTCCGGCGTCCCGACGAGCTGCGGCGAGGGCAGCCGCCGGGCCCGGGTCGAGGTCGTCGACCTCGTCGTAGCGCTGGTCCCACACGCCGGACGCGTCCATCCACCACAGCACGTCGCGGCCGCGGTAGACGCGCGGCAGCCGCACGTGCTCGCCCACCGAGAGCGTCACCGGCCTGCCAGACCGCCTGATCTCCGCCGCCAGCTGCACGCCGGTCGCCGACGCCCCCACGACGAGCACGCCGCCGTCGGGCAGCTGGCCGGGGCCGCGGTAATCGAACGGCGTGAGCTGCGCGACCGACGCCGGGACGCCCGCGCTGAGCGGCGGGCACCGACGGCCGGTTGCAGGCGCCGCTCGCGATCACCACGGCCCGGCAGGCGATCTCGCCGTCGCTGGTCGACACCAGGTAGCCGTCGCGGCGCCGGTGCGCACCGACGTGACGTTCACGCCGGTCCTGACCGGGGCCCGGGAGACCTTGGCGAAGCGCTCGATCAACTCGGTCACTTCGCCCATGGTCATGTAGCCGTCCGGGTCCGCGCCCTCGTAGCGCACGCCGGGCAGGCGGCTCTGCCAGTTGGGCGTGAGCAGGCGCAGGGAGTCCCAGCGTTCGCGCCGCCATGAGTTCGCCACCTCTCCGCGCTCAAGGACGAGGTGGTCGATCGACCGCTCGGTGAGGAAGTGGCTCGCGGCCAGGCCCGCGTGCCCCGCGCCGATGACGACCGTGGTGGTGCGCTCGATGGCTGTACTCCTCGGAAGCAGGTGGCCCCTCAGGCGACTTCGACGGTGACGTCGGTCGGGTTGGTCAGCGCGTCGAACACGGCCGACCGCTTCTGCGACTGAGCCACCAGCGCCTCGATGTCCTCCTTGGACGCGTCGGCGTCGACGTGGAACGTCACCTTGATGTCGTTGAAGCCGTTGCGCACGTCGCTGTCGGCGCCGAGGATGCCGCGGATGTCATGCGCGCCCTCGACGACCGCCTCGACCGAGCGCAGCTGGATGCCGCGGTTCTGCGCGACCGACGCCACGCCCGCGCTGAGGCAGCTCGCCAGGCCGACGAGGAGGTACTCGATCGGCGTGATGCCGTTGTCCGTCGGCCGCGAAGACCTCGGGGTGGTCGGCCTCGAAGACCGACTCCTCCTTGTGGCCCTGCTCCTGGCCGAGGCCGAAGAAGTCCTTGACCGTGACGGTGGTGTGCACGCCCCCCTGCCACTTCGAGGACGCCCGCCAGGTGAACTGGGCGGCCTCAGGCGCGCCCTTCAGCACCTCGCGCGCGTCGAGGAGTGCCTGCACGTTGACCCCGTTGTCGGCAACCGCCGTCATGTCACCCATCCCCTTTCGTATTCGGATTTCCCCATCTTCCTATGGGGATACTTGACAATACACGGAACGTAGCGCAGTACCATAGCCCCATGGCGGAGCCAGCCTCGACGCTCGCGGCCGGCGGTCGGCCCATCTGGTTCGGTCGGCACTGTCGAAACCCAGTACCTCGACCTGCCCGGCCCGGTGCGACTCGACTGCGGGCGGGAATTGCACCCGGTTCGCGTAGCGTACGAAACCTACGGGACCCTGTCACCCCGGCGGGACAACGTCATCCTGGTCTGCCACGCGCTCAGCGGCGACGCCCACGCCGCGGGCATCGCGAAGACGCCGCCGGCCGAGAGCACGCGCGACGGGTTCGGCGCCACGGACCGCGACGGCACGGCCGGCCAAGGGGCTCGGCTGGTGGGACGGGATGATCGGACCGGGCAAGGCGTTCGACACCGACCGCTTCTACGTCGTCGCCACGAACCTGCTCGGCGGCTGCCGCGGCACCACCGGGCCGTCGTCGGCCGACCCGGCGACGGGCAGGCCGTACGGCGCCGACTTCCCGGTGATCACCGTCGCGGACATGGTGCGGACCGAGCGGGCGTTCCTCGACGAGCTCGGCATCGAGCGGCTGGCGGCGGTGGCCGGCGGCTCGCTCGGCGGCATGCAGGCGCTGGAGTGGGCCATCCTGTTTCCCGACAGGTCGACGCCATCGTGGCGATCGCGAGCACGCACGCGCTGCACCCGCAGGGCGTGGCGTGGAACGCGATCGCGCGCGACGCGATCATGCGCGACCCCGCCTGGCAGGGCGGCCACTACTACGGCACGGGGACCGCGCCGGACGCCGGCATGGGCGTGGCGCGGATGGTCGGCCACGTCACCTACCTGTCCGCGCAGGCGCTCGACGACAAGTTCGGGCGGCGGCTGCAGCCGTCCCCGGGGGAAGCGCCGCCCGCGGACGTCCGGTACACGATCACCGAGCGCGGAGTTCCAGGTCGAGAGCTACCTGCGGCACCAGGCCGAGTCGTTCGTCAAGCGGTTCGACGCCAACACCTACCTCTACACCTCGCGCGCGCTGACCTACTTCGACCTGGCCCGGCAGCACGGCGGGTCGCTGGCCAGCGCGCTCAAGGGCGTCTCGGCGCGGACCCTGCTCATCGCGTTCAGCTCCGACTGGCTGTACCCGCCGTCCGCGTCGGGGGAGATCGCCGACGCGCTCCGCGCCCTCGGCAAGCCGGTCGAGTTCCAGGTGATCGACGCGCCGTACGGGCACGACTGCTTCCTGCTCGAGGAGGCGCGGCAGACACCCATCATCCGCCGGTTCCTAGCGAATAGGACAGCATGAGCAAATGACCGACAACCAGTCATCCCCCGGAGGGGCGAATCAGCACGGCCGGGTCGAAGCCGACCGGGCGTTCGGATTCGAGACCCGGCAGCTGCACGCCGGGCAGCGGCCCGACCCGAACACCGGCGCGCGGGCGGTGCCGATCTTCCAGACGACCAGCTACGTGTTCGAGGACCCGGAATCCGCGGCGGCGTACTTCAACCTGCAGGAGTACGGGAACACCTACTCGCGCATCATGAACCCGACCGTGGCGGTGTTCGAGGAGCGGGTGGCGAACCTCGAGGGCGGCGCCGGCGCGGTCGCGTTCGCCAGCGGCATCGCCGCGCAGGCCGCCGCGCTCTTCACGCTGCTGGAGCCGGGCGACCACGTGGTCTCGTCCTCCGCGCTCTACGGCGGGACGGTGAACCAGTTCAAGCACCTGCTGCGCAAGATGAACGTCGAGCTGACCTGGGTCGATCCGGACGACCCGGACGCGTGGCGGCAGGCGGTGCGGCCGAACACCAAGGCGTTCTTCGGCGAGACGATCGGCAATCCCGCGGGCAACGTGCTCGACCTCGAGACGGTGGCGTCGATCGCGCACGAGCACGAGCTGCCGCTCATCGTGGACAACACGTTCGCGACGCCGTACCTGTGCCGCCCGATCGAGTGGGGCGCCGACATCGTGATCCACTCGGCGACGAAGTTCATCGGCGGGCACGGCACCTCCATCGGCGGCGTGGTGGTCGAGGCGGGCACGTTCGACTGGTCCAACGGGCGGTTCCCGGTGGTCGCCGACCCGTCGCCGGCGTACCACGGCCTGCAGTTCCACGAGACGTTCGGCACGTACGGCTACCTGATGAAGCTCCGCGCCGAGACCCTGCGCGACCTGGGCGCGGCGCTCTCGCCGTTCAACGCCTTCCTGTTCCTGCAGGGGCTCGAGACGCTGTCGCTGCGGATGGACCGGCACGTCGCCAACGCCCGCGAGGTCGCGGCCTTCCTCGCAGGCCCACGAGCTCGCGACGCACGTCACCTACCCGGGCCTGCTCGGCAGCAAGTACCAGCCGCTGGTGGAGAAGTACCTGCCGCTCGGCGCCGGCGCGGTGTTCTCGTTCGACTGCGCGGGCGGCCGGGCCGGCGGCCAGGACCTCATCCGCGGCGTGTCGCTGTGGTCCCACCTGGCGAACGTCGGCGACGCGAAGAGCCTGATCATCCATCCCGCGAGCACGACCCACCGCCAGCTGAGCGACGATGAGCTGCGGGCGGCGGGCGTCGGTCCGGGGACGGTGCGGCTGTCCGTCGGCACCGAGTCGGTCGCGGACCTGATCTGGGACCTGGAGCAGGGTTTCGCGCTGGTGGCCGCGACAACCGGAAAGCGGGTGGCGATCGCATGACCGATCTCGACCTCACCAAGTACCAGGACCCGCTGACGATCCAGCGCGTGCTGCACACCGCCAGGACGATCGCGGTCGTGGGCCTGTCGAGCAACCAGCTGCGGGCGAGCTACTTCGTCGGCTACTACCTCAAGCGGCACGGTTACCAGGTAATCCCGGTCAACCCGCGGGAGACGGAGATCCTCGGCGAGAAGTGCTACCCGAGCCTGCTCGACGTGCCCGTGCCGGTGGACGTGGTGAACGTCTTCCGCGCGCCGGACGCGCTGCCCGGGATCGCCAGGGAAGCCGTGGCGATCGGCGCGGGCACCCTCTGGTGCCAGTTCGGCGTGATCAACGCCGAGGGCGCGAAGATCGCGGAGGACGGCGGGCTGACGGTGATCATGGACCGCTGCATCAAGGTGGAGCACGCGCGCTACGTGGGCCGGATGCACTGGCTCGGCTTCAACACCCAGCGCATCACGTCCGTCCGCGCCGGCCTGCAGTAGCGCGCCGGAGCCTTAGCCGCGCAGGGCGCAGTTTCGTTATCGCCAACACGCAACGTCAAGACTGGCTAAGACGTCCTCTAGACAGGATGATTCATCTATGAAGGACGTGACTGACATGGCGCGGACGCACGACGGTCATCGGGGCGACGGAGGGCTGCGCAAGCGATCGGCGCGACCGCGCTCGCGCGCGGCCGCGATCGCGGTGGCCGGCGTGCACGGCGGAGACGGCCGCGGCCGCCCCGGCGGCCTTCGCCAAGTCCGCGGCGGACGGCGGCCCCCGCCACCCAGGCGGTGACCGCCAGCGTGACGGCACCCGCGCTACACGCCGCCCACGCGCAACCTGGCCCCCGGCATGAAGGGCGCGGACGTCAAGGCGCTGCAGGAGCGGCTCGCCGCGCTCAAGTACTACCCGGGCGCGATCGACGGCGAGTTCGGCGGCAACACCCAGGCGGCGCTCTGGGCGTTCCAGGAGATCAACGGCATCAAGGTGACCGGCGTGGTCGACGCGGCCACCAAGCGGGCCCTGGTGCACCCGAGGACCTACAAGTCGCCCGTCCTACGCGGGCAAGCGCGCCACCCGCATCGAGGTCAGCCAGGCCCTCGAGGTGCTCGTGCTGTTCGACAACAACAAGATCGCGCTGATCAGCCACGTCTCGAGCGGCGGCGGCTACTTCTACAACTGCGGCAGCTACGGCTGCGCGCAGGCGGTCACCCCGAACGGCACGTACAACACCACGGTCTTCATGCCCGGCTGGGTCACGGTGCCGCTCGGCGCGATGTACAACCCGGTGTTCTTCATCAGCACGGTTTTCGCCATCCACGGTGACACCTACGTGCCGGTCGGCCCGGCCTCGCACGGCTGCGTCCGGGTGCCGATGGACGTCGCGGCCATCTTCCACAAGATGGTCAAGACCCCGGGCACGCAGGTCCACGTCTACGGCAAGCCCCAGTGGGAGAAGTAGCTCACACCGGCCAGCGCTAGACGCCCGTCGCGGGCCGGGTAATAGTGGAAAACGGCGCATCCGGCGCCACCGCACCCGGCCCGCGACTTTTGATGGGTGGTCACATGCTCCAGGCTTTCGTCTTCGAGAAAGTCGGCGTCGTCGTCGGCGACCTGTACTTCCTCGACCCGAACCCGCACCCTGGGCAGGAGGGCCCCGAGCACGGCGTCCGGCTCGAGCTGCGGGTCATCGACCGCGGCGAGCTCAAGAGCTCGATCTACTCGGCCGTCCCGATCGAGGTCGGCAAGCCGATCTGGCGGGTGGACCTGCTCGAGTCGGTGGACGGCAAGCCCGGCAGCTTCAACCGCACGCACCACCACCCGAAGTTCAGCCGAGGAGTGGGACCCGACCTCCCGCGTCTTCGTGCGCGAGCTGTCCACAGGACCCGCTCGGCTGGCTGGCCGGCCAGCTCGCCGACCTGCCGGGAATCCTCGACCGGGCGGAGGTCCCGCAGGACGTCGCCGACCCCGTCCGACGCCGCCAGCCTCAAGGACATGGCCCCCGCGATCGTCGGCGTGACCGGCATGATGCTGGACAAGGTGCAGGCCGGCGAACTCGGCACCGCCCCCGCCGACGACGCGGTCGACAGCATCAGGAACGGCTGGCTGTAGCCGCCTTCTTCTTCCGCCGCCGCGGATGGCGGACAGGATCGCGGCGATCACCATGAACGACACCGACTCGTAGAACGCCGCGTGCAGGCCGGTGGTGAACGCCGACGCCAGCGAGCCGTGCAGCGAGGTCGTGCCCACGAAGATCGCGAACGCGAGCTGCCGCGAGATCGACCGCGAGGCCACCAGGATGGCCACCGAGAACGAGAACACCATCCCGACGTTCGCGAAGGTCCGCATCATCCCGGACGCGATGCCGAACATGTCCGGCGGTGCCGCCTTCATGATCGCCGAGCTGTTGGCCGGGAAGAAGAGGGACGGCTCCGACCGCGTTGATCACGCCGATGCAGACGATCCACCACAGCGGGGTCGCGTTGCTGAGCTGCGCGTACAGCACCAGGGCGACGACCTGCAGGCCGAGCCCCGCCGTGGCAGGCAGCACCGCGCCGTACCGGTCGGCCAGGCGGCCCGCGTAGATGCTGACCCCGGCGGAGATCAGGTAGCCGGGCAGTAGCAGCAGCGACGCGTGGATCGGCGAAAGGCCGCGCGGCCCCTGCAGGTACATCAGCAGCAGGAAGAGCACCGCGAAGCTGGCGAGCCCCTGGAAGAGGGACGCGCACAGCGACGCCGCCATCGTCGGTACCTTGAAGATGCGCAGCGGCAGCATGGGCGCGGCGACCCGTGTCTCGATGAACACGAACACCCCGATCAGCACCACGCCGCCGATGAGGTAGCCGGCGGTCGAGGCGTCGAACGGCGCGTTGCCGAGCTTGGTGATCGCCCAGAGCACGCCGAACAGGCCGAGGCCGAGGGTGACCATGCCGAGCGGGTCGAGCCGCTGGCGGGTCCGCTCGCCCTTGTCGCGGAGCACCCGCAGCGCGCCCGCGATGGCGAGCAGGCCCGTCGGCACGTTGATCCAGAAGATCCACCGCCACGAGACGTACGTGACGATCAGCCCGCCGAGCACCACGCCGAGCACCGCGCCGATCGTCCAGCCGAGCGAGGTGAACCCGTAGGCCCGGCCGCGCTGCTCCCGCGGGTACAGGTCGGCGATCACCGCGCCGCTGTTCGCCATGATCAGCGCGCCGCCGATGCCCTGGACGACGCGGAAGGCGATGATCGACACCTCGTTCCAGGCCAGCGCGCACAGCAGCGAGCCGAGCACGAAGACGGCGAACCCGGTCTCGTACATGCGTACCCGGCCGAACATGTCCCCGAGCCTGCCGACCTGGGTGGCGAGCAGCGTGATGACCAGCAGGAAGCTGATGATCACCCAGACCACGTCGGTCAGCGCCACGTGCAGGCTGCGCTGGATCTCCGGCAGCGCGAGGACCACGATGGTCGTGTCGACGGCCGTCATCAGCACGCCCGCCATGATCACGACCATGGCGAGGCCGGTCCGTACCGGCTGCTCCGGACCGGCCGGCGACGCTGGACTATTCTGCTCGGTTCCGGGGAAAGTCACTTTCTTAGCCTAACGAAAGGTGGCTTTTCCGCCAGCCGAGACTAGGCTGTGTTCCGGCGTTCGCACGTGAGGGGCGGCATTGCAGTGGCTCGCGATGAATCCGCGATCGGCAGGGTGGGCGTGCTCATCGTTGGCACCCGTGGCCCGGGCGGTCCCGGTGAGGTGCGGATCAGGATTCGCGGCGGCTCAGAGAACTACCTTGCCTGGTCGCGAACGCCGCTGCCGGAAGGCACCGTTGTCCTCGTCATCGAGTACCTAGGCCCGCGAACGGTCGACGTTATGGAATGGACCGACCCGCTCGGCGAGGCCCCCGTTATCCCCGGTTCTACTGAAGTTCCTCGCTCAGGAGAGTGAAACCATGTTTGGTTACCGAGTTCCCGCCCCCGATGAGGCAATGCTGATCTCCGGCGGTCGTCGCGGGATGAACGACGCGCCGTTCCGGGTAGTCACCGGGCATGGCGCGTTTGTCACGCCGTTCTTCCGCAAGGTCCGCTACCTGACGCTTTCCATGCAGGAAGCCGAGGTGGCCGAGACCTGCGTGACCAAGCAGGGCATCTCGCTGAACGTCCGCTCGGTGATCGCGTTCAAGGTCGGCTACGACGCGGAGTCCATCGTCAACGCCGGGCAGCGGTTCCTGTCCGACCAGGACCAGATGTCCGTGCTGACCGGCCGGATCTTCGCCGGCCACCTGCGGTCGATCATCGGCTCGATGACCGTCGAGGAGATCGTGACCGAGCGGCAGAAGCTGGCCACCGAGGTGCTCGACGGGTCCAAGGCGGAGATGGCCACCATCGGCCTGACCGTCGACTCGCTGCAGATCCAGTCCATCGACGACATGGGCGCCGGCTACATCGCGGCGATGGCCGCGCCGAACAACGCGGCGATCCAGCGGCAGGCGAAGATCGCCCAGGCGGCGGCCGACCAGGCGGCGGCCGAGGCGCAGCAGGCGTCGGTCCGCAAGCAGGCCGAGTTCGCCCGGCAGACCTCGGTCGTCCAGGCCCAGTACAAGGCCGAGATCGACAAGGCGCAGGCGGAGGCGGCGCAGGCCGGTCCCCTCGCCCAGGCCGAGGCGCAGCAGGCGGTCATCGCCACGCAGGCCAAACTGGCGCAGCAGCAGGCCGAGCTGCGCCAGCAGCAGCTGGTCTCCGAGGTGATCAGGCCCGCCGAGGCCGAGGCCCAGAAGGTCAAGATCCTCGCCATCGCCGACGCGGAGCGGACCAGGATCGCGGCCGAGGCCGCGGCGTCGAACAACCGGGTGGCGCTCGACCAGCTGCTGATCGCCCAGCTCCCGCAGATCGTCAAGGAGGCGGCCGCGGGGCTGACCGGCGCCAACGTCACCGTGCTCAACGGCGCGGACGGGCTCGGCGAGATCGCCGCCGGACTGGTCAGCCAGGGGCTGACGATCCTGGAGTCGGTCCGCCGGGGCGTCGGAGTCCGGTCCGGCCGACGGCAAGGGCGACGGCGGCAACAGCACCCGGCCCGGCATTCTCGGTCAGAAGTAGATCTTCTTCGGATCTCCCTAGAATCAAGGTCAAAGTCAAAAGAATCAAAGTCAAAGTCAAAAGCTGGCGTTGGGCAGGGGACGCGGGGGGATTACCGCCGACGCTCCTTCGGAAGGGGCGAAGCGTCGGTGCTAATCCCCCGCTTCCCCTGCTCGTTTTCCGTTGATTTCCGACCCAGCGGGGCTTCTAGCGGGCGGACAGGATGGCGGCCAGGGCGGCGGCTGGGGAGCGCTTGGGCAGCGCTGTGTGGATTAGTTCCATGCGATGACACAGTCTGGGTTGGGCTACCTGGACGCTGGTTACGGCTTGGTCGCTCAGTACTGATTCTGGTAGCAGGGTTAGGCCGTGGCCGGTGGACGCCAGGTTGATCAGTGTTTTTACGTCTTGGCCGGTGTAGCGCAAGGCGGGCTTGAAGCCATCGGTGGCGGCGTGCCGGCGGATCTCCCTGAGCGGTGGGGCCACGTTGTCGGCTTCCATCCATCTGGCGTCCGCTAGGTCGGTCAGGCGGAGGGAGCTGCGGCTCGCCAGCGGATGGTCCGTTGGCAGGACGACTCTGACTGGCTCCTCGCTGAGGCCCGTGGCGGTGATCGGGGCTTGTTCTGGTAGGGGGTCGCCGGGGGCGGTCAGGCCCTCGGTTAGGGCCAGGTCGAGTTCGCCGCGAGCTACCGCGATGGCCGTCTCCGCGCGGGTGCCCGTCTGAACGGTGACGGCTAGCCGGGGCATTTGGCTGCGGAGTTCGGTTAGGGCCGTCGCCAGGGCGGAGGTTGCGCCGGCGAGCGGGGTGACGCCGATGAGCAGCGTGGCCGACGGGGTCTTGGTCATTCTCGTGACGTCGGTCCTGGCCGCGTCCAGGCGGAGCAGGATTGGCTCCGCGTGCTCGAGCAGGCGGGCGCCGGTCTCCGTGGGGGTGACCGGGCGGCGGTTGAGCAGCTGGGTCTTCAGGTCGTTTTCGAGCGCGGCGATCTGCTGGGATACCGCCGCCTGGGTATAGCCGAGCTCAGCCGCGGCGGCCGAGAACGAGCCGAGCCGGGCCACCGCCACGAAGGTCCTGAGCAGTTGGGCTTCCACCCGATAAGCATGACTTATCAGGAGACAAGAAATCATCGTTGGCGCTTAACGTGATGGCGGCCGCGAAGATTAGGCCATGACTCAGCACACCCCCCGGATCGCGCTCGTCGGCGACCGGTCAGCCAGCGTCAGGGCGCACGCGCGCATCCCCGGGATCATCGACGCCCTGCTCACGCGCGATTCCATCGCGCTCGATCCCTACTGGATCGCGACGCCGGATGCCGCGGAATCCGAGTTGAGCGGCTTCGACGCGATCTGGGTAGTACCGGGCAGCCCGTACGAGAGCGCGGGGGGCGCCATCGCGGCCGTGCGCACCGCCCGCGAGAAAGGCATACCGTTCCTCGGCACCTGCGGCGGCTTCCAGTACGCGCTGATCGAGTACGCGCGCGACGTGTGCGGGCTGACTGGTGTCGAGCACGCCGAGGTCACCCCGGACGCCGGACGAGTGCCTCATCGTCCCGCTCGACTGCTCGCTCATGGGCCACGAGGAAGGGGTCATGATCGTGCCGGGCACGCTCGCCGCGAAGATTTCCGGCCCGGGCAGGCGGACCGAGCGCTACCACTGCAGCTACGGGGTGAACCAGGAGTACCTAGCGACGCTGACCGCCGCCGGGCTCCGGTTTTCCGGCTTCGACGATTCCGGCCAGGTCAGGATCGTGGAACTGCCCGGGCACCCGTTCTTCCTTGGCACCCTCTTCCAGCCGGAACTGCACGGCGACGGTACTGCGCCGCACCTCATCATCCGTGCCTTCGCGATGGCGGCGGCGGAGCGGGTCGCGGGGCTGGCGTCCACGTCGCCCTCCCGCTGAGGCCGGTCACCCTACGCGGGCCGCTGTCTGCTTCACACGGAGTGCACCAGAACCTTCTCCCTCACGGAAATCTCCCGGAATACTGTCCACTCGACTGCGTTTCTGTCCGTATTTGATCACGACACGATCACGGAAAAAACTCAGTTTGCCTGCGGTCCGCCGCCGGTCCCTGCCATAGTTCCTTCCGATGGACCGGTACGGACGAAAGCGTTGATACGCCCACAGATCGCTCGATACCGGGGCAAGGCGGGCGGGCGCAGCTAGAAGGCCCGCAAACCAGTAACCAGCACTAGGCCCGCCGATAGGCGCATGCCGCCGCGTAGGCCGGGCGTGGCAACAACCATGGGGAGATCATGACCGCTGGGCGTAGTGACCGTCGGCCGGTGAGGATCAGGCGCAGGGGCCGGCACACGACCCCCTCGCAGGTAGAGAAGGTCGCGCAGCAGGCCGGCAAGGCGGCGCCCGCCTTCGCCATCGCGGGCGCGCTCGTCGCGGTGCCGCAGGCGTCGCACGCGCTGGCCGGCCTCCGCCGGGCCGGTCACGGCGACGGCGCCGGGCCAGGCGTCGGCGGTCGCCGACGAGGCGGCAGGCACGACGGCGCACGCCGCCACGGCCGCGCTTGACTCGTTCGCGACGCGCACGGTCACCGTGACCGCCGCCAAGCCGGCGCGGCACGCCGCGACGACGCACAGCACGTACTACAGCGTCCGCAGCGGCGACACCCTCTCCAAGATCGCCGACGGCTACTACCACAACGCCGGCGACTGGCAGTACCTCTACCACGAGAACGACAAGACGGTCTCCGACCCGAACCTGATCTACGTCGGCGAGCGCCTCTTGATCCCGGCTACCGCGCCCGCCCACTACACGCTCAGCGACTACACGCCGAAGCACGCCAAGACGGTCGCGCCCCAGGCCTCGACGGTGAGCAAGACCAGCCGCGACACCGGCGGCCGGAGCACCACGGCTCCCGCCAAGAGCACCCGCGGCGGCCACGTGACCACCCAGTCGGCCGCGCTTGGCTCGTACAGCTGCTCGGCCCTTGAGCAGCTCTGGGAGCAGGAGGGCGGCAGCCCGGCCGCCGCGTTCATGGCCGCCGAGATCGCCACGGCCGAGTCCGGCGGCGACCCGAGCGCGATCAGCCCCACCGACGACTTCGGCCTGTGGCAGATCAACGCCTCCAACGGCGCGCTCGCCACCCTCAACCCGTTCCAGAACGCCAAGTCGGCGATCACCCTGTCCGACAACGGCACCAACTGGAACCCGTGGACGACGTACCGCACCGGCGCGTACTCCGGCCGGTGCTGATGTCCCGCGGGTTTTGCGGGAGATGCTGACAGCAACCACAGGGATTTAACCCCAGCCACAGCGGGGAGGCGAAGCGGCGTTCGGTTTTGGCGGCGTCTCCCCGTGGGGGGGATATGGGGGGGCGAAGCCCTCCCATGCCGGGGGGTGCAGGGGGGTCGTCCCCCGCGGGCTAACACTGTGAGGGTCTCTTCGATGCCGAGGCGGGCTAGCTCGTCGGCGCGCTCGTTGCCCGGGTCGCCGTTGTGGCCCTTGACCCAGTGCCAGCTGACCTCGTGCGCCGCCATCGCCGCGACCAGGCGCTGCCACAGGTCGACGTTCTTCACCGGCTGCTTCGACGCGGTCTTCCAGCCGTTGCGCTGCCAGCCGGGCAGCCATTTCGTGATCCCGTCGAGCACGTACTTGCTGTCGGTGTAGAGCTGCACCGGCACGGGCCTGGTCAGCGCCTCGAGGGCGGAAATGGCGGCGAGCAGCTCCATCCGGTTGTTGGTCGTCGCGCGCTCGCCGCCGTGCAGTTCCCTGACCACGTCGCCGTAGCTGAGCACGGCCCCCCAGCCGCCGGGTCCAGGGTTGCCGCTGCACGCCCCGTCGGTATAGATCACGGCCTCGCTCATGCCGCAAAGGCTATCGCCGCCGCGGGGCGCTGACCGCTACCATCCCGGTTTATGACCATTGCGGGGCCTCAGGGCGCGGAGCTTGTCCTCGTCAACGGGAAGATCCGGACACCCGCTCACCCGTCCGGCTTCACGCAGGCGGCCGCGGTCAGCGGCGGCGTCATCCAGGCACTGCGCGGCGATGACCAGATCCGCGACTTCATCGGTCCCTCCACCCGGGTGATCGACCTGCGCGGGCGGCTGGCGATCCCCGCGTTCGGCGACGCGCACGTCCACCCGGTCCAGGGCGGGCTCGAGATCGCTGCGCTGCAACCTGGCCGGCCTGAAGGACAGGCAGGCGTACCTGGCCGCGATCGCCGCCTACAGCGAGGCCCTGCCGCCCAGCGCCTGGGTCCTCGGCGGCGGCTGGTCGATGCCCGCCTTCCCCGGCGGCACGCCCACCGCGGCCGACCTGGACGCGGTCACCGGCGGGCGGCCCGCGTTCCTGCCCAACCGGGACCACCACACCGCCTGGGTGAACAGCGCGGCGCTGGCCATCGCCGACATCACCAGCAGCACCCAAGACCCCGCCGACGGCCGGATCGAGCGCGACGGCGCGGGAAACCCGACGGGCGCGCTGCACGACGGCGCGATGCGGATCGTCGCCGACTACGTGCCGCCGCCGAGCCAGGCCGAGCTCACCACCGCGCTGCTCACCGCGCAGCGGCACCTGCACTCGCTCGGCATCACCAGCATCCAGGACGCCTGCGTCGGTGACGCGGGCGAGATCAGCATCCCTGACACGTTCGCGACCTACCGCCTGGCCGCCGCCGACCGGCTGCTGACCTGCCGGGTCACCGGCGCGCTGTGGTGGGACCGGTTCCGTGGCCTGCACCAGCTCGACACCCTGCAGGCCCGCCGGGAGGAGGCGGACGGCGGCGGCTACTTCCGCGCCACCTCGGTGAAGCTGATGCTCGACGGGGTGTGCGAGACCTTCACCGCCGCCATGGGCGCGCCCTACCTGGACGGGCACGGCCACGCCACCGACCACGCGGGCTCGCTGTTCATCGAGCCCGACGAGCTGACGGAGGCGGTCGGCAGGCTCGCCGACCTCGGCTTCCAGCTGCACTTCCACGCGATCGGCGACCGGGCCGTCGCCGCGGCGCTCGACGCGCTCGCGGCGCTGCCGGAAGCGCAGCGGATCAGCGGCCGGCATCACATCGCCCACCTGCAGTTCATCAGCCCCGCCGACCTGGAGCGGTTCGCGCGGCTCCGCGTCACCGGCAACTTCCAGCCGCTGTGGGCCTGCAAGGACGAGCAGAACGACCGGCTCACGCTCCCGTTCGTCGGGCTTGAGCGGGCCAACTGGCAGTACCGGATCGCGTCGCTGCTCCGGATGGGGACCCGCATCGCCTTCGGCAGCGACTGGCCGGTATCGAGCGCGGACCCGCTCCAGGAACTGCACGTGGCGGTCAACCGGGTGCTCTCCTCCCGGCTCGGCCGAGCCGGGCACGGAGGAGACGACCGTGCCGCTGCTGCCGGCCGAGGCGATCGGGGTGGACGCCGCGGTCGACGCGTTCACCAGGGGCGTGGCCTACGTGAACCACGAGGAGGACGTGGCGGGCACGCTCGAGCCGGGCAAGGTCGCCGACTTCGCGGTCCTCGACCAGGACCTGTACGCCATCCCGCCGCGGGCGATCGGCGACACCTCGGTCGCGCTGACGATCGCCGGCGGGCAGGTCGTGCACGGGGACGAGTAACCGGCCGGAGCGCGAGCCGAAGCGCGCGCCCTGTCCGGACTGAGGAGCGGTGAAGTGAGGACGAGCTTCACCGCGACGAGCGAAGCGGGGCCGATGACGCGCGAGGCGAACCGGGCGCGCAACGCGCGGGTGAACACCCCGCCCCCGCCCGTGACCCGGTTCCTCTTATGTGTTGTATTAAGAGCGTGTTCAACGCGCTGCCATCGCCAGGGTCAAAGGACCCCGCGGACCTCGCCATCCTCGCCGGCCTCCGGGTAGTGGACAACGACGACGACGATCCGGTGCTGCTGTGGCCGGACGGGACCGCGGTCGACACGTGGCGGGAGGACTACCCGTACGACGAGCGGATGACCCGCGACTACTACGACCACCACAAGCGGCTGCTCCAGATCGAGCTGGTCAAGCTGCAGAACTGGGTGAAGAACACCGGGCAGCGGATCGTCATCGTCTTCGAGGGCCGGGACGCGGCGGGCAAGGGCGGCACGATCAAGCGGTTCACCGAGCACCTGAACCCGCGCGGCGCCAGCATCGTGGCGCTGGAGAAGCCCACCGAGCGCGAGCGGACCCAGTGGTACTTCCAGCGGTACGTGACGCACCTGCCGTCGGCCGGGGAGATCGTGATGTTCGACCGCTCCTGGTACAACCGGGCCGGGGTCGAGCGCGTGATGGGCTTCTGCACGCCGGAGGAGTACCTGGAGTTCATGCGGGAGGCGCCGGAGTTCGAGCGGATGCTGGTGCACTCCGGGCTGCACCTGACGAAGTTCTGGTTCTCCGTGACCCGGTCCGAGCAGCGGACCCGGTTCGTCATCCGGCAGGTCGACCCGGTGCGGCAGTGGAAGCTGTCACCCGATGGACATCCAGTCACTGGACAAATGGGACGATTACACCGAGGCTAAGGAAGCGATGTTCTTCTATACCGACACGGCGGACGCGCCGTGGACGGTGGTGAAGTCCAACGACAAGAAGCGCGCCCGGCTCGAGGCGATCAGGCACGTCCTTGAGCAGTTCGACTACGACGGCAAGGACGAGGAGGTCGTCGGCAAGCCGGACAGGAAGATCATCGGGCCGCCGGCGCTGCTGTCGGAGAAGACGACGGTCCAGTCGTTCACCAGATTGTGAGGCTGCTTTAGACGTGACCGAAACGGAGACCAAGACCGAGGTCATCGAGATCACTTCCGAGGCCGAGCTTGCGCGAGGCACTCGGCGGGTACCCCTCCGGGCGCGCGGTGACCAAGGAGCGGACGTCGCTGCACCCGCTGCAGATCGAGTGGCTGCAAGCGTCGCCGTTCTGCGTGCTCGCGACGTCGGACGCGGACGGGAACTGCGACGCCTCGCCCAAGGGCGACCCGGCGGGGCACCTCATCCACGTGCTCGACCCGCGCACCATCGTCATCGCCGAGCGGCCGGGCAACAAGCGGGCCGACGGGTACCTGAACGTGCTGTCCAACCCGCACGTCGGCCTGCTCGCGCTGATCCCTGGGCGGAACGACACGCTGCGGATCAACGGCCGCGCCCGGCTCGTGCGGGACGCCCCGTGGTTCGACGACCTGGCGGTGAAGGGCAAGCGGCCGATCCTCGCGCTGGTGATCGAGATCGAGCAGGTCTTCTCGCACTGCCCGAAGGCGTTCCTGCGGTCGAAGCTGTGGGAGCCTGACCAGTGGCCGTCGACCGACGAGATGCCGTCGGTCGCCGCGCTGTGCAAGGCGGTGCAGGACACGCCGGAGACGCTTGAGGAGCTAGAGGCGTACTACGCCCTGCCCGAACTACACCCGCCTGCTGTACTGATCTCACCGGTACTTGGCCCACAGCTCGGGGATCGTGACGCCCGAGGTCGAGGAAGAGGCGGCGGAGCAGCGGGACCGAGATGCCGATCACGTTGTTGTGGTCGCCGTCGATCGAGTCGACGAACCAGCCGCCGAGGCCCTCGATGGTGAAGGCGCCGGCCATGTTCAGCGGCTCGCCCGTACGCGACGTAGGCCGAGATTTCGGCATCCGTCGGGCTGCCGAAGCGGACGTCGTCGCGGCCACCGCCGCCTCGCACTTCCCGCTGGCCACGTCGATCACGCAGTGCCCGGTGAACAGCGTGCCGGTCTTGCCGGACATCTCATGCCAGCGCGCCTCGGCCTCGGCCGGGCGACGCGGGCTTGCCGTACGCCCGCCCGTCCAGGTCGAGCATCGAGTCGCAGCCGATCACGAGGCCGTCATTCAGCCTGGAAGCGACGGCCGACGCCTTCGCCGACGCGAGGACCTGCGTCAGGTCGCCGGTACTGGGCGCGGAGTAGGCGTCCTCGTCGACGCCGCTGACGATGACCTCGGGATCGATGCCGGCCGCGCGCAGCACGGCGAGCCTGGCGGGGGACGCTGAAGCGAGAACGACACGCACGCCGCCCAACCTTACGCGAAACGGATTCAGGAAGTCGCCGGGCGTACGATCGGAGCCATGCGTTTCGGCCTCGTTGGTACCGGTTACTGGGCGAAGATCACGCACGCGCCCGCCCTCGCCAGCACCCCCGGCGCGGAGCTGGTCGCGGTCTGGGGCCGCGACCAGGCCGCCGCCGCGGCGCTCGCGGCCGAGTACGGCGCGACCGCCCACGCCGACTTCGGCGCGTTCCTCGACAGCGTGGACGCGGTCGCGTTCGCGGTGCCGCCGCACGTTCAGGCGCCGCTCGCCGTCCAGGCGGCCGCGCAGGCGGGCAAGCACCTGCTGCTCGAGAAGCCGGTCGCGCTGTCGGCCGACGAGGCGGACAAGCTGGTCGCCGCCGTCGAGGAGGCCCAGGTCGCGTCGGTCGTCTTCTTCACCTGGCGGTTCAACACCGAGATCCGCGCCTGGCTCACCGACGAGCAGGCGCGCGGCGGCTGGTCGGGCGAGGGCTGGTCGGGCGGCGCCGCGCTCTGGCTCGGCACCTCCCTGGACGCCGGACAACCCGTTCAACACGCCGTGGCGGCGGGAGAAGGGCGCCCTCTGGGACCTTGGCCCGCACCTCGTCGGCATGCTGTGGGCCTGCCTCGGCCCGGTCACCGAGGTGACCGCCGTCGCGGGCAAGGCGGACGTGGTCGCACCTGGTGCTGCGGCACGACGACCGGCGTGACGTCCACCGTGACCACGACGCAGAGCGCGCCGGAGGCCGCCGCGGGCGTCACGGTCTTCGTCTGGGGCGAGGCCGGGCGTTCCCTCATGCCCGCCGAGCTCGTCGACTCGGTCGCGGCGCTGCGCACCGCCGCCGCCGAGCTGATCGCGGGGGCGGCGGCGGGCCCGGGTCACGCACCCGTGCGACGTCCGCTTCGGCCGGGACATCACGCGGGTGCTGGCCGAGGCGGAAGCGCAGCTTTCCCGTCAGCGCCGGTTAGGAGACAAGGGTGATCCCGAACGAACTTCGGCTTCAGCTCGCCAAACGATCGACCCGACTGTGGTCGACATTCGCGCTTACTCAGTCGCCTCCAGTGCCCTTTACCGAACTCGACGGCGAACCCTGCACTTTTGATGGTGCCCCAGTGACACTTCGGGGTAGGGATCAAAAAGAGCAGAGTTCGAAGTTCCGGTAACTCCCAGGCGGCCTACTGTACCTACGCGCGCGTGTACGCCTAGGCTTGACTGATATGAGTAGCTCGCCCGCCGTCCCAGAACCACGAGACCTGCGCGCCTCCGACGCCGACCGCGAACGCGTCGCCAACGTGCTGCGCGAGGCCGCGGGCGACGGGCGGCTGACCATGGACGAGCTCGACGAGCGCCTCGACGCGGTGTACGCGGCGAAGACCTACGCCGAGCTTGAGCCGATCACCCACGACCTGCCGGACTCCGGCGCCGCGCACGCGCCTGCTCCTTCGTCGGCCGCGGCGCGCGACCCGGCCAGGTTCGGCGGCGAGCCAACCTCATCGGGCGCGGTCGCCATCCTTGGCGGCTTCACCCGCAAGGGCGACTGGGTGGTGCCCAAGGAATTCACCGCTTTCCTGCTCATGGGCGGCGGCGAGATCGACCTGCGCGACGCCAGGTTCACCGAGCGTGAGGTCACCATCCACATCGTGGCGATCCTGGGCGGCTGCGAGGTCATCGTGCCCGAGGACGCCACGGTCTACGTCACCGGCATCGGCATCCTTGGCGCCTTCGAGCACTCGGACGCCGGCGCGGGAAGCCCCGACGGCCCGGTGATCACCATCAACGGGGTGGCCCTCTTGGGCGGCGTCGACGTCAAGCGCCAAGCCAACCTTGGAAACCTCCCGCGAGGCGAGGCAGCAGCGACTCGAGGCCAGGCGCGAGCGGCTTGAGGCCAGGCAGCACTACCACCAGGACCGGCATGAGTACCACCAGGACCGGCGCGACCGCCGGCGAACCGGCGAACTGGACTAACGCGCCAGCCAGTGCTCAGCTGGAGACCGACTTCACGCCATGACTGATCGCACCGACGGTGCCGGGAGCCTTGCCACCGCCCAGAGTCATGGTGCGCTGGGACAGTAGGCCGAAGTCGTTCGGGATGATCGATCTTGGTCTTTTTTGCTTCTTAGCGCCAGCCGAGGGCCGGGGCCACGTGGGTCAGGATGGACTCGATCGCGTGCGCGTTGTACTCGACGCCCGAGCTGGTTGGGGACCGTGAGCAGCAGGGTGTCGGCGGCGGCGATGGCCTCGTCCTCCTTGAGCTGCTCGATGAGCTTGTCCGGCTCGGCGGCGTAGGTCCGGCCGAAGATCGCCTGGGTCTCCGCGTCGATGAAGCCGACCTGGTCCTCGTCCTGGTTGCGGGCGCCGAAGTACGCCCAGTCGCGCTCGTCGGTCAGCGCGAAGATCGAGCGGCTGACCGAGACCCGGGGCTCGCGCTCGTGGCCCGCTTCCTTCCACGCGTCGCGGTAGGCCTGGATCTGCTTGGCCTGCTGGACGTGGAAGGGGTCGGTCGGACTCGTTGTTCTTCAGGGTCGAGCTCTGCAGGTTCATGCCGAGCTTGGCCGCCCACACGGCGGTGGCCTGTCCGAGCCCGCGCCCCACCAGATGCGGTCGCGCAGGCCCGGGCGAGTGCGGCTCGACGCGGAGCAGGCCGGGCGGGTTGTGGAACATCGGCCGCGGGTTCGGCTGCGCGAACCCGTCGCCCTTCAGCACCTCAAGGAACACCTCGGCGTGGTCCCGCGCCATGTCGGCGTCGGTCTTGTCGTCGCCCGGCCGGTAGCCGAAGTAACGCCAGCCGTCGATCACCTGCTCGGGTGAGCCGCGGCTGATGCCGAGCTGCAGCCGGCCGCCGGCGATGAGGTCGGCGGCGCCCGCGTCCTCGGCCATGTACAGCGGGTTCTCGTAGCGCATGTCGATCACCGCCGTGCCGAGCTCAATGCGCTGCGTCCGCGCGCCGGCGGCGGCGAGCAGCGGGAACGGCGAGCCGAGCTGCTGCGCGAAGTGATGGACGCGGAAGTAGGCGCCGTCCGCGCCGATCTCCTCCGCGGCGACCGCCAGCTCGATCGACTGCAGCAGCGAGTCCGACGCGGAGCGCACCTGCGAGCCGGGCGCGTCCGACCAGTGCCCGAAGGAAAGAAACCCGATGTTCTTCACGGGTAGTTGAACAATCAACCATGGGTCGGCATTCCGGCCCGGTTCGCTACGCTGATTGCTTCGGGAAAGTCACCATCGATCCGATCAACCGCCCCGGTTCTGGTATCTACTTGACGTGACTGGCTGAAGTAAGGAGGCCGCGATGGCGCGGCATGTGCATTGCGAACGGCGGCTTGTCGGGAGCCTGCGGGCAGATTCGGTCCTGGCGGCCGGGTGATGGGCGCGGGCGCGGGCACCGAGGACCTCCAGACGTCGCCGCCGATTCAGTTTCCGCTCTACGGACTGGACGCCGACCGGCCCGGCGTCCGCTGGCTGGACGGGTACGGCGACGCCCTGGGCGATGACGTCCGCTGGATCGGGCTGGCTCAGGGAGACCCGGGAGCCGACGAGCTGATCATGGTAGAGACGTTCTCCCGCTCGCTGACCAACTCCCTGCACGTGCGCGGCGGTGAGCCCCCGCTCAAGTCCGTCTCGTTCGCCGCGGCGGTCACGCTGGTCAACCTGACGCTGCCCGACCCGTCCGTCGATCGGCCGGAAGGCCTGATCAAGGCCGTCGTGGACCACGCCGACACCCGCAGCAGGCAGCACGCCGACTGGACGCCGGTCACCTGGCTGGTCGATGGCGCACCGGTCACCGCGCGGGCGTGGGAGTTCGCCGGCGGCTGGGCCGCGTTTAGCGATGCCTTGCCCGATGTCTACCTGGCCATATCGGGTTCGACCGGCAGTCCAGACGGCATCGCGATCGACCTGCTGAAGGACTCGCGCGCCTATCACTTCGACCTCGACCAGCCGCTGCACCCGCGGGTAATCGAGACATCCGCCGCCGCTGCCCTGGCCGACTGCGGGCGGCCCTGGCCGGGCCGCGGTGACCTGCACCCGGACCAGCTGCGGCTCCTGCCCAGTCAAACCTGACCGGGCAGACGTAACGCGAGAAAACGTTGTGACTCGGGCTTGGCTGGCTTGTTAGCTTGCCCGGGTGGATGATGACGCGTTTGCCGTTTACGTCGCGGACCGACTGGCCGAACTGCCCGCCGTGCGGGCCGTCACGCTCGGCGGCTCACGGGCCGAGGGGACGCACCGGCCGGACAGCGACTGGGACTTCTCCCTCTACTACCGGGGACTCTTTGACCCGCGGCACCTGCGGGACATCGGCTGGCCGGGTGAGGTGTCGGAGGTTGGCGGCTGGAGCCCGGGCGTGTTCAACGGCGGCGCCTGGCTGGAAGTCGACAACCGCAAGACCGACGTCCACTACCGCGACCTCGACGTCATCGACCGGGAGATGGCCGCGGCGCAGGATGGCCGGTTCTCCATCGAGCCGCTGCTGTTCCACCTCGCGGGCATTCCGTCCTACCTGGTGCTAGCGGAGCTGTCGGTGAAACGGGTACTGCGCGGGCAACTGCCGACGCCCGAATACCCGCCCGCGCTCCGCCGTCGGGGCCGGGAGGTCTGGTGGGGGCGCGCGGACCTGACGTTCGGCTACGCGCGGCAGTACCCCGCACGGCACGGACGGCTGACCCAGTGCGCCGGTCTCGTTGCCCAGGCGGCATCGCAGGCCGCGCACGCGGTGCTCGCCGCGCGGGGCGAGTGGGTCACCAACGAGAAGACCCTGCTCACCCGCGCGGGCCTGGACCAGGTCGATGAGCTCATCGCCGGTGCCGTAACGGATCCGGCGGCGTTGCTCGACCTCGTGGACAGGACCCGCGCCGCTTGCCTGGAGGCGCTCCCGGGCTGCTAGTTCTTTGGGGTTAGTCAGGTGGCTTACTGCTTCTGGTCTTTTCCTTTCCGTGGAGGCTTATCCACAGGCTGATTGTCCGATGGGCCGGTTAGCTCTGACCGCCGTTGAACCGCCAAGGTCTTGGGCCAAGATGGGGTGGAGGTGGCGTTTGAGGAGGGCGGCGAGGAGGTAGTCGGCGGTGTCGAGGCGGCGGGGGCTGCCGGCCCGGCTGGCGGGGTTGGCGCGGGGACCGCGGCGGACGCGGAGGTCGTGGTGGAGGCGGGCGTCGAGGCGGTTCGCGAGGGCGGCGGCGAGCGCGGTGACGGCCTGCGGGCTGGCGCCGGTGAGGGCGGGCTGGTTGAGGTCGGCGGCGGGCGAGGAGCCGGGCGGGCGCGGGCGGCCGGGGATCCGGGACGGGGGCCGCGGGCCGGGGGGCGGCGAGGAGGGTGTAGTTCCACTCGCCGTGGAACTCGTGGCGGGTTAACTGCCGGTCCTCGACCTGTTTCATCTCCTGGTCGGTGACCTCGAGCCCGGTGGGGTAGTCGTTCTCGTCGAGCACCGCCCCGCAGGTCAGGCCTGTTCCGGTGGTGACGTGGCCGATGGTGTAGATGATGACGTCGTAGCTGGTCAGGGGGCGGCCGCGCCAGGCGAGGGTGATCTGGCTGAACAGGCGGTGCTCGATCTTGTTCCACTTCGAGGTGCCGGGCGGGAAGTGGCAGGCGGTGATGTCCAGGCCGGTCTCCGGCCGCGAGGGCGGCCAGGCCGGCCTTCCAGGCCCGGTTCCGGTAGCCGTTGGAGCCGCCGGCGTCGCAGGTGACCAGCAGCCGGGCCGCGCCGGGGTAGGCGGCCTTCCCGGCCAGCTGCCACCAGCGGCGGACCGACTCCACGGCCAGGGCGGCGGTGTTGCCGTCCGTGCCGACGTTGACGAACCCGGCGTTCGCGGCCTCGTCGTAGACGCCGTAGGGAACCGCGTGCCGCCCGTCCTTGTCCGGGAAGTCGTGGGACCGACACGGTCACCGGGTCCCCCTGCGGGCGCCACCCGCGGCCGTCCTGCCCGTAGTTCCCGATCTTCTCCCTTCTTCTTGGCGTCCACGCTGATCACCGGCTGCCCGGCGGCCATGTGCTCGCTCGGCCTGGGCGGCGATGTAGCGGAACTGGGCGTCCCGCTCGGGGTGCTGCCGGCCCTCGGCGGCCCTGGAGTTCGACTGCAGCGTGTACCCGGCGCGAGCGCAGCGTCCGCCACACGGTGACCGGGGAGCACGGGTGCCCGGCGGCCGCCAGCTCGCCGGCCAGCCGCTTCACGCTCCTGGTGGTCCAGGTCAGGGGCGACTGCGGGTCACCCCGCATCGAGTCCGCGACCAGGGCCTCCAGGGCCGGGAGCAGTCCCGGGGTCGGACTCCGCCAGCGCCCGCCGGCCGGCGCCGGGCCGGCGGACCCGGCCCGGCGCCGCGGAATCGCCCGACCCGACCTCGGCGGCCCCGTCGGCGACCGTCTGCCACGACGCCCCGGTCAGCGACGCCACCGCCCCCCGGCCGCCCTCGCCGGCCGCACGGGCCACCGCGCCCAGCACCAGCCGCCGCGACCGCTCGTCCAGCAACGGCAGCAGCAGCTCAAGCTCCGGCCCCATCTGCTTCAGCAGCCCCGAATCCGCGCCCATAACACGATCCTGCCACGCGACACGCCGACAACTCACCTAAATAGGAAACGTTCCCAGTTAGACGTTTTTGACCCTCGATCACTGCGGAATACCCCACTGGGGTATCGGGTGGATGATGTGGTCTGGACCCCGGGAAGTCAGCTTCTGTAGGGTCGTTCGGCCCGGGGTGGTTCACTCCAGCGGCCAGGCGGCCGGGACTCCGAGGTGGCCCGCGAGGTCCTGGTAGGTGTCCTCGGGCACGACCAGCCTGGCGGCGGCGAGGACGACCCGCGGGTCCTCGCCCGGCGGGGTGAGGACGTAGACGGTGTGGTCGCGGATGCTGTAGGTAACGATGAGCCGCTCATGGTCGGCCAGGATGATCTTGGCCTTTTCCGCGGCTCGCTTCGCGAGGCCGCGCGGGCCGCCGGAGGCGCGATGCTTGCCGGAACGCTGGGCCGGGACGAGCCAGCTGACTCGGGCGGGGCGGTCCGTGATGCCTGAGTGTGCCTTCCTGTCTGGGCGGTCGGATGCACTGTGCCGGGGCGGTCGGCCGGGCCTGGGCGGGTCTTCTTGTCGGGTCGGGTGGTGGTGCCCAGGCCGGTGGCCTTGCGTGGGCTGGTGGCCTTACGCCGCCGGGCGATGGCGGCGGCGGGCTCGGCGGCGAAGGCGGTGGCGGCGAGGACCCCGGCGGCGAGCAGGAGGTCCACCAGCCAGCGGGGCATGCCGCCGGCGGGGGTGAGCGGTGGCGGTGAGGCGGCCGGGGGCGGTCAGGTGCCCGGGCGGGGCCTGGCCGGGCTGGGGCCTGACCGGGTGCGGCCTGGTAGACGGGGCGGGGCGGGGCCTGCCGGCCGCCGGGCGGGGCGGGGGCGGCGGGCTGCGCCGTGCGGTGGCGGGCCGTCGCGGGCGGGCGCGGCCTGGTGCGGTGCGGCCTGGTGCGGTGCGGCCTGGTGCGGCGGGGCTGCCGGGGTGGCTGCCTGGCGGGGCGTGGTGAGGACGGTGCCGGGGCGGATGAGGGCGGGGTCGGGGCCGATCGCGGCGCCGGTTGGCGGCGTACAGGGCCGGCCAGCCGCCCTTGACGCCGAGGGCGGCGGCGATGGCGGACAGGGTGTCGCCGGGCTCGACCGCGTAGCGGGCGGGGGCGGCGGGGCCGGGCAGGGCCAGGACGGTGCCGGCCCGGATGAGGCCGGGGTCGGGGCCGATCGCGGCGCCGGTTGGCGGCGTACAGGGCCGGCCAGCCGCCCTTGACGCCGAGGGCGGCGGCGATGGCGGACAGGGTGTCGCCGGGCCGCACGGTCCAGGTCGCGGGCGGTCGCGCCGGGGCGGCGGCGCCGTCGGTCTGTGGCGCGGGTGACGCTGGCTGGCCTGGCGGCCGCCGGGTAGCTGGCCAGGGCGAGCCGGGTGGCGCTGTCCGCGGAGCTGGCCGCCGCGGTGCTGGTTGTCGCGGTACTGGTTGTCGCGGTACTGCTGGTTGTCGCGGTGCTGATGCTTGTCGCGGTGCTGGTGATCGCCTGGGCTGGGTCCGGTTACCCGGAAGCCCGCCGCTGCCATGAGGGGCAGCGTGCACCAGGCGAGCACCACGCACGCGGACATGGTCCACTTGCGCACGGTGTGCTTGCTTCCTTCCTGGGGATCGGCGCCGGGCGCTGTGGCCGGGCACCGGGGGCATGAGGGCCTGGGGGAAGGAAGCGGATTTAGGCGGGGGGGACCTCCGGCAGGGGCGAGCGCCAGACCGGCCGGGCGCCGGAACGGCGCTCCAGCCGCAGCAGGAACAGGGCCGCGGCGGCCAGCGCGGCGGCGCCGGGCCCGCCCAGGGCGGCGCTGCCGCCGCCGGGGCCGGCGGCGCCGTCACCGCCGCCCGGCCCGCCCGGGCCGGCCGGGGTGCCGCCGCCCGGGGTGCCGGGCCCGCCCGGGCCCGGCCCAGCCGGCGGCAGCGCGCCGCCCGCCCGGCCCTGCGACCCGGCCTGCGGGCCGGCGGGGCCGGCCTGGCCGGGGGACATCGTGCTGGCCGGGCCGCCCGTGCCGCCCGTGGCAGCGGGCGCGTGCGGGCCGGCCGCGCGGGCGGCCTGCGGCACGACGGCGGCCCCCGGCGACGGCACAGCCGCCGGCGCCGCGGCCGGGACGGCCGGCGACGCGAGCAGCGGCACGGCCGCGGCGGCCACCGGGGCCACCGCCGACAGCAGCGGGGCCGTCACCGGGGCCAGCGCCTGCGTCACCGGCGCCACCGCCGACAGGACCGGCGCGGTCACCGGGACAAGCGCGCCCGTCACCGGCGCGATTACCGGCGCCAGCGCCGTCGTCACCGGGGCAAGCGCGCCAGTGACCGGAGCCAGCGCGCCCGTCACGGTCGACAGCACCGGCGCCAGCGCGCCAGTGACCGGAGCCAGCGCGCCGGTCACAGTCGACAGCACCGGAGTCAGAGCTCCGGTAACGGGAGCCAGCACCTGGGTCACGCTGCCGACCACCGGCGCTAGCGCCGTCGTCACCGGGGCCAGCGCGGTCGTCACGGTCGACAAGATCGGGGCCAGCGCGCCGGTAACGGGAGCCAGCGTCCCGGTGACCGTCGACAGCACCGGCGCCAACGCCCCCGTGACGGGAACCAGGACCTGAGTCACAGTGCCAACCACCGGGGCCAGCGCCGCGTCACCGGGCCCAGCGCGGTCGTCGTGGTCGACAAGACCGGGGTCAGCGCGCCGGTAACGGGAGCCAGCGTCCCGGTGACGGTCGACAGCACCGGGGCCACCGCGCCGGTAACAGGAGCCAACACCCCGGTGGCGGTCGAGAGGATCGGGGCCACCGCGGTGGTGACCGGCGCCAGCGTGCCGGTAGCGGTCGACAAGACCGGGGCCACCGCGTCGAGAACGGGGGCCAGCGTGCCGGTAGCGGTGGACAGGATGGGGGCCACGGTGCCAGTGACCGGAGCCACCAGGGCACCCGTCGCGGTGGACAGCACCGGGGCCAGCGTGCCGGTGACGGGAGCGATTGTCCCGGTGGCGGCCGACAAGACGGGAGCCACCGCGCCCACAACCGGAGCCAGGGTCCCGGTCGCGGTCGAAAGCACCGGGGCTACCACGCCAGTCACTGGGGCCAGGGTCTGGGCGACCGTGCTCACCACCGGAGCCGGGGTGCCAGTGACCGGAGCCAGCGTCCCCGTGGCGGTGGACAGCACCGGGGCGGCCGCGGTGGTGACCGGCGCCAGAGCCTGAGTGGCGGTCGCCACGACCGGCGCCACCGCGCCGGTGGCTGGGGTCAGTACCTGAGTCGGGGTATCGGCAACCGGGGCCGGAGTCTGAGCGGCAGTGCCGGTCACCGGGGCCACCGAGCCCGTGCCAGAGGTCGAGGGGGGCGCGCCGTTCGTCACGTCCGCTACCGCGCCTGTGACCGGCGCGGCCGCCTTTGCGGCCGTTGCCACGGTTGAGGTCACCGCGGCTGTGAGCGGAGAGAGGGCCTTCGTGGGCGTCGACTCGGGCGGCGTCGTCGCGCTCGGAGCCGTGGAAGGCTGCGCCGGGGCGGAAGTCTCGGGAGCGGGCACCTCGCTCGCCGGCTGCGCCCCGCTGCCGGCCGTGGACGCCGCCGGGACCGGGGCGGGCGACTGAGCCGCCTGGCCGGAAGCGGGCGATTGGGCCGGAGCCGGAGTCTGGGCCGGAGGGGGCGTCTGGGCCGGGGCGGCCGGAGCGGGGGCTGCGAGGCTGAGCCGGAGCGGGCGGCGTTGAGCGGCTCCCTCAGCGGGAGCGGCCGATTGAGCTGTTGAAGTCGTCGACTGGGCGGGCGCGGCTGGCTGACCGGCGGCGATCGCCCCCGTGACGGACTTGGTAGCGGTGTCGGCAACGGACCCGACGGTGCTCGCGACCGAGCTCGTCACGCCGGCGACCGGGGTACTACCGGCTGAGCTTTGCGTCGCTCCGGTCGTTCCTGTCGATCCCGAGCCGGTGAGCGTCGAGGCTGCGGATGTGACGGCGGAGAGTGTCCCAGGCTTCTCGTCGCTAGTGGCCGCGTGCGCCTGCCTTGAGCAAAGAAGCAAGAGGAAAAAGATTCCGGCAGCCGCAATCGCGAACTGTGCCACCCGCATGGTGACGCGGTACGCGAACAGCTGCGACATCGACAGCTCCGACCCGCTGGGGGGAACTAGACCGCGCAAGCTGGGGCGAGAAGAGCCCCGGACCAGCCATGCACGGCCGATAAGGACGAGGCGTTTCTGTACGGTCATCACCGTACATCACCGAAGGTTACCCCACAAGCACTAGCCGCGCAGCATAAGCAGGATAGAACGGGTGGGGTCGCGGATAATGGCAATGCTCTCTGGTATCGCACTTCAGCTATGGGGAAGCCGTCGGCTCTCGTCGACCTTTCGCGCCCCGTCGGCGACCCACCCGCCCGCCTCGTAGAAGCGGCGGGCCCGGACGTTGGAGTCAAGTACCCAGAGCGTCGCTTGCTCGAACTTCGCCGCGGCGAGACGAGCCAGGCCGGCGCCCATGAGCCGCCTGCCGATCCCCTGGCCCCAGGCGCTTGGCCGGAGGTATATCGCGTCGATCTCGCCGACCCGGCCGGGGTCCGCGTCGCCGTCGCGGCTCGCAGAATACGCAACGAAGCCGAGCAAGTCCCCGCCCTCGTCCGCGACCAGAACCCCGCCGCCGTCGTTCACCTCGGCCAACAAGCGTTCCCATTGCTCCACTCGCTGAGCCGGGTGAAGCCCGTCAAGGTAGGCCTGCGGCAGCAGCCCGCGATAGGCACCCTGCCAAGCGTGCACGTGCACAACGGCGATCTGGGGCACGTCGGCGACACGCGCCTCCCTGATGACCGTCCCGTCCATCCATCCAGCGGTAAGCAGCGGCCGCGGCGACCCGCGGGTGGCTGGTCAGGCTGGGTATCGCCAGGGTTCTTGGACGTAGACGCGGCCGGCCGGGGTCTGCCACTGGTGCCAGCCCGGTTTGGGCTGGGTGACCTTCCAGCCCGGTGACTGCTTGACCCGATGGCAGGCGCGGCTGCGTGCGCCGGCGTTGCACGCGCAGGTCCTCCCGCCTTGGTCGTACGGCTGGGCGTGCTCGAAGTCGGACTCGCGGGCGTGGCGGTTGCAGGGCGGGAAGGTGCAGGTGCCGTCGCGGACCTGGACCAGGTGGCGGAGCTGGTCGCCGGGCTGGTAGGCGCGCGGTCTCGTAGCGGTGGTCGCAGCGAAGGTGGGCACCGTGTCGAGGCGCACGGTGAACCGCCGGCCGCCGGGGATGGTGAGCGTCCAGGTGCCGTAGCCGTCCGGCGGGCCTGCCGGCGGCCCGCGTCCGGTGGGCCAGTCTGTCCGCGGGCTGGTCGCGGCCGGGGCGGGGCTGCCGCGGGGTGAGGGCCCACGGGCGGCGTGGCGGTGACTGGTGAGGCCGGCGAGAGCGGTGGCCGGGATGGTGAGGTTCAGCCGGGCGGAGAGCCCGGCGGGGACGCGTGCCGGCGCGGGCGGCTGCCTCGGACGGTGCCCGGAGGCGCGGTCGGGGCGGGCGCAGCCGTGACCGGTGGCGTAGCCCTCGGGGCTGGTGACGGTGACGCAGACCTTGGTGCGCGGGCTGGCGGCCGCGGCGGCGGCCAGGTCCCGGGCCAGGGCGGGGTCGAGCAGGCCGAAGCCTTGGATCTCGCCGGGCCGCTCGGCCAGGCCGAGCAGCGTGGCCAGGGGGACGGCCAGGTCCGGCGGCCGCGCCTGGAGCGCCCGGCCCGCCGAGCGGGCGCCCGGCCCGAGGCTGGACCGCCGGGCCCGGGGCCGCCGGGCCAGGACCGCCGGCGCACCAGGGCCGCCGTCTCGACGGGGTCACCGCGGCGCGGGGTCGCCGCCGCCGTCACCGGCGGCCGCTGCCGCGCGGTCACCGCCGCCGTCGGGGCTCGCTGCCGCCGGGCGTCACTCGCGCCGCCGCCGGCGGCCAGTGCCGTCGCCGGTGCACGCGCGCCGTCGCCGTCGTCAGGGGTCGTCCGCCGTCGCCGCGTGCCGTCGCCGGTGTCGGCCTCGGCGGGGCTCGGGCCACGTCGCCGGGCTTGCCTCGGCCCCGCGGGGGCCTCGGGCCAGGGTCCGGCCGCGGCTGGCGGCGGCCCTGGCTGCCCGTGGCCTCGGCCCAGGCCAGCGCCTCGGCGGCGTCGGCGGCCTCGTCCCGCGCCTCGGCGCAGGCGATCCGGGCCTCGGCGGCGACGCCGTTGAGCAGGTCGAGGTAGGCGTAGGCGCGCAGCACGTCCATGCGGGCGTCGCCGAACGCGCCGGAGTCCTCGTACTCCTGGGCGCGGGCGTTCACCTGCGCCATCGCGGCCAGGGCCTCATCCGGGGGCAGGTCGCGGCCGGACAGCCCGGCGGTGCCCTGCTGCTCGCGGAACAGCGTGACCCGGGCGTCCTTGCGCTGGGCCTGCTCGCGGCGCCGCGCGGCCAGGTCCGGGTCGACGGTCAGGGCGGCCTGCTCGGCCAGCCGCAGCACCTGCGGGTAGGTCTTGCCCGCGAGCTGGTCCAGGATCAGCGCCTCGGCCCGGGCGGCGTCGGCGTCGGACAGGTACCGGAACGTCTCGGTGATCGCCCGGGCCTTCGGGAGGTCAGCGTGCCGTCATTGAGCAGGGCGCCGATGCCGGGCAGCCGGGCCTGCTGCTCCCAGGCCAGCCAGGCGGTGGTCTCCGCCGACTGGGCGGAGCAGGAAAGCGCGACGGCGAGCTCGTGGCGCAGCGACGGCGTCCACGCATCGGGCAGGTCCCCGTGGCAGCCGGCGCCGGGCGGGGGCGTCGTCGCGGCGGATCATCTCCGCGATCACGCCCAGCTTCGCCGCGGCGGCCCACGACTCGACCGCCGCCCAGGCTCGCAGCAGCCCGGCCAGCTCGTCGCCGGCCGCGCCGGGGCAGCGCCGCCCGGGCCCGGACAGCTCATCGGCCAGCAGCGCCAGCGCGCCCGACGGGGCCGGGCGCCCCGTCCAGGCCGTCCCCGCCGAACAGCGTCCAGCCGCGGGTCACGCGCCGGCTGACCCGCCGCCGGGCACCCCGGGGCCGGGCCGGGGTCGCGCCTGCCCCGCTGCCTGGTCCCGGCTGCCACCCCATCGCGCTCTCCGTTCGATAACAGATCATCACGAATTCGTTACATCGAATACTACTCCAATTAATGATCGTTTACCGGCGATGAATGCTTGCCTGGAGGATACTCTTTCCTGCCCCGCAAACCAGACATATTGCGATTTACGGCACGATGAAATGACGCGAGACGGCGCGATTTCCCGGATGGTCAGCGCTCTTCTTGATCGACCGGCTCGGGATTGGCGCTGTCGACCGGCTCAGGATTGCCGCTGTCAGCTGACTCGGCATTGGCGCTGCCTGGCGGCGGCATCGCGCGGGCGGCGTCCTCCCGTTCGCCCTTCCTCTTCCGGTACGCGGCCGTATGCCACCGTCCATGCCATCAACCCGGCTATCCAGAGATACGGCGTGACCTTCGAGGTCGCCATGGCGGTCCCGGTGGACGTGTTGTAGACGATGACTACGCGCAGGGCGGCTTCGAGGAGGAATCCAACGCCCCAAACGATCGGTGATGGTCCGAAATATGCGCCGAAATTCCGCGTACTGCCACAGGTTGGTCATCTCGCGGCCGGTGGGCGTGTCCGGCCCGATGAACTCGAGCGAGAACCCGAACATCAGCGGGCGCCTCGTGCCCAGCGACCCGAGGCAGGCCGCGCCGAACACGACGGTGGGCACGGACCCTTCCGTCAGTACCACCCTGGGGTCGTGAGTGAGCAGGCCGAGCACGCTGCCGACCACGATTCCGGCCAGGACCAAGGCGCCGACGACGTCGACGTGACGGTGCCGAACAAACCCGGCGGCCATTCCGAGTGCGGGGATCACCCCGCTCAGCACCAGGGCCGTCACCGTCGACAGGCCGACCGAGCGGAGCACGCTGTACGTGGCGAGCGGCGCGGCAACATCGATGATCAGGATCTTCGCGATCGTGCGGAGCCGCTCTCGGCCCACCCGGCCGGTACCAGGAGTTCGCTCAGCATCACGGCTAGCGTCCACGACTCGCGCCCTTCGTAAAGGCCCGTTGCCCTGCCAGCAGGATAGGTCGTTTCGACCTATCCGACAAGGTACATTGCTGAGCATGGCTGAACATCAGCTCACCGCGTTCGAGCACGTCCTGCTCGGCCTGGTCTGCCTGTCTCCGGCGTCTGGCTACGACCTGAAGCGGATCTTCGCCGCGACGCCGATGGGCGTCTACCAGCCAAGCTCCGGCGCGTTGTATCCGGCATTGCGCCGCCTCGAGGCGAAGGGCCTGGTCCGCGTCATGGCGCCGGGCGGGAAGAGCGAGTCGGCCAGGCGCCGTCGCGTTTACGAGCCGACGGAGGTCGGCCGGGCGACCCATCTGACCTGGCTGCGCACGCCGGTCGAGGCGGCCACGGTCTCGCGTGACCTCGGCCTGCACCTCATGCGCTTCGTGATGATGGAGCCCGTGTTTTCGCGCGACGAGGTGCTCGGCTTCCTCGACGAGCTCAGGGACGCGCTCGCGGCGTTCACCGCCGACCTGGAGCAGTACGCGGCCGTCCCTCAGGCGGGCGGTCGCCACCCGTACCTCGCCCTGGACCACGGCCTGGCGGTACACCGGGCCAGCCTCCAGTGGGCCGGGCACGCCATCGCCGCGTTGCGCGCGGCCCCCGCCGCTTCTGCGTAGCCGGTCAGACGCAATGCCACCCGCTCAGCGCCCGTCAAGGAACGGCGTGATGAGCGCGAGCAGTTCGGCTGGCCGCCGCGCCATGCCCATGTGCGTGGTCCCGGGAAGCACCGCCAGCTGCGCGTTCGGCAGCAGCCCGAACGTCTCAAGCACGTCCGGCAGCGGCAAGAAGTCGCGATCGCCGGTCATCAAGAGGGCCGGCATCCGCAGCGCCGCCACCTGCTCGTCGCTCCATGGCGGGGTCTCGTGCACCAGCTTGATGATCTTGGGCACGAACTCGTCGAAGTGCGCGGGGTCGGGAGCGACCGCCTCATAGGCCGCGCGCATTTCCTGGAAGTCGGTCAAGGTCGGCAGAAGGTGGTCGGCGATGGGCGCGCTCTCCCGGCCAGGGGGCCGACGCGGATCCGCCGACGCGACGATCAGCTTGCCGACCCGGTCGGGCGCGCTGAACGCGACCGTATAGGCCACGAGCCCGCCGAGGCTGAACCCGAAGAAGTCGGCCTCGGCCACCCCCAGATGGTCAAGCAGCGCGATGACGTCACCGGCCAGCGCCTCGATTGTCATCGCGCGGTCGGGATCGTCGGTGTGCCCGTGCCCCTGCAGTTCCACCGCGATCACCTGCCTGCCCGCCGCAAGGGGTTCGAGCAGCAACCCGAAATTGAGGTCAATGGTCAGCAGGCCACCGTGAAGCAGCACGATCGGCCGTCCACTGCCGTGCACCTCGTAGTAGAGCTGAAGGCCATTTATCGGTGCGTGCGTCATGCAGGTATAACGATGCGCGACCCGCGGATTCATCGCACGAAGCCGCTCGGTTCGTCCCAGTCGAGATGATCCCGCCGGAGGCCCAGCTCCAGCCCGCAGCGATCAGGTGAGTGACGTCTTTCGACCCGGGCGCGAAATTCAGCGCAGGTGCGGCATACGAGAGCAAGTCGCGGGGCGGTGGCGCCTTGAGCAGCGACTTGAGCAGGGCTTCCCTGAACGCCTCGGTCTGGCTGAAGTCGGGAATGCCGCTGGTGTGGTTCAAGAGCTCGCGCAGCGTTACCTTTGACCACGCCCGGGGCAGGCCAGGTAGCCGCTTCCCCACGGTGTCGCCGAGGCACACCATCGGTGATCGATTGAACACTCTTGGTTAGTGGTCAAGTTTGGCCGCGCGCACCTGCAGGTCGCTCAAGGCCGCGGCGGCAAAGGGCAGGAACGGTTCGCCGTCGTTCGCCTTCATCCAGCGCGCGAAGGCGACGCTGAAAGCGAGCATGGTCACCTCCGCCCCTAGTCGCGCGGTCAGCTCGTCGGTGCCGCGCTCGCGGAGGGCAGCGGCGATCGAGTTGACGACCCGAGCGTGCTTGAGCAGCCCCCGCTCCTGCAACTCGCTGTTGGCCGCGACCACCAGCACGCGCCGGGCGGCCGCAGCCCGTCGCTGCGGGGTCATCACGACCTCGGCGGCGGCGAGCGCGGCCCGCAGGCACTCGATGAGCGTCGCATCCGGCGCCGCGGCCACGATGGCGTCGGCAAACAGCCTGGCCAGCACGTCTTCACCGCCGAAGAGGACCTCGCGCTTGTCGGCGAAGTGCCGGAAGAACGTGGCCCGGTTCAGTCCCGCCCGATCCGCGATCTGCGCGACGGTCGTCTCCTCGTAACCGTTCTCCGCGAACAGGTCCAGGGCGGCGGTCTCCAGGCGCTCACGCGCGTTCGGCGCCCATCTGCTCACGGTCACATCCTAAGCGACGCGATCGTGTCGCATCATTTTGCCGGGCTAATGCAACTCAGTCGCATCATCGTGTTATGGTGATGCGACTAGATCGCATCAACCATGAGGAGACCTTCCATGCGCATCTTCGTTACCGGCGCTTCCGGCTGGATCGGCTCGGCCGTCGTCCCCGAGCTCATCGGCGCAGGCCACGAGGTCCTCGGGCTGGCCCGCTCGGACGCCGCCGCCAAGGCGGTCGCGGGCCTGGGCGCCGAGGTCCTGCGCGGTGACCTGAACGAAACCGACGTCCTGCGCGCCGGGGCCCTCGACAGCGACGGGGTCATCCACCTGGCCTTCGTCGTGCCGAGCGTGACCGAGGCGGCGACACGGACCGATGCCGCGGCCATCGGGACGTTCGTCGCCAGCCTCGCCGGATCCGGTAAGCCGCTGGTGATCTCCGGCGCGACGCTTGTCACGCCCGGCCGGCCCGCGACCGAACGCGACGAACTCATCGCCAGAGGACCCGTTGCCGCCCGTATCAGCAACATGCGGACCGCCCTCGCGGCGGCGGAGCGGGGCGTCCGCCCCTGCCTGGTCATGCTGCCCCGCTCGGTGCACGGCCGGGGAGACCGCCACGGTTTTATCCCCCAGCTCATCGCCATGGCCCGGGCCAAGGGCGTCTCCGGGTACATCGGCGACGGAACCAGCCGGTGGCCTGCGGTCCACGTGAAGGACGCCGCCACCCTCTACCGGCTCGCCGTCGAGCAGGCGCCCGCCGCCTCGGTGCTCAACGCCGTCGGCGACGAAGGCGTGCCCGTCCGCGAGATCGCCGAGGCCATCGGCCGGCGCCTGAACCTGCCCGCCCGGTCCCTGCCCGCCGGGGAATACGAGGGCATGATGGTGCCCCTGCTCAGCACCGACATGCCCGCCTCCAGCGCCATCACGCAGGAACTCCTGGGCTGGAAGCCAACCCACCCCGGCCTTATCGAGGACATAGAACAGGGCCACTACTTCAGCTGACGGGCGGGCGGGTCAGCCCTGCTCGCGGGTGCGCAGGAGCGCTTCCGCGATTGCCAGGTCGCTCGGGTAGGTGACCTTGATGTTGCTTTCGCTGCCCGGGATGACGTGGACCGGGACGTCCTTCAGGTAGCGGAGGACCACGCCGCAGTCGTCGGTGGGCTGGAACGCGGGGTCGGCCGCGGCTAGGGCGTGGGCTTTCGCGATCGTTTCCAGGCGGAAGCACTGCGGGGTCTGGGCGCGGTACAAGGTCTCTCTCGGCGGGACGTGGGCGATCGCGCCGTTCGCGACCGCCAGGATCGTGTCCGAGGTGGGAACCGCGGCGCCGAGCGCGTCGTGGTCGTGCAGCGCGGCCACGCAGGCGGCGATGATCTGCCGGGTGACCAGGGGGCGGGCGGCGTCGTGGATGAGGACGCCCGTGTCGGCCTGGTCGTAACGGGCGCCGATGTGCGCCAGCGCGTTGCGCACCGAGTCCGGGCGGGTGGCGCCGCCCGCGATGATCGCCCCGACCTGGTCCCCGACCAGGCGCTTCGCCTCGTCGTGGTAGGCCGGCGGCATGACGAGCAGGATCTCGTCGATTCCGGGGACGGCGGCGAACGCCGCGACGCAGTGCTCGACGAGGGTCTTGCCGTTCAGCGTGAGCAACTGCTTGGGCATGGCCGCACCGAACCGGGTGCCCGTGCCGCCGCCAAGTACCACCGCCACCATGCGTTTCACAGTCACATCTGCGGACAATACCCGGTGTGTCAGACGCCCGGTTCCGCGGTGGAGCTAGTGGTAGCGGGCTACGCTGAAGTAACGGCTGCGTCTCAGTAGAGACGCCGTACCTGAGTCCTGAGTCGCCGCGCGTGCGAGGAGGCGGGCATGAGCCAGCTCAGTGCGCGCCAGGCCGCGCTCTACCGGCTCAACCCGTTGATGCTGTCCAGGATCTCCGTGGCCTTCGCGGCGATCACGGCGGTGTGGCTGACCGTGGCGTCCGTGCACGGCCAGGTCATCGCGCTCGTCGCGGCGATTGCCGTGCTCATCACCGGTCACGCCGGCCGGATGCTCGCCGGCCAGCGGCCGCCGGCCGCCGTCGAATGGGGCCTGGCCGGCTGTGGCATGCTCGCCGAGTTCCTGGTCTACGCGGGCATCGCCGCGGCGGTCAGCCTCCACGTCGGCGTCTCCCTCGGGGTCGCGAGCGGCTCGCTGGGCGGGACGTTCATCGCGGGGTTCGGCGGCGTGGGCACCGCCGGCGTGTGGCGGCTGGCGATCATGGCGGTCATCCTCACGGTGCTGACGGCGATGGTGGACGTGTGCGTCTACGGCCCGGACCTGCCGGGGACGAGGCTGCGCGTGTTCGGGCCGCCCGGAGACATCCGGCTGCCTCTCGCCTGCGCCGCCGTCCTGCTGTTCGGCGCCCGGGCGGCCTTCCTCGTCGTGCTCGTCCTCGGCGTGGCCGCGCTCGCCGTGACGGTCATCGACGGCACCCGCCACGCGAGCTCCCGCGGCGAGCTGCGCGGGTACCGGGGTGACGGCCGGCTCGCGATCTGGATCGGCAAGTGGGTCGACGGCAAGGTGCCGCCCCTGCCGCCCCTGGTCGTGGGGCTGCTCGTCACCGGGGTGCTCGCCGCGCTTGGCCTGGGAAACCTGTCGGGCATCCTGCTGCTTACCCCGGTCGAGGCCATGCTGCTGGCCGCGTTCGCGTCGTGGCACCCGCACGACGGGCGCAGCGACTGGCTGGTGCCGCCGCTGCTCCAGGCGGGCGAGTACGTGTTCCTCGCCGAGATCGGTTACGCCGGCCACGTCTGGCCGGCGATGACGTTCGCGGTCGTCGCCGCCGTCGGGCTGCGCCACCTTGACCTGGCCTACCGGGTGCGCGGCGACCTGGCGAACGGCATTGACCGGCGCGGCCTCGGCTGGGAAGGGCGGATGATCGTGGCGGGCATCGCCGCCGCCGTCGGCATCGCGCCGGTCGCCTACGCCGCGCTCGCGCTCTACCTGTGGTACCGGCTCGCGCGGGACTGGCTGATCGGCTGGTCAGCTCGACATGCCGCCATCAACCGCTAGCGTCGCCCCGGTCATGAACGAGCTGTCGTCGCTGGCGAGGAAGAGCATGCTGCGCGCGATCTCCTCCGGGGCGGCGTGCCTGCCGAGCGGGATCATGCCGTTAAAGATCGAGGCCGCGGTTTCCCGGTCGGCCCCGGTGGCGGCCTCCTCGACGATGTGCTGGAACTCGTTGCTCACCGGGCCCGGGTGGATCGTGTTGACTCGGATGCCGCGCGGCGCGAGCTCGGCGGCGATCGTCCGCATCAGCCCGACCTGCGCGTGCTTGGCCGTCGAGTAGCCGGCGATGTGCGGCGCGGCGGTGAGGCCCACGACGCTTGACGTGAAGATGATGGACGCGCCGCGCGACAGGTGCGGCACCGCGTGCTTGGCCAGCAGGAAGGCGCCGCGGACATGCACCGCGAGCGTCTGGTCGAAGGAATCCTCCGGGTACTCGGCGATCGGGTCGGTCGCCCCCTTGATCCCGGCGTTGGCGATCACCACGTCGAGGCGGCCGAACCGCTCGACGGCCGCCTCGACGGCGGCCTTGACCTGCGCGGAGTCGGTGACATCGGTCACCTGCCAGGCCGCGCGCCCGCCCAGCGCGGCCGCGCCCGCCTCGAGGTCAGGCGCGGAGATGCCCGCGAGGAAGACACTCGGCACCCTCGGCGACGAACGCCCGTGGCCGTCGCCATTCCGATGGAGCCTTCGCCGCCGGTGATGATCGCGACCTTACCCGTGAGCCGATCCATGTCGCGGATGTTACAGCGAGGGACACCCCGCGGGGAGAGAGCAGCAGCCGGTACTATCGCGATATATGGGTGGCGTACGGCCTGGCGCCGGTTTTCAGTCACCGGCCGCCATGCGACGCCGCTGGCTGGCCGGGATCTTTGCGGTCTCCGCCATCTGGGCGATCATGGTCGCGATCTTCAGCTCCAACCACGTGCATCAGCTCTGGGGCGAGATGGCGGCGGTCGGCTACGGCCTCGCGCTCCTTGTCGTGCTCGTGCTCAGGCACGCGCGGACCGCTGACATCGCGCTCGGGCTGGCCTTCCTCGGCGGGCTGATCGCGCCGCTCGGCTGGCTGGCCGCGCACAGCGACGCGCTGGCGGGCAAGGGGCTCCTGCAGCCCGAGGTCTGGGTGGTGGCCAACTCGGGCGCGTCGCTCATCCACCATGGCACGCCCTACACGGACGCGGCCGTGCTCGCCGGCACCCAGAACCCCAACGCCTATAACCCCTACCTGCCGGTGATGGCGCTGTTCGGGCTGCCCCGCACGTTCTTCGACCTCGGGCTGCTCACCGACCCCCGGGTCTGGTTCGGCGTCGTGTTCCTCGTCGTGTTCTGGTTCGCCCTGCGCCACGCCGGCGCGCGCGATCCCGGACGCTGGACGGTCCTGGTCGCCGCCACCCCGGTGATCGCCTTCGAGCTGGCCGTCGGCGGCACCGACGTGCCGATGGTCGCGTTCCTCTGCCTCGGGTTCGCCTTCCTCTGGGAGCGCAAGCCGGTGCTCGCCGGCCTCGCGCTCGGCATCGGCGCCTCGATGAAGGCGACCGCGTGGCCCGCGCTCCTGGTGGCCGTCGCGCTGCTCGCGGTCCGCGACGGCAAGCGGGCGGTCGGCAACTTCACGCTGGCCGCGCTCGGCCGTCGTCGCCGTGTGCGTCGGCCCGTTCATCGTCAACCACCCGAAGGCCCTCGTGGAGAACACGATCGCGTTCCCGCTCGGGCTGGCGCAGCGTGCGGTCGGCGGCGGCGAGTCCGCTGCCCGGGCACATCATCGCGGCGACCTGGCCGCATACCGGGCACACGATCGTCGTGGTCTTGCTTGTGCTGGCCGGCCTCGCGGTGGCGGCCTCGCTCGTCTTCAAGCCGCCGCGCTCGGTGCCGCGGGCGGTCGTGCTGCTCGCCGGGGCGATGACGCTCATGTTCGTGCTCGCCCCGTCGACCAGGTTCGGCTACTTCATCTACCCGGCCGGGCTGGCGATCTGGCTGCTCGCGGTGTGGGTCGGCCGGAAGGCGGAGCGAGGACGAGCTAGGCGAGATCACGGTGGACTTCCTGCCAGCTCGCGTACCAGAGGGCCCACCAGCCACGTGACGCCGCGAGCGGCATGATGTAGGCGACGGTCTGCGCGTAGTACTCCCGCTGCTTCTGCGGCCGCAGGTTCCGTAGCGTCTGCACGTTGGACGCCCGGTCGGCGAGCTTGACGAGGATCGCGTCATCCGGTGCGTCCGCCAGGCCCTTCAGGTAAGCCTCCTTGACCGCCCGCTTGTCGGCGCCCGCGTCCGCCTCGGGCTTGGTTACCCAGTCGACCATGTCCGCGACCCGGTCGCCGAAGGTCGCCCGGACGCCGGCGATGGTGCAGGGAGTGTCCTCGACGACGTCATGAAGCACGGCCGCGCACAGCACGTCGGGGTCGCTGACCCCCGCACCGCGGACCAGGAACTCAAGGGCCTCGAGAAGGTGCTCGACGTAGGGCGCGCCGGTCGGGCGCCGCTGGTCGCCGTGGAAACGGACGGCGAACGTCACGGCGTCGGACACGGCATCGCACGTTGCGGCGGGCAGCAGGCGGCGCAGGTCTGGTTCCGCCTGTTGCCAGGTGTGCCAGTCGGTGAAGAGTTCCACACCGCCAGTGAAGCAGCTTGGCTTTCTCCTGCCCAGTGGCGCCGCTGGGTGGTCAGAACTCCGATAGATAGTGTGGTTCCGTGCACATACGACTACCGGCCGTGCTCACGCGCGGAGGCGACCCGCAGGGGACGACCCCGCGGGCAGGCTCGGCCGACGGGGTTGCCGCCGCAACGACCGACAAGGCCGAGGTCGTTGGGCTTGCCGACGCAACCGGCGAAGCCGAGGCCCTCCAGGAGGAGCCCGCTCCCGTTCGGGATGATACGGACACCAAGCCGTGGCCGCGGGTCAGCGGCGCGCGAACCGCGGCCGGGCGGCTCCTGGCTCCTGTTACCAGGGTTGCCAGGGCGCGCTGGTGGCGGTGGCTGCCTGGGTGGGTCTTCGCGGCGGTGACGGTGGGGCCGGCGCTGCTGGCGGTGGCCTGGCTGGTGCCGGGGATCGGGATGTTGCTGGCGGGGCGGCTGCTGGCGATGCCGATGGGCATCATCTTCGTGCCGCTGGCGGTGGCGGTGTGCTACTTCGCGATGCGCCGCCTGCCGGCGCGGTGGCCGGGGTTCGGGGCGTCGGGTGAGGCTCGCGGGGTGCCGACGGCGGCGCTGCTCGCGATGGTCGCGGTCGCGGCCGGGTTCGCGGTGTGGCAGGCGTGGCTGCGGTCCGAGCAGGTGCTCGTGGCCGGCGACCCCGGGGTGTACCTGCAGTACGGGTACTGGATCGCGGGGCACGGGACGCCGCGCATCCCGGTGTCGGAGGCGGCGTTCGGCGGTGCGGGCGGGCTGGACTTCGCGACGACCGGGTTCAGCGTGTCGGGGAGTTCGATCACGCCGGGGTTCTTGCCCGGGCTGCCGCTGGTCTTGACGGGCGGCATGTGGCTAGGCGGCGTAGGCGGCGCGCTGCTGATGCCGGCGGTGCTCGGCGGGTGCGCCCTGTTGTCGTTCGGTGGCCTGGCGGGCCGCCTGGTGGGTGCGTGGCAGGCGGTGGCCGGGGAACTGGTGCTGGCGGTGTGCCTGCCGCAGGTGTACGTGTCGCGCACGCCGATGGCCGAGCCGCTGGTGCAGGTGCTCCTGTTCGGCGGGCTGTGCCTGTTCATCGATTCCTTCGTGGTGCGCAGGCGGGACGCGGGGCCCGGCGGCCGCGGGGGCGGGCTGGCGCTTGCCGGGCTGAGCGGGCTCGCGCTCGGTCTCACCGCGCTGGTCTCGATCGGGTCGCTGGGCATGCTGCTGCCGGTGTTCCCGGTGCTCGCGGTGCTGTTCGTGGCGCGGCGACCGCAGGCCGGGCCGTTCGGGATCGGGTTCTTCCTCGGCCTCGGGACCGGGCTGGCGGCGGCGCTGGCCCTGGCCCGGCCCTACCTGGCTTCCCTGTCGGCGCAGCTGCACCTGATCGGGCTGTGCGCGGCTGGCTTCGGCGCGGCGACCGCGCTGCTCGCGCCGCTGGCGTTTCCCGGCGGGCGATCGTCGGTGCGGCGGGCGTGCGCCGTCCGCTTGCGGCTCCCCTGGTTCAGGGGAGAGAAGGTCGTCCTGCCGTCCCTCGGGGTCGTGCTCGCCGGGCTGGCCGTCGCGATCCCGGTGCTCGCCCTGGCGGGGCTGGCCGTCCGCCCGTACCTGCAGACCGTTCGCGGGCAGCCCGATCCGGCCTTGATCCGGCAGGTCGCCGCGCTGCAGCGAGCGGAGCGGCTCCCGGTCGACGGAACGCGCCAGTACTTCGAGTCGAGCCTCTACTGGGTCTTCTGGTACCTGGGGGTGCCCGCGGTGCTGCTTGCCTGCGCGGGCGCGGCGCTGCTCGGGCGCCGGTCGGTACGCGCGGCGCTGTCCGAGCATCCCGTTCCTTCTGCTGCGGCGCTGCGGCTGTGGGCGCTGCCGTTCCTGATCATCGGCTGGTCGGTGGTCACCGTGCTGTGGGACCCGGCCGTGGTTCCCTGGCAGCCCGCCGCGTCGCACCGGCTGGTGTCCGTGGTGCTGCCGGGACTTCTGCTCCTGGCGTTGTGGGTGTCGTCGCAGCTGGCGTCGCGCGCCTCGGTGGTGGGCGCCTCCCGCGCGGCGGTCGCGCTGGTCGCGGCCTGCTGCGTGCTCGCCCTGGCGATCCCGCCGCTGGTGACGACCCTCAATCCGGGGCTGGCCGCGCGGCCTTCGGTGGGCCGGTACTCGTCCGGCCTGGCGAAGCTCGTAAGCCGGGTGCGGCTGCGCGGCGTGGGCGCGTCCGCGACGTACGGTGGCTCGCTCGCCGCCGCGTCGGCGCTGTGCGCCGCCATCGGCCAATCGGCGAGCGTCTTGTTCGTAGACGCGTCGACGGCCGCGGCGTTCGCGCCGGTCGTCCGTGGCCTCTGCGGGCAGCCCGCGGCGCTGGTGGTCCTCGGGACGTCGTCCGGCGCCTTGTCGGCGTCGTCCGCCGCCGAGCTTGAGGGCGCGGTGAACGCGATTGAGCAGGTGGGGCGGCGCCCGGTGCTGCTCGGCCCGACCCGGTCCGCGGTATCGCTGCCCGGAATCACGCCGCGCCAGGTGGTCTCGCTGCACACGTCGGGGGACGCCGAGGTGCTGACCGGACCGCCGGCCGGCTCTGGACCGGTCACGTACTCGCTGTGGCTGGCCGCCCCGCCAGGAACCGGCGCTTAGCGCCCGGATCCCGGGCGCTTCGGTAACCGATTTGCTTCTGTCGCCAGGAGTTCATACAGTAGGGACATCGGCGCGGGGTGGAGCAGTTCGGTAGCTCGCTGGGCTCATAACCCAGAGGTCGTAGGTTCAAATCCTACCCCCGCTACCAGGCAAAACGGTCCCCGGAGCACAGCTCCGGGGACCGTTTTCATGCGCATGCTAACCAGATCGTTAACCAAGCCACGCCCGGCGAGTACCGCCACCACGTCAGGGTGGTCGTCGTGGCTGTTCTGGGCACAGTCGTCACCTTGCGCTTCTCGTACCTAACGTGGCTGTCGCCTGGCTCGCCCGGCAGATGGTCACATAGAGCAGAGCCCCCGAAGTTCGCCCAGACACCGCGGTCGCGATAAACGCGGTCAGCGACCGAGTCGAACGATCTGGACTGCAAGGTCGACGAGAGTCTTCGCACGGCGCACGAGTGGTTCGGCCTTGGTGGCGGTTACCAGTGCGACGCCATATTCCACATCGCTTTTAGCGGAGATCAACTCGCGAAGTGCTCGCTCTGCGGCAGGTGATTCAGGCCGCTTGCCAAGCGCTTGTTTCAGTTCTCCGGCTGCAGCGGCATGGTTCTTGCCCTTGCTGGTTGTACCCGTGAGCGCGCTTACGATGGCGTCCTTGGCGCTGATTCCCGCGTGGATCGCGTCGCCAGCCGCAGGCGTGTGCCGTCCGGCGGCCAGGCTGTCCTCGGCGGCGGCCAGGTATTCCTGTGCTTTCCTGAGGAAGTTCCTTGCATGGTTCATGTGCTCGGCTGAGGCCATCATGCAGATCCGTTCTTAACCCGAGGCATCGCGCCGATGAGAGGTATGCCGTCGACGAGTATTTCGTCGACAACGGGTTCATGGGCTGCTGCGAGGCTCGCGAAATCTTTGGCGGTGAAGACTAGGACATCACAGTCGTTGCCGAGGCGTTTCCGCACGGCGTCTTCCAGGTCAACGCGACCGTCCCAGCCGGATTGCGCGATCACTGCCAAGTCGATGTCGCTTCCCTCTTTAGCCTCGCCGCGGGCGACGGAGCCAAAGACGATGACGCCTTCGACATCATCGCCGACGATCTGGGCTGCGGTCTTGGTCAGTTCTGCCACTGGGTCGAGGAGTGAACGCAGTGGCGTCACGGTGTAGTGATCCTCATTGATCGAGTGGACAACCGCCCGGCCGATGATCTCGGTGTGAACTACGCCAAGTTGCACCCATGCCTTCAGGGCTTCTTGGACGGACCAGAGGCTGTGCCTGTCGCTGACCAGCGCGTGAACCTGCCTGCCGGTCAACCTGGCGTCGGTGCGCAGGAGAGCTGAGAGCACAGCTCCGCGTGCGCCAGGTATAAGGCCGCCAAACGGCTCATTCAACAGCATGTTGCAAAAATACCAGTCACATGACTGGTATTCAAGTCATGTGACTGGCTTGCCTGAGGCGTTCCGAGTGGTCCGGTGATCTTCCCGGCCCGCGCCGGGCGTGTTCGCTTCGAGCTCGCGTATGGATTGATGCTAATATGCTTTTATGCGCACCACGATCGATATGCCCGACGCGCTGATGCGGGCGGCCAAGGCTAGGGCAGCTGAGCACGGCGAAAGCCTGAAGGACCTGGTGAACCGGGCGCTAGCGCATGAGCTCGGACTTCCGTCTGGGGCTACCCGGAAGACGGGGCGAGTCACACTTCCGCTCATTGCCCGTGATGCAGCACCTGCGGTCCTCGTCACGAACGATGACATTGCGGCCGCACTCGAAGCCGAAGACATCGAACGGTACTCATCATGATCCTGGTCGACGTCGGAGTCTGGCTCGCCGCGGTCTGGGGGCGACATGCGCACTACCCAGTCGCGTCCGACTGGCTCAACCAGCAGGCGGACGACCTGGTTTTCTGCCGCGTCACCCAGATGGGCCTGCTGAGACTGCTGTCCAACCCCGCCATCATGGGCGATGACTCGGTGGACCGCAGCCAGGCCTGGCGGCTGTTCGACCAGCTCTGGTCGGATGAACGCGTCCTGTGGGCAGACGAGCCGGACGAGCTGGATGCTGTCTGGCGGGCTATCTCGGCGCGCGACGATAAAAGCCACAAGCTGTGGACGGATGACTATCTAGCGGCCTTCGCCCAAGCGAGTGACCTGACGCTGGCCACTCTCGACCGCAGGCTTCCTGGCCGCTATCCCTCAGTCCGAGTGGAATCGCTGCTGTCCTAATTGCTCCGGCTGAGCTCGAATGCGGCCCGGTCGCCCGGGCGCAGCTCCCGGACGTCGCCGGGTACTCCAGCTCGTATCTTGTGGCTGGCGCCCTCGGGCAGAACGTCTAGCGTCAGCAGGTCGCGGTTGAGCGTGACCAGGATCGAGGCCTCCCGGAACAGCATGCGGAATGACACGCCGCCGAGCCCGGCCGGGAGCCTGGGGTCGAAGTACAGGACACTGTCGCGGATCTGGGCGCCCGCGTAGTACCGCTGCACGAGGTCGAGCGTCCCGGCCATGACACCGAGGTGGATCCCTTCCTTCGTCGTGCCGCCCTGGATGTCGTCGACATCGCTGCGGAGCGCGACGAGAAACCGGTCCCACGAGCTCTCCGGGTCGATGGCGGCGAGCACTCCCGCGTAGGTGACGAAGCTCAGCGTCGAGCCGTGCGACGTGCGCTGGTCGTAGTACGCGACGTTCCGCGCGGCCGTGTCGGGACGGTAGTCGTAACCGAGCCGCTCGAAGACCTCGCGCAGCTCCTCGTCTGGGAAGAGGAAGAAGAGCATCACCGTATCGGCCTGCTTGGCGATCTTGTAGCGGTCAGGGTCGTCGCCCTCCGCCCGCAGGATCCGGTCGAGGCGCTGGATGTTCTCGTACTTCGCCCGGTACGCGTCCCAGTCGAGTTCTTCGAGGTCACCCCAGCCTTCGAACTCGCTGATGATGCCGTCCTCATGGAACGGGACGAACATCCGGCGGCTCATGTCCTGCCATAGCGCTAGCTCATCGCCGGAGATACCGAGCCGTGCCCGCAGTCCTTCGGCGCTGCTCGCCGAGAGCAGCGAAGGCAGCTTGGCCGCGATGTCGCACAGCCACGCGACCATGACGTTGGTGTAGGCGTTGTTGGCTAGGCCGCCCTGCTGCGCGCCCGGGTACTTCTCGTGGAACTCGTCGGGGCCCATCACGCCGTGGATCTCGTAGCGCTCCCGCGCGGGGTTGAAGTGAGCGACAGACGCCCAGAACCGCGCGATGTCCAGCATCATCTCCGCGCCGTAGCCCTCGAGGAACGCGTAGTCGTGGGTGGCCTGGAAGTAGTTCCAGACGTTGAAGAAGATCGCGGCGTTAACGTGCCGCTGGTTGTGGCTGAGATCAGGCTCCCAGCGGCCCGACAACGGGTTGAGGTGGACGCGCTGGCTTTCCTCGATGCCCTCACTGCCGCTCTGCCACGGGAACATCGCACCCCGGAACCCGGCCTCCCGGGCCGCCGCCCGCGCCTCGCCGATCCGGCGGTAGCGGTACATCAGCAGGCCTCGCGCGACCTCGGGCAGCCGGACGTTGAGGAACGGGAACGCGTACATCTCGTCCCAGAACACGTGCCCGCGGTAGGCCTCGCCGTTCAGCCCGCGCGCGGGCATCCCGGCGTCGAGATCGGCGGTGTGCGGGGAGCAAACCTGGAGAAGGTGCGCGGTGTGCAGCCGAAGCAGCAACTGGACCTGCTCGTTTCCGGACACGCGGCCGTCGCACGTCCGCCACAATTCGTCCCAGGCCGCGCTATGGCGGTCGAACGCCGCGGAGAAGTCGCTGTGGCGGGCCGCCGACCTAGCGGCCCGCACCAGCGTGTCGCTGACAGCCGGGTCGCGTGACGTGTAGAAGGCGATCAACTTCTCGACCCTCGTCGCCTCGCCCTGGCGCACGTCGAAGGCCAGGACCTGCTGGATGTAGTCCTCCATCTGGTGCAGCGTCCGCCTCGCCGACAGCGGCTCGCCGCCGCGGAACACGCGCGTGCGCGTCGCCTCGCTGATGTACAGATTCGACTGCCGGGTCTCGGCCTTCAGCGCGATAACCTCCGGCCCGTACGTCCGCGGGGAAACCGGGTTCAGGTGACGGCCTTCGAGCTTCTCGTAGCGGGCCACGCCGGCGTTGCTCACCCGGGCGTCGAGCGCCGAGATGACCTCGACTTGCCCGGACCAGTTCTCCGGGACGAGGGTCCACTCGATCCCGGCGTGATGCTGGTCGGCCATGCTGACGAACCGGCGGCTCGTCAGCGCCGTCTCCCGGCCGCCGCGGTCACGGAAGCGGAGGCGCCGAAGGACGGTCGCGTTCCGGATGTCGTACTCGTGACGGTAGTCAAGCAACTCGACATCTTCGAGCGTTATCGCGTCCTCGCCTTCGATGCGCAGCTCCAGGACCAGCCAGTTCGGCAGGTTGACCAGATCCTCGTTGAGGACCGGCAGGCCGCCCATCATCGTCGTTTCGCGGTTGTAGCCTCCGTGCGCGTACGTGCCCGGGTAGTGCACGCCGTCGGCGTCTTCCCACTCCGCCGCGCCGCGCGTGCACAGGTACCCGTTGCCGGTGGAGGTCAGCGCCTCCCGAAGTCCCTCGGCCGCCGGGTCGAAGCCGTCATAAGCGAGCAAGAAACCGTCCACGACGCCCCCATCCCTGCCGGTCATGCCCCCGGACGGTACGGCCAGGGCCGTAAGTCGCGCGGATCTGCCGCTCCGTTTCCTCTCGTGACAGGTAGACGTTCAGGTCCGTACCGGGTCCGGTACAGCGCTGAGCGCCCATCGCGTTCCCGTACTGGCAGGCCACGACATAGTCCCGGTAGGCGAGGTAGCCGTAAGCCAGTCCCGCGGCGAACGAGTCGCCAGCACCGGTCGTGTCCACGACGTGCTCCACTGGTACGGGCTCAACGAACTCCTCGGCAACCCCGCCAGAGCCGTCCAGGCGGAAAGACACGCAGCCATGCTCGTCGAGAGTCACGCACACCGCCCCGACACCGCGGTCCAGGCAATGACGCGCCAGGTCGCGCAATTCCTCGGTGATCTGCTTTTCCCCGGTAATCTGCTTCGGCGGATCAGCCGTCATCTCCGCTGACTCGCCGACCCACATCGAGCGCGCTTCATCCAGGTTCATCTTCAGGATGTCGACGTACGGAAGCCAGATGTCCTGGTCGGCCCACACCCTTGGCTGACGCTCGCCACTGCGGGTCAGCGTCGTCGTCGGGCCATGGGCATCCAGCACTACGGTCGCGCCGCTGTGCTCCTTGATGTGCCGCAGCGTCGCCTGCCCCACCTCGTAGTCCGTGATCGGGACACAGACAAACACGTCCGCGTCAAGCACCGTGGCGACGTCGGCCGGCAGGATCGGGTTCATGAAGCTCGTCTGCCGCTCGACGCGACGGTTTTGCGCCGATATACCGCAGCTCGACACCGTCCCCTTGGTCGGCTGACGATGTAATACCGGAGGTGTCGATATTCGGGAACGATGCGAGGATCTGCTTGATCGGACCCTCGTCTGTGTGGCGAACGTGCGATACCAGGACGATCGTGTCGCCAGCATCTAGGAGCGCGGAAAGGGCAACCGCCGTGTACAACGCGCATCCGTACTTCTCGAACCGCTCGCCGTCATCGGTGACGATCTGGTCGCGAGGGATCGGCCCTAGCACCGCAACCTTGCGACTCTTCTGGCTCTTCGTGTGCGTCGTCATGAACGCCTCCCGCTCTCGTCGCCATCGCCTCTGCGGGGGATTACCACACTACCGGGTGCAGTCCCCGGGGCCCACGGCAGGGGAACGCCCGGGGATCGACGCGTGGTAGTTCAGCTTCAGGACTCGCAGAGGAACTTCAGGCTGATGTTCCACAGGTCGTGGCCGCGGTGCAAGTGGCCCGGGTTGGCCTCGGCGAGCTTGCGGGGGTTGGGGCCGTCGCCGGTCTCTTCCATGACGACGTAGGTGCTGCCGTCCGGGCGGGGCATCAGCAGCCAGATGTGGTAGGCGAGCCACTGGTCCGTGGTGCCGTACCAGCCGATCCTGCTGGCCGGCTCGAACTCGTGCACCGTGCTGTGGATGTTGGCACCGAAGGTGACCCAGTCAAAAGTGATGCCGGGGCCGAGCACGCCGCCGGGGTCGTTGACGGTCACGCTGGCGGCGTTGGAGTACCAGTCCGGCCACGCCGCCGCGCGGATCAGGCGGTCCCAGATGACCTGGGCGGGAGCGTTGATGACGATGTCGTTGTGGGCGAACAGGTCGGCGCGGTCAGGGTTGGCGTCAGCGGGCCAGTGGATGTGGGCTGACCGGTGCTGCACGTCGTCGGCGATGGACACGGTGTCTCTCTTTCCTAGCGGGAGCGTGGATAACCGGCGTCGGGCACGGGGCCTCGACCGGACAAGCCGGTTAGCCGTTCCTCAGGCGGTAAGCCCGCCCGGGGCCGCGGTGGTGCCGGCGGTTCCAGCTTGCCTCGGGGCTGAGCCGGGGCCTGCGGGGCACCCTCCGCGTGGCAATGCTGTCCGACCTCGGCCTGATGGACCTGCCCGGGCTCGCCCGGGACTTCCGGGACCGTTACCCGGGCGTGGAGCTTCAGCTGCGCGACGCCACCGCCGGATCCGCCGGGATGCTCAGCGCTCTGTCTGGCTACGACGTCGACGTGGCGTTCGCCGGCTCCTCCGCCCCCTGCCCCGCGAGTTCAGCGGCCGCGAGCTGCTGCGCGTCCCGCAGCTGCTCGCGATCCCCACCGGACACGCGCTCGCCGGACAGCGCGAGGTCGGGATCCGCGAGCTGGAGCACGAGACCTTCATCGACCTGCCGCGCGGCTTCGCCATGCGCACCGTCGCCGACGAGGTTTTCGCCGCCCACGGTATGCGTCGCGCTATCGCCGCGGAGGTTGGCGGCATCGACGCCGCCGCGGCGTTCGTTCGCGCCGGGGTCGGCATCGCCATCCTGCCCGCCTACGCCATCACACCGCACGCCAACCTGCGCGCGGTCAAGGTCCGCGAGCACGACTTCCGCTGGTCGCTCAACGCCGTTGTGCTGCGCCGCCGCCGCCTTACCGCGGCGGCAGCGGCGCTGCTCCAGCTAGCCGGCGCGCACCTGATCGAGCAGCCTGGCGTGGAACGCCCGTCTTGACGGCCAGGCCACGCAGGCTGGCGGCGGTTACCGCGCGGCCGCGCCCCGCAGTTGCCTGGCGAGGATCCGGAAGCCGGGCATTGGCATCTCCCCCGGGGCGGCTACGGCCTGGATCCGAATGAGGATCCAGCCTCTTCGCCTCGCCGCCGAATTAAGCGGCCGACGCTTTCCGCGCCAGGATGAACGCCACACGGAACTGGCGTCGGTCATCCGGTTCGGGGTTCTCAACTAGCCGTGCGGTCTCGGTGACCCCCGCTGCCTGCAATTGCGACACGACGTGATCCGGCCACCAACGATAGGCTGCGGCTACCCGGTGGTCGTAGTACTCGTACGGTGGTTCGGGGCCATCCGTGGCTGAGAAGCTAAGGAGGAGCCAGCCGCCGGGCACGAGCACCCGGGCGAACTCGGTCAATGCCGAAGACAGAAGTGCGGGGGGCAGATGAATGACCGAGGAGCGGGACAGTACTCCGCTGCAGGAGTTATCGGCTAGGCCGAGCCTCGTTATCGAGCCTAGTGCGAAGCTGACTCCAGGGTAGCGGGCACTGCCGACCGCCAGCATTTCGGCGGACTGGTCCACGCCGAGCACCGACAGGCCGAGGCCGTGGAGGTGCGCTGCGATATGGCCTGGACCGCAGCCGAGGTCAACGACCGGCCCCGCGGGTGCGTGGCGGACCTTCTCAGCGAAGGCGGCGAGCAGGCCGCGCTCGACCGGCCTGTCATCCAGCGTGTCCTTGAACTGGTCAGCGTAGAAGGCTGCGACTGCATCGTAGGCGGTGCGGGCAGTAACTAGATCGGGCTCTGACATGCCGGGACAATACTCGGCCACCCCGGCGCGCGAGGCCGCCCCATGCGGAAAGGCAGTGCTGCCACACCAATCCGGTTCTCGGTCGCAAGGCGACCTGCGAGCCGGATTGCCTTGTCATCGAATTAAGTCGTGTCCGCTGTCGGTCGGCCCGGAGGGCGTGTTACCCGACCGCCGCCCACCAGGCCACTAGGCGGTCGGCCATGCCGTCTACGTCGTGGCTGTGGGAGTCGAGGCCGAAGTGGTCTTCGAGTTCGTGCCACAGGAACTCGCTGATCTCTGCGGGTCCGTTCCCGGCGTTCAGCCGGCTGATCAGGGGCGCGATCATGCAGTCGTACTCATCTGACACGAGGTCGGCCACGCCGATTGGGTCCCACTCGTTGAGCAGGTAGTTCAGGTTGGCCTGCACGTCCCTCATGTCCACGTGGGGCACTGTAACAAGTGGACGCCGAGTGCTCAGGGTGCAGACGGTGTTTCTGCCTGGTAAGGCCGAATGCCGGCGCCGTAGACTCGGACCATGGGCAGCCGCCAGGCCGGCAACTTCGAGCGTGAGCTGCAGAGTCCGAGCTGCCACGAGGGCATGCATGAGGAATGTGGCCACTGGCGCGGCTACAGCACAACCCTGAACCGCCATCGTCTGCGCCGCGAGGGCTTCGCGATTCTGTGTCGGTGCGATTGCCACTCGTCCTGTCCGGTCACCAGCGAGAACGACACGGTCAGCGACCCGACCTGGTGCCAATCGTGCACCTGTCCCGGCGCGGAAGCCGTCCGCAGAATGCGCGATGAACTCGAGACGCATCCCGTCGACGTCAGCCACTTCGCTGAAACGTGGGCCCAGTCCCGGCACGAATTCCAGTCTCAGCGGGAGGCGTTCAGGGCGGCTCAGGCCAGCGCCGTCGGCGAGGACCGTGAACAGCTCAAGGACCTATACGTAGCCCAACTGAGGGCGCGAGGGCTGAAAATTCCGGACGGTCAGGCTCTCGACGCGGCCATCGATGCCCACATGGATAGCGACCTGACCGGCGTCCGACTGGTGGGGCGGGAGGTTGTCAACCTCGGGAAGCGGCTCGGCTTGATCCGTGATCCTCGGTAACTCAGACGGTCATAATTGGGCCCCATCACGGGTGCGCCGCGAAGACGTGGGCGACGGCTCCGCCGGTGAAGACGGTGGTGCTCACCGGCTTGATGGTGAGCGGCGCGAGGAAGATCCGCTCGCCCGCGCCCAGGACGACCGGGTGGATGAGCAGGCGGTACTCGTCGATGAGGCCGGTCTCGACCAGCGACCGGGCGAACCGTACCCCGCCGTGGGCGAGCAGGTATCCGTCTGAGCGCTCCCGCTTGAGCCGCGTGACGGCTTCGGCCAGGTCTCCGGCGGCGATTGTCGTCTCGCCCCAGTCGGCGGACGCGAGCGAGTTCGAGAACACGACCTTGGGGATCTCGTTCATCGGCTTGGCGAACGGCCCGGAGGCGCCGGGCCAGTAGCCGGCCCACCCCGCGTAGGTGGCGGCACCGATGAGGTGCGCGGCGGCGTTGCTCACGGTCTCGACGGTCCAGCTGAGGCCGTCAGCGGAACCGCCCGCGGCGATCCAGTCGGTGCTCCCGTCGACGGGTGCGACGTAGCCGTCGAGCGAGACGGACATCTTCAGGACCAGTGAGGCCATGCGCTGCTTCCTTCCCAGATGGACGACGCGAGCTGCTCAAGTCCTTGGTACGTGACGTCGCCGCAGGATAGACCCGCCGAGCCCGCGAGAATCATCGCCCTAACCGCCCCCGCGTCAGCCACTCCAACAGCCATATCCAGGCCGCCAACCCGCACCCGATCAACAGCCTCAGCCGACGGAGACCCGGATGAGGGTCACGTGCGGACGAGAAGCAGGGGTGCGGGGGAGACTTCTCACCGGCCTTCCGAAGGAGCGCCGGCGAAAGTCTCCCCCCGCGACCCAGCCCCCGCCTGGCTTGACTTGGCCATTGACTTGGCCTTTGACTTTGAGCAAGTAACAACTACGCCCGCACAGCCTGCTTGATCAGGGTGCGGCCGAAGTCCCACATGAGCCCGCTCCCCTTCGAGGCGTCTTCCAGGACGTCCGCCAGGCCGTCGAGGAAGAGCTTGACCTCGGCGTCCCCGATCATCAGGGGCGGGATCAGCTTGATGACCTCCATGTGGTCGCCGGACACCTGGGTCAGGATCCGGTGCCGCTGGAAGAGGGCGACGACGACCATCTGGGCGAACAGGCCGACGCGGGCCTTCTGCAGCATCGCCCAGCCCGCCTTGGCCTTGAGGCCGGACGGCTTGCCGAACTCGAGGCCGATGATCAGGCCCTTGCCGCGGACGTCCTGGATCACGTCGTACCTGGCCTTGAGGCCCTCAAGGCCGCGCATGAGCTCGGCGCCGCGCCGCTCGGCGTTCTCGACCAGGCCCTCATCGTCGATGACGGCCAGCGCGGCCAGGCCCGCCGCCATCGCCAGGGAGCCGCCCTTGAAGGTCGTGGAGTGCACCATGAGCTTGTCCATGGAGGAGTAGACCGAGCCGAAGATCTTGTCCGTGGTCAGCATCGCGCCGACCGGGACGTAGCCGCCGGACAGCGCCTTGGCCACGGTCACGATGTCGGGCTCGACGTCGTCGTACTGGTAGGAGAAGAACCGGCCGGTGCGGCCGAGGCCGACCTGAACCTCGTCGCAGATCAGCAGCGCGCCGTGCTTGTGCAGCAGCGCCTTGGCCTCGGGCAGGAACCCGGGCGGGGTCATCATCACGCCATGGCCCTGAACCGGCTCCACGATCAGGGCGGCGACGTCGCCCTTGCGCAGTTCTGCCTCGAGCGCGGCGAGGTCACCGAGGGGTATCTGCGTGCCGGGCAGCAGCGGGCCGAAGCCGGTCCTGAACTCTTCGGCACCGTTGACCGACAGCGACCCGGCGGTCAGGCCGTGGAAGCCGTGCCGCGTGTAGACGACGCGGCCCTTGCCCGTCGAGTGACGCGCGAACTTGAGCGCGGACTCGACCGCCTCGGTGCCGCTGCTGCAGAAGAACACGCGCTCCAGGCCGGGCGCCTTGGCCAGCAGTTTCTGCCCGAGCAGGCCCATGATCGGCTGGCAGTCGAACTGCGTCCAGCCCGCGAAGTCCATGTCGAGCGCGTCCTGCAGCGCCTTCTTGATCACCGGGTGCGAGCGGCCGGCCGCGAACACGCCGAACCCGGCGAGGAAGTCCGCGTAGGCGTTACCGTCGGCGTCGTAGAGGTAGGCGCCCTCGCCGCGCACGTAGTCCCGGTCGAATCCGATCGTGTGCAGCGTGCGCGGCAGCTGCGGGTTGAGGTACTTGGAGTGCAGGTCATACCCCTGCCCGCGGACAGCCGCGAGCTCAGCGCCCAGATCAAAGCCCATTGCTGAATAGTAGCGTCGGGCCCGCGGCCCGCGCCGACGCTGACCGACAGGCGCGTCAGGGCACTGAGCGGCGCGCGCTGCGCCGGCTGGCCGGACGAGCGCCAGCCCGGCGCGCGGCGCGAGCGCGGCGGCCGAGAGCCGCTTGGGACTGGTTAGGAAGCCCGCGCCCCAGCACATGTGCATCGCGGCGAGCGCGAGCGGCACCCGCGCCCGCACGTTCAGCGGCAGGTCCCGGGCGAAAACGGCCGTCACGGCGGTGCAGCCACCGAGGTAGATGACGGGGATGAGGAAGCCGAGGCTCGCCACCCGGACGTCGACGGGGCTGAACGGGGTCAGTCCCTCGATCCCGCAGATCAGCCCCGAGGGCGATGAGCGCGGTCGCGGCCGGGGCGGCCAGGTAGCGGCGGTTGACCGTCTCCGGGTAGCGGCGGGCGACGACCCGGCGCCAGCGGCCGTACCGGAACTGCTGCTTCGCCAGGGCGGCCAGCGTTGCCCGCGGGCGGTAGGTGACCTTGAGGTCGGGGGTGAACCAGATCAGGCCGCCGGCCGCGCGGATCCGGTAGTTGAGCTCCCAGTCCTCGGCGATGAGCATGGTCTCGTCGTAGCCGCCGACCTGCTCGATCGCCTCGCGGCGGTAGACGCCGAGGTAGACCGTGTCGGCCGGGCCCGCGTCGCCGCCGGTGTGGTTGGCGGCCGCGCCCATGCCGAACGGCGAGGTCATGGCCCACGCGACGGCGCGCTGGAACGGGGTGTTGCCCTCGGCGGCCATCCAGCCGCCGACGTCGGCCGCGCCGGTCTCCATGAGCGTGCGCACGGCGGTCCGCAGGTAGCCGTCGGGCAGCATCGAGTGCGCGTCGATCCGGGTCAGGATCTCGTGCCTGGCCGTCTTGACGGCGGCGTTCATCGCCGAGGCGATCTGGCCGGACGGGTTGGCCACGACGGTGATCCGGCTGTCGGCGGCGGCGAGGCCGCGGGCGATGGCCTCGGTGCGGTCCTTGGACGGGCCGATGGCGAGGACCAGCTCAAAGCCGCCGGGGTAATCCTGGCCGAGGACGGCGGCGACCGACTCCGCCAGGTGCTTCTCCTCGTTCAGCACCGGCATGACCACCGAGACGGCGGGAAGCGTGGCCGGCTCCCCCGGGGAGTAAAGGTCCGCCGAGGGAGTCAGCCGCATACGTTCAGGATAACGACCTTGGTTTTGATCGCTGTGCATGACGCCGGTCACGCGAAGCAGTTTAGGGCTCCAGCCGGCAGCCCGCCCGCCCCGCGCCCAATACGCCCCGGTTTTCCAGAAACATGGAGGTCATCGCCAGCCTTCGTTGCGTGCGGTGCGGCCTGATCGCAAAACCGCGATCAGGCCGCACCGCACGATCAGCCGGGGTCCGGGGGGCGCCCCCGGGTTAGAGCTGCGTGTCCTCTAGAAGATCGGTGACCAGGGCGGCGATCTCCGACCGCTCGCTCCTGGTCAGGGTCACGTGCGCGAACAGCGGGTGGCCCTTGAGCTTCTCGATCACCGCGATCACGCCGTCATGCCTGCCGACGCGCAGGTTGTCGCGCTGCGCGATGTCGTGGGTGAGCACGACGCGCGAGCCGGAGCCGATTCGCGACAGCACGGTGAGCAGGACGCCGCGCTCCAGGGACTGCGCCTCGTCGACGATCACGAACGCGTCGTGCAGGCTCCGGCCCCTGATGTGGGTCAGCGGCAGCACCTCGAACATGTCGCGGGCGACGAGTTCCTCGATCACTTCCTGGGTGGTGACGGCCGAGAGCGTGTCGTAGACCGCCTGCGCCCACGGGCCCATCTTCTCGGACTCGGAGCCTGGCAGGTAGCCGAGGTCCTGGCCGCCGACCGGGTACAGCGGGCGGAACACGATGACCTTGCGGTGCTGACGGCGCTCCATGACCGCCTCAAGCCCGGCGCACAGGGCGAGCGCCGACTTGCCGGTGCCCGCGCGGCCGCCCATGCTGACGATCCCGATCTCGGGGTCGAGCAGCAGGTCGAGGGCGATCCGCTGCTCCGCGGACCGTCCGTGCAGGCCGAAGGCCTCGCGGTCGCCCCGGACAAGCTGTATCTGCTTGTCCGGCAGCACCCGGGCCAGGGCGCTCGCGCTGCCGGTGTGCAGCACGAGCCCGGTGTGGCAGGGCAGGTCTCTGGCCGCCTCGCAATCAAGCGTGCCGCGTTCGTACAGCTCCTCTACGTCCGCCTTCGTCACGTCAAGCTCGGCCATCCCGGTCCAGCCAGAATCGACGGGGAGCTCGGCACGGTACTCCTGTGCCTCAAGCCCGATCGACGACGCCTTGATCCGCAGTGGCATGTCCTTGCTGACGAGGACCACGTCGTGGCCTTCGTTGGCGAGGGAGCGGGCCACGGAAAGAATCCGGGTGTCGTTGTCCCCCAGCCGGAAGCCGGCCGGGAGAACCTGTGCGTCGATGTGGTTGAGCTCCACGCGGATCGTGCCGCCAAGGTCCCCAACCGGGACTTCGGCGTCTAGGCGACCGTGGGAGATCCGGAGGTCGTCGAGGTAACGGAGTGCCTGGCGAGCGAAATAGCCCAGCTCAGGGTGGTGACGCTTGGCTTCGAGCTCGGTGATGACCACGACCGGGACGACGACGTGGTGTTCGTCGAACCTGGTGAATGACGCCGGGTCAGCGAGCAGGACGCTGGTGTCGAGGACGTAGGTACGACGCTGCACAGAGTTGGCCACGCAAGACTCCCCTGGGCACCGGAACCAACTTCCGGCGCCGCGGACAGGACACGCCACGTCCCGGGTGCACCGGGGGCAAACGTGTCGGACGGACCGGGGCTGCCCACCTTAGAGGGCCGCACCGGCCCTCTCGTCGCACGTAGCGAGCTCAGGGGGCCTCCCGCGGGGGCACCCTGGGGAGGTGCCCGCCAACTCTGAAGGTACCCGGGTTAGGGGGTGTCGTTAAAGCCCCGTGAGCGTGGTTATTTTCCCTGGCTATGCGCCAAACCTACGGTTACGTTCGGAATACGAGCGCAATGCCCGCAGGAAGTCCACTTTGCGGAAGGCTGGCCAGTACGCGTCGCAGAAGTAGAACTCCGAGTGTGTTGATTGCCACAGCAGGAACCCGCCGAGCCGCTGCTCGCCGCTGGTCCTGATCACCAGGTCCGGGTCGGGCTGGCCCGCCGTGTACAGGTGCTCGGCGATGTGCTCCACGTCGAGGATCTCGGCGAGCTGCTCGATCGTGGTGCCCTTGCTGGCGTGGTCGATCAGCAGGCTGCGCACCGCGTCCGCGATCTCGCGCCGCCCGCCGTAGCCGACGGCCACGTTGACGAGCAGGCCGGGGTTGTTGACCGTCGCCTCCGCGGCGTCCTTGAGCACGCGCGCGGTCTGTTCAGGAAGCAGGTCGAGCGCGCCCACCGGGTTCACGTGCCAGCCCTCGTCCACCAGGCCGTTCACCGTGTCCTCGATGATCGCGAGCAGCGGGCCGAGCTCCTCTTCCTCGCGGGTGAGGTTGTCGGTGGACAGCAGCCAGAGGGTCACGACCTCGACGCCGGTCTCCCGGCACCACTGGAGCAGCTCGAAGATCTTGTCGGCGCCCTTGCGGTGCCCCTTGCTGACGTCGGTATGCCCCGCGGACCTGGCCCAGCGCCGGTTACCGTCGCACATCACCCCGACGTGCCTGGGGACCCCCTTCCCGGCCAGGTAGGTCTCCAGCCGCCGCTCGTACAGCCGGTAGCCCAGGTCGCGGTATCCCATGAACCGACCTTCCTCGCCGCAGAGCGCGCACAAGAGTCTTAAGTCTCAACCACGGTATCCGACCGGGGACTCATGGCATGACGCTTTACCCGAGAGGCTGGTGAGATGTGCGGTTATTGTGCGGCTCGGTCCCTGCGGCCCCTGCTCGCGGACTTCCTCGACCCGGCGCAGCGCGTCGCGGAGCTCGGCCAGCCAGGCGTCGGCGTGCTCGCCGGTCAGCCGGACGCACCAGGCGAGCGCGTCGGACCGGGAGCGGGCGACGCCCGCGTCGACGAGCGTGTCGAGCACCCGCCGCTCCGACTGCCTGAGCCTGGTCATGACCGGGACCGACAGCGTGGTGAACATCTCGGTGACGCTGCCGCAGCGCACGCCCCAGGCGACCTTCCGGCCGAACTTGCGCTCGGCCTCGCGCGCGATCTCGATCCGCCGCGCCCTGGTGTCCTCGCGGAACCGCTTGATGCGCCCCTCGGCGGCCGCGTCGGCGTCGTCGGCCTCGGGCTCGGGGAGCGTGCCCATGATCGTGATCTCTTCGCGGTCCACCGTGACCTCGGCGGGCTCGGTGAACCAGTCATCGGGCAGCCGCCCGGTGAACCATGCCTGTACCTCTGTACTCATGTAATCATGATTACATTGCAAACGATGCTGGTCAACCGCTCGCCAAAGCGGTCGCGCAAGGGAAAATGCGGGCCGCCGAACGAAAGGTGGCTAGGCGATCCCGCCGGCGACCGAGGCGGCCTAGGGCCGGGCTCACCCGGACCGCGCCGGCGAACTCGCTGCCGAAGTCGGCGGGCACGACCTCGACGTCCTGGCCCGGCTGCGGGCGCCTGGATCATCCAGCCGTTGCCCAGGTAGATCGCGACGTGCGAGATGTAGTCCGGCGCGGTCGGGTCGGTGTGGTAGAAGAGCAGGTCACCCGGCTCGCAGCTGGCTCACCGGGCACGGCGGGCCCGGACCAGCGCCTGGTCGGCGGCGACGCGCGGCATCGCGATCCCCGCCTGGGCGAACGACCACTGCACCAGGCCGGAGCAGTCGAAGGCGTTCGGGCCGTCCGCGCCCCACACGTACGGCAGTCCCCTTGCGGCTCATCGCGGCCTCGAGCATGGTGTCGAGCGCCGCGGTGGCTGCCGCGGCGGCGGTCGCGGGGCCAGCGCCCGCGGCGCCGGTGCTACCGGTGCCCGCCGTGCCCGCCGTGCCCGAGCTGACCAGCGAGACCAGCGGCTCGACGCCGGCGCCCTTGGGCAGCAGCCGGCCGATGGCGGCCGAGTCCGCGGTGAAGTCGCTGGTCCGCACGCTCACCACGATCGCGTTGCCGGCCGGCGCGCCGAGCGCCTGGGCGGTGGCGTCGGACACCACCGCGTTGACCCCGCCGATGCCCAGCGTGCCGAAGGCCACCACGCGCAGCCGCTTCGCCGTCCGGCCGCCCGCGACCACCGAGCCGCCGAGCGGTATCTTGTCCAGCTTGCCCATCGTGTAGGAGACGGCGATGCCCCCGTCCGCGACGCCCTGCCAGAGGGCGGTGGCGGCGCCGGTGGTCCGCGCGGCGAACGACCGGAACTGCGACGGGTCAACGCCGACGACCGCGGTCTCGGCGCCGTTGACCTGCATCCTGACCGCCTCTATGCGCTCGGCGGCGACCATGCCGGGCAGCCGCGACACGGCGGTAAGCAGCCCGGCGGACAGCGAGAACGGCGCGACGATGAGCAGGTCCGCCTGCACCGTGCGGCGCAACGGGGCAACCGCGGGCTGGCCCGGAGCCGATGTGCCGACGACCGGTACCGATGAGTCGGGCAGCGGCCGCGCGTCGACCGCGAGGGTCAGCGGCCCCCGGTGACGACGGGCGCGTTCCCGGTGGCGGGCTGGACGATCGGCAGGCCGAACGACTGCTGGGCGCCAACGTCGCTGCCCGGCGGGCCGCTGAGCACGACGGCGACCACCCCGACCAGCGTGCCGAGCGCCGCGAGGACGGCGACGCCGACCGACAGCAGCCGCCGTCGGCCGATCGTGGTCGCTCGCGCTATCCGCCGCACGGTCCCGGTCAGGCGCACACGGCAACCAGATCACAAGAAACGGTCACGAGTCCACCCACGTCGTCCCCCGTTCACTCGCGCAGCTGCGGCGCGTTCACCTGATCAGTGGTACCCACTCTCGGACATCAGTCATCAGCGAGGTAAGGCCAGGCGCACCGCCTCGCGGACCGCGGCCGGGGTCGTGACCGGGGCCTGGCAGGTGAAGCCGCGGCACACGTAGGCCGCCGGCCCGCCGGAGACCAGGGGACGGGCGTTGAGCAGCGGGACCGCGTTCCCCTCCGCTGCCCCTTCCGCCGGCGAGCCCGGGCCGAGCGCGAAGACCGCTCCCGGCGGGGCCACGTGCAGGGCCGCCCGCAGCAGGTCGGCGGTGCGCGGGTCGTCGTCCGGGCCGACGATCGCGATCTCGGCCGGCCCGGAAAGCAGCGCTTCCGCCACCGCGAGGCCCATCCCGCCGGCCCTGGGGTACTTGGCGGCGATCGGCGGCAGCACCTTGAGCGCGCCGACCGCCGCCTCCCTGAAGCGCTCCTCGCCGGTCAGCGCGCCGTAGCTGAGCAGCGCGTCCGCCGCCGCGAAGGCGCCGGAAGGCGTCGCGTTGTCCGTCGGGTCGGCGGGCCGGAAGATCAGCCGCTCGCCGTGGTCGGCCGTGTCGTAGAACCCGCCGTTGCCGTCCGCGAACGCGGTGAGGACCGTCTCGAGCAGCGCGCCGGCCACGGTCGCCCAGCGGGCCTCGCCGGTCACCCCGGACAGCTTCAGCAGGCCCGCCGCCACGCAGGCGTAGTCCTCGAGCAGCCCCGCGCTCGGCCCCGCCACGCCGTCCTTGGAGGTGCGCAGGATCCGCGCCGTGCCCACCACCGGGGACGACTCCTTGGGCGCGATGTAGTGCACGGAGACGAGCAGTTCGGCCGCCTCTGTCGCCGCGGCCACGAGGTCGGGCCGGTTGAGCAGCACCCCGGCCTCGGCCAGGGCGCCGATGGCCATGCCGTTCCAGGCCGCGACCACCTTGTCGTCGCGGCCCGGGCGGGTGCGGCCCTCGCGCGCCGTCAGCAGGATGCCGCGGATCCGGTCGAACCGCTCGCGCTCGTCCGGCTCGGCCAGCCGCTGCAGCACCGACGCGCCGTGCTCGAACGTCCCCGCCTCGGTGACGCGGAACGCGGTCGCCGCGAAGTCACCGTCTTCGTCGCCGAGCACCTCGCGCAGCTGGGCCGGGGTCCAGACGTAGAACGTCCCTTCGCTGCCGTCGCTGTCGGCGTCGAGCGACGCGGCCAGGCCGCCCTCGGGGGTGCGGAGTTCCCTGAGCATGAAGTCGCAGGTCTCTTCCGCTACCCGGCGGGCGAGCGCGGCCCCGTCGCGGCCGCGCCGCTGTCCCGTCCGCCGCCACAGGTGCGTGTAGACCCCGGCGAGCAGCGCGTTGTCGTAGAGCATCTTCTCGAAGTGCGGCACCGTCCAGCTCGCGTCCACGCTGTACCTGGCGAAGCCGCCGCCGAGCTGGTCGTACATGCCCCCGCGGGCCATGGCCTCGCAGGTCGCCTCGGCCATCGAGAGGGCGGGCCACTGCCCGGTCCGCTCGTCGTAGCGGAGCAGGAACTCAAGGACCATCGACGGCGGGAACTTCGGCGCGCCGCCGAACCCGGCGCGCGCCCGGTCGAAGCTCGATTCCAGGCCGGCCACCGCGGTGGCGGTCACTTCCTCCAGGTTGAGGTCGCCCGCTGACCCGCCTAGGGCCGACATGGCAGCCGCGTTCTCGGCCAGAGACTGCCGAATCCGTTCTGACTCACTCTTTATTTGACTTTTGCCCTTCTTCCACGCGTCCGCGACCGCGGTGACGAGCTGCGTGAAGCGGGCGCGCGGGTAATAGGTGCCGCACAGGAACGGGTCGCCGTCGGGCGTCATGAAGACGGTCATCGGCCAGCCGCCCTGACCGGTCATCGCCTGCGTGGCGGACATGTAGACCGCGTCGATGTCGGGCCGCTCCTCCCGGTCCACCTTGATGGCGACCAGGCTGCCGTTCACGAGCGCGGCGGTCGCCTCGTCCTCGAACGACTCGTGCGCCATGACGTGGCACCAGTGGCAGGCCGCGTAACCGACCGACAGCAGGACCGGCACGTCCCGCCGTTTCGCCTCGGCGAACGCCTCGTCCGACCAGGGCCACCAGTCGACGGGGTTGTCGGCGTGCTGCAGCAGGTACGGGCTGGTCGCGTTCTTGAGCCGGTTCATGCCGTCAATTCTTCACCAGGTCCACGGCGATCTTCACCGGGTCCACGGCAAGTTTGCACCGCACAGTCAGCCGCGCTATGGCTGGTACACCTTGACCGACTGGATCTCCATCGTTCCGGTGCACGCGCCGGCCGCGGTGCTGTCGTCGGCCACGTTCGCGAGGAAGTACATCTGCTGCTGCGGCACGTAGGACGTCGTGGTGAACACCTGCGCGCCGTCGAGATACCAGGTAACCCGGTCCTTGGTCCACATCAGCGAGTACGTGTGGAAGCCCGCGGAGAGATTGGCAGGCGTCGGGACCGGGCCGCCGAGGTACTTCGTGCCGACGGTGTGGTCGTAGACCTTCATCTGCGGCTCGCTGTACCAGTGCTCCATGATGTCCAGCTCGGGCGGCCAGTCGTCGTTGGTGGCCGCCAGCCAGAGGGCCGGCCACAGGCCCGGGCCGTAGGGGAGCTTCGCGGTGATCTGGATGAGGCCGTAGGTGAAGTCGAAGCTGGGCTTTGAGGTGACCATCCCGGAGCGGCAGGTGTAGGTCTGAGCCGCGCCGGTACTGGTCTCCCCCTGAGTCGTTTCCTGCTTCGCCACCAGGTTCAGGGTGCCGCCGCCGACGTTGACCTGCGAGGGGATGTACCACTCTTTCTCTTTGGTGGGATTGTTGGTGCAGCCGCCGCTCGCGTTCGCCCAGTCGTAGCAGGTGGCCCAGGTGCTGGTGTCCAGCTGCGAGCCAGCGAAGCTCGGGTCGAAGGTCAGCTTCCAGCCCGCGGGCACCGTGAGCAGCGCGGACGCGGGGCTCACGGTGGTCTTCTTGGCCGCGGGCTTGGCCTTGGCCTTGGCCGAAGTCTTGGCTTTGGGCGAGGCCGTGGTCTTGTGCGAAGCGGACGCCGTGGCCGAGGGCGAGGTGCCGACCGTGGCCTTGGTCACATTCGCGGCCGCCGAGCCGTTCGAGGAGCCCCGCATCACCGCCAGCGCGACCAGGCCGATCGCGAACACGACGGCGACGCCGAGCACGCCGGACACCATCAGGGCGCGGTGCATGGAGCCACCGCGGCCCTTGGGGCCGCCATTGGACTTGGGAGTACCTGGCCGCTTATTGCCGTGACCCGTTGTTGCCGGATCCGGGCCCGCGCGGCGCCGAGCCGTCGGGCCACGGGCTGTCGAGCGCCTCCTCGCCGGGCCAGGCGGGCTCGTCGCCCGGCCACGCCAGGTCATCCGGCCCAGACCGATCGGTTTCAGACCGATCAGGCACGGCGCGGTCCATCACGGTGTCGCGCGGCACCGGGGCACTCGGCCATGGCGGGCTCGGCTTAGGGCGGTAGCCAGGCCGCGGCGGGTAAGGCCCGGGACCGTTGGGCCGCGCATCGTTCGGCCGCCCGCCGTTAGGCCGGGCGCCGTTGGGCGGTGCGCCGTTAGGCCGAGCGCCGTAGGAGCCGGGGCCGTCCGGGCGGGGACGGTCGCGCCTGGGGTTGTACGGCCCCTGGTCGGCCGGCCGCGGACGATAGGGCCGCGGGCCCTCGGGCGGCAAGGCGCGGTCCGTCCTGGCGTCGAAGACAGGCCGAGGGTTGCCGGGCCTGGGCGTGGAAGGGCCGGGCCTCTTGCTGTCGTACGGCGGCACAGGTCGGTCAGGCCTGTGATCGTGAGGCATCGCTCATCCAATCACTTGGCGGCAAAAGAAATGCTCAGGCCCCGTTTGCGCCGTCTTAAGCTACCACAGAGGATTGTTGGGAATTGCGAACTTTCAAGATTCCCCTGATGTCGGAGTTTCCGCAGGTCAGGCGACCACGGCGCGGCGCGGCGCGGCCGCGCGGGCGGCCAGGCCGATCAGGTAGAAGGCCGCGCCGATGGTGCCGACGAAGAAGCCGAGCGGCCAGTTGGTCTGGTACGACAGCGCGATGGACAGCCAGACCGTGGCGAGGGCGATCACGACGGCGAGGGCCAGCGCGATGCCGGGGCGGGCGGTCACCGAGCGCGCCGCGGCGGCCGGGCCGATCATCAGGCTGAACATCAGCAGCGCGCCGACCACGGGCACGGTCATGGACGTGGCCAGGGCCATCACGACCAGGAAGTAGAGGTCGGCCCGGCGGGTGGAGACGCCGCGCGCCTCGGCGACCTCGGGCAGCGCGCTGGTGAGCATGAGCGGGCGGAACGCCACCGCGATCGCCAGCGCCGCGACGACGCCGAGCCCGGCGATCGGCAGCACCTCGGCCTGGCTGATGCCGAACACCTCGCCGAACAGGTCGGCGTAGGTCTCCTCCGCGTACTGGCTGCCCAGGCTGACGAACAGCGCGCCGAGGCCGAGCATGAGGACGAGCGCGAGCGCGGTCACCACGTCGTTGCGGGCCTTGCGGCCCCGCCCCTCGCCGCCTAGGGCACCGATCGCGAGCGCACCGCCGAGCGCGAAGACGAGCAGCCCCCAGATGACGTTGATGCCGAGCAGGCTGGCCCCCGCCGCGCCGGCGAACGCGCCGTTCGGTACGGCGTGCGCGGCGAACGTCTGGCCCCGGAGCACGGCGAAGAACCCCGTCATCCCGGCGATCACCGCGACGATCGACGCGGTGATCCAGGTGTTCATCATCAGGCCGGAGAACACGTGGGACTCCCCTCTTCGACGTGCGGAGAGCGCGGCGCGAGCTTCTTCCCTGGCCGGACGTAGCTCAGCAGGTAGCCGAGGAGGACCAGGGCGACGACGAAGAACGACACCGGCCAGCCGCGGCCGTGCGGCGGCCAGTAGTACGAGTCGTAGGCGAGCACGATGCCGAGCCAGGTGGCGACAAGACCGGCGAGCGCGGAGGCAGCCATCGCCCGCCCGGGGGTCCGCGTGACCCGCAGCGCCGTCGCGGACGGGCCGATCAGCAGCGCGGTGGACAGCACCGCGCCGATCGCGACCGCCGCGAGGGAGACGGAGACGGCCAGCGCCGCGAGGTAGGCGATGCCGACGAGCCTGACGTTGACGCCCCGCGCCCGCGCCAGGTCCGGTGAGACCGAGGTGAGCAGCAGGACGCGGGCGAGGACGGCCACCACGGCGAGCGCGATGACGCCGGACGCGATGAGCGCCGGGACCGTGTCCGGGCTGATCACGAAGATGGAGCCGAACAGCACGGTGAACGACGCGCCCGTCGTCGCCGTCCGCAGCGTGCCCAGGTAGAGGAAGAGGGCGGCCGCCCCGAGCGCCGCGCCGAGCACCACGCCGGTGGCCACGTCACGCCCCCGGCGCCGCTGCACGCCGATGGCCTCCATGACGGCGGCGGCGGCGACCCCCGCGACGAGGAACCCCCAGAACTGGTTGAGGCCGACCAGGAACGCCCCGGACCCGCCGGTGGTGGCCACGTCGGCGAGCGAGTGGCCGGCGAAGGACTGGCCGCGCAGGACCGTGAAAACCCCGATGACGCCCGAGGTGATCGCGACGACGGCCCCGACAAGCAGCGCCGTCCTGACCGGCCCGCTGCTGAACAGGCCGGGCTCGAAGAGGTAGTGCATCTAATCCCCCGCCACGACCAGCACCCGGCCGTGCACGCGGACCACGTCCACTTGATGGCCGTACAGTTCGCTGAGGCCCTCGGAAGTGACCACGTCGTCGGTCGGTCCCGCGGCGGCGTGGCCGTTCGCGACGTACACGATCCGGTCCATCACGTTCAGCAGCGGGTTCATGTCGTGCGCCGACAGGAGCACCGAGATCTCGTGCTCGCGGGCGAGCTTGCTGAGTACCGTGACGATCTCCTGCTCGCTGCGCAGGTCGAGGTTGGCGAGCGGCTCGTCGAGCAGGAGCAGCTTGGGCCGCGAGATCAGCGCGTGCGCGATGAGGACGCGCTGCTGCTCACCGCCGGACAGCTCGCCGACCCGGGCGTCGGCGTAGCCGGCCGCGCCGACGTCGGCCAGCGCCGCCTCGACCAGTTCCCGGCGCTGCCTGGACGGGAAGCCGAACCCGAGCCGGTGCCCGTCAAGGCCGAGCGACACCACGTCGCGGGCGCGGAGCGGCATGTCCGGGTCGATGACCAGCTTCTGCGGCACGTAGCCGATGGCCGCCTTGTTCTTGTTGTGCAGCGGCGCGCCGTCGACGAGCACCCGCCCGCCCGACGGGTCGGTCAGGCCGAGGATGACGCGGAGCAGGGTGGTCTTGCCCGCTCCGTTCGGCCCGATGATGCCGGTGAAGTCCCCCGCCTCAAGGGAGAACGAGACGTCGCTGAGGACCTGGCGGCCGCCCAGGCGGACCCCGATGCCTTCGAGCGTCAGCAATGGCATGGCGGTCCTCACAGGTTCTCGGCCGAGACCTGGTCGGCGACCGCGTTGCGCAGGTCCTGCACCTCGGTCCGCATCCAGGTCTGGTAGTCGTACCCGGGCGCCGGCATGGTCTCGTAGACGCCGACGACCGGGATGTGGTTCTGCTCAGCGAGGGTAATGAACGACTGGGTCAATGTGTCAGTCACCTGCTGGTTGTAGAGGAAGACCCGCACCTTGTGCTGGGTGAAGAGGGCACGCTGGGCGGCCACGTTCTGCGGCGACGGGTCGACGCCGTTCATCACGTCGGCCTGGAACGTCCACGGCGTCAGGTTGTCCGCGCCGAGGGCGGTCAGCAGGTAGTCGGCGACCGGCTCCGTCGTGGCGACCGTGGTGCCGGGGTAGGCCGCCTTGAAGCTCGCGATCGCCGCGGTCAGGGGCTTGAGGCTGGCGTTGAACGCCGCCGCGTTGGCCGCGAAGTACGCCGCGTGCGACGGCTGGATGGCCGACAGCGCGGCCGCGATCGCGTCGGCGACCTTCGGCATCGTGGCCGGGTCGTACCACAGGTGGGGGTTGGGCGTGGAGTCCGGCAGCTTCAGCAGCCGCTGCACGTTGATGACCGTGCGCCCGCTGCTCGGCGAGGCGGACTCGATCGAGTTCATGAAGTCGTCGTAGCCGATCCCGTTCTGCACGACGAGCTGGGCGTTACCTACTTCCCTGGCCACGGCGATGGAGGCCTCGAAGCTGTGCGGGTCGGTGTTCGGGTTGGACATGATGGCGGTGGCCTGTACGTACTCGCCGCCCACCTGGCCGATCACGTCGGCGTACTCGTTTTCCGCACCGACCGCGATGATCTTGCCGTCGTTCGGGGCGGCGGTGGCACCGGTCGCGGACGCCGCGACCGCCGTGGCCACGACCGCCGCGATCACGGCAAGCAGCAGGATGGCGACGGGGCGCCGTCCGGCACGGTTCCGTGCCGCGGCTCCGCCCGTGCTCGTCCTGCTTGCGCGCCAGCGCATTCCCACGCTCCTTGCCGATCCGCCCCCGCGGGCACAACTCCGCCCGGTCCGGCGTTAATGATAATCGTTTCTATTATCAGTAAACAACCAGAACGCAGAACCTAGCGTGATTAGTCCCGATGCCGTTCGTGGCCATGGGAAGGAAGGCCGGCTAACTTTGCAAGGTGTGACACTGGATCATCCGCGAGGCACCCGGGTGCGGGGCACGAAGCAGGCGTCCGCCGTGGCCGCCGCGCTCGCCAGCCTGCCCGGCTTCCGCAGTGCTCAGGAGATCCATGCCGAGCTGCGCCGCCAGGGCGAGACCGTAGGACTCACCACCGTTTACCGCCACCTGCAGGTACTCAGCGAGCAGGGCGTGATCGACACGATCCGCGACCCGTCCGGCGAGTCCCTGTACAGGCAGTGCGACTCTCCCGTGCACCACCACCACCTGACGTGCCGTGAGTGCGGCCGCAGCGTCGAGGTGGAAGGGCGCGTCGTCGAGCAGTGGGCGGAGAGGGTGTCCGCCGAGGCCGGGTTTACCTCGGTCGACCACACGGTCGAACTTTTCGGCCTCTGCCCGGACCACTCGAAGTAGCTGTACTACCTCGGGACCGCCGGCCTCGGGGCGGTACAGTATCGCGCACAGCGTGCGTTACCGCTGCTACCGGCCTGCTACCCCCAAGACTTCCGCTCCGGCGCGCCGCAAGGAGAACAATCATGCTCCACTCTGACGATGCCAATCCCTCGGTCATGTCGACAGACCTGCCGGCCGGGGTGTTCCTGCTCGACGTGCGCGAGGATGACGAGTGGGCCGCCGGCCACGCCCCGGACGCCGTGCACATCCCGGTGGGGACGCTGGGCGAGCGCGCCGTGGAGATCCCGCAGGACCGCGAGGTGTACGTGATCTGCCGGTCGGGCGCGCGCTCCGCCTACGCCGCCCAGGCCCTGGCGGGCGCGGGCTGGAAGACGGTCAACGTGGCCGACGGCATGACCGGCTGGGCGGTCGCGGGCCGGCCGATGGTGAGCGAGACCGGCGCGGACCCGTACGTCGCCTAGAGCAGCTTCGCTGGATGGGCGCCGCGTTCGATGGTGATCGCGGCCGTGTAGCCCTCGGCGGTGATCGGCTTGACTACCTGGACGCGGACCCAGGCAAGCCCGAAGTCCGCGATGAGGCGCTGCGCCACCCGCTCGGCGGCCGTCTCGATGAGCTGGAACTTGCCCTCGATGACGACGCACTTGACCGCGTGCGCGGCGGCCGAGTAGTCGAGCGCGTCCCTGAGGTCGTCGCGGCTGGCCGCCTTGGCGACATCGGCGGCCATGTCCACCGAGAAGGTGAGCGCCTGCTCGATCTCGCGCTCCCAGTCGTACACCCCGATGACCGTCGAGACCTGCAGGTCCCTGATCGACACGATGTCAGTCACGCCTTCGATGCTAGCTTGCCGTCCCTCGGTCCCCTGATGACCCCACGACACATTTAGTGACACTCGGTAACTAGATGTAGGAAAACCATTACGTAGAGCAGCCGTTCTTGATAGCACTAGAAGCATGACGGACGACGGGGAACTTCGCGCCGAGGCAGAGCGGCACCTGCGGGCGCTCGCCGGCGAGCACGCGCGGCTGCGGGACGACCAGTGGACAGCGATCCGCGCCCTCGTCGCCGAGCGCCGCCGGGCGCTGGTGGTGCAGCGGACCGGCTGGGGCAAGTCGGCGGTGTACTTCGTCGCGACCGCGCTGCTGCGGGCCCGGGGCGCGGGTCCGACGGTCATCGTGTCGCCGCTGCTCGCGCTGATGCGCAACCAGGTCGAGGCCGCGGCCCGTGCGGGCATCCACGCGCGCACGATCAACTCGGCGAACCTGGAGGAGTGGGAACAGGTCCACGCCGAGATCCGGGACGGCGCGGTTGACGTCCTGCTGGTCAGCCCGGAGCGGCTGAACAACCCCGGCTTCCGCGACAACGTCCTGCCGCGGCTCACCGGGACGGCCGGGCTGATCGTGATCGACGAGGCGCACTGCATCTCCGACTGGGGCCACGACTTCCGGCCCGACTACCGCCGGATCAGGACGCTGCTCGCTACCCTGCCGTCGGACATCCCGGTGCTCGCCACCACCGCCACCGCGAACGCCCGGGTCACCGACGACGTCGCTGAGCAACTCGGCGTCGGCACCGAGTCCAACGTCGGGTCCGACGCCGGGGCGGGCGGAGACGGCGGCGTGCTCGTGCTGCGCGGGGCGCTCGACCGGGAGTCACTGCGGCTGGCGGTGGTCAGCCTGCCGGCCGCGCCCATGCGGCTGGCCTGGCTCGCCGCCAACCTGGCGAGCGGCGCGCTGCCCGGCTCGGGGATCATCTACACGCTGACGGTCGCGGCGGCGTACGAGACCGCGGCGTTCCTGCGCGAGCAGGGCATCGAGGTGACCGCCTACAGCGGCAAGGACGACCAGGCGCACCGACTGGCGGCCGAAGACGACCTGCTCAACAACCGGGTCAAGGCCCTGGTCGCGACCAGCGCGCTCGGCATGGGGTTCGACAAGCCCGACCTCGGGTTCGTCGTCCACCTCGGCGCGCCGCAGTCGCCCGTCGCGTACTACCAGCAGATCGGCCGCGCCGGCCGCGGCGTCGAGCGGGCCGACGTGGTGCTGCTGCCCGGCCGGGAGGACCGCGACATCTGGGCGTACTTCGCGTCGCTCGCCTTCCCGCCCGAGGGCCAGGTGCGGGCCACGCTCGAGACGCTCGCCGAGGCCGGGCGGCCGCTGTCCACCGCCGCGCTCGAGACCCACGTCGACCTGTCCAGGGGACGGCTGGAGACGATGCTCAAGGTGCTCGACGTGGACGGCGCGGTGAGCCGCACCACCGGCGGGTGGACCGGTACCGGCCAGCCGTGGGCCTACGACCAGGAGCGCTACGACCGGGTGGCCAGGGAGCGGAAGCGCGAGCAGCAGGCCATGCTCGACTACCTGGCGACCGACGGCTGCCGCATGGAGTTCCTGCGGCGCGAACTCGACGATCCCGCGGCGAAAGCGTGCGGGCGCTGCGACAACTGCACGGGGCGGCCCTGGCCCGCCGACGTGCCCGACGCCGGCGCGCGGGCCGCGCGGGACCGGCTCGCGCGGCCGGGAGTGTCGGTTGAGCCGAGGAAGATGTGGCCGACCGGAATGAAGGAACTCGGGATCGACGCGTCGGGCAAGATTCCCGCCGACCGCACCGCCGAGCCCGGCCGGGCCCTCGGCCGCCTCACCGACGTCGGCTGGGGCGCCACGCTGCGCGCCCTGCTCGCCGAGGGGGCCCCGGATGAGCCGGTCAGCGCGCAGTTGACCGACGCCGTGGTCAAGGTGCTCGCCGCCTGGGACTGGGCGCAGCGGCCGGCGTCGGTCGTGACGCTGCCGTCCCGGTCGCGGCCGGTGCTTGTCGGCACCCTGGGCGAGCGGATCGCCGGGATCGGCCGGCTGACCTACCTCGGTGCGCTCGGCTACGCCACGGCGGACGGCCCGGGACCCCGGCGGCACAACAGCGCCCAGCGGCTGGCCTCGCTCTGGCGCTCGCTGGTCGTTCCCGAGGACCTCCGGGCCGCGCTCAAGGCGGCGGACGGACCGGTCCTGCTCGTCGACGACCAGATCGACACCGGCTGGACGATGACGGTCGCCGCCGCGCTGCTCCGCGACGCCGGCGCGGAGGCCGTCCTCCCCCTGGCACTGGCCACGACGACTGGCTAAGCGCGCGGCCGGCCGAGGTCGAGGAGGGGAACAGGGCGCCGGACGCACCTGTTCCTGTAAAGGGTGCAAACCGCCGCGAAAGCTGATCGCTCTGGGCGGACAACCAGCGGGGAACAACTTCGGGCTCTTCTTCCTTGAGTGTAGTTGACTCAACCTTAGGAGGGGCTATGAGCGAGACGCTCACGCTGCCGGTGCTGCCACTCGACGACGACGTGGTGCTGCCGGGCATGGTTGTCCCCATCGAGCTCACAGACAACGAGGTCCGCGGCGCGATCGACGCGGCTCGCAATAGCACGGGGCTCGGGCGGGGCCCGGGGATCAGGACCGAAGAGAAGGCCCAGGTCCTCATCGTCCCGAGGATCGGAGACCGCGGTCTCGCAGGCACCGGCACGCTGGCCATCATCGAGCAGGTCGGGCGGCTGCCCGGCGGCGGGCCCGGTGCGGTCTTGCGCGGCGTCTCGCGGGTCAAGATCGGCCACGGGACCACCGGGACCGGGGCGGCGCTGTGGGTCGAGGGCACGGTCATCGAAGAGACCGGCCTCGGCGCCAAGGCGACCGAACTGGCCAAGGAGTACAAGGCCCTTGTCGTCGCGACGCTCCAGAAGCGCGGCGCTTGGCAGGTTGTGGACATGATCCAGCAGCTCGACGACCCGTCGGCGATCGCCGACCGGGCCGGGTACTCGAGCTACCTGAGCCCCGAGCAGAAGCTCCAGCTGCTCGAGACCCCCAACGTGGAATTCCGGCTGGAGACCGCGATCCACTGGATCAAGGACCACATCGCCGAAGAGGACGTCGCCGAGTCCATCCGCAAGGACGTGACCGAGGGCATGGAGAAGCAGCAGAAGGAATTCCTGCTGCGCCAGCAGCTCGCGGCCGTCCGCAAGGAGCTGAACGAGCTGACCGGCGGCGGCAAGGGCACGGAAGAGGACGACTACCGCAAGCGCGTCGAGGACGCCGACCTGCCGGAGAACGTCCGCGAGGCCGCCATGCGCGAGGTCGACAAGCTGGAGCGGACCTCGGAGCAGTCGCCGGAAGTCGGCTGGATCCGCACCTGGCTTGACACCATCCTCGACATCCCGTGGAACGAGCGGACCGAGGACGCCTACGACATCGCGGGCGCGCGGGTGATCCTCGACGAGGACCACACCGGGCTCGACGACGTCAAGGACCGGATCATCGAGTACCTGGCGGTGCGCAAGCGGCGCAGCGACCGTGGCCTCGGGATCGTCGGTGGCCGGCGCTCCGGTGCCGTGCTCGCCCTGGTTGGCCCGCCTGGCGTCGGCAAGACCTCGCTGGGCGAGTCGGTCGCGCGGGCCATGGACCGCAAGTTCGTCCGCGTCGCGCTCGGCGGCGTCCGGGACGAGGCCGAGATCCGTGGTCACCGGCGCACCTACGTCGGCGCGCTGCCCGGCCGGATCGTCCGGGCCATCCGCGAGGCCGGCACGATGAACCCGGTCGTGCTGCTCGACGAGGTCGACAAGATCGGCAGCGACTACCGCGGCGACCCCGCGGCCGCGCTGCTCGAGGTGCTTGACCCGGCGCAGAACCACACGTTCCGCGACCACTACCTCGAGGTCGACCTCGACCTGTCCGACGTGGTCTTCCTGGCCACGGCGAACGTGCTCGACGGGATCCCCGGGCCGCTGCTCGACCGGATGGAGCTGGTCCAGCTCGACGGTTACACCGAGGACGAGAAGGTCGCCATCGGGCGTGACCACCTGCTGCCCAGGCAGCTCCAGAAGTCCGGCCTGACGGCGGACGAGGTCACGATCGAGGACGACGCGCTGCGGCTCGTCGCGGCCGAGTACACCCGCGAGGCGGGCGTCCGGTCGCTCGAGCGGGCCATCGCCCGGGTGCTGCGCAAGGTCACGGCCAAGGAGGCCCTGGAGGAGGGCACGCTGCCGATCACGGTCAGCGCCGCCAACCTGAAGGACTACCTCGGCCGGCCCCGGTTCACCCCGGAGACCAAGCTGACGTCGAGCGACCGCCGCACGGCGGTGCCCGGCGTCGCGACCGGCCTCGCGGTGACCGGCGCGGGCGGCGACGTGCTCTACATCGAGGCGTCGCTGGCCGACGCGGAGACGGGCGCGTCCGGCGTCACGCTCACCGGCCAGCTCGGCGACGTGATGAAGGAGTCCGCGCAGATCGCGCTCTCCTTCCTGCGCTCGCACGGTGCGGAGCTCGAGCTCCCGGTGGTCGGCATGAAGGACCGCGGCGTCCACATCCACGTGCCCGCGGGCGCGGTGCCGAAGGACGGCCCGTCGGCCGGCGTCACGATGACGACGGCGCTGGCGTCGCTGCTCTCCGGGCGGCCGGTCCGCTCGGACGTGGCGATGACCGGCGAGGTCTCGCTCACCGGCCGGGTGCTGCCGATCGGCGGCGTGAAGCAGAAGCTGCTCGCCGCGCACCGCATGGGGATCACCACCGTGCTGATCCCGCAGCGGAACGAGCCGGACCTGGACGACGTGCCCGCCGAGGTGCGCGAGAAGCTCGACATTCACCCGGTGAGCGACGTGCGCGAGGTGCTCGCGCTCGCGCTCGAGCCGGCTGAGGTCTCCTCGGCGACGGTCGCCGCGTAAGGCGAAAGTCAGCTAGTCCGCGGCAGCGGCGGCCGGCCCCGGTTGGGGTCGGCCGCCGCTGCTGTTTTCGGTGATTCCGAACGGGGGCGTGGCTCAGCCGGTCCGTCCGGCGGATGCCTTAATTCGAGTAGACCTGGAACTCGGCGATCTGCGGTGCCCCCTGGACGCCCCTGGACGTCGTTGTTGCTGACGTCGAGAGGGAGAACGGGATCAGCAAAAGTGGTTATCTGATACGAGATTATCTTTCCCGCGCGCCATGATAATCGTTCCGGCGCTACAGATAGAGTTACCGGTGACATTCACGTCAGAAGTCGGGCCAACGCCAAATCCGCCCATGTTGATTGCGTTTCCGCCATGCGGGAATGCCTTCCCTGGCACGAGTTCGTGGATGTCGTTACCGGTTATGGAGATGTCCCATAGCGCGCCTGCGGAACCTGTCCCCCAGTGACCTGTCCTTATACCGTACGGCGATCCCCAGAAGTCGTTGTCGCGGATCGTCACGTCGAATATCGGGAATCGCCCGACGGCAAGCTGCATGCCATCGCCTCCGTCACCGCCGCGCACCGTGTTGTCGGCATAGAGCACGTCATAGAGTGGCGCGTTGATGGTGTGCGCTACGAGGCCGTCGTCGCCATCCGTTCCTATCCGCTGATCAACGTTGTTGCCGATCACCTGACCGTCATGTGAGTCGAGCACATGGATGCCATCGAGTTCGTCGTAAAGCCCGCTCGTGGCTACCTGGGTCCGGCATCGGCTGACGCAGAAGTCACTGCTGCCGACGACCGCGATGGAATAGGTGAACGGGTTCACTGTGTGAACGCCGACCACGACCGCGTTCACCGAATCGCGAACGTCGATAAGGTAAGCAGACAGCCGGGCCGGCTGGTAGGCGTTCGCGTTGAGGGTATTTCCACTTTGGTCGGCGGTGAGGTCGGCAATGGTTACATTTCGGGCGCCTGCGGTGGTGATAAGCGGAAAGCCCCCATCGGGACCCGTGGTGGTGAAGAACCCGGGACCAGCCTTGATGATCGTGCCGGAACCCGCCCCTTCCAGCTTCACGTTGCTCTTGAGCACTAGGTGGCCGTCGACGAGGTAGAGGCCAGCCGGCAGGTACACGATGCCGCCGCCGGCAACGGCGGCAGCATTGATCGCCGCCTGGATGGTCTGCGTATCATCGGCGGTACCGGACGAGTCGGCGCCCGATAGCCGGTACACCCGATCCGCTGTCGCACCGGACGCCGCACAGGAAACGTTAGAGAAGCTGGATGCGGGAAACTCGGCCCGGCTACTGGTCGTTCGTGCGGAACAGCTTGTCACCGTGAGAGCAGCCACCCCCGCGACAAAAACAATCGCGTACAGTCTCGTCAGCCGCCTCCACAGCATGCCAAGCATGATAGGCGGAGGGACCCGGTGAACAACTATCAGGATGGGTCCGGCAAGAGATAGTCATGAGGCATCGCGGACAGGATCTCGACGAGACGGCCCGGTTCCAGTGCCCACAGGTCAACCCGGGGCAGACGGCGGGCCTCAAGGAATGAGTCGGACTTGCGCTCGTAACTGATGCCCACAACGGGCACGCCCATCGACCACGCGTAGATCTGGGCGTGCAGCCGGTGGCCGATCACGAGCTGCAACTGGCCAATCGCGGCCTTCATCACTTCTGGCCGCAGATTCGGCCCCAACCGGTAAATCCCATCGGGCACCGATGTCCGGGCCGCCACGGCGTCGAGCAAGGTCTGGTCGCTGACCGTGGCACCGTTATCGCCCCGCCCGGACAGCACGAGCAGGACGCAGTCGCCATCGAGGTTCTCCCGCCACCAGTCACACGCGGCCGCGGCCGCGGCTACCTGCGCGTCGTTCCGGTCCGGGTAGAGGGTCGGCTTGAGCGAGAGGCCGAGGAGCGGCCGGTCGAGCCGGACGCCGGCCTCGGCGAGGGCGGCTCGGCCGACCTCCGCAGGCGCCGGGGGGAGACCGATGGCCGGATCATCAACGATCACCGTGGTGGGGCCGTGCGCGAGCACCGCCGCCGACTCGAGATCTCGCGCGCTGACGAACAGGCTCCGGGAGCCTACCGTCCGCAGGCAGCGCAGCACCCACGACGGGCTTGAGCTGTAGGCGCCAGTCCCGAGGAAGACCGTCTGCTTGCCCAGTTTCTGCGCCAGCAGGGCGATAACGGGAAGCATCGACGTCATGACGTTTATCCCGTTGCCGAACATCCCGCCGCCGCCAATCGCCACATGGTCGCAGCGAAGCAGCGCGAAGGCACCGCGCAAGCTCATCATCTTGACGGACTTGACGTTATGCAGGTCGCTGAGCTTCTTCGGCGCCCGGCTGACGACGGTCACGTCCGCGACTGGTTTTATCGCGGCTAGCACGCCCGCCAGAATTCCCTCGTCGCCTAGGTTTCCATTACCATAGTTTCCGAATATGAGAACCTTCTGCCTCGACTTCAGCCCGCCGTACAGGCTGGCGATCTCGGTCGCGAGATCACCGCGCCGACCAACCGACTCGGTGGCCTTGTCGGCCGGATCGGCGACTTCAAGCGTGTTAGTCACCGCGACGGGCGCCTCGCGAACCGCGTAGTGTTCCTCACGCTGTTCCATTTCTCCCCATTTCCGACACTAGAAGATCCGCGAAAAGATCACGCTGCTTTTCCGCAACGTCGTCCCACCGGAGATGTCTCACCGTTTCCTGGCCGGCCCGCCCGAGCCGGGTCCGCAGATCGCCGTCCTTGAGCGTCTCGGCCAGGGCAGCGGCGTAGGCGCCGGTATCAAAGGCGGGAACCAGCACCCCGCCCGCGCCGGCCACGATCGTGCGCAGGCAGGGGATATCGAAGGCGACGACTGGGGTACCAACCGCCAGCGCTTCCGCGGCGACCAGGCCGTAGGTCTCGTAACGGCTCGGCATGGCCACGAGCTCGGCCGAGGCAAGCAGGTCAAAGCGGTCAGCGGGACGGACGTGGCCGGCGAAGGCCACGCGCTCGGCGACGCCGAGGCGGCGCGCCAGGTCCCGAATCTTCGCCTCATCGGGCCCGGCGCCGGCGATCAGCAGTCCGCAACTCGTCGTGTCGATGATGGACGCGAAGGCTTGCACAAGAATGTCCAGGCCCTTTTGGGCGATCTCCAATCGGCCAAGGAACACGATGTCTTTGCGGCTGCCATCCCTTGGATAGAACGCTTCGTCGGGAAGTCCATTCTCGATCAGGAGAACGTTGGCCCTGGGGTTACGCTGCCGCAACTCCGCCGCCAGATCCTCCGACACGGCGACCAGATGATGGTGTGACGCGATCCCGATGCGCTCGATCCAGTGGAAGGGCAGCCGGTACTGCACGGACTTCTCCCTGGCGAACAGCCACTGCACGATGCCGATGACTGGGCGGTGGGTAAGCCATGGCACGGCGATCGAGGAGAACGGCGCGGCGAAGTCCTCGACGACGAGCTCGCTTGGGTACCGCAGCAGCGCCCACGGCAGGCAGGCGAAGTACGACAGGAGGCTGAGTTGCCTGCCCCAGGGCAGGCCCACGTGCACGTACCTGACCCCGTCGGCATCGCGCGGCCTGCTCCCCGGGTAGCGGGCGCAGACCACGGTCACGGCGAAATCGCGGGACAGCCGCCGATCCACCTCAACGGTGCGCAGCGAGCCGCCACCCGCGCCGGGGCGGCGCGGGTCCTCAAAGGCAAGGTGCAGGATTCGCGGGCGCTCCTGGCTCGCCAGGCTGAGCCCGAATAGGTACACGCTGCGCAGGGCGGGCAGGCCGAGGCCGACGACGGCCACGATAAACCAGCCGAGTAGGTGCCCTCGGAGGAACAGCAGCGCCGTCCCGGGAATGAGTACCGCCATCGCCTGCCGCATCCCCCCGCGCAGTGCCCCCGGCCAGTCGGCGCGGACCAGAAGCAAGAGCGCCATAAGGCAAACCGCGCTGGTGATCGCCGCGCTCCACGCCAGGTGCTCGGCGTTGCCGCCGCGGACGGCCAGCGTGTCGGACACCCCCGCGATCGCGCACGCGGCGAGTAGTGTCCACCCCGCGCGCCGTGTCCGGCCGGTGGCCTGCCAGTACGTGGTGACAAGGTTGATGCCGCCAAGCGAAAAGCCAGTCACGGCCGCCCACGGCAGCAGCTGATGGTAAGCGCCGTACCGGGGCGGGAGAATATGCGCCAGGATCGGCAGTGGCGCCGTTCCCACGACAATCGCCGCCGCCCCGCAGACCCGGACGAAGACGTGCAGGCTGGAGTTGACCGTCATTCCCCTAGCGGCCCGGAGCCGCGCCATCCGGGGGAAAACGATAACCGCGAACGCTGACGCGATGAAGAAGGGAATGCGGCCGAGGATCTGTACGACCTGGTAAGTCGCCAGTTCGGGCAGGCCGGCGAGCATGATGCTCGCGATAACCGAGTCCAAGCCGGCGATTACAGCGGTACCCGCCTGGATGCCGATGATACCGGTGGAGGCTTTCCACAGCTCGCGGTCGCGAACCACGCCGCGCATCCATGCTTCACGCCTGGCCTTCCAGGCGCACCGCAGGTCCGTCCGCATGCAGTAAACCCCGCCAACCAGGACGAGCAGGGCACCGAACCCGAATCCGGATACGGCACCCCAAGGACCGGTCCCGGCGCGTACCAGGCTGAAGCCAACGGCGACCTTGACGACGACCTCGGAGACCCGGAGCAGGTAAAGCAGGGTGAACCGTTCGGTGCCCTGGAGGTAGCCGGCCGCGGCCGTCGAGAAGAAGATCAGGGCCACCGCGGCGCTCGCGGTCACCGTGGTCCGCCAGTCGGCGTACCTGGCGACGATCAGCGACGAGACGAGCGCCGCGGTGAGCGCTTGCCCCAGGGCCACGAGCCCGGCGAAGGCGATGGCCCGCATACGGCGTTGCGGATCTTGCGCCGAGACGGCTACCTCGCGGGCCAGGACCCAGGGGGCGGACGCCCCGGCGACCGTTCCGAAGACAAGCAGCAGCGCCGTCACCGAGGCGACCACCGCGTAGTCGCGAGCGGGCAGGATCCACAGCAGGATCAGCGAGAACGCGTAGTTGACCAGCGACACGGTCGCCGTGGCCCCGACCACGACCGCGGGAACGGACTTAGCACCCGCCGAGGAGCCGGAACGGCGCTTCCTCCCCATCACCGCGCACCCGTGATGGAGCGGACGTCGAAGAGAATCAGGTCGCCGGACGACGGCCCGGTCGCCTGCCAGGCGATCTTGGCGTGCGAGTCCAGGTAGTGCTCGAACGCTGGCGTTGCGCTGCCGTACCCCTGGCTCACCAGGGTGGTGCTCAGCAGCACGTAGTCCACATGATGAGCAACAAGTTCGGGAACGGTGCTCCACTGGCCGATAACGACGCCGTGCGTGAGGAACTGCGCCGTGGACTCCGTCACCGCGATAGTGGCGCGGTCGGGAAGATGCTTGGGCGTCCAGGCAAGCAGTTGCCGGTACTCGTCGTCGCGGGTCGAGTGCACCGCGGCCCACACCGCACCGTCGGCGACTAGGAGCGCGGCGATGACAGCGGCGAAGATCTTTCGCCAGTGCGGCCCGAGTCGCGGCCCGGTCCGATGGCACCAGATGACCAGCGTGCACAGGCCCGGCACGAGCAGCAGGTAGTACATCTGCTCTTCCAGGGTCCCGAGGGTTGTCGCGTACACCAGGTACACAACGGCCGAGGTCGCCCACAGGGCGACCAACTGCTCGGCGCGGGCAACCTGCTGAATGCCGCGCTGTTCCGCACGGTGCCGGATCGCGCTGATGACCTGGCACACGCCCGTCACCGCCCCGAACCCGAGAATTAGGTAGGTGACGCCGAAATGCGTGGCATCCGCGGCCAGCCGGGATGTAAGCGACACGTGGACGGCAACTGAATTAAAGCCGGTGGTTTGTTCCACGCCAATCAGCCGGCGGAGTCCAGAGCCGACTTGGCGCCACCACGGACCGAAGCCAGCCGTCAGGACCACGAGCACCTGCGATAGGAGGTAACTCCCGAGCGTGAGCACTAGCGCGACCGCGGCCTTTGACCGTTCCAGTACCCAGCCAAGAGTGATGGCCAGGACCAGCATGATGACCAATACCAGACCGAAGTCCTCTTTGACGCACAGCGCCAGGCCAGCGGTTAGACCGCCCCCGCAAGTGAGGAGCCATGATCGGCGTTTCCTGGTTCGGTCGATAGATGCCGCTAGGAGCACAACGCTGCCTATCGCCGCCAACTGCGCGGGGCCTTCCAGCATCACGCGGCTGTCGTAGAAGATCTCAAACGGGTCGAATGCAATGACCGCCGCGGCCACCAAGCCCGTGGGCCAATTCGTCACCATGCCTACGAGAATAAACACGAGCGCGCAGGTCAGCGCTCCCAGCAGCGCCATAAATGGCCGCAAGTCGAACAGCACTTCCGCGAGGCTGCCGTGCATCGAGAAGATTTTGATGGCGGCAGCCATAATCGCGAATCCGGCGGGCGGATGCAAGTCGAAAGGAACGCCGTAGAGGGTCAGTCCCTGACCGCTGGCGAGGTTGTACGCAATGCGCGTGTACGTTGTCTCATCGATGAAGATGTTGTAGTCCGTCGTGATTCCGACCGCGCGAACCGCCCAAGCGACCGCGGCGACGATGATCGCGCCAGCCCACGGAATGAGCGGCGAACGCAGCCAGTGCGCCGCGTCTATGCCCTTATCTCTGACTGAGGGTTCATCAGTCTGAGAGGGCGTGCAGGCCGGTCACTGACTTTCCTCACCGTGCACGGCCAGCACCCCGGCTCGAGTCGCCAGATGCAAATCGGGGGCCGGCACACGAATCCTGGTCAGTGCCTTGACCGCGCCAATCTCGTCGCAGCCCACGAGGAGAGCACGGACTCCATTCAAATCGCTGATCACGATATCCGTCGAGCGAAGTCCGGCCTTGAGAGGCGGCATAATCTCGGCCGCGAGCTCGGGTGGCCAGCTCGCAACGGTCGCTAGGTCTACGGCCTGTCGCCGCTCGGTCCTTCCGAGTTCCCGGTATCTCATCTCAGACAGCAACACGCCAGCAAGCCGCTCCGCACTAGCGTCCCAGGAGAAGGCGCTGGCCCATGCCCTAGCCGCTGCTCCGAACCCGGCCCCCTGGTCGGGTCCGCTCAGTTCATCCAGAGCTTCACCGAGGGCGTCGGCCAGGCTCTGGCCCCGCCGCACCAGCCAGCCAGTTATCCCGGGGCGGACCGAATCGCGCAACCCGGGCACGTCGTAGGCGACAGCCGGAGTTCCGAGGGCGTTCGCTTCCATGATGGTGAGGCCCCAACCTTCTGCGGCCGAGGGAGCGACCGTCAGCCATGCCGTGGCCAGGAGCTCAAATTTCACCTCTTCGGAAACCCGGCCAGGTAGGTCCACCACGTCCTGAAGTCCGAGCTTGCGCACCTGAGAGCTCAGTTGCTCACGGGATTCACCGTCGCCGGCCACCACCACGCGTAGCTCCGGCCATTTGCCGAGCAGTTCAGGGACCGCCGCTATCAGGTGATCCATCTGCTTGTGGGGGACAAGCCGGGTGACCACGGCGATGGTTGGCCGCACGGCCCGGCGGACGGGCGCCGGACCAGGCACGTCGATGCCATTGGGCACGATATGTACGTGTCCACGGAAGCGCAGTTCCCGGCGCATCTCCGCCCGCGTTGAGGGCGAAACAGCGATCATCGGCCTGCCCTGATAAACGATCCGGCTCGCCCGGCCTTCGAGCACGCGACCAACCAGGTTCATCGGCCATTTGAAGTACATGTCGAACTGCCGCTGGTGGACGTGGTGAATCACGCACACCACCGGGAGCCGCGCCGGTCCCCACAACGGCGCGAAGAACGGAATGCCGTTCTGAAAATCGACGACAACGTCATAGTCCCCCGCGTATCGCCTGAGGTGACGTGCGGCTGCCGCATAAACGCCGAACTGGCCGCCTTTGCGGATCACGAGGTAGCCGTTCGACCAGTCGTAGGGCTCCGCTCCCCGGTAGGCCGACGTGAAGAGCGTGACTGCCGCTCCGGCGCGGACGAACCGCTGGGCGATCTGCTCGGTGTAGGACTCGGCGCCGCCGGCCGCTGGATTGGCCCGGTCACGCCAGTTGAGGAAGAGGATGCGGCAGTTGGCCAGCTGGCTCAGCGGTGACATCAGGCGGCCCGCGTCTGCTGCATCAATCGGTACAGTTCCATCGTCGCCTGCGTGCCGTCGCGGAAGGGATTCAGCGAGGATCCTCCGGAGTCGGTCCACACGACCGGCACCTCCTTGATCTCCCCGCCGAGATCACGGATGGCGCGGAGCATCTCGACGTCGAACGCGAAGCCGTCGATCGTCAGCCGTGACGCCACCTTGCGGGCCAGATCTCCGGCAAAGAACTTGAACCCGCACTGCGTGTCGGCAACCTCAGGCAGCACCCGGTGCGCGAGCCGGTGGAAGATCATCCCGCCTACCGACCGGGACAGCGGCTGCCGCTTGGCCAGCACCGCACCGGTGACCCGCCGGGACGCCACAACGGCCGCGTGGTGAGCGAGCATGGGCACAACGACGTCCAGGGTCTCGATAGGCGTCGCGAGATCGGCATCCATGTAGCCGACGTAGTCAGCCGTGGAACCGAGAAATCCGTGCCGCACGGCCGCCCCTTTACCTGGCCTTGCGCACCCGGTCACATAGACGGGTACCCGGTGAGAGCGCGCGGTCGCCGCGATGTCGGTCGTGTGATCGAAGCTGCCGTTGTCGATAACGACCACCGCCGCCGAGTACGGCTGGTTCTCCAGGTACCTAACCGTGCGCTCAAGCGTCCGCGGCAGTCGCCCGGCCTCGTTCCTGGCCGGTATCAGCACCTCAAGGTAGGCGTGATCGCGACGCAGGCGTTGCGGGAAATCTGACTCTCCTGCGCCATTAACAACGTGGCTGGTGTCACTGGTACTCGCTGCTGGCGTCAGCTGACGCGTGGCTGCGGTGGTCAACTGCCATCACCCCTAATATGGACGTCCCTGACGGGAATCGCCGTCATCTGGACAGACCATCTGGACCGCATTGACCAGTTTTCCCGTTTTGGCCCGCCCCGCCAGCAGCAGGATGGCATACGGATCTCGGCTCAGTCCACAATTCGCTTATGAGTGAATGGGATTTTACCCCTGGGAAACATTAACACCGAAGAAACATTTCCAAGGGGTTACGCTTAACCCTTAAGACACCATCCCCGCTACCGCGAAGTGTCAACGATCGAACAATTGACCTCACGCCCGACAGGCGATGAATTCCAAGGCCGCCTAAATAAGATCAACTACCAGCGTAAACGAAGCGCACGCGCCTGAGGCGATTCGACTCCCTCAATGTAGCACTATATTGCGACGGCATTACAGCAGAATAAACCAATCGCTTTCAGTCAGCGACTGAGCCCCGTCGAGCAGTCGCGCGCCCGCCTCAGTTGGTTTGTTTCTGGTAAAGATCAGCGATCGCTGCCGGCCGCGGCGCGAACAGGCAGCACACCCGCACGATCAGTGCATGACGTCTCCAGAGCGCGCTTCGGGCCCGGCGCCGACGGCGTACTGATCCTGCGCGGCCCGCCAGACCGGGGGCCGGTCGCGGTAGCGCCCGAGACCGCGGCGGTCCTAAGCGTCGTCGGATCATCGCCGCGCGACCCTCTATAGCAGCCATTATCCTTGGATGCGCCAGGCTTTCCTGAGAGCTGCGAGACGTCTCCGAGTTGTATATGCGAAGCAATGCTTCCGCGGGGACCGCATCCAGATCGGTTTCAAATATAGACCATGACAATTTATCCAGATTTTTGCGTATTTCCTCGTCCGGCTTGCCTATCGCACAGCACTCACGCAACGCAAGAAGATCAGATTCAAGGCGCACATCAGTGGCTGGTCGCCGCAGGAAAATATCGACGTGCCCGTAGTCAGCCGTACGCGCCCGCCTAGCCTCAAATGCATTGATAAGCGGGCCGAACTGCCACGAATATTGCGAATCGTATTGTCCCGGGAACGGTACGTTACCACGATAGCCGGGGTCGCGGCCACTGAAGTAGATCGCCGGAATGGAGTCGGTTCTGCTGAGTGCGCCTAGTGTCAGCAAGAGCAGGTCAACAGGCCAGCCCAGATCGCTGATCGCATGTACGCCGAGACCTCCTGCCTGATCGTCACCTCCGGCGCAAATCAGAAGCTGAGCCGACTCCATTGCCGATTGAATGTAGAACGAGCCACGAGTCTCATGAAGACGAACAAGCCCATTCTTGGAGCCGTCGATAATTCGCTGATGGACGATGGAGTTGTCAACCACATGCGTGAACCTGGCGGCAGAGCAAAGGACATCTCCACGATCGGCCGCATTGGAAGCAAGCCACTCAGCCACCCGCTTAGAAGAAGAATAGACATCCGGTGAATATGGAATCACCGTCTTTCCGGTTGACGCGAATACGATCCTGGGAACTCCTATACGCTCCGCGGCCGTAATCACGTTATGAGTGCCGAGGACATTGGTCGTCACCGTCTGGTAAACAGCCCGCTCGGCGAGGCCGGGGTCGCGCTGCGCGGCCACATGGAACACGACATCTGGCCTTACATCACGTACTACGGCGGTCAGCGCTGATTGATCTCTCACATCAACGTGCACGTATTCAGCGCCAGTTACCCGCGGCCACCCACGGGTTATCCCTCGACTGACGCTCACCAGGCGGCTTGGCTTCAAGTCAGAAACTCGGCTTAGCAACGCGGATCCGACACAACCCGTCCCGCCGGTCACCAGAATAGTTTTGCCTTGCACCCAGCCACCCACTGATTCCATCGGCATGGGCAAGGTCCTGGCACGAGTAGCCAGGTAGCGTAGATATTCTGCTTCGCATTCGTGCGCGGCAGACAGGAGCGAGCGAGTAAGGGTGCGGAGCGTTGAAATCTCTTGTTCATCCAAGCATGCGCACCCCTCAGGGGCAACCGTGCACATCTCCGCTATGAGGTCGTCTATTGATTCCACCGTAGCATCACCCCGAGCTGACCACAATTAATCGCGGCTATAAGGCCGCAGGCCGATCGTATGGGCAGTGGGCACGGAAAGGTCAAATGTTGACTATCGTTGATTTCTGCCTGCCGAACGGACCCTGGACAGCTTGCCTGATGTGGCAGAGGAGAGACCGACGGGAAGCAGAGGTTGAACGCGCTTCCTGAGGCGTTCGATCTTCATGGACGAGTTGGTGATATTTGCTCGACTCTACACGTCTTTGTGTAAATCACACTTAATGACGGGGCTTTACGTTTGCGTAAAATATACGGCACGCGACTGCTTGCTTGCCGAATGATGAATTCCGTTTTAAGTTTTTATTTCCGTTGGCCGTCATCCCCACTTCTGGGTAAAGGGCTTGATTCCAATCTTGTTAGGCCTGGACCGAGGCAGAGCGGCGGCCGACCTTGGTTAGGGTCGGCCGCCGCTGCTGTTTTCGGTGATTCCGAACGGGGGCGTGGCTCCGCCGGTCGGTCCGGCGGATGCCTTAGTTCGAGTAGACCTGGAACTCGGCGATCTGCGGTGCGCCCTGGACGTCGTTGTTGCTGACGTCGAGGCGGATGTAGTTCAGCGTGGTGGAGGGAACGGTGATGTCGACGACGTTGTTGCCTGCCGCGTTGCTGGCGCTGAACAGGTAGGCCGCCGACGGGGCCAGGGTGGTCCAGGTTGAGCCGTCGGTGCTGCCGTCCACCTCGATGGTCTGGTGGCGGTCGCCCCAGCCTTGCGGGAGCTCGAGCACGATCCGGTCGACCGGGGCGGCCTCGGCCAGTTGCAGGGTGAGCACGCCGGTGGCGTTGGCCGCCTGCCAGTAGGTGGCCTGGTTGCCGTCGTTGGCGTTGCCGGCCGGGAACCCGGCGAGGGTGTTGTCGGCCGACGCGGTGGCGGTCAGCGCGAGGTTGCCGTTCGGGTTGTAAACGGCGGCGCTCAGGCTGACGACGTACGGCGCGAACGGGTTATTCGCGGGGTTGACGTCGAACACCAGGTTGCCCGTGTATTGCTGTACGGCGGTGGGCGTGATGGTGACGGTGGCCGTGCAACTGGCCCCGACGGCGAGCGTCGCCGGGCAGTTGTTGGTCTCATCGAAACCGTTGGTCGCGGAGACGCTGGAGATGGGCGTCGGGTTCGGTCCCGGGTTGGTGATGGTGACGGTCTGCGCCGGGCTCTGGGTGTTCAGGTTGACGAGCCCGAAGTCCAGCGACGAGGTGGACGTGCTGAGGATGTTGAACGGCGGGAACGCGCACTCCGAGCCGCTCCACCCGCTGTTGCCAGGCCCCTGGGTGACGGTGATGCCGTAGGCGCAGGCCATCTGCCCGTCCAGGCCGACCCCGGTGGCGACCACGTTGGAGACCGTGGCCGAGCCGGCGGACTGCCACTGGAACACGAACGAGCCGACGTTGCGGACGACGTCGTCGTTGATGTTGACGTTGGTGATCGCGTAGGCGGGCGGGGTGGCGTTGGGGATGTAGTCGCCGACGAACCCGAACGCGTCGTAGGGGCTGTCGAGGATCGTGTTGTGGTCGACGTTGATCGTGCCGGTCATGTTCTCGCCGTCGGAGGCGTAGAACCAGATCGCGCCCACGCCGAACTTCCAGTTCGGGTCGAGGGTGCCGGTACTGACCAGCGTGTTGTTGGCGATGGTGGTCGTGCCGGCCAGCGGCACGGCGGAGAAGCGGTTGCCGACCTGGATGCCGCCGCCCTGGGTGATGGTGTCGGCGCCGTAGTCGTTGGTGATGGAGTCGTTGCTGCCGCCGTAGATGGCGAAGTTGTTCGCCAGGATGGGCAGCACGACGCTGTCGTGCGAGATGACGTCGCCCGAGTCGGCGACGCCGTTGGACCACAGCGCGATGCCGTCGTCCCCGGTATTGCGGATGTAGGTGTTGGTGACGGAAGAGTTGGTGACGCCGCCGTCGAAGTTGATCCCGTCGGCGACGGTGTCCTGGATCCGCACGTCGCTGATCTTGAGGTTAGTGAACGGGCCGGTCATCCAGATGCCGGCCTGGACGTGCGAGATCCACACGCCGCTGATCGTCGAGTTCTGCAGGCTGCCGCCGATGCCCATGAAGTCTTCGGAGTCGACCCGGGCGTTGACCTGGCCGAAGATGGCGAAGTTGGACAGGTGGACGTTGGTGCTCGGGTTAGGCGCAAAGTTGCCGAAGACGCCGACGCCGTTCCCGCCGAGCACCGAGTACCACTCGCCCGCGCCGGTCAGCGTAACGTTGTTGACGATCAGGTGCGCCGTGACGGTGAAGTTGCCCGGCGGGATGTAGACCGCCTTGCCTGCCGCGCTGCCGGCGTTGATGGCGTTCTGGATGGCGGTGGTCGAGTCCTTGGCCCCGGTCGGGTCGGCGCCGTAGGAGAGCACCGAGATCGACCCGCGCGGCTGCGGGGCCGGCGGGGCGACCTGCTCGAAGTCGGCGACGTCAATCGTGACCGGGATCGACGGGTTGGCGATCGCGAACTGCACCCGGGTGCCGGCCGGCAGCGTCCGCCCGAACGTCGTCCGCACGTCGTCGTACATGTGGTGACCGTGCAGGTCGGCCGGGTTGTTGGTGAACGGGTAGCTCCCGTAGAACCAGGTGTACTTCGAGGTGAGGGTCAGGTCGGGGGCGGACTTGCCGTTGACGAGGACGTGCAGCGGCGTGGTCAGCCCGGTGCCGTCGGCCGAGTCGGGAATCGAGTAGCGCAGGTCGACCGCGTTCGCCGCCCGCGCGAGGGTGAACTGGACGTACTGGCCGGCGCCGTTGAGCGTCACCGCGGTGCGGCCGACCGCCTCGGCGGGCAGCGTGTAGAGGTTGGTCGGACGGGCCGATCACGGTTCCGTTGTTCTGCGCTTTCACGGCCGCGTACTCGGTGAACGGGACGTCGGCGCCGCGGTCTCCGTCGGATGTCGGGGTCACCTGGCTGGAGCCGGAAACCTGTGCTGATGATGCCGGTGCCGGCGCGGCGCTGGCAGCAGCTACGCCAGCGGAGCTTGCCAATGCTACGAGCGTGGTCAAGGCCACGCCCATGGTGAGGCTCCGTGTGAACACGGCCCACCGCCTTCCATGGACTCGATGAACACGCGGGGACCTCGATGTCGTGAATTTTCCCGCGTTCATCCGTTCATGTAACACATGCTTGGCCTTCTTACAAGAAAAGATCCAGTGATTTCATAATTTGCGCAAGTTCTTGCAAAAGATTGTCGTTGAACGACAACCCATGCAAGCCATCGCTACTCAGTCCGCCTGGCGCACTCCGCGTTCATGGTCGGCCGGAGGAGGTGGAACCGGCACTCGTTCGGGATAATCCTGGTCTTGATCCGAGCCGCCTCGGCGATGCCGTAGCGCGAGTACAGGCGGCGCAGCGGGCCCGGCGCCCACCAGTTCGCCCGGCCGAGCAGCCGCATCGTGGCCGGGACCAGCAGGATGCGGACCACCGTCGCGTCGACGATCAGCGCGACGATCATGCCGACGCCGAGCAGCTTGAGGAACGTGATGCTGGAGGCGGAGAAGAAGGCGACGACCACGATGAGCAGCAGCGCCAGGCTGGTGATCAGCCCGCCGGTGCGCTGCAGTCCGGCGGCGATGGCGACCGTGTTGTCGCCGGTCTCGTCGTAGCGCTCACGGATCCGCGACAGCAGGAAGACCTCGTAGTCCATGGACAGGCCGAAGACGATGGCGAGCAGCAAGATCGGCATCGTCGGGTCGATCGTGCCGATCGCGGTGAAGCCGAGCAGGCCGGACAGGTGACCCCACTGGAACACCCAGACGATCACGCCGAACGTCGCCGGCGAGCGACAGGATGTTCATCACGATCGCCTTGATCGGCAGCACCACCGAGCCGAAGGCCAGGAAGAGCAGCACGAACGTCGCCACCGCGGTGAGCAGCGCCATCCACGGGCAGGGTGCCGCCGAGGCTGGACAGCTCGTCGACGAGCCTGCGCGGTCGTGCCGCCGACGAGGACGTCGGCGTGCGGTGGCGGCGGCGCGAGCGCCCTGATGCTGGTGACGATCTGCCTGGCCTGCGGGGAGTCGGGCGGCGGCGTGTAACCGACGTCGAGGCGGACGCTCGTGCCGTGCCGCGCGGTCGCCTGGACGCCGGTCACGCCGGGGATCGCGGCGATCTTGTCCGTGTAGGCGGTCAGCTGCGCCTGGTTCGTGACGCCGGTGACCACCGCTTCGATCGGGTTGGTCGAGTTGGCGGGGAACTCGTTCGTCAGCGCGTCCTGTACCTGCCGGACGGTGGAAGTGGTCGGCAGCACGCGTTGGCGTCGGTGCCGCCCCAGGAGATGCGCAGGAACGGCGTGCCGAGCGCGAGCAGCACGATCACGATCACGCTGGCGAAGGCGACCGGGCGGCGCATGACGGCGCTGCGCGAGGCGGTACCAGCCGCCCTCCGCCTCGGCCTTGGCCACGGTACGCCTCGCGCGGACGCTCTTCCTGACCGGCGAGGGCGTTGACCCGGTGGCCGAGCACGGCGAGCAGCGCGGGCAGGACGGTGAGCGCCGCGATCACGTCGATCGCGACCGTGGCGACGCCGCCGTAGCCCATCGACCGGAGGAAGACCGGCTGGAACAGCATCAGGCTGCACAGCGCGAGCGCGACGGTGACGCCGGAGACGAGGACCGTCCGGCCCGCGGTGGCCACGGTCCTGGCGACGGCGCGCTCCACATTCTCCTGGCGGCGGAGTTCCTCGCGGAACCTGGTGACCATGAACAGGCCGTAGTCGATGCCGAGGCCGAGGCCCAGGATCGTGGTGATGTTCAGCGAGTACTCGGAGACCGTGGTGGCCAGCGTGATCAGCCGGAGCACGGTGAACGAGCCGAGGATGGCCAGGCCGCCGAGCGCGAGCGGCACGAAGGCGGCGACCACGCTGCCGAAGATGAGCACCAGCAGGATGAGCAGCACGGGGAACGAGATCGACTCGGCCCTGGCGATGTTGGCGCTGACCGCGCTGTTGATGGTGACTTCGGTCGCCGTGGTAGCCGCCGACCTGGGCGGTGATGCCGTCGCCCGGCGGGCCGGCGGTGGCCGGGAAGTCAGCTTTTATCGCCTTATAGGTGTCTTCGCGGGCCTGGTCGGTGCCGCCGGCGAGCTGGAGGACCGCGTAGGTGGAGTGCTTGTCGGCGGAGACCAGGTCCGGCTGCCCGCTGGTCCAGTAGGTAGCGGACTTGGTCACCTGGTTCGCAGGCAGGGCCGCCAGGTACGCCGCCACCGCCTGCCGGTAGGCCGGGTCGGCGACCGTGTCCGCCGCGCTGTGGAAGAGCACCACCACGTCGGCGCCGTTGCGGCCGAACAGGCTGGCCGCGAGGTTGGACTCGACGTTGCTCTGGCTGTTCGGCGGGGTGAACGTGTTACCGGAGTCGAGCTTGCCGAAGACGCCGGTTCCCCACACCCCGGCGCCTATCGCGAACAGCAGGGCGATCAGCAGCGTGAGCCGCCGCGCCCGGTAGAGCCCGCGTCCCCATGCCTCAAACATCATGCCTCCCGGTCATGATGGGTGTCCGCGCCGCGCGGATCAGTGAGTGAACACCGTAAACTGATTACGAGGTTAACTTTGCATACGGCGTTTACTAGAGTCAAGAGTGTTTGCCATAAGTTCTTCCTGGAGGTGGCCGGGCGGGGTAAAACGGAGTCAGGAGGTACGCGTGACCCAGGCACAGTCCCCATCGCCGGCCGCCATCCGCGGCGACGCCGGCCGACGGCAACACCGACCAGGCGCGACCGGCTGCGCGCGGCGACGATGGAGGAGATCACCGCGACGGCCCGCAGGCTGCTCGTCGAGCAGGGGCCTGACGCGATGTCGCTGCGCGCCATCGCCCGCGAGATGGGGATGACCGCACCCGGCCTCTACCGCTACTACAGCAGCCGCGAGGAACTGTTCAGGCACGTGATCGCGGCGATCTTCCGTGAGTTGTCCGGCGACCTCCAGCGGGCGATCGCCGAGGTCGCGCTGGCCGCCGACGGCGTGGCCGTCGCCCGCGGCGCCGCCTCCCCCGAGCAGGTACGGCGGCATCTCACCGCTGAAGCTGGTGGCGGCCTGCCGCGCGTTCCGCCGCTGGGCGCTGAGCCACAAGGACGAGTTCGCGCTGCTCTTCGGCGTCCCGCTGCCCGGGCTTGACGACGGCCGGTTCGACGTCGCCGAGGAGTGCGCGCTGGAGTTCGCGGGGACGTTCTACGCCCTCTTTATCGAGCTGTGGCAGGCGGGACGCTTCCCGGTACCTGGCCCGGGCGAGATCGACGCGGGACTGCGGGCGCAGCTCGGCCGGTTCCGCGCCAGCCTGGCCACCGACGCGCCGGACGGCGCGCTGCTGGTGTTCCTGCGCTGCTGGGTGCTGCTCTACGGTGCGGTCTCGATGGAGGTCTTCGGCCACCTGGGGTTCGCGCTCGACGACCCGGCCCCGATGTTCGAGTTCACGCTGACCGACCTGGCCCGTCTGGTCGGGCTCAAGCACCCGCTGCCGGACGCCTAAGGAAAACCTCACCGGAACCATCACGAAATAACAAGACTTACTGATAATTAACGGATAACGCAGTCTGAATCTGATTAAGTCTGAATCTGATTAAGATCGCGTGCCCAGCTCGCCCGAGCGACCGATTGATGGGGGTCACCGTGACCGCTTACCCTCCTTACCAGCCCTATCAGGCCTACCCGGGCCCCGGACCGGCGCCGATCGCCCCGCCGCCCATCCTCGTCGCGGTCGCGGAACCCACAGCGCAGCGGCGGCTGTACGTGGCGCTGCGCCTCATCCTGGTCGTGCCCCACCTGATCGTGCTTTGCCTGCTGAGCGTCGCCGCGTTCGTCGTGGCCTTCATCGGCTGGTGGGGCGCGCTGTTCACCGGGCGGCTGCCGCTGTTCGCGGTCAACTTCCTGAGTGGCTACCTGCGCTGGTCGACCAGGGTTTCCGCGTACCTGATGCTGCTGACCGACGTGTACCCGCCGTTCACCCCGGACGACGACCCCCGCTACCCGGTGCAGGTGGCGATCCCCGAGCCGCAGCGACTGAACCGCGCCGCCGTCTTCTTCCGCGCCATCCTGCTGGTCCCGGTCGGCATCCTGAGCAGCATCGTCCGCTACGGCACCGGTGTCATGGGCCTCGCGGCGTGGGTGATCACGCTGGTCACCGGGCGGCTGCCGGCCCCGTTCCACCAGGCCTACGTCGCGGCCCTGCGGTTTCAGACCCGGTTTTACGGCTACCAGCTGATGCTGACCCCCGCCTACCCGGTCGGGCTCTACGGCGACCGGCCGGAGATGGTGGCCTGGGCCGACGCGCCGGCGGCGGGGTTCGGGACGCCGGCGGCCGGGGTTTGGGGCGCCGGCGGCGGCCTACGGCGAGTGGCCGGGCACCCAGCCGAGCAGGTGGCTGCTCCCGCTGACGTCCGCGGCCAAGGCGCTGGTCACGACCATCATCGTGATTGGCGTGCTGTGCCTGATCGCCCAGAACGTGTACAACAACGTGACGGCCAACAACAGTCAGCCGTCAACCACCAGCGTGTTCATCGGCATGTAGCTCGGCCCCCGCGGCTACGCAGCGGGTTACCTGCCTTTGCGCGGACCGCGCAAGAGCCCGACCGCGGCGGCGAGCAGCACCGTCGCCGCGGCAAGCTCGTACTTGAGCCGGTGCGGAGCCTCGTCTTGTATCCGCATGTGGAAAAGGTCGACCGCCCGGGGGAACGGCGAGCGCCCGAAGAAGACAATCGACGGCTTGTCCAGGTCGGGCAGCGCCGCGCCCGCCATGCCGGCCAGCACCGCGAGGCGCGCGTCCCGCGGCGCCAGCGCCGTCATCGTGCCCATGACTGCCAGCCCGGCCAGCCCGTCGGGCACCGCCACCCGCATGAGGCTCAGCCGCGGACCCCACTTCCCCCAGTGCGGAGCGGCGTCGAGGGCGAAGTGGGAGAGCACCCCGAGGGCGAAGGCGGACGTCGGCCGACGGCGCGCCACGGCGCCGATCACGGCACCAGAAAGCACGTGATTGGTCACCAGCATGCTCCCTAAAGTACCGGCGTCCCCGTCGTCTTCCGCACGCGGCGCGCCACGCCTGGTAGCGTTTCCACCATGCTGGACAGACGATTCATCAGGGACAACCCGGAGGCCGTGAAGGCGGCCGTCCGGGTTAAGGGCATCGACCTAGACGTGGACGAACTGCTCAGCCTGGACCAGTCCAGCCGCGAACTTCAGCGTGAGCTCGACGAGGCACAGACCAGGCGTAAGGCGTTCGCCAAGGAGTTCGGCAAGGCCGACGAGGAGACCCGGGCCAAGCTCAAGGCCGAGCACGAGGAGCAGGACCAGCAGCTCAGGAGCGTCCGCGACCGGCTGGCGGAGGTCAACGACCGGCTGCAGGCGCTGCTGCTGCTCACGCCGATGATCCCGTGGACCGGGTCGCCGGTGGGCCCGGACGACTCCGCCAACGTCACGATCAAGGTCTGGGGCGAGCAAGCCCGCGTTCGACTTCCCGGTCAGGGACCACGTGGAGCTGCTCGAGAACCGGGGCTGGGCGGAATTCGCCCGGGCGCGGAAGGTCGCGGGCGAGCGGGCTTACGCGCTCACCGGGGACATGGTGCTGCTCGAGCGGGCGCTGCTGTCCTACGCGGTTGACTACCTGATCTCCGGCGGTTCCACCGTGATCTCGGTGCCGGTCCTGGTCAGGGAAGAGGCGCTCATCGGCACCGGCCAGTTCCCCATGCACCGCGAGGAGACCTACGCGGTGCCCGCCGACGACCTCTACCTGGCCGGCACCGCCGAGGTCGCCCTCGTGGGCCTGCACTCCGGCGAGATTCTCGACGCGAAGGCGCTGCCGATCCGGTACGCCGGCATCTCGCCCTGCTTCCGCCGGGAGGCGGGCAGCGCCGGGCGCGACGTCCGCGGGCTGCTCCGGGTGCATCAGTTCGAGAAGGTCGAGCAGTTCGTCATCTGCGCGGCCGACGACGAGGAATCCGACCGCTGGCACGCCAGCCTGCTCGGCGCGGCCGAGCACCTGCTGCAGGGACTCGGGCTGCACTACGAGGTGGTCGAGTGCGCCACGGGCGACATGGGCGCGGGCAAGTACCGGATGAACGACATCAACACCTGGTTCCCGTCGCTCGGCCGGTTCCGCGAGACGCACAGCTGCTCCTCGCTGCACGACTGGCAGGCGCGGCGGGCCAGCGTCCGCTACCGCGACACCGACGGGACGGTGAAGTTCGCCTACACGCTGAACAACACCGCGATCGCGACCCCGCGGCTGCTGGCCGCGGTGGTCGAGAATTACCAGACCGAGGATCAGAAGGTCCGCGTGCCGCAGGTACTCCAGCCGTACCTCGGCGGCCGGACCGAGCTGTAGCCGACTAGAGACCGGAGGGCCGTGCACCGTGGGACGCGAGCGTCGTACTCTGCGAGGCGTGGAACTCCATGCTGACCGGGTTGCCGAGATCGCCCATCGCTCCGTCGCCGACCTGCGACGGCGCGACGTTGCCATTGCGCTGCTCAGCGTCCCCGCCGAGGACGCCCTCGCATCGCTGCCAGTGATCAGGCGCGGCCTGCTGGCCGCGGGTAATCCGCTGTCCGCGGCGTTCTGGCAGTCGGCGGAGGCCATCCTGCACAAGATCAGCGAGCACGACGCCACCTTTGGCGACGTGCACGGCTGGCTGGAGGCCACCGGGACCGAGCCGATCGGGATCATCGGCCTGCACGTGTGGGAAGAGCCGTCCGCGCGCAGCCCGCTGCAGGAGGAGATGCACGCCCGGCTGGTGAGCTACCTGGAAGAGCGGCTCGCCGCGGGCGAGATCGACCCCGACCGGCTGGCCACCGGCGACAAGGCCGCCAGGCAGGAGTACCTAGCGCTGCAGGAACGGTGGATGACCACGCCGCTGCCGGACGGCCGGGTGCCGATGACGGTCCTGCTCGACGAGCAGGACGAGGCCTTCCTGGCGGACTGGGCGGCGGCCGACGCCGAGGCGCGCAACGCGCTCCAGTCCGTGCTCGACCGCGTCGGCAATCGCGCGCTGCCCGCGGCGGACCTCCGATCCGCCGCGGCCAGGCTGCGCGCGGACATCGCCAGGCCCGGATGGCCTGGGCAGATGCTCGTCTCGTTCAGCGGGCGGACCGCCGCCGCCCTGCCCGACGACGATGCGGAACTGTGGCTCACGCTGGCCACCTCGGTGGCCTCGCCGCAGGGGGACCCGCTCTCGCAGGAGGACAGGGAGTTCGCCCGGGCCATGGAGTGGGCCGAGGACGAGGACCTCAAGTTCGGCGAGGACGTCGACGAGCCCGGCGCGGACGGCGAGCCTGACGAGTTGTCCGCGGCGATCGCTGCCGTCTGCGCACTCGACCACTTCGACTGGCTCGCGGTCATGTCCGCCCTGGTCACCGGCGGCCCCGGGACTCCCGCCTCGGCCGCCGACCTCGCCAGGTACGTCAGGGACTTCGACCCCGATGCGGTAATCGGCCTCAAGGTCGCCGCCAGCGGCGACCCCGTGCTCGAAGACGTCGTACTGGAAGAAGCCGTGCTTGAAAACGCCGTCCTTGAAAACACTGTTCTTGAAAACACCGCGCCAGACGATGACGCGGATGCGGGATTCGGCGGGGCGGAGTTCGACGACGGCGACCTCGGTGACTACGAGGACGACTTCGACGAGCTGAGCATCGAGGGACTGTTCCTTCACGTCACCGCGATGTGGTCGGTGCTCGGGGCGATCGACGAGGACGACCGGCTAACGCCCCTGGGCTGGTGGGGCCTCCCCGAGGCCATGCGCCGCGCCTGGACGGAGGCGGAGTAGCGCTGGCTGGGAGCCGCCCAGGAGAGCGACGGCCCGGCTAGTCGCGCTTGGTGTCGGACTGCTTGGCGGCGGCCTCGGCCTCCGCGTCGGCGGCGGCCATCATCGCGGCGCGGAGCGCCAGGCCGCGCAGCGGCCGCCCCGGCGCCGCGCTCGCGCCCTCCGCCTCGGTGCCCTCGGGGTCCTCAGGACGCGGGCCGATCTTGCGGAACTGCTTGTTCATCGAGCGCAGCAGGAAGACGAGCGCGAGCCCGAGCGCGGCCACGACGAGGAAGCCAAGCAGGCCTGGCTCCACGTCGTTGATCGTGGAGGTGGAGTTGGCGGCGAGGAACGACGTCACAGGGGCACACTCTCCCGGATACCCGCGAAAAGGTCATCTTCCGGCAGCTCGGTATCGACGAGCGACCTAGCAAGATGATAGTCCTCGGTCGGCCAGGCGGTGCGCTCGACGTCCCGCGGGCACGCGAACCACGAGCTGTTCGGGTCGATCTGGGTCGCGTGGGCGCGCAGCGCGTCGTCGCGGATCTGGAAGTAATCGGCCGCCGCCACCCGGGTCGTGATCTCTAGGGGCCGGTCGCCCCGCTCCAGGCGCTTACGGGCCCGCTCCTCCCACTCCTCGAAGATCTTCGAGTACGGCGACTCGAGGCCGCGCCGCACGAGTTCCTCGTGCAGGGCGGCGTACTTTGCCTGGTGAAAGGTGACGAAGTAGTACATCTTTAGCGGCTGCCAGGGCTCGCCCCCGGCCTCCCGGTACCGGTCCGGGTCCGCCGCCGCCTCAAACGCTTCCACGGCGACCTGGTGGGTCTTGATGTGGTCGGGGTGCGGGTAACCGCCCGACTCGTCGTAGGTCAGCATCACGTGCGGGCGGAAGTCACGGACCAGGCGCACGAGCGGCGCGGCCGCCACGGGCAGCGGGACGAGGGCGAAGCTGCCCTCGGGCAGCGGCGGCTTGGGGTCGCCCTCCGGCAGGCCGGAATCGACGAAGCCGAGAAACCGCTGTTCGACCCCGAGGATCTCGCGGGCCCTGGCCATCTCCGCGCGCCTGATCTCGGGCAGGTTGGCCAGCACCTCCGGCCGTTCCATCGCCGGGTTCAGGATGCTGCCGCGCTCGCCGCCGGTCATGGTGGCCACGAGAACCTCGACATCCTCGCGCGCGTACCTGGCCATCGTGGCCGCACCCTTGCTCGACTCGTCATCCGGGTGCGCGTGCACCGCCATGAGCCGCAGCTTCAACGTGGTCACCCTCCGTCTGTCGTGACTACCTTTACCGAAACACCGGCCCGGTTTAACGACATTCCCGCATGGGAAACCTCGCCCGGAGGCCTTCTAGAGTGCCACGCCGCCTACCGGCCGCACTTGACTGATTCGCGGCAGTGGCCGACTCTTGTTAGCCTCAGAAGATTACCCCCGGAGACCGACTGGCTCCTGGCGGAAGGCAACAATGCCTTGCGCCCCGGATAAGGCCAGCACGCAGCGGCCCGAAGAGTCCTGCGGAGCAATGAGGAGTGCCCGTGACCGAGACGCGCGACGAAAGCGTCAACTGGCTTACCCAGGAGGCGTACGACCGGCTTAAGACCGAGTTCGACTATCTCTCCGGACCCGGTCGCATCGAGATCGCCAAGAAGATCGAGGCGGCCCGCGATGAGGGGGATCTGCGCGAGAACGGCGGTTACCACGCGGCCAAGGACGAGCAGGGCAAGCAGAAGGCCGCATCCTCCAGCTCCAGTACATCCTGGAGAACTCGCGCGTCGGCACGCCGCCCCGCACGGACGGAGTGGTCGGCCCCGGCATGACGGTGACCGTCCGGTTTGTCCGCGACGACGAGGAGGTCACGTTCCTGCTCGCCTCGAGGGAGGAGAGCGGCGCGCCGATCGACGTCTACTCGCCGAAGTCCCCGCTCGGCTCCGCGATCAGCGGCAAGAAGGTCGGCGAGAAGGCGACCTACTCGATGCCCAACGGCCGGTCGACGACCGTGGAGATCCTGGAGGCCGTGCCCTACGGCGGCGGCGCTTAAGACGGCAACGGGCGTCCCCGCGGCAGGTGTGCCGCGGGGACGCCCGTTTCGTTTGGCCGGTCTAGCCGATCAGGGCCTCCGCCTCGGGGGCCGCGACCTCCTCGTCGGGCGCTCCCCGGCCGCGCAGCGGCACTTCCTTGATGAGCAGGGCGAGCAGGAAGACCAGGACGGACGCCGGGGTCACCCAGAGGAAGACGGTCTGCACCGCGTGCGCGATCGCCCTGGTACACGACCTCGCGCACCGCGGGCGGGAGGGTGGTGACCGTCGTCGGGTCCAGCGACGCGCCGCTGATGTGCACCCCCGCGCCCGCCGCGCTGCCACTCAGCGACTGGGTCAGCTTGTGCGCGAAGACGGCGCCGAACGCGGCGACGCCGAGCGAGCCGCCCATCTGCTGGAAGAACATCCGGGCGCTGGATGCCACGCCCATGTCCTTGAGGTCGACGCTGTTCTGCGCGATCAGCGACATCATCTGCATCAGGCAGCCCATGCCGAGCCCGAGAACCACGTAGTCGATGCCGGTCTGCAGGCGCGAGGTGTGCACGCCGAGCCTGCTCAGCATGAACATGCCGATCGCCATGACCAGGCCGCCGACGATCGGGAACAGCCGGTACTTGCCCGTCTTGCTGGTCAGCACGCCGGCCAGGATCGAGGTGAGCGCCGAGCCCACCATCAGCGGCGTCATGAGCAGGCCGCTCACCGTGGGCGAGGCGCCCTGAACGGTCTGCTGGTAGAACGGCAGGAAGGTCATCGCGCCGAACAGGCCGAGGCCGACGAAGAACGTCAGCGCCATGGTGACGGAGAAGTTCCTGACCTTGAACACGTGCAGCGGCAGCATCGGCTCCGCCGCCCGCCGCTCGACGGCGAGGAACGCGACCAGCGCGGCGACGGCGATCAGGAGCAGCCCGATGATCTCCCACGAGCCCCACTGGTACTCGGTCCCGCCCCAGGTGGCGAGCAGGATGATCGCGGTGGCGACCACGCCGAGCAGGATGCCGCCCGCGTAGTCGATCCGGTGCTCGACCCGGCGGGCGGGCAGCTTCATGACCGCGATCAGGTAGACGAGCGCGGCACCGCCGAGCGGCAGGTTGATGTAGAAGATCCAGCGCCAGGAGAACGCGGTGGTGATCCAGCCGCCGACCAGCGGGCCGCCGACCGTGGCGAGCATCATCACGACCATGAAGTAGCTCATGTACTTGCCGCGCTCGCGCGGCGGGACGATCTCGCCCAGGGTGGCCATCGCGCCGACGATCAGGCCGCCCGCGCCGAGGCCCTGCAGGGCGCGGAAGGTGATCAGTTGGCCCATCGAGGAGGAAAGGCCGGACAGCGCGGAGCCGATGAGGAAGACGACGATCGCGAAGATGAAGAGCTTCTTCCGCCCGTACATGTCGCCGAGCTTGCCGTAGAACGGCGTGGTGATCGTGGACGCGAGAACGTAGGCGGTGACCACCCACGACAGGTGCGTGGCACCGCCAAGGTCGCCGACGATCCGCGGCAGCGCGGTGCCCACGACGAGCTGGTCAAGCATCGCGAGCAGCATCGCCATCAGCAGGCCAGGCAGGACGATCATGATCTGCCGATGGGAAAGGAACGTGCTGGTCCCCGTTGCCGCGTCGACTCACTGAATCTCCTCAGACCCGTCATAGTCACCTGATTGCCAGGGCTCGGGCGCTGACCCCGCGTCCGCCGGCTCAGCTCGGTGGAACTTACTTGCCGCCCGGCTAGTTTAAATTCACTAGGAACGGTATATTCCTAACTAACCGGCCGTCAAGTAGATTTCGCCCAACGAACAGGCGGCGGGCCGGAGGCGATCGGCCGTCAAGCGACCGACGATCCCGCAGGTAGCGGCTGGAGGCACGGCACGAGGATGGACGCGGCAAACAGCGCGGAAAACACCGAGCAGGCGCATGGGGGCCGGCGCGGTGACACCCGGGCACGCATCCAGCAGGTCGCGCTCGAGCTCTTCGCGGAGCAGGGCTACGAGCGGACCTCGCTCCGCGAGATCGCCGAGCGGCTCGCGGTCACGAAGGCCGCGCTCTACTACCACTTCAAGTCCAAGGAAGACATCGTCCGCAGCTTCACCGAGGACTACTTCGGCCGTATCGACGCGCTCATCGTGTGGGGCAGGGAGCAGCCGCCAGGGGCGCCGACCGCCCGGGAGCTGCTCGACCGCTACATCACGATCGTGCTGGAGAGCGGCGAGGTCTTCCGGTTCCTTGAGCGCAACCAGGCGACCATTCACGGGACCGAGGACGGCAAGCACCGCTTCACGCAGTTCCGGCCCCGGCTGGCGGCGCTGATGGACATCATCACCGGGCCCGGCGCGCCGCCCCGCTCGCGGATCAGGGCGGCCGCCGCGATCTTCGCCGTCAGCACCTCGTGCATGTTCTTCATGAAGGACGCGCCGGAGGCGGAGCTCGACGCGCTGCTTTCCGACCCGCCGACCCCGGAAGAGCTCCGCGAGATCGTCCTTGAATTCGCCACCGACGTGACCAGCGACGTCGTCCCGACGGAGCAGTCCGGCCGGCCTAGCTGAACGCCAGGTCGTAGCCGGCCGAGCGGAGCGCGTCCTTCACGTGCGCGCAGTGCGCCGGGACCGCGGGTCTCGACCTGCAGCACCACCTCGACCTCGTCGACCCGCAAGGTCGGCGCGAGCCGCTCATGACTCACCTCGAGCACGTTCGCGCCCAGGTCGGCGAGCAGCGCGAGCAGCGCCGCGAGCGAGCCCGGGTAGTCCGGAACCCGGCAGCGGAAGCCGAGGTACCGGCCGGCGGCGGACAGTCCGTGCCGCAGCAGCTTGGACAGCAGCAGCGGGTCGATATTGCCGCCGGAGAGCACGATCACGGCGGGCGGCTCGACGTCGCCGAGGCCCTCGAGCAGCGCGGCGACGCCGGCGGCGCCGGACGGCTCGACCACCTGCTTGGCCCGTTCAAGGCAAAGCAACAGGGCACGCGAGAGCGCGGCCTCGGACACGGCCACGACCGGGACGCCGGCCTCCGCGAGGATCGCGAACGGTATGTCGCCCGGCCGCTGCACCGCGATGCCGTCGGCCATCGTGGGCGCACCGACGACCTGTACCGGAGCTCCCGCGGCCATCGAGGCGATCAGCCCGGGCACCGCCGCCGCCTGGACGCCGACCACCCGGACGGCCGGGTCAAGCGACTGCACCGCCACGGAAATGCCCGCGGCGAGCCCGCCGCCGCCCACGGGGACGAGGACGGTCCGCACCCCCGGGCACTGCTCGATGACCTCAAACCCAAGCGTGCCCTGCCCCGCCACGATGTCCGGGTGATCGAACGGGTGGATGAACACCGCCCCGGTCCGCTCGGAAAACCGCAGCGCCTCGTCCAGCGCGTCTTCCACCGTCGCCCCGTGCAGGATCACCGCGGCGCCGTAGGCCCGGGTCGCCTCCACCTTCGGCAGCGGCGCCCGCTCCGGCATGATCACGGTGGCGGTGGCCCCGAGCAGCCCGGCGGCGAACGCGACTCCCTGCGCGTGATTGCCCGCGCTGGCCGCGACCACGCCCCGCGCGCGTTCCGCGTCCGACAGCCGGGCGATCCTGGTGTAAGCGCCGCGCACCTTGAACGAGCCCGTTCGCTGCAAGTTCTCGCACTTCAGGTACACCGGCCCGGCCAGCTGGTCGGACAGCACGCGGGAGTAGAGCATGGGGGTGGGCGCGACGACGTCGCTGAGCAGCTCGCGGGCCGCCACGATGTCATCGGCTTGCACTAGCGGGGAAATCGTTGCCACACCCGGAAGATTAGCCGGGTGGGAGCGTAGCAGAGCCGCTGGTACTACGGGTGCTGACAACAACCACAAGGCTCTAACGGAACCACAGCGCGGGGTCTCCGCGCATTCTGCGGAGACCCCCGTGGGGGGGATATGGGGGGGCGAAGCCCTCCCATGCCGGGGGGTGCAGGGGGGTCGTCCCCCCGCGAATAACATAGTTTGGGAAGCGTGCAGCACAGTAGTGAGGATTTCAGCGCAAGCGCTCCGAACAGCTCGCCCGCCACACTGGGCGAGCTGAAGGCGAGCGGCCACCTCTACCGCACCGTCAAGCAAGAGATCAGAGAGAACCTGCTCGCGCGCATGCGCGCAGGGCAGGACCGGTTCCCTGGCATCGTCGGCTTCGACCAGACTGTGCTCCCCCATGTCGAGCGCGCGCTGATCGCGGGGCATGACATCATCCTGCTCGGGGAGCGCGGCCAGGGGAAGACGCGGCTGATCCGTACCCTCGGCGGGCTGCTTGACGAGTGGACGCCCGTCGTCGCGGGCTGCGAGATCAACGACCACCCGTACGCGCCGGTCTGCGCCCGCTGCCGTCGCCTCGCGGCCGAGCTCGGCGACGAGCTCCCCGTGTCCTGGCGGCACCGGAGCGAGCGCTACGGCGAGAAGCTGGCGACCCCGGACACCAGCGTCGGCGACCTGATCGGCGACATCGACCCGGTCAAGGTGGCGGAAGGCCGCACGCTCGGCGACCCGGAAACCATCCACTTCGGCCTCGTGCCGCGTACCAACCGCGGCGTCTTCTGCCTGAACGAGCTGCCCGACCTCGCCGAGCGCATCCAGGTCGCGCTGCTCAACGTCCTCGAAGAGCGCGACATCGGGGTCCGCGGCTACTCGCTGCGGCTGCCGCTCGACATCGTGCTCGTGGCGAGCGCGAACCCGGAGGACTACACCAACCGGGGACGGATCATCACGCCGCTGAAGGACCGGTTCGGCGCGGAGGTCCGCACCCACTACCCGCTGTCCCTGTCCGACGAGCTCGCGCTGATCGGCCAGGAGGCCGAGGTCGTCTGGGACGGCGAGGACCAGGGCGCGGACCTGCCCGAGCACCTGATCGAGGTCATCGCCAGGTTCACCCGCCTGGTCCGCGAGTCCCCGGCGGTCGACGGCCGGTCGGGTGTCTCCGCCCGGTTCGCGATCGCGGCCGCCGAGGCCGCCGCCGCGGCCGCGGTGCGCCGCACCGCGCTGGTCGCCGAAGCGCGGGACGAGGTGCCCGTCGCCCGGGTGGTCGACCTGCCGGGCATCGTCCCCACGCTCCGCGGGAAGGTGGAGTTCGAGGTCAGCGAGGAGGGCCGGGAGGAGGAGATCCTCTCCCACCTGCTGCGCCGCGCGATCGCGGAGACGTTCCGCGCGCGGCTCGGCGGCGCCGACATGTCGGGGCTGCTGGCCAAGTTCGAGGAGGGCGGCTCCATCGAGTCCGGTGAGCTGGTCTCGGCGACGGAGCTGCTCCGCCGCACCGGCGAGGTCCCCGGCCTGGCGAGGATCATGGCCAGGCTCGGCATGGAGGGCAGGGAGTCCTTCGGCGAGGCCGCGGCGGCCATCGAGTTCGTCCTCGAGGGCCTGTACCTGATCCGCCGGCTTTCTAAGGACACCAGCGATGGAACGACCACGTACCGGACATAAACCAGATTAACCGACTAAGAGCCGGGTCACCCCGAACGGAATCGGGGTGGCTCTGGTCCGGGTCCGGAGTCACGGTCTAGCGGGATCGCAGCGGATGGAGCAGTACACATGACCAACTATCGGTACGGCCCGTACGACGATGGTCCCGACCCGCTGGCGGCCCCGTATGACGTCAGGGAGGCGCTCGACGAGATGGGCGAGCGCATCCTGGGCGGGGACAACCCGCGGGACGCGCTGCGCGACCTGCTGCGGCGCGGCTGGCAGGACCGGCGCGGCCTCGACGACCTGATGCGCCGCGTCCGCGAGCGGCAGCGCGAGCTGCGCAACGCCGGCCGGCTGGACGGGATGCTCGACCAGGCCCGCGAGCTGCTCGACGAGGCGCTTGAGGCCGAGCGCGGCGCGCTGTTCCCCGACCCGAGCGACGAGGCCAGGGAACGCGAGCTTGAACTCGACACCCTGCCGAACGACACCTCGCGGGCCATCAGGGCGCTATCGGAGTACGACTGGCGGTCGCCTGAGGCGCGGCAGAAGTTCGACCAGCTGCGCGACCTGCTGCGCCGCGAGGTGCTCGACAGCCAGTTCAAGGGCATGAAGCAGGCGCTGGAGAACCCCGACCCGGCGGCCATGCAGCGGGTCAAGGACATGCTCGCCGACCTGCGGCAGATGCTCGACGCCGACACCCGCGGCGAGCACACCCAGCAGGACTTCGATGACTTCATGGCCCAGTACGGCGACATGTTCCCGGACAACCCGGCCAACCTGGAGGAGCTCGTCGACTCCCTCGTCCGGCGGATGATGGCGGCCGAGCGGCTGCTTGAGTCGCTGTCCGACGAGCAGCGCGAAGAACTGGCGAACCTCATGTCCCAGGCGATGGAAGACGCCGGGCTCGCGGCGGAGCTGTCCGCGCTCGGCGACGCGCTGCGCGCCCGCAGGCCCGAGCTCGGCCAGCCGCAGCGCGGGGTCCGGATGCCCGGCGGTGAGCCGCTTGGCCTCGGCGACGCGACGAGCGCGGTCGCCGATATGGCCGACCTCGCCGACCTGGAATCCGCCCTCGGCCAGGAGTACGCGGGCGCCAGCCTCGAGGACGTCGACGAAGAGGCGGTCCGCCGCGCGCTTGGCCGGCAGGCGGTCGACGACCTGCAGGCGCTGCGCCGCCTGGAACGCGAGCTGCAGCAGCAGGGGTACATGACCAGCGACGGCGGCAAGCTTGAGCTCACGCCGAAGGCGGTCCGCAGGCTGGGCGACACCGCCCTGCGCCAGGTGTTCGCCGGGCTTGAGAACGGCATGCGGAGCGGTGACCACGACCGGCAAGACGCCGGGCAGGCCGGCGACCTGACCGGGTCCACGAGGGAGTGGGAGTTCGGCGATGAGCAGCCAATCGACGTTCCCGCGACCGTCCGCTCCGCCCTGCTGAGATCGGCGGCGGAGAACAGGAGTGACGCAACCGTTCGGCTGACTGCCGGGGACTTCCGGGTGGCGGAGACCGAGCGGCGCTCCGCGGCGGCGGTCTGCCTGCTCGTCGACCTTTCCTACTCGATGGCGCTGCGCGGCACGTGGGCGGTGGCGAAGCAGACGGCGCTCGCGCTGCACGCGCTGCTGCGGACCAAGTACCCGCAGGACGCGATCCAGGTCATCGGGTTCTCCAACTACGCCAGGGAACTGCACGAGACCGAACTGGCGGGCCTCGGCTGGGACATGGTCCAGGGCACCAACCTGCACCACGCGCTGATGATCGCCGGCCGTCACCTGGACAAGCATCCCGAGCACGAGCCGGTCGTGCTCATCATCACCGACGGTGAGCCGACCGCGCACCTGATGCGGGACGGCAGGCCGTGGTTCGACTGGCCGCCCGCGCCGGAGACCATCGAGCTGACGCTGGCCGAGGTGGACAAGATGACCAGGCGGCACGCGGCGCTGAACATCTTCATGCTGGCCGACGACGACCGGCTGGCCGCATTCGTCGATAACGTGGCCAAGCGGAATGGCGGCCGGGTACTGCGGGCCACACCGGAACGACTAGGAGAATATGTAGTCAGCGATTTTCTTCGCACCCGCGGCGCCCGTCGCTAGCGGTAGTTTTATCCCCGTAGAACTCAACGGCAGCAGGTAACCTCTGCCGTTATTCAACGAGCCTTTTTATCCTGCCATGCAGTGATGGGCTAATTGCCCGATTTATCCGGGATAAGAAAGGCTCATAAGGGGGCACTGTGCGAATTGTGTGCGTCGGCGGGGGGCGCTGGCCTGGCGCGGACAGGCTTTCCACGTTGCGGTTGAGCAGGCCTTTCAGCCCGTACTCGGGGTCGCCTTCCTTCCCCCGCCTGCCGTACTTCTCGCGGGTGGCGCGGCGCCGGACGTCGCCCGTGGCCTTGACGGCCAGCTGCACGACGTGGAACAGGTCGACCGCGACCTGCGCCTTCGGGAGGGCGCGGCGAACGGCGGAAAGGAACACGGTGCACATGTCGATCGCGACGACCTCGATGCGGTCCCGCCACGCTGGCGGGGCCTGGGCCAGCCAGTACGCGGCGTCGTCGGCGGTACGGCCCTCGACCTGGCCCAGCATGCCCTGCTCGCCGGACAGGTCGCAGAAGTTCACGTGCCACCGGTCCGCGAGCTGCACGTACTGCCCGGTCTCCTCATCCCGCTCCCACCGCGGCCGGCCCCGCCGGTGCTCGTCGATCCCCAGGTGCGCCACCGGGGCCGGACCGCCGTCGAGTACCGCATCGGCCCTGGCCGCGAACGCCTCATGCGCGACGGGCCAGGACACCCCGGCGTGCCGGGCCGCCTCCGCCGGGGTGATGCCCCTGTCCGAGATCTCGGACGCGCACTGCTCCCGCAGCCTGGGCGTGACGCGGTCCCCGCAGGGCACGGCAGGGGCCCGCTCGGTGAACGTCTTGCGCGGACAGCCCGCGTTACCGCACTTCAGCCGCCGTTTCACCCAGTTCAGGGCCACCGGGTCGCCGGCCCTGCGCACGTCCGCCGGGCACGTCACGACCAAGTCGTGCACCCGCGACGACACCGTCCCGCACCCCGGGCACGCCGCCGCGCCCTCGTGACAGGTAACCGCCCATACCTCAACCACGCCGCCCGGCCCGGCCTCCACGTCGGTAACCCGCAGTCCCGCAACGCCGAACAGCGCGGACGCCGTATCGTAGAACACGATGCCCGCGGCTTCCTATTGATCTTGAAGTCCCTGGAAAGACCCCAAGATCCTAGAAACCGCGGGCTTCCTCATCCCCGCGACACGCCGCACCGTTTACTTGTCGCTTCTGCTGAAACTCGGGGACCCGGCGAGCGAGGTCGTCGTCCTTGAACGGAATAAGGAAGGCGTCACGCACGGCTGGGGCGTGACCATGGAGCGGGGGTTCCTGGCCAGGCTGGCCGAGCTGGATGCCGAGTCGGCGGAAGAGATCGAGTGGCGGTCGATCCGCTGGTACGACCAGGCCGTCAGCTTCGGCGGCGGGCGCGAGGCCAACCCAGAGAACGGCGAGGCGCACGCGGTGAGCCGGCAGCGCTGCCTCGACATCCTCGCCACCCGGGCCAGGCAGGTCGGCGTGCGGATCCGCTACGAGCACGACGTCCGCGACAAGGCGGGACTACCCGCGGCGGACCTGATCGTGGCCGCGGACGGGGTAAACAGCCAGCTACGGGCCGGCCAGCGCGAGTTCGGCACCACGGTGACCGAGGGACGGAACAAGCACATCTGGCTCGGCACCGGCAAGCTGTTCGACTCGTTCAACTTCTTCTTCGAGCCCACGGAGGCCGGCTGGATCTGGGCCTACGCCTACCAGCACGAGCCGCGGGCGAGCACGTTCATCGTCGAGTGCGAGCCGCAGACGTGGTCGGGGCTCGGCTTCGACAGCTGCTCGCCGACCCGTGCGCTCGGCCGCCTCGAGGAGATCTTCTCCGCGCACCTGCTCGGCCACCGGCTGTGGTCGGAGTTCGCGGGCGGCGAGGACGCGCGCTGGCGGAACTTCCTGACGGTCAGCAACCGGCGCTGGCACCACGGCAACGTGGTGCTCGTCGGCGACAGCGCGCACACCGCGCACTTCTCCGCCGGGCTTGGCAGCACGCTGGCGATCGGCGACGCGATCGCGCTCGCCGCCCAGCTGCGGCGCGTGGGCTACCGCGCGGCCGGCGACGGCGCCGCCGGCCTGACGGCCGTCCTGGCGGCGTACCAGCGGCAGCGCCGAGGCCGAGCTGCGGCGCCACCTGGCCGAGGCGCAGCGCAGCGCCGCGTGGTTCGAGAACGTACCGCGGCACGCGGAGCTGCCGCCGCGCCAGTTCGCCACGGCGCTGCACGCGCGCAGCGCGCCGCTGCCGCCGGGGCTGTCGCCGCGGCTGTCCGGTCAGCTGCACGACGTCCGCAAGCTGCTCGGCATCGCGGGCGAGCCCCGCTCCCTGGCCGGCCGGTAGCGCTCAAGCCCGCTAGGATCGCATCATGTCTTTTGGCGACCACGTAATCTTGTGGCTGCATGTCACCGCCGCGGTCTTCACGATCGGTCCGGGCACCGCGGCGATCATGTCTACGCCCCGTTACATACGGAAGCGGAATGCCGTGGTGGTCGGGTACCTATTCCGCACCACGCGGATTTACTCGTTCGCCGCTCTTCTCACCCTGATCTTTGGCCTCATCCTTACCGGTATGACCCATAAGTTCAGCCAATGGTGGATCTCCGCGTCGCTGACGCTGTTCGTCGTTGCCTTTGTGCTACTGATGATCATCCTTCGGGACCAGCGCAGGGCGCTCAGGGCGCTAGACGCCGGCGAGGGGGCGGCGGCCGCGGACGCGGCCGACGAGAACGTCCGCGGGCAGGTCGCGGCCACGGACGCCGCGCGGGCGGCCGCGGGAAGCGCGCAGCCGGCGGCGGGCGGCGGCCGGCCCGTGACCGTCGCCGCGGGCGACCATCACCGGGCGGCCGTCGAGCGCGGCCGAATCGCGTCGCTGGGCGGGCTGACCGCGCTGATCTGGCTGGTCATCCTGATTTTCATGGTGTGGCACTAGCCGAGCGCGCGCGCCAGGTCGGCGAGCAGGTCGTCCGGGTCCTCGATCCCGACCGACAGCCGGACCAGGTCGGGCGGCACCTCAAGCGGTGACCCGGCGACCGAGGCGTGCGTCATCCGCGCGGGATGCTCGATCAGCGACTCGACGCCGCCGAGCGACTCGCCCAGGGTGAACAGCGAGGTGCGGGCGCAGACCTCGACGGCCTTTTCCTCGCCCGCCGCCAGGCGGAAGGACACCATGCCGCCGAAGTCACGCATCTGCGCCTTGGCGATCTCGTGCCCCGGGTGGCCGGGCAGCCCCGGATAAAGGACCGCCGTGACGGCCGGGTGGTCCGCGAGCGCCGCGGCCACGCGGGCGGCGTTCGCGCAGTGCCTGTCCATCCGGGCCGCGAGGGTCTTGACCCCGCGCAGCGTGAGCCAGGCGTCGAACGGGCCGGCGACCGCCCCGGTGGCGTTCTGGTTGAAGGCGAGCGCGTCGGCGTGGCGCGGGTCCTTCAGGACGATGGCGCCGCCGACCACGTCCGAGTGACCGCCCAGGTACTTGGTCGTGGAGTGGACGACGACGTCGGCGCCCAGGTCGAGCGGGCGCTGCAGGTACGGGGAGGCGAACGTGTTGTCCACGACGAGCAGCGCCCCGTGGTCGTGCGCGAGCGCGGCGAGGGCCCGGATGTCGACGATCGACAGCAGCGGGTTCGTGGGGCTTTCCGCCCAGATCAGCCGGGGCCGCCGCTCGGCCGCGACCCGGTCGACGGCCTCGAGGTCGGTTTGCCTGACCGGGCTGTGTTCCACCCCCCACGCCCGCATGACCTTGTCAAAGAGGCGGAACGTGCCACCGTAGGCATCGCCAGGGATGAGGACGCGGTCGCCCGGCCGGCAGAGCGTGCGGACCAGGCAGTCCTCGGCGGCCATGCCGGAGGCGAACGCGAACGCCCGGGCGCCGTTCTCCAGGGCGGCCAGGCAGGTTTCCAGCGCGGTGCGAGTGGGGTTGGCGGTGCGCGAGTACTCGTAGCCGCCCCGGGTGCCGCCGATGCCGTCCTGCTTGTAAGTCGACGTCTGGTAGATCGGGGTGACGACCGCGCCGGTGAGCGGGTCCGGGTCCTGCCCGGCGTGGATCGCCAGGGTCTCGAAGCCCAGCTTCTCGGCATCGAGGTGGTCGAGGTTCACTGATTACCTCCCGCGTAGTAGGCGAGCAGGTCGGCGCGGGTGAGCACGGCGGCCGGCTTGCCGTCGACGTGCACCAGCGCCGCGCCTGACTTCTCGAGGACCGCGGCGGCCCGGCTGACCGGCTCGCCCTGGCCAAGCACCGGCAGCGGCGGCGACATGTGGCTGCTGACCTTGTCCTGGGGGCTGGCCCGGCCGCTTACCAGGGCATCGAGCAGGTCGCGCTCGGCGACGGACCCGGCGACCTCCGCGGCCATCAGCGGCGGTTCCTCCTGGACCACGGGGAGCTGCGAGACGTCGTACTCGCGCAGCAGCGCGATCGCCTGCGCGACGGTCTCGTCCGGGTGGACGTGGACGAGGGCGGGCAGGCCGGATTCCCTGGTGGCGAGGAGATCGGCGACGGTGGTGCCCGTGTCCTGGTCGCGGAGGAACCCGTAGTCGGCCATCCAGGAGTCGTTGAAGATCTTCGACAGGTAGCCGCGGCCGCCGTCGGGAAGCAGGACCACGATGACGGCGTCCGGCTCGACCGCGGCGGAGACGCGCAAAGCGGCGGCCACGGCCAGGCCGGACGAGCCGCCGACGAGCAGGGCCTCCTCACGGGCGAGCCGCCTGGTCATCGCGAAGGAGTCGGCGTCGCTTATCGCGATCACCTCATCGGCGATGTTCCGGTCGAAGGTCGCGGGCCAGATGTCCTCGCCGACGCCCTCGACCAGGTAGGGGCGGCCGGTCCCGCCCGAGTAGACGGAGCCCTCCGGGTCGGCGCCGATGATCTTCACCGTGCCGTTGGACGCTTCCTTGAGGTAGCGGCCGGTGCCGGAGATCGTGCCGCCGGTCCCGATGCCCGTCACGAAGTGGGTGACCTTGCCCTCGGTCTGCCGCCAGATCTCCGGGCCGGTCCAGTGGTAATGCGCGGCCGGGTTGTCGGGGTTCGCGTACTGGTCGGGCTGCCAGCCACGCTCGGTCTCCCTGGCGAGGCGGCGGGCGACGCTGTAGTAGGAGTCCGGGTGGTCAGGCGGCACGCTCGTGGGGCACACGACGACCTCGGCGCCGTAGGCGCGGAGCACCGCGATCTTGTCGGCGGCGACCTTGTCCGGGCACGTGAACACGCAGCGGTAGCCGCGCTCCTGGGCGACGATCGCCAGGCCGACCCCGGTGTTGCCCGAGGTCGGCTCCACGATCACGCCGCCTTTGCCCAGCTTGCCCTGCCGCTCCGCCGTCTCCACCATCCGCAGGGCGATGCGGTCCTTCACCGAGCCACCCGGATTCAGGTACTCGATCTTCGCGAGCACGTTGCCCGTCCTCGCGATGCCCTTCGTCACCGACCTCAGCCGAAGCAGGGGCGTGTTCCCCATCGCCTCGGTCAGTGAGTCATACACCTCCACCCGGCCCTCCTCGGTATCTCCCGGGGGACGACCCCCGTACCCCCCGGCTGTCCGACCGGGCGGGCCTGATCGCAAAGACCGCGATCGTATCAGGCCCGCACGGACCGACCGGTGCTGCGGGGGACGACCCCCCGTACCCCTGTTAACGTGGAAGCCACACGCGTAAATACCAGGAGGCGTCGGTATGCCAGAAGCCGTCATCGTCGCGACCGCCCGCTCACCCATTGGCCGGGCATTCAAGGGATCGCTGACCTCTATCAGGCCCGATGACCTGCTCGCCCAGATCGTGACGGCGGTGCTTGCCAAGGTACCCCAACTGGAGCCGTCCCAGGTAGAGGACCTGATCGTCGGCTGCGGGCTGCCGGGCGGCGAGCAGGGGTTCAACATCGCCAGGGTCGTCGCGGTCCTGCTCGGCCTCGACGGCGTGCCCGGCACCACGGTCAACCGCTACTGCTCATCCTCGCTGCAGAGCACCAGGATGGCCTATCACGCGATCAAGGCGGGCGAGGGTGACGTGTTCATCTCCGCCGGCGTCGAGTGCGTCTCCCGCTTCGTCAAGGGGTCAAGCGACAGCCTGCCCGACACGCACAATCCGCTGTTCACCGACGCCGAGGCGCGGGCGGATGCGACGGCGGCGGCGGAGACGCCATGGCACGACCCGCGCGAAGACGGCCAGCTGCCCGACATTTACATCGCGATGGGCCAGACGGCCGAGAACCTCGCCGCGCTGCGCGGCATCACGCGGGCCGAGCAGGACGAGTTCGGCGTCCGGTCGCAGAACCTCGCGGAGAAGGCGCTCGCCAACGGCTTCTGGCAGCGGGAGATCACGCCGGTAACGCTGCCCGACGGCTCGGTGGTGTCGGCGGACGACGGGCCGCGGCCGGGCACCACCCTGGACAAGGTCGCCTCGCTCAAGCCGGCGTTCCGCGAGCACGGGACGGTGACGGCGGGGAACTGCTGCCCGCTGAACGACGGGGCGGCCGCGCTCGTGGTGATGAGCGACGTGAAGGCGGCGGAGCTCGGGCTCACGCCGCTCGCGCGGATCGTATCGACCGGGGTCGGCGCGCTCTCGCCGGAGATCATGGGCCTCGGGCCGGTGGAAGCGTCACGGCAGGCGCTGCGCCGGGCCGGGATGGCGATCAGCGACGTGGACCTCGTGGAGATCAACGAGGCGTTCGCGGCCCAGGTCATCCCCTCCTACCGGGACCTGGGCATCGACCCCGCGCAGCTGAACGTGAACGGCGGCGCGATCGCCGTCGGCCACCCGTTCGGCATGACCGGCGCGCGGATCGCCACCACGCTGATTAACAGCCTCCAGTTCCACGACAAGACCATCGGCCTGGAAACCATGTGCGTCGGCGGCGGCCAGGGCATGGCGATGATCCTCGAGCGCCTGAACTAGGTGTTATCTCCCGGGGGACGAGTCTTCGTTCCCCCGGGATGACCGGTCGATCGCGCGGCCGATGACGGTCGCCGTCGGGGCTGGTGCCGCACGTGGGGGTCATGTGGCGTGCGGTATGAGCGGGGTCGGCCTTCGGCAAGCGTTGATGTCAAGATCATCACGAGCCGACAAACAAGACATTGCGGGAAGGTTGCGTCTGGGTCTTGTCAGGGGCCCACCGGTGAGGCAGTCTCGACTGAAAGCGGCTTCCATCCCCGGAGGTGCCAATGGCGCTTACCCACACCCCCGCTACTCACAAAGGCCTCATCGCACGCATCCCGTTCGTAACCGGGCGCGAGCTGTCCGAGTGGTTCAGCCACCTGGAATCCGGGCCCGCCTTCCTGCGTCGCGAGGAGCGCGCTAACTGGCTGGCCGACGAGCACGGCATCTGCGACCGCTACGCGGCCGCCATCGTTCGCGAGTACGAAATCCGCCGCCGTCTCAGGCTTTTCGGCGCTTAGCCGCCGCCCGGGGTCGCCCCCCAGGAAGATATCCGCTTTTCCATAAGCGCAGAAAGTGTCCCCCGCACTATTCATTTGCAACTGCACTTGCAAGCGCAGATGCACAGTCCGCCTACCGCTAAGCCCCTGATCCATTAGCGTGCCCCCGGTCGGGTTCGAACCGACACATGGGCCCTTTTAGGGGGCCAGCCTCTGCCCTTGGGCTACGGGGGCGGACCAATAATACCCCGAAATCACTATCTGCCCGCTTAGTAAAGCTCGGACAAAATCTTCCAGTTTTGCCCGGAATTTCGGCGAATTTCAAAATTGGGTCGCGCGTGGCGCGTGGTGAGCAGGTCGTCGAAATTGTCAGGTGAGGCCCGCCGTATAGGTCATGGTGAGGCCCGCCGCCTCGCGGGCCCGGCGGAAGATCGCGTCGGTCATGCCCGGCGTTACCCGGCCGGTGAAGGTGTTCTGCTGGCTGGGGTGGTAGCAGCCGAGAAGCAGCAGCGGCGTGACCGCGGCGCCGGTTACGCGCGCTTCCGCCCCGTGGCCGAAGGCGGGACGGGGCCGTGGCACCGCATAGCCGGCTTCCGCGAGCACGGGCCAGAGCGCCTGCCAGGCGAAGCCGCCAAGGCAGACGACCACCCGCACCGTGTCGGCGACCAAGCGGAACTCGGCGGCGAGCCAGGGGGCGCAAGTGTCGCGCTCGCCTGGGGTCGGCTTGTTCTCCGGTGGCGCGCAGCGCACCGCGGCGACCATTCGCGCCCCCGTCAGCCGCTGGCCGTCGCCGGCGGCCACGCTCGTCGGCTGGCTGGCCAGGCCGCAGCGATACAGCGACGCGAACAGGAAGTCGCCGCTCCGGTCGCCGGTGAAGATCCGGCCGGTCCGGTTGCCGCCGTGCGCGGCGGGCGCGAGACCGAGGATGAGGATGGCCGGCGCCGGATCGCCCCACCCGTACACGGGCCGTCCCCAGTAGGGCTCGTTCATGAAGGACTTGCGGCGCACGACCGCGACCTCTTCCCGCCAGCTCACCAGCCGCGGGCAGGCACGGCACACCGACTGCCTGGCCTCCAGCTCGGCGAGGTCGGGCGCGCAGCGGCGAGCGCGGCAACCTCAGCCGCGCTGCGCGCCACCGGCGTCGCCGGACTCGCCGGGTCCTCGGGCCACCCGGTCCCCGGCGCGACCGGACCACCCGGGGTCACGGGTAGACCGACCACGCGATGCCGTCGAGGATGTCGTGCTCGCTGACGAGCACTTCGGCGAAGGAAAACCTGGTCATGATGCGGTCGAGGATAAGCGCGCCCGCGCCGATCACGTCGACCCGGCCCGGGTGCATGACCGGGATGGCCGCCCGTTCCGCGCGCGTCAGGCCAAGCAGGCGGGTGGCTATCTCGTGGACCCGGGCGGCCGGGACCCGTGAGTGGTGGATGCGGGTCGAGTCGTACTCGTCAAGGCCGAGGGCGATCCCCGCCACCGTGGTGACCGACCCGGCCAGGCCGACCAGCGTGGTCGCCTTCTCCACGGGCACGGTGGCGGCCACCTGGTCGAGCGCGGCGTCGATGTCCTTCGTGGTGGCCTCGATCTGGGCCGCGAGCGGCGGGTCGGCGTGCAGGTGCCGTTCGGTCAGCCGGACGCAGCCGATGTTGACCGAACGGGCCTGGACCTGCCCCCTGGCATCGACCCGGTCGAGGCCGCCGAGCACGAACTCCGTGGAGCCGCCGCCGATGTCGGTGACGAGATAGGGCGGCGGGCATGAGCCCGCGGCGGCGAGCGGGGTGCCGGCCAGTTCCCGGGTCGCCCCGGTGAAAGACAGCCAGGCCTCCTCGTCGCCGGTGATGACCTCCGGCGGGACGCCAAGAATGCCGAGCACGCGGTCGGTGAACTCCTGGGAGTTCGCGGCGTCCCTGGTCGCGCTGGTCGCGACCATCCTGACGGCCGCGGGCCGCGCGTCGGCGATCAGCCCGGCGTACTCCTTGAGCGCGGTCATCGTCCGGTCCAGGGCGGCCGCCGAGAGCCGTCCGGTCCGGTCCACGCCCTCACCGAGCCGGACGATGCGCATCTGCCGGGTGACGTCCGTCAGCGGCGCGGGAGACGAGTCGGCGGGGCCAGAGGCACCACGCCCCCGTTCGGAATGACCTGACTCTTTGTTGAGGTCCGCGATCAGCAGCCGGATGGAATTCGTGCCGCAGTCGATGGCGGCGACCCGCATGGTCACGCTGGCTCCTCTGGACAGACGCAGGGACCGCGCGACCACCACTCGCCCGCCGCGTCGAGGGCCTCGCGGCCAAGCGGGTTGGTCCCGGGCGCGGCGAGTTCGTGCGCGGCGAGGGCGTGCAGGCACTTGACCCGGTCGGGCATGCCGCCCGCCGACTGGGTACCCCGCGGCAGCGGCTCGAGTCCTTCCGCCGTCGCCGCCGCGTCCCGGCGGGCGAGGTAGTCACGGTGCGCGCTCGCGTACGCCGCGCGCAGCTCGTCGTCGGCGGCCAGCCTGGCGGTCATCTCGCGCATCAGCCCGGCCGCCTCCAGGCCGCTGATCGCCGCGGCGGCCCGCGGGCAGGTCAGGTAGTACAGCGTCGGGAACGGGGTGCCGTCGGGCAGCCGGGGCGCCGTCTCCACGACGTCGGGCAGCCCGCACGGGCAGCGATGCGCGACCGCCCGCAGGCCGCGGGGTTCGCGGCCGAGCTGCGCGGCGACAACCGCCGCGTCCTCCGGCAGGCTCATTTCTGCGCGGGGGCGTCGGCCTTCTGTACCGACTCCCAGAGCTTGGCGTACCAGGGATCGGCTACGACCTGCGGCTTGGTGACGGATGCCTTCGCCGGCTGGCCGGAGATGACCTCGTAGCACTGCTCCTGCGGGAAGCACATGTGCAGCTGCCCCTGTGCCTCCTGCTCGATGTACCAGGTCTGCGACAGCTTGCTGTCCTCCGCCTCTAGGGCCCTGACCTGCGCGGACATGGTCTCCTGCTGGGCGAGCAGCTGGTCGATCTGCTGCCGCTGCGCGATGTACTCGCGAACGGGGTACGCCAGGCTGAGCGCGATGGCGCAGATCACCACGGCAAGCAGCGCGGCCCGCCCGGTCAGCTTGGTGGACCGCGCGACCGCCGCCAGGGCGGCGGCCTGCGCGGGTGACGGCTGAGCCGGTGAAGGCTGGGCCTGCGTCGGCATGATCAGGCAGTATTCCTCAGGCAGTGCTTCTCAGGCAGTGGTGAACCTCGGGAACGCGGACGCGCCGGCGAAGGTGGCCGCGTCGGCCAGGTGCTCCTCGATGCGAAGCAGCTGGTTGTACTTGGCGACCCGCTCGCCGCGGGCCGGGGCCCCGGTCTTGAGCTGTCCGGCGTTGGTCGCGACGGCGAGGTCGGCGATGAACGTGTCGTCGGTCTCGCCCGAGCGGTGGCTGATCATGCAGGCCCACCCGGCGCGGTGCGCGAGGCTGACCGCGTCGAAGGTCTCGCTGACGGTGCCGATCTGGTTCACCTTGACCAGCAGGGCGTTGGCCGACTTCTCGGCGATGCCGCGGCGCAGCCGCTCGGGGTTGGTGACGAACAGGTCGTCGCCGACCACCTGGACCCGGTCGCCGACCAAGGCAGTGAACGCCTGCCACCCGGCCCAGTCCTCCTCGGCGAGCGGGTCCTCGACCGACACGATCGGGTAGTTGTTCACCCAGTCGGCGTAGATCGCGGACATGTCGTCGGCGGTCTGCGGCTTGCCCTCGAAGAGGTACGCGCCGTCCTTGTAGAACTCGGTCGCCGCGGCGTCGATCGCGAGCGCGATGTCCCGCCCGGGGACGAAGCCGGCCTTGCCGATCGCCTCGACGATGAAGTCGAGCGCGGCCCGGTTGTGCTCGAGGTCGGGGGCGAAGCCGCCCTCGTCGCCCACGCCGGTGGACAGCCCGCGCTGCTTGAGCACCGACTTGAGCGCGTGGTAGGTCTCGGCCCCCCAGCGCACCGCCTCGCTGAAGGTCGGCGCCCCGATCGGGGCGATCATGAACTCCTGGACGTCCACGTTGGAGTCCGCGTGCGCGCCGCCGTTGACGATGTTCATCATCGGCACGGGCAGCACGTGCGCGTTCGGGCCGCCCAGGTAGCGGAAGAGCTGGAGGCCAGCCGAGTCCGCCGCCGCCCGCGCCACGGCCATCGACACGCCGATGATCGCGTTCGCGCCGAGCCGCGACTTGCCCGGCGTCCGGTCAAGGTCGATCAGCGCCTGGTCGACGAGCCGCTGGTCGTCGGCCTCGTGGCCGAGCAGCTCGTCCTGGATCTCCTCGGTCACGGCGTCGACCGCCTTGGTGACCCCCTTGCCGCCCCACTCGGCGCCGCCGTCGCGGAGCTCGACGGCCTCGAACGCGCCGGTGGACGCGCCGCTCGGGACGCCGGCGCGGCCAACCGAGCCGTCGTCGAGCGCGACCTCAACCTCTAGGGTCGGGTTGCCCCTCGAGTCCAGGATCTGCCTGGCATGGACTGCTTCAATGGACGCCACCGTCGGCTCCTCGCCTGT
>CAWKKG010000034.1:0-248659 GCA_963850115.1 uncultured Actinomycetota bacterium
GGCCTTGGACGCGTTGTAGCTGGGCGTCACCGTCAGCGGGGTGAACGCCAGGCCGGACGAAACGGTGATGATGGTCGCGTCCGGCCGCGTCCGCAGGTGCTCGATGAACGCCGCGATTAGCCGGACCGGGCCGAGCACGTTGGTGGTCAGCTACCGACTCGGCCGAGGCGAGGAACCCGGCTGGGCGGTGCGTAGTCCTCGGCGCGCATGATGCCGGCCATGTCGACGAGGACGTTGAGGTCAGGGTGGCTCGGTCAAGCACCTGGCGGGGCGGCGGACTGGATGCTGGCCGCGTCGGCGGTGTCGATCACCCACGGTGTCGATGCCGGGGTGCTCGGCGGCGATCTCGTCGAGCAGGTCGGCCCGCCTGCCGCCCACGATCACCGTGTTCCCGCTCGCTGGGAGCGTGCCGGGCGAGCGCCAGCCCGATGCCGCTCGTGGAGCCAGGGATAAAGATCACGTTGCCTGAGATGTTCATGCCCCTGAAGCTGCTCTAACGGGGGCTCTGACCTGTGCAGAGAGGCGGTGATCCGGGGGATCGGCGATCCCTGGCTAGCCGCGGCGGAGCGCGCCGAGAACGGACCCGATGGACCGGGGCAGCATTGGCGGACTTCCTGCGCCGTCACCGTGAGGCACTCCAGCCGGCCGATGACGGTGGGACCCGGTGACGTGCCCGCCGTCGCACGCCCGGCCTGCGGCGTGAGGATGTCGCGGCCCTCGCCCTATGTCGACCGACTACTACACGCGCCTTGAGCAGCAGCGCGGCCCGCAGCCGAGCGAGCAGATGCTCGGCGCGCTCGCCCGGCGCTGCGGCTGACGAGCGATGAGCGCGATTACCTCTTCCGGCTGGCGGGGCACACCGCTCCCCCGGCCGTCGCGGTCAACACCCACGTCCCGCCCGCGCTGCTGCGGGTGCTCGACCGGCTGAACGACACGCCCGCGCTGATCCTGTCGAATCTCGGCGAGACGCTGGTGCAGAACCGGATGGCCGCCGCCCTGCTCGGCGACCAGGCCGGCGATACGGGGATGGCCGGAGCGAGTCTACCGGTGGTTCACCGACCCCGCCGAGCGGCTGCGTTACCCGGAGGATGACCGCGACCGGCAGAGCCGGGCGCAGGTCGCCAACCTGCGCTCCGCGTACGGGTCGATGGGCCCGAGGTCACGGGGCGCGAGATCGTCCGCGCCTGCAGAAGTCCAGCCCCGAGTTCGCGGAGCTGTGGGAGCGGCACGAGGTCGCGCGGCGCTTCGAGGACCACAAGGTACTCATCCACCCCGAACTAGGCCCCATCGAGGTCGACTGCCAGGTGCTGTTCACCGAGGACCAGTCCATCGCGCTGCTGGTGCTCACCGCCCCGCCGCGCACGGAAGGCTACGAGAAGCTGCAACTGCTCGCCGTCCTCGGCCAGGAGCGCTTCGCGGACTCGAGCCCCGGCTAACGCCCGGTACCCGACTCCGAGTCGTAGCGGAAGCCGCCGAGGAAGCGGCGGAACAGCCCGCCCTCGCGCATCAGCGGCGGGGCGGGCGGCGGCGCTTCGGGGAGTTCCCGGCCCTCCGGCTCGTCGTAATCGGCCCGCGCGATGGCGTCTACGATCTGCGCCTCGTCGAATGCCGCCGAGCCGGGGATCTCGGGGGATGAAGCCGACGAGGTCGCCGTCGAGCAGCACCTCGGCCTCCAGGGACGTGGTGCCCTCGTTGCCCCAGATCGCCTCGCGCCCGCCGCTGAGCACGACGCGTACCCCGTAGATGTCGATCCCGCGATTCCCAGGTGCGCGTCGATGCCGCGGTCCCGCAGCGCGTCGGCCACCCGCCGAGCCCGGTTCTCGTCCATTCGCCCAACCTACCTGCTACTCCCGGTTGCGGGTATGCGAGGCAGAGGCGGCATGGAGCTAGCTTTCAATGATGTTTCAGGGAAAAGCCTTACGTTGCTGGCATGGATGAGTTCAGGGCGCGTCGGGTGGTTGACGCCCTCCGTGACCGTGGTGTTAATGCTCACCTGTTCCGCGGGCCCGGTCAGTACGGCGTGCGCGTGACGTTGCCGGGTGGGCGCGAGGCAGAGTGGGATACCGACGGCACGGCCGGCCTTGAGGCGCAGGTCATGGAGGATGGCATGCTCGTCGGTTACGTGCCGGAGATCGAGGGCTCGGAGGACTTCGGCGAGGCCGAGGTCGTTGACGCTATCGCGCGTACCGACTACGACAAGCCGATTGCCACCCTGCGGGCGGCTGCTCCCCCGCCCGGGGCCGCGCTCATGCGCGAGGGCGGGCTTTTCCGCCGCTTCCTCGACGGCTTCCGCTACCGGTAGCCGCTCACCGGGTCCTGGCGGCGATGGCGCGCAGGTCGGCCGCGGGGCCGGCGAGCTGCCGCCGGCGGCCCACACGACGAGCAGTCGCCGCGCCAGGTCCAGGTCGATCACCCTGACCGGGCGCAGCGTGCCCGCGGCAAGCTCGGGCGCGACCGCGAGCGAGCTCAGCACCGCCGGGCCGATGTCCGCCGCGACGGCCGCCTTGATCGCCGTGGTCGACGACAGCTCCGCCACCGGCGGCACCCGGCCAGGGATGCCGTGGGCGCGCAGGGCCTCCTCGAAGTGGCGGCGCGTCCCCGACCCCGGCTCCCTGGCCACGAGCGGGGTGGCGGCCAGCTCCGCGGCCGTGACGCCGGACCGGCGCCGCGCCCACGCGCGCACCGGCGACGACATGCTGCGCTACGCTGCCGCCGCCCTGTTCGTGCTGCTGGTCGCCGCCTGGCTGACCGTCGCCGTCCGGACGGTGCGCGACGGTGCCCGCGGGCGGCTGTTCCGGCCGGCGCGCGCGCCCGCGGCCGTGCCTGTGCCTGTGCCTGTGCCTGTGCCGTAGGCGGCCTAGGCCCGTGGCCGGCCCGCGGCGAAAAATCTGAAAGACGATTTCATAGTTGCCCCGGAATGTGGTTAACTCTTGAAAGAGGCTTTCAGATCGAGCGGGAAGCGGGAAGGGAGCGGGGAGGCAGGTGGCCGAAGAAGCCCGGGTACATCTCGAAGACCCAGACGCGATAGCGGCGCTGACCCACCCCGTCCGCTGGAGGCTGCTGAACTACCTGATGTCCTCCGGTCCGGCGACGGCGTCGCAAGGCGCCCGCGCCGTCGGCGACACGCCGTCCAACTGCAGCTATCACCTGCGAACGCTGGCCAAGTACGGCTGGGTCGAAGCAGACGGCTCCGCCGACGCCCGCGAGCGTCCCTGGCGGGCACTCGTCACCGGCTTCAGCCTGGAACAGCCCGGCGACCCGGACAGCCCGCTTGGCCGCAATACCGCGGCGCTGCTGGCCATGACGATCCAGCAGGACCAGCAAGAGGCCCTGGAAGCCGTGGCACGCTTCACGACACTTGAGCGCGCATGGCAGGACGCATCGTTTCATAACACTTACACACTCCGTGTGACCGCGACCGAGCTGGCGGACCTGACCCGGCAACTGGACGCACTGATCCGGCCCTATATCGCCGCTACGCGTGACGACCAGCCGGACGGATCGGCGCTGGTCCATCTGAGCCTGCACGCGTTTCCAGAGGGACCCGATCCGGCGGAGCCAGAGCGATGACCGCACTGCGCAATCGAGACTTCCGCCGCCTGTGGCTGGCCGGACTCATATCCGACACCGGCGACTGGATGCTGCTTGTCGCTCTCCCGGTCCTGGTCTACCAGCGGACTGGATCGACCCTTGGCACCTCGGTAGCCTTCCTCATCGAGCTGGTACCGGCCGTGCTGATCACCCCGCTGGCCGGACACCTGGCTGACCGATCGGGTCACCGCACCCGGCTGCTTGTCGCCGTCTCGCTCGGCCAGGCCGCCGCGTTGCTCCCGCTCCTGGCCGGGGCGCATCTGCTGGTCCTCTACGGCGTGATCGCACTCCAGGCGGCGCTGGCGAGCCTCTTCGACCCGGCCAAGAACGCCCTGCTCCCGACCCTGGTGGCCGAAGACCAGCTGGTCCGGGCGAACTCGCTGATCGGCCTGAACCAGAACCTCGGACGCCTGGTCGGCGCCGCGCTGGGCGGCGCGGCCCTGGTGACCGGCGGCCTCCCGGTGATCGTCATCGGCGACGCGGCGAGTTTCCTGCTTGCGGCCGCGTTGATCTGGGGCGTTCGCCCGGCCAGGGCCACGGCTCCCCTGAGCGGCGCGTCATCACCACGCCCGGGCGGACATCCATTCGCCCGGCGCTCGGTCCGGGTAGCACTGGCCGTCACCGTGATCATCGACATCGGCCAAGGACTCTTCATTGTCCTGTTCGTGGTCTTTGTCGCCCGGAACCTCCACGGAAACGCCGCCGAGAACGGCTTTCTCCGCGGCGTCCAGGCAATCGGCGCCATCGCCGGCGGCCTCGTCCTGGCCCGCGCCACCCGCGTCCGGGCAGGACGCCTGGTGGGCCTGGCCTGCCTGGCGTTCGGCGCCGTCGCCGTCCTGACGTGGAACCTGCCGCCCGCGACCACCGCCGAGCCGGTCTACGCGGCCCTGTTCATCTGCGTCGGCATCCCCGGCGTCGCGATTCTCAGCGGCCTGATCTCGTCGCTCCAGCAGTCGACGACGGACGGCGAGCGGGGACGCGTCTTCGCGGCCTTCGGCGCGGCGTCCGCCTTCGGCCAAGCGGTCGGCATGGTGGCGGCGGGCATCCTCGGCGACCGGCTCGGCGCGGTGCCCCTCCTCAACGTCCAGGCCATCTGCTATCTCGTCGGCGGCGTGGCGGCGCTCGTCGGAATAGCCGACGTCGGCGGCTCGCCTAGCCCGGACCGCCCGGCTGACCGGGCCGAGGTCAGCGGGGCCGCCAGCGCGTCAACGAAAGTCCCGGACAAGCGAGCGGCAAGCCCGGCCCCGACCTGACCGGTTTAGGCAGCCCGCCCCAGCCAGCCAGCCCCAGCCAGCCCGGTGCAGCCGGGCCTAGGCCGGCCGCGGCCCGGGCGCTTAGGCGGGCGCTTGGCCGGCCGGGAGGGCGGGGGGCGGGGTGTCTCCCTGCCCCAGCTGTGCCTTGAGCGCGGCCAGCTCCTTGTCCACCTGGCTCGACGACGTGACCTCGTCGAGCTCCTGCTTGATGTCGTCGCTTCCGCCGCTGAGGTCTTCGAGCACGCCGGACTGCAGCAGCTCGTCCAGCGCGCCGGCCCGGGCCTGCATGTTGGCGATCTTGTCCTGGGCACTTTGCAGCGCGGCGCCCGTGTCGCTGATGCCCGCGGCGTCAGCGTTCACCGAGCTCACCGCGCTCGCGGCCGTGTACTGGGCCTTGAGGACTTCCTTCTGCGTGCGGAAGTGGTTCACCCGCTCCTGCAACTGGGCGAGCGCCGGCTTCAGCTTCTGCTCCTGCTCGGACAGCTGCTGGTGCTGGGCCTCCATGTCGTCGATCTGGGCCTGGGCGGCTCCCTTACGAGACAGCGCCTCACGGGCCAGGTCCTCCCGGCCCTGGGCCAGGGCCGCCTGCGCCTGGGCCTGCAGGTGATCCACCGAGTGCTGTAGCTGGGTCTCCTGCAGCTCGATCTGCTTGCGCGAGGCCGCGATGCTGACCAGCGCCCGGCGCATGTCGGTGATCTGCTCAAGCATCTGGTTGTACGACAGGTCGAGCATCTCGTCGGGCTTCTCGGCGGCATCCAGTGCCTTGTTCGCCTTAGCGGCAAGTATGTCGTGCGCCCGCTGAAAAAGGCTCATAACGGCCCGCTCTCTCTCGGTTGCGCTACTTAACCGGACAGTACCAGCATGGCCCAGACCCGCTCGATGCCAATACGAAAGCGGCCGCCGCCTGGTCCAGGGTGATGGACCAGGCGGCGGCCGCTGACCGGCTTGACGGCTTAGTCGTCGCGCCGGCCGGCGTCCTGCGGGTCAAGCGACTCCGACGGCACTCCCGTGCCGCTGATGTCGTCCGCTCCCCGGACGGCGTCCAGGCCGGCGGCGGCGTCCACGGCCGCGTCCTGGCCCTCGGCCGTGGGCGCGGCGGACGCGGCGGGGGCGCCCCACTGCTTGAGCTCGACCTGCGGGATCAGCCAACTGGCGAGGAACGCGAGCACCGCGATCGGCACGGCGATGAGGAAGACCGTCTGAATCGACTCGGCGTACCCGGCCACGAAGCCGCTGTGCACGGCCGCGGGCAGGTGGCTGAGCGCGGCCGGGGTGACGTCCGCCGCGCTGAAGCCGCCCGGCAGGCTCAGCCCGTGCAGGTGGCTGGCCAGGTTGCCGACCAGCACGTTCGAGAAGATCGCGCCGAAGATCGCGGTGCCGAACGAGCCGCCGATCGAGCGGAAGAACGTCGCGCCCGAGGTCGCGACGCCAAGCTCGCTGTGCGGGACGCCGTTCTGCACGATGATCACCAGCACCTGCATGACGCCGCCGAGGCCCATGCCGAGCACCAGCATGGCCAGCGCGTCGAAGACCGTCGGCGTCGAGGGGGACATCAGGTGCAGCAGGAAAAGGCCGATGGTCATCAGCGCCGTGCCCGCGATCGGGAAGACACGGTACTTGCCGGTCCTGGCGATGATCTGGCCGGAGGTGATCGAGACGAGCAGCAGCCCGGCCATCAGCGGCAGCAGGTACACCCCGGAGATGGTCGGCGAGATGCCTCGGACCACCTGGAAGAACGCGGGCAGGTAGGTGATCGCGCCGAACATTCCGAAACCGACGATGAAGCCGACCACGCTGGTGACCGAGAAGACGCGCGTCTTGAACAGGTGCAGCGGCAGGATCGGCTCCGCGGCGTACCGCTCGGCCAGCACGAACAGGCCGATCAGCACGACGCCCGCGATGCCGAGGATGTAGATCGGCGCCGAGGACCACGCGTAGGTCGTGCCGCCGAGGCTGGTCAGCAGGATCAGCGAGGTGGCCGCGAGCGACAGCAGGACTGCGCCGAGGTAGTCGATCGTGTGGTGCACCCGGCGCAGCTTGCCCGGCACCTGGAGGGCCACCACGACGAGCGCGATCGCGCCGATCGGGATGTTGATGTAGAAGATCCAGCGCCAGGTCAGGTTGTCCACGAAGACGCCGCCGAGCAGCGGGCCGACCACGCTGGCCAGTCCGAAGGTCGCACCGAAGAGGCCCTGGTACTTGCCGCGCTCGCGGGGCGAGACGATGTCGCCGACGATCGCCTGCGCGCCGACCATCAAGCCGCCGGAGCCGAGGCCCTGGACCGCGCGGAAGGCGATCAGCATGACCATGGAGTTGCTCAGGCCGGAAAGCACCGAGCCGACCAGGAAGATGACGATCGCCGCCTGGAAGAAGACCTTCCTGCCGTACTGGTCGCCGAGCTTGCCCCAGAGCGGGGTGGACACCGTGGTGGCGAGCAGGTAGGCGGTGATGACCCAGGCGATGTGCGAGCCGCCCTTGAGGTCACCGACGATCGTCGGCAGTGCCGTGGACACGATCGTCTGGTCAAGCGCGGCAAGCAGCATGCCGCACATCAGCGCGCCGATAATGAGGAGGATGCGGCGGCGCCCGAGGCCCGGCAAGGCGCCGTCAGTGGCGTCGGCGGCCGGGGCTGGCCGCGCGCCTTCGGCGGGCGCGGGGGTGGCTGATGCCATCAGTTGATGTCCTTCCTGTCAGCAGTTGTGTTCGCCGCGGTCGCGTTCACCGTGACCCGGCGCAAGTCGCTGTTCTCCGGGAACCCGGCCGCGAGGGACAGAAACGCCTCGTCGATGAGCTGGCCGAGCGAGGTCGCGCCGCCGCTGCCCGCCCAGAAAGAAAGGCAAGCGCGGACCACGCTGACGGCGGCGGCGGCCACCACTCCCGGATAGGGGTCGGTCTCCTGGTCGGCGCCGAGCCTGGCCGCGAGTCCTTCGGCGATGGCCCGCTCGATCATCGCCATCTGCGCCGCGTGCGCGGCGCGGACGTGCGGGTCGGTGCGGGCCACCTTCATCCGGCGAAGCCAGTCCGCCGGGTCGCCACCGAGCGAACGCAGCTCGTCGGCCATCGTCTCGGAATCACGCGTGAGCACGACGCGCACCGCGTCAAGCGCCGATCCGCCCGGCGCCGCGACGGCGATCCCCTCGCGCAACTCCGCCGCCCGGTCCGGGTCACCGCCGAACAGCACGGATTCCTTCGACGGGAAATAGTTAAAGAAGGTGCGCGGTGACACCTCCGCCGCCTCGGCGATGTCCTCTACGGTGACGTTCGCGAGGCCGCGCTCGGCGACTAGTTCAAGCGCGGCGCGGCGCAGCAGCCGCCGGGTCGCCAGCTTCTTGCGCTCGCGCAGCGAGACCGGGGGTCCCGTCGCGGGGGTGACAGTCATGATGCGCTCACCGAAACCTTGAAGTCCGTCCTAAGTTGCACTCCCAGCATCATTGCAGTGGATGCAACAAAGGCCCCGCGCGGCTTGTTCCCGCGGCGGGGCCGGAATTTCAGTGAGTGGATCGTGCGGACGAACCGGTCAAAGCGGACGACTGGCACCGCGAAGCCGGGATGGTGGATCGCTATGCACGCTATGGCGCGGTCAGCGATCCACTATTTTGCGGCCCACACCATCCCGGGCGGCGTGGGCCGGAGCTGACGGTTGTTGGCTGTTAGTTAGCGGCGGCGGCCGGGCTCGAGGTGGGTGAGGCGCAGCAGGAGCAGCAGCACCCAGGCGCCGATGATCGAGCCGATGATGCCGACGGCGTGGAAGCTGTGCACGCTCACGTGGTGGTACTCGATGAGGTTCTGCAGGAAGCCGCCGACGAAGGAACCGACGATGCCGAGCACGATCGTGCCGACGATGCCGATCGAGTCACGACCGGGCATGAGCAGGCGCGCGATCGCGCCGCAGATGAGCCCTACTATCAGCAGGACGATAATGAACGTAACCATGGCCTACGACTTCCCCCGCTTTCGCGGAGTATGCGGCATAAGGCGATATATCGGGTAACTTCTGCGTTCAAGCTGCGTGGCCCGCGGCTAGTGGCCGGCGGGCGTCGGGCGCGGGGCGATGAGGAGCGACTGGGCGCCCACGCCGAGCGGGCCGCGGCGGTCGGAGAGCACGGACGTGGCGAGGCCGGCCCCGCCGGGGGAGATGGCGGTCTGGGCGTCCAGGCAGATCCACTCGCCTTCGGCCTCCCGGTGCAGGTGGACGGTGAGCTCCGGGTTGATGAAGTGCCAGCGGGTGATGTCCAGCTCCCAGGAGGCGCCGTTGCCGCTGTCGGCCATGGTGAGCACCCGGTCAAGCGGGCTTGGCTCCTCGTCCGGCACGAGCGGGTAGCGGAGCCGCCCCCAGATGGTCGCGGGCCCCGGCTTGGTGAAGCCGCCCTGGATCGAACGCCACTCGACCGCGGACAGGAACCCGTCCACCCAGCTCCGCGGCCGGCGCATGGCCGGATAGTCATCGGGCGGCCCCGGCGGGGCGGGCAGCCGGGACGGCACCGGCTCGGCGGCCGTCTTGAGTACCCGCCAGGCGCTCGCCCTGGCCACCTCGCGGCCGCCCGCGCTCGCGCTGGCCTCAAGCAGCTCGACGCTCCGGCCCGGCCGCGCCACGCGGGCGGCGACGCTGATCTCGCCGACCGGGATCGGGCGCAGGATCTCGCAGGTGAACCGGGCGATCATCATGTCGTCGCGGGGCGCGCAGTCCCGCATGGCCCGGCCGAGCAACGCGCTTGGCGGCCCGCCGTGCTGCGCGCGGGCATCCCACGGTCCCGTCGTGTGCACTGTCGCCTGCCACCGGCCGTCCCCAAGCGGGACGTAGAAGCTGTCCACCCAACAAATGCTACTGGTCAGTCACATGGGGCTCCAGCCACATGAGACTGCAGGCATATGGGGCTCCAGGCACATCGAACTCCCGGTAGACCCGTCTCTAGGCTGACTTAGGACGCGGGGAGCAAGTCGAGGGCCCGGCGGAGCGCGGGGTTGTCGGCGCTCTCGGGCCACGTCGCGGCCAGCTCGGCGGCGGGCGACTCCGGGTCGGCGAGGTCGGCGAAGGCGACGCCGTCCGGGTGCAGGGCCGTGGCGGACGCGGGGACGATGGCGAGGCCGATGCCCGCCTGAACGAGTGCGAGCATCGTGTGGATCTGGCTGACGTACTGCACGTACCTGGGCCTGGCCTGGGCGCGCACGGTCAGGCCGAGCACCAGCTCGTAGAAGTACCTGGACTCCACCGGCGAGTACATGACGAGGGCACGGCCGTCGAGCGCCGCGACGTCGGCGGGCCGGCCGTCCCGGGCGAGCGGGTCGCCGGCCGGCGCCGCGAGGAGCAGCCGCTCGGCGTGCACGGTCCGGGACAGCAGGCCCGCCCGGGTGACCGGGGGACGGACGAAGCCGAGGTCGAGGTCGCCGGCCGCGATCGCCTCCACCTGGTCGGCGGTGACCAGCTCGCGCAGCACGAGGTCGACGTGCGGCAGTTCCTCCGTCATCCGCCGCAGGAACGACTGCACGTACCCGTGAACAGAAACGGCGGTGAAGCCGACCGCCAGGGTGCCGCCCGCGCCGGTCGGGATGCGCCGCACGGCCAGCGCGCTTTCCTCCGCGAGCCGCAGGATGCGCCGCGCCTCGGCGAGGAACACCCGTCCGGCCGGCGTGACCGTCACCGTGCGGCCGGTGCGGTCAAGCAGGGTGACGCCGACTTCCTGCTCGAGCAGCTTGATCTGGCGGCTGAGCGGCGGCTGGGTCATGTGCAGTCGCGCGGCGGCGCGGCCGAAGTGGAGCTCCTCGGCGACGACCACGAACGCCCGCATCCGCTCCATGTTGGGCAGCTGCACGGTGGCGATGTCATCCAGGCCCGCCCGGCCCGCGGACCTGGCCGCGCGGGGCGGTCGCGAAGCGTCTGGGCCGGGCGAGGCCCCCTCCACCCGATCCGGCGTAATGCTCACCCAGCCGAGCGTAGCGATACAGCCAAACGGACACCAAGAACATCAGGGGTTATTAACCCACATAACACAAACACGCTGCGTCACGCTATAGCCCATTTTTAACGATTCCGCACAGAAGTCAGTGAGATCACGATATGGTTACTTCGGGTCGAGGGAGGGACCGGTTCCGCCGGCCCAGCGCTGTTGTGTGCTCTGGGTGACTTTCTTTTTGGGACGGGTGTTCGCGACAATGCAGACCTTGCAGAGAAGGCCCGCGCCTGCAAAGCACGGCCACTCCGCGAAAAGGCCTAGCCTCTCAGCCAAATGGCGTAGTCTCCCGGCGAACTGGCACCGCTTGCCCTTGGCCGTGCTGCTGGCCGTGGTAGCGGGCACCGTTTCCTATTCGCTCATCCCGAGCGCGGCCATCGCGCCGGTCGCCGACCGCCTCAGCCCGCAGGTCTTCGCGGCTAGCGCCCTGGGCAACCTGCTCGGCCAGGGCCAGGTCAGCTCGGTCGGCACGCTGCCCGCGCCGCTGGTGACCGCCACCGCCAAGGCCTCGACCGCTGCTCACGCCCCTAAGCCCAAGCACTCCCCGCACCCCACGTCGTCGGCCACCGCCGGCGGGACGACGCTCGCGGACGCGGCCGGGCTGGGTTTCTACGACGGCAACTCCAGCCCGTCGGGCATCGAGACCGCCGCCAGCTGGCTCGGTTCCGCTAGCTCGGTCAAGTACGCCCAGGACTTCATCGACGCCACCGACTGGTCGCACATCGAAAACCCCTGGCAGCTGTCGAACTGGCAGGGCAGCCCGTACCAGATGATCTGGGGCGTCCCCATGCTGCCGTGCGGCGCGCCCGCGACGCAGTGCTCCACGAACGTGTCGGACTATGACCTGGTCGCGAACGGCGGGGCGAACAGCTACTTCGAGACCCTGGCGAAGAACCTCATCGGCGCGGGCTTCGGCTCCTCTTACATCCGGCTCGGCTGGGAGTTCAACGCCGACTGGATGGGCTGGGGCATCTGCAACGAGGACGGATCCGGGCTGACGAGCTGGGCGAGCGATTTCGTGCCCGCCTACCGCAACATCGTGACCAGCATGCGCAGCGTGGCCGGCGCGAACTTCAAGTTCATCTGGAACCCCATCGACAGCAGCAACGCCAGCTGCTCCGGCGCGCAGCTGGAGAACTTCTACCCGGGGGACAGCTACGTCGACGTGGTGTCGCTCGACACGTACGACGACGTCGGCTCGTCGACCAGCAGTGACGCCGCGCGCTGGAGCGACCTGCTGAACGGGGTCAACGCGGGCGACTACACCGCGGTGACGCCGGACTCCATCGGCGGGCAGTCCTTCCAGGGCTACGGCATGAACTGGCTCGCCGCGTTCGCCAAGGAGCACAACAAGCTGGCCGGCCTGCCCGAGTGGGGACTGGAGTCCACCGACCAGAACGGCGGCGGCGGCGACGACCCGTACTTCGTGACCCAGATGGCGAACTGGATCAAGGCCTACGCCACCGGCCCGGCGATCTTCTGGAACTACGGCGGCGGGACCCTGCCGCTGGACATACCGAACTACACGTCCGGCGGCACCCCCGACGCGACGGCGGCGTTCAAGGCCGCGTTCAGCAGCTAACCGTCGGCCGCATCGATCCAATTTCTGTATCGATGCCAAGCATTTTCGAGTTAGACGTGTATCAAAGCCGAACCTAGCATGGGAACCATGTTCAAGGGTCTGCTGTTCTTCCCGATCACGCCGTACCAGGGCGACGGCGAGGTCGACGTAACCGAGCTGGCCGCGCACGTCAGGCGCGGCGTCGACGCGGGCGCGGGCGGGGTGTTCGTCGCCTGCGGCACCGGCGAGTTCAGCGCGCTCGAGCAGGATGAGTACTCCGGCGTCGTTCGCGCCGCCGTCGAGGCGGTCGCGGGCCTGGTTCCCGTCTTCGCCGGGGCCGGAGGGCCGGCGCGCACCGCGCGGCGGTTCGCCGACCGGGCCAAGGACGCCGGCGCGAACGGGATCCTGCTGCTGCCGCCCTACCTGACCGAGGCGAGCGGGCGCGGCCTGGTCGACTACGTGCGGGCAGCCACCAGGGAAGACCTGCCGACGATCGTCTACAACCGGGCGAATGCCCGCTTCGACGAGGACAGCGCCCTCCTGGTCGCCCGGCTGCCGCAGGTCATCGGGTTCAAGGACGGAGCGGGCGACCTGGACCTGATGGTCCGGATCGTGCGCGCGGTGCGGGACAAGGGGAACGACCCTTCGTTCCTCTTCTTCAACGGGATGCCGACGGCGGAGGTGACGCAGCGCGCCTACCGCGCCATCGGCGTGCCGCTTTACTCCTCCGCCGCCTTCGCCTTCGCGCCGCCGGTCGCGCTCGCCTACTACGACGCGCTCGAGCGCGATGACCAGGACACGCTCGCCGCGCTTGAGACGGCTTTCTACCACCCGCTCGCCCGGCTGCGGGCGAAGGGCGCCGGGTACGCGGTCTCGCTGATCAAGGCGGGGGTCGAGCTCGCCGGGTACCCGACCGGCGGCGTCCGTCCGCCGCTGACCGACGTGCCGCCGCCGCACCGGGAGGAGCTCGCGAGCATCCTGGCCGCCGGCCTCGCGGCCGTGCCGGAACCCGTCAAGAGCTGAGGGGCCCGTCCGCGGTGGCGTTGGGCCGGCGATCGCCGGCCCAACGCCACACGGGGAAAGCCTAGGCTGCCGCTAGTCGCCACCTGGAGGCACGATGAGCACTACTGGCCCCATTCGCATCAGCAACGTGACCATCACGCCCGTCGCGTTCGCCGACCCGCCGCTGCTGAACTCGGTCGGCGTGCACGAGCCGTTCGCGCTGCGCGCCATCGTCGAGGTCGCGACCGACGCGGGGCTGCCCGGCCTCGGCGAGACGTACGCCGACGAGCAGCACCTCGCGGCGCTGCAGGCCGCCGCCCGGGCCGTCGAGGGCGCCGACGTCTACCACACCGAGGAGATCTACCGGCGCGTGCTGGCCATCGCACCGCCGGAGACGACGATCGCGTCGGGACTCATCGGCCGCAGCGCGGCGACCGACCGGGTCTTCTCCCCCTTCGAGGTCGCCTGCCTGGACATTCAGGGGAAGGCGGCCGGACGCCCGGTCGCCGACCTGCTCGGCGGGGCCGTCAGGGACGAGGTGCCGTTCTCCGCCTACCTGTTCTACAAGTGGGCCGCCCACCCCGGCGTCGACCCGGACGACTGGGGCGAGGCGCTCGACCCCGGCGGCATCGTCGCCCAGGCCAAGCGGATGATCGACGACTACGGGTTCAACGCCATCAAGCTCAAGGGCGGCGTGTTCCCCCCGGACCAGGAAATCGCGGCGATCCGGGCCCTTCGCGACGCCTTCCCCGGTCACCCGCTGCGGCTCGACCCGAACGCGGCGTGGACTCCCGCCACGTCGCTCAAGGTCGCCCGCGAGCTTGACGGCGTCCTCGAGTACCTGGAGGACCCGACGCCGGACATCGACGGCATGGCCCGGGTCGCCCGGGAGGCCCCGATGCCGCTGGCCACCAACATGTGCGTGGTGGCCTTCGCCCACGTGGCCCCCGCGGTGCGGGAGAACGCGGTCCAGGTGATCCTGTCCGACCACCACTACTGGGGCGGGCTGCGCCGGTCCCAGTTGCTCGCCGGGATCTGCGAGACGTTCGGCCTCGGCCTGTCCATGCACTCCAACTCGCACCTGGGCATCAGCCTCGCCGCGATGGTCCAGCTCGCCGCCGCCGTGCCCAACCTCACCTACGCCTGTGACACGCACTGGCCGTGGAAGACCGAGGACGTCATCGCCGGGCAGCCGTTCATCTTCAGCGGCGGGGCGCTGCGCGTCCCTGACAGCCCCGGCCTCGGCGTGGAGCTCGACCGGGACAAGCTGGCCCGGCTGCACGAGCAGTACCTGGCCTGCGGCCTGCGCAACCGGGACGACACCGGCTACATGCAGCGGGTCGTTCCCGGTTACGAGCGCAAGCAGCCCCGCTGGTGACTGGGGCCGGCTAGGCGGGCTGCTTGTCCACCGACGCCCGGTAGATCTCCGCGATCGAGTGCCCGAGCGTGGCGGTGAACTCCGCGTCGGTCTGGCCCTCGGTCAGCCCTTCGAGCAGCGCGCGGGAGAAGCTGGCGATCAGCGTCCGGTCGCGCGCCAGCAGGGCGCAGGCCTCGTCCCGGCTGTAGCCGCCGGACAAGGCGACGATCCGCAGCACGCGCGGGTCGGTGGCCAGCTCGCCGTACAGGCCGGGCTGGGTCGGGATCGTGATCTTGACCATGATGCGGGCGTCCGCGGGCAGCGCGTCGACGTGCTTGGCGATCGCGTCCAGGAGCATGGTCTCGGCCTGCTCCTTGTGCGGGCTGGAGATGCTGACCTCGGGCTCGATGATCGGCACCAGGCCCGCGGCGCGGATCCGGTCGGCGTACTCGAACTGCTGGTCCACGATCGCGGCGATGCCGGCCTCGTTGGCGTCCTTGATCACCGACCGCATCTTCGTGCCGAAGATCCCGTGCCTGTTCGCGCTGGCCAGCTGGTCATCGAGGGTGGTGATCGGCTTCATGAGCTGGACGTCGTCCTGCTCGGCGGCCAGCCCGAGGTCCACCTTGAGGAACGGGACGACGTTCTTGGTCTCCCACAGGTACTGGGCGGTGGGCACGCCCTCGATCGTCCGCTCCATGGTCTGCAGGAACAGGATCGCGGCGAGGATCCGCGTGCCGTCGAACTCGGCGTTGGTGATGACCCGGGTCCGCATGGCGTGGACGAGGTCGAACATCTGGTCGTCGGTGGAATACCGGTCCCGGCTGACGCCGTACTCCTCGAGCGCCTTCGGCGTGCTGCCGCCGCTCTGGTCGAGGGCGGCAAAGAACCCGTGGCCGGACTTGACCTTCTCGAACTGTTGTGTGTTCACCCCTCCGGATTCTGTCACTAGGCATGCGGGCGGAGCTAGCCAGGCGGGCCGTCAGCCGTGGGCGGTTCAGCGGCGCGCGAGGGAGTAAGCCGCAGTCGTTCGGGATAATGCCTTTTTTGACTTTTCTTCCGAACGACGCCGCTGTCTCGGTCCGCGCCCCGTGTCTCCGGCGCGGTCATCAGGCGTGCGGGAGTTCGCCGCGCGGGCCGTCCTGGAGGTCGAGCGTGAGGGCGATGGAGCGGCGGATGTCGTCGCTGATCTTCCTGTTCCGGTAGAGCTCGTCCAGCTTGGCGCGCTGCGCGCGGACCAGCTCGTGGCGCAGGCCGCTGGTGTGCGGCACCGTGCCGTCGCCCTCGTCGTCGCCCAGCGCGGCCCGGACCCGCTCCAGCCGCAGCTCGAACAGCTGCCGGTACACGTTCGCCGTGTCCTCGTCCACGTCGCCGTTCTCGGCGAGCTCGTCGAGGCGGGCCAGGCCGGCCTCGGTGACCCGCTGGCGGGCCACCGCCTCGCGCCGCCGCTGCTCGTCGCCCTGGGCGAGGCCGAGCGCGCCGAGCAGCGGCCCGAGCGTGAGCCCCTGGCCGACCAGCGTCACGATCACCACGACGGCGGCGAGGAAGACCAGCGTCGGCCGCTCGGTGAACCGGTGCCCGTACGCGTCCAGCGGCAAGGTGAGCGCGATGGCGAGCGAGATCGCGCCGCGCATGCCGCCCCAGCCGATGACCAGCCGCTGCCGCCACGGGTTGCGCACGTAGCTGGAATGCTTGCCGGGGATGAACCTGATCAGCGGCGAGACCATGAGCTCCCAGGCCATCCTGATCCCCACGACCGTGGCGACCACCGCGGCGGCCGTGCCGGCCAGCCACCCGACCGAGAACCCCCTGGACAGGTGGTCGACGACCGATCGCAGCTCGAGGCCGAGCAGCACGAACAGCGCCGACTCGAGCAGGAAGATCAGCGTCCGCCAGAACATCGTGCCGCTGATCCGCGACGCGGCCTGCAGCATGCCCTCGGTCCGGGTACCCAGGTAGACGCCGGTCACCACGGTGGCGAGGACCCCCGACACGTTCAGCTCCTCGGCGGGCACGTACGCGACGAACGGGGTGATCAGCGTGACCAGGATCTGGATCAACGGATCACGGATATAGCGCCGGACCCGCCCGATGACCACCGCCACGACCACCCCGTAGCCGATACCGCCGAGCACCACCTCGGCCAGCCGCACCACGCCGTGCGCGAAGGTGAACGGGTGCCCCATCGCCTCGACCGCCAGCCCGAACGCGGTCAGCGCCACCCCGTCGTTGATCAGGCTCTCGCCTTCCAGGATCGTCACGACGCGGGTCGGCGCGCCGAGCCGGGTCAGCACCGAGGTGGCGGCCACCGCGTCGGTCGGCGCCACCGCCGCGGCGAACGCGAGCGCCCCCGGCCAGCCGGCCTCCGGCAGCACGAGGTGGGTCACCGCGCCGACCCCGATGATCGTCACCAGCGTCGCGCCGACCGCCAGGGCGGTGATCGGCACCGCGTTCTCCCTGGTCTCCCGGGGCGCGGTGAAGAACGCGGCGTTGTACACAAGCGGCGGCAGGAACAGGAGGAGGACGACGTTCGGCGGCAGGTCGATGTTCGGGACCTGCGGGATGAGGCTGGCGAGCACGCCGAGGACGACCAGGACGATCGCGTCGGGGACCTCGAGCCGGTTGGCGAGCACCCGGCCGACGATCATCACGACGGCGATCGCTACCGCCAGCGTGAAGAGCTCGTATTCTCCCACGGGCCTCCCCCCCGGAAGCGCTTATGTAGACGGACGCTAGCCGAACGGCCCGGCCGCCGGGTCGGCGGGTGCCCGCTGAACGTGATCCGCCCTCAACGTGATTCGGGCGGCCATCGTCTAGTGGGGTGAAGGCAAAATTCAGGAGGCTAGGTGGACAGAAAGCAGGAACGTGCTTTCGAGGAGTTCATCGCCGAGTCCGGTGATGCCCTGCTGCGACTGGCGACGCTGCTCACCGCGGATCGCGGCCTTGGCGAGGACGTCTATCAGGAGACGCTGCACCGCCTCGCCGCGCGCTGGTCGCGCGTGGACAACCCCAGGGCGTTCTGCCGCCGGGTGATGCACAACATCGTCATCGACCAGGGGCGGCTCAAGCGGCGCCAGGTGGCCGAGATCCGGCTGGCCGAGGGGCATGACGACCGCGATCCCCGGTCGGCGGACCCGACGTCGGCGGTCGAGCTGCGGCCCGCGCTGTTCGGCGCGCTCCGCACGCTGACGCCGCACCAGCGGGAGATCGTCGTGCTGCGCTATTTCGATGACCGCAGCGAGAGCGAGGTCGCCGAGCTGCTGGGCGTGGCGCCGGGCACCGTCAGGAGCACCCTGTCCCGCGCCGTCGCGCAGCTGCGCGAGCACCCCAGCCTCAGGGAGCTTTTTACGCCCGCCGCAACCAACGCAATGACGAGGAGGGTCCGTTATGCCTGACACCGATGAGGACGTCATGCGCGAGCTGATGGTCCGTTCCACCGCGGACCTGTTCGCCGCGCCCGCCGCCGCGGCGGCGGCGCTGCGGCGGCAGCGGCAGCGCCGGCTGCGGGCCCGCGTGCTCGGCGTGACCGGCATCGCCGCCGCGGCGGGGCTCGCCGTCGGCACCCTGGCGACCGGGGTGGGCGCGCCCGGGGCGGGAGCACGTCCTGCTGGTGCTGCCGCTTCTGCTGGGGGAACGAAGGCCGTGCAGCTCACCGACGCGCAGCGAACGCTGTACGGGCTGAGCGCAGCCGCCGCGGCGACGCCGCCGCAGCAGGCCGGCCGGTACGTGGTCCTCTCCGAGAACACGGTTGACATCGCGCTCGGCAGCGGCGGCGAGAGCGAGACCGTGCCGAAGACGAGCGTCATCGACACGGTCACCGGCGGCGGGGTCACCTATCAGGACATCACGGCCTCCGGCGCAAACGAGCCTCCCAAGGTGCTGAACAGCCCGGCGGGGACCTCGCCGACGAGCGCGCAGCTCGCCGCGATGCCGGAAGACCCGGCGAAGCTGCGGGCGTTCCTCCTCGCCCAGGCGAAGCAGCAGCTCACGCTGGCCTATGCCGACGAGCAGGGCCAGGCGAAGAGCGCGGGCAAGAAGATCGGGGGCGCCAGCAGCGGGACCGGGCCGACCGATGACGACCTGGTCTTCGATCAGGCCGCCAACCTGCTCTGGGAGCCGGACCTGAGCCCGGCGCTGCGCGCCGCCGTGTACAAGGTGCTCGCGGAGACGCCCGGCGTGACGGTCAAGACGGGGGTCACCGACAGCGCGCGCCGCCCCGCCGTCGAGATCAGCCGCAGCAGCACGTGGGACAACGAGCGCGTCGAGACGTTCGAGAACCCGAGGACCGGCGCCACGCTCGAGTCCGCCTGGGTTGAGCCGTGGGGCGAGGTCCTCGAGGACCTGTACCTGTCGATCAGCTACACGAGTCACATCCCGGCCAACCCGTACTAGGGCTGGTCCGCGGTTCGGCCGGCTTCTCCGCTCGCTGCCCGCTCGCCGTTGGCGGGCGGGGCGGGAAGCCGGCCTTTCCCGTGGCTACGAGCCGATCGCCTGCCTGAGCTCGGCGCGGGTGCCGATGCCGAGCTTCTGGTAGACCCGGGCCAGGTGCGTCTCCACCGTCTTGACGGTCACGAACAGCGCCTCGGCCACCTGGCGGTCGCGCGGCTCTACTAGCCGGGCGGCGGTCGGTGACCGCCTTCGCCGTCCGCCGTCCGCCGTGGCCGTTCGCCCAGTGGGGAGGCGGACGGCTACCGGATTTCCACGGCTATTCGACTCCCGGGAGTCTCAGACAACTCAGTTTTCATGGTTTCGCGGTGGGGCCACCGTGCTCCGCTCGCCATGCCCGACATTTCGCGATATCAGTACCTGAGATTAACGCGTAAACTCCGTTTTACATGTAAAGAAATTTTATCATGAAGGAAAAGCATGTCCTGAGCACGCTTTTCCTTCCGGATAAAAAAAGTTTACCCGTTGAGCGGAATTTACCTGCTGATCGATCTCCAGCAAACCGGGGTCAAGCAGGCAAAAGGGATGACGTGGCGGGCTGGCGGCCGCGCGGGGCCTAGCGCGGCCCGGGGGCTTGGCTGTTAGTGGTCCGGTCTCGCTGGCCGTGCGCGGCACGGCAGGCGACGAATGGGTTATAAGGGATTATTTAAACGGCCGAGCTATTGCTGAATCCAGCGGCTACGGGGCGGGCCGGATGAGCGGCGGATTATCCGGTTTGAACGCCCGCGACCCGGACGCCAGGAATGCAGAACGGCACCCGCGCGTAACGCGCTTTGGCTCTGTGGGCAGCTACTCGTCGCGGTAGGCGGTCAGTGATCTTGAGCCGCTGGCCAGGACCGTGGAGATCAGGGCGCGGACCGCTGGGCGCTGGTCGGTTCGCGGGTTGGCGAGCATGACCAGGTCGATCGTGCCGAGCTCGGGCAGCCGGTGGTGGGCGCCGAGCGTGGCGAGCTGGGCGGGAACGAGGCTGGCGGCCATCGCCGAGATGCCGATGCCCGCCGCGACCGCGCCGATGAGGCCGTTGACGCCGTGGCAGAGGCAGGCGCTGCGGAACGGCAGCCCGGCCCGGTTGAGCGCCCGGCGCATCTCGGTGCGGGAGATGCTCGGTACCGGGTACACGACCAGCGGCAGCGGCGCGGTCAGGTCGAGCTTGGTCGACGGGGTGCCCACCCACACCATACGGTCCCGCTTGACGAGCTGGCCGCGCTGCTCGCCGCTCGGGCGCTTGCCGATGAACACGTCGAGCCGGTCGCGCTCGAGCCGCTGATGCAGCAGGCCGCTCTGGTCGACCCTGAGGTCGAAGTCGACGAGCGGGTTGTCCCGGCGGAAGTCGCGGAGGATCTGCGGCAGCCGGGTGAGCGCGAGGTCGTCCGCGATGCCGATGCGCAGCCGCCCGCTCGGCCGGTCGCCGCCGAAGTAGGCCTCGGCCTGCTCGGAGGCCGCCAGGATGTTGCGCGCGAAGCCGACCATCGCCTCGCCGTCGGCCGTCAGCGACACCGAGTGCGTGTCGCGCAGCACGAGCGTCCGGCCGACCTGCCGCTCCAGGCGGCGGATGTGCTGGCTGACGGTTGGCTGCTGGATGCCGAGCCTGGAGGCCGCGCGGGTGAAGCTGCCGGCCTGCTCGACGGCCAGGAACGTCGCGAGGAGCTGCGGATCATAGCCGGTCATAACGGTTCATAATAACTGTTAGGTTAAACATTGTAGTTCCATATAAATCGCCGATGCCCGAAAATATAAACGGACAACACGGACAAAGGCGACCAGGAAGGCCCCTCAGTGACTACCGCCGAGACCGATCGGCAAGCGAGAGGCGCCTTCGCGGCCCTCTCTTCGCGCAGCTACCGGATCTACATCGGCGGGCAGAGCCTGGCGAACACCGGCTCGTGGATGCAGAGCATCGCCCAGGACTGGCTGACCTTCAGCCTGACGCACAGTTCCACCGCGGTCGGCGTCACGATGGCGCTGCAGTTCTTGCCCATGCTGCTGCTCGGGCTGCACGCCGGGGCGGTGGCCGACCGGCTGCCGAAGCGACGCATCCTGCTGACCACGCAATCGCTCAACGCCGTCGCCACGCTGGCGCTGGCCGCCATCACGATCTCCGGGCTCGTCCACGTGGCCGACGTGTACGTGTTCGCGCTGCTGAGCGGGGTCATCTTCGCATTCGACGTCCCGGCCCGGCAGGCGTTCGTGACCGAGGTGGTGCCGGAGAGCCGGCTCCGCGCCGCGATCTCGCTGAACGCCGCGGTGTTCCAGGCGACCAGGCTCATCGGGCCCGCCATCGCCAGCCTCCTCATCGCGACGGCGGGCACGGGCTGGGTGTTCGCGGTCAACGCGGCCTGCTACCTCGGGCCGACGATCGGCCTGCTGATGCTCAGGCCAGCCGACCTCCAGCCCGCTCCGGCCGCGCGCGAGGACCGCGGCAGCGTGGCGACGGCCATCAGGTACCTGCGCGGGCGCCCGGACCTGCTGTGGATGATCTTCCTGGTCGGCGTGCTCGGCACGTTCGGCCTCAACTTCCCGATCGTGCTGACCGCGATGGCGAAGTCGACGTTCGGCGGCGGCGCGAGCACCTACGGCCTGTTCAACATCGTGCTCGGGCTCGGGTCGGCGGCCGGCGCGGTGCTCGCCGGGGCGGGCACCCGGCCGCGGACCCGCGCCATCGTGATCACGGCGGCCGCGTTCGGCCTCCTCCAGGCGACCGCGGCGCTCGCCCCGGACCTGGGCTTGTTCCTGACCCTGCTCATCGCCATGGGCTTCGTCAACCTCATCTGCCAGGCCATGGCCAACGCGGCCGTCCAGCTCGCCGTCGACCCCGAGCTCCGCGGCCGCGTCATGGGCCTTTACATGCTGGTCTTCATCGGCGGCACCCCGATCGGCGCCCCCGCGATCGGCGCCATCACGAGCCACTTCGGCGCGCGGGCCGGCATGCTGGTCTGCGGCGTACTCCCCGCGCTCGCGGCCGTCGTCGTGGCCGCGGCGGTCGCCCGCGGCAACCGCCGGCGGAAGCGCCGGGAGCCGCTGCCCCCGTCGTGGGAGCTGCTGGAGAGCGTCGACTGGGAAAGTGACGCGGAACGAGCCCCCTGCTGACGCCCGGCACCGGGGACCCGGTGGCCGCCTTCGTTTCGGCGGTGAGAGCCTAGGACTGCGGCCCGTTCTAGGCCGGTGGCCGCGCATGGACCGTCACCCCACGGGGAGGAGCCAGCCATGACCACCACAGGGCAAGCAAACGACGTGTCACTGGACGTCGCGGCCGACCTGGCCGCGCAGCTGCGGGTCGACTCGATCCGCTCTTCGACCAGCGCCGGATCCGGCCACCCCACCTCGAGCATGTCGGCCGCCGACCTGCTCGCCGTGCTGGTCACCCGTCACCTGCGCTACGACTGGGACGAGCCCCACTCGCCGGTCAACGACCACCTGATCTTCTCCAAGGGCCACGCGTCTCCGCTGCTTTACTCGGTGTTCAAGGCCGTCGGGGTCGTCTCTGAGGAAGAGCTGCTGAACGGCTACCGCCGCTTCGGCCAGCGGCTCGAAGGACATCCCACCCCCATCCTGCCGTGGGTCGACGTGGCGACCGGCTCACTCGGGCAGGGCCTGCCCGACGGTGTCGGGGTCGCGCTGGCGGGACGCTACCTCGACCGGCTCCCGTACCGGGTGTGGGTGCTGTGCGGGGACAGCGAGCTCGCCGAGGGCTCCATCTGGGAGGCGCTCGACAAGGCCTCTTACTACAAGCTGTCCAACCTGATCGCCATCCTCGACGTGAACCGGCTCGGCCAGCGGGGCGCCACCGACCTCGGCTGGAACACGGCCGCCTACGCCGAGCGGGCCATGGCCTTCGGCGCCCGCACGATCGAAATCGACGGGCACGACCTCAGCATCATCGACCACGCCTTCGTCGAGGCCGCCGGCCACGTGACCGGGGACAAGCCGACGGTCATCATCGCCAAGACGATCAAGGGCAAGGGCTTCTCCGAGGTCGAGAACAGCCCCGACTGGCACGGCAAGCCGTTCCCGCCCGACATGGCGGACCGGGCGATCGCCGAGCTCGGCGGGGTGCGCAGCCTGGTGATCCGCGGGCCACGTCCTGCAGCCGGCCGAGCCCGGCCCGGCGCTGGAGCACCCGAGCACGCTGGCGCCACAGGACCAGAACCCGCAGCCGAGCAAGGAGTGGCCGGTCTACAAGGTCGGCGAGAAGGTGGCCACCAGGAAGGCCTACGGGGACGCGCTCGTCGCCCTCGGCGCCCGGGACCCGAAGGTGGTCGCGCTCGACGGCGAGGTCAGCAACTCCACGTTCGCCGAGGAGTTCACCCGCGCGTTCCCCGAGCGGTACTTCGAGATGTTCATCGCCGAGCAGCAGTTGGTGGCCGCCGCGACCGGGCTCGCCGCCCGCGGCTACAAGGCCTTCGCCTCGACCTTCGCCGCGTTCTTCACCCGGGCCTACGACTTCATCCGGATGGGCGCCATCTCGCTAGCGGACCTGCGGCTCGTCGGCTCGCACGCGGGCGTCGAGATCGGCGCGGACGGCCCGTCCCAGATGGCGCTGGAAGACCTGGCCATGATGCGGGCCGTGCACGGCTCCACCGTGCTCTACCCGGCCGACGGGACGAGCACGGCGGCGCTGGTGGCGGCGATGGCGGACACGCCGGGCATCAGCTACATGCGCACCACGCGCGGCTCCTACCCGGGCCTGTACGCCGACGGGGAGGCCTTCCCGGTCGGCGGCTCCAAGACGCTGCGCTCCGGGCCCCACGACCAGGTGACGCTGATCGGCGCCGGGGTGACGCTGCACGAGTGCCTCAGCGCGGCGGACCTCCTGACGGCCGACGGCATCGCCGCCCGCGTCATCGACTGCTACTCGGTCAAGCCGATCGACATCGGGACCCTGCGGGCCGCCGCCGACGAGACCGGCGGGCGGATCGTCGTCGCGGAAGACCACCACCCGGAAGGCGGCCTCGCCTCGGCGGTCGCCGACGCCCTGCTCGCCGCCGGGCAGCGCGACTTCCGGCTCACCAGCCTCGCCGTCCGCGGGATGCCCGGCTCGGGCACCGGCGAGGAGCTGCTCGGCTGGGCCGGCATCGACGCCGAGCACATCGCCGACGCCGCTCGCCAGCTGACCACCAGCGTTTAGTTCGGTGCCAGAGTAGGCCGCACCCGTTCGGAAGCGGAGTTTTTGCCTTATTCCGAACGGGTGCGGGTGTTACGGGTCGCCGACGCGCGTCCCCCGGGCGGCGGCCTGCCAAAACTGTCCGGGGCGAGGGTGGACAGCCCCCCATAAGTGTCCTACGGTGCTGCTATGGGCTCGACGGTGACGCCTATAGCTCGGGGAAGCCGCGGACGGTGACGGGGCCGGGACAGGTCGACTGCCCGGAGGTCACCCGCCTTTTTGCGCTGCGGAACGATCCCGCCCGCGATCTGGCCAGGCAGGCCGGCGCGGTCGCTGACGCGTGCCACGCCATGGCGGTCAGGTTTCACCGCGGCGGCCGGCTGATCGTGTTCGGCACCGGCGGCCCGAGCGCCGACGCGCAGCACGTGGCGGTCGAGTTCGTGCACCCCGTGATCGTCGGTAAGCGGGCACTGCCCGCGATCTCGCTGACGACCGACGTGGCCACGGTCACCGGCGTCGCCGAGCGCGAGGGCATTGACGCGATCTTCGCCCACCAGCTCCGTTACCTGGCCGACCCCGCCGACATGGCGCTCGGCATCTCGGCCGACGGCCGCAACGGCAGCGTGCTCGCCGGCCTCGCGGTGGCGCGGGAACTGGGGCTGCTGACCATCGCGCTCGTCGGCGGCGACGGCGGCCGGATCGCGGCGGCGCGCGTCGCGGACCACCTGCTGACGGTGGCGTCCGACGATCCGCGGGTAGTCAAGGAATGGCAGGTAACCACCTACCACATCCTCTGGGAGCTGGTGCACGTGTTCTTCGAGCAGCCGGGCGTCCTTGACCCCGGGGTGGTGAGCTGACATGGCCGGGGAAGAGCGGACCTTCGGCCCTGCCTGTGACAGCGACCACTGCATAACGTGTGGGGACATCGCGGTCGAGGTCCGGGTCCTGCGGCTGCTGCCCGATGAGCTGGCCGACGTGGACACCGGCGAGGGCACCGAGCGGGTCAGCGTGGCCCTGGTCAGCGCAGGGGTCGGGGACACGATCATGGTGCACGCCGGCGAGGCGATCGCGGTCGTGGGGGAGGTGACCGGGTGACCGATGACCGGGGGACGGCGGCGATGGAGTCGCTGTACCCGTTCCTGTACGCGGAAACGAGCGACCTGGCGGCCGTGCTGGAGGAAGTGCGCTCGTCCACGGTCGCCAAGACCACCGAGATCTCCGAGCTGCGCCGGGTGATCGCGCAGCGGGACGGCGCCCGGATCGCCGAGTGCGCGCGGGAGATGGCGGCCAGGTTCGCGGCCGGCGGGCGGCTGTTCGCCTTCGGTAACGGCGGCAGTGCCACCGACGCCGCCCAGCTGGCGACCCTGTTCCTGCACCCCTCCGGGCTGTCGGCCGGGGACGCGGCGCCCCCGCTGCCCGCGTTCGGGCTGGCTAACGACACCTCGGTGGTCACCGCGCTGTGCAACGACATCGGCGTCGACGTGGTGTTCGCGCGCCAGCTTGGCGCGTTCGGCCGGGCGGGTGACATCGCGGTCGGGCTGTCGACGAGCGGCAACTCCGCCAACCTGCTACGCGCGTTCGACGAGGCCAGCAGGCGCGGGATGCTCACCATCGGCCTGGCCGGCTACGAGGGCGGCAAGATGGCGGAGCTTTCTTCGATCGATTACCTGTTTGTCGCCCCGTCGACCTCGATTCACCGGATCCAGGAAGCCCAGACGACGATCTACCAGGTGCTTTGGGAACTTACCGCAGCGGAGGTGTCACATGTGTCTCGGAATACCGGGTGAAGTCATAGAAATCCATCCGGACCAGCCTGACCTCGCGAAGGTAGACGTCAGCGGAGTCAAGCGGCTGATCAACATCGGCCTACTGTCCGACGACCCGCCCAAACCGGGCGAGTGGGTGCTGATCCACGTCGGTTTCGCGCTGTCCAAGATCGACGAAGCCGAGGCGGCCGCGGCCATGTCCTTCCTTGAGGGCATCGGCCAGGCCTACGAGGACGAGATCGCGGCACTGCGTGAGTCACTGATCGAGTAGCCATTTCCTGATTGGAGCGTGCGGACGATGCGATTCGTCGACGAATTCCGTGACGCGGACAAGGCTCACGCGCTCGCCGCGAAGATAGCGGCGCTCTGCGAGCCTGGCCGCTCCTACAAGTTCATGGAGGTGTGCGGCGGGCACACGCACACCATCTACAAGCACGGACTCGAGGACTACCTGCCGGAGGCCGTCACCCTCGTGCACGGCCCCGGCTGCCCGGTGTGCGTGATCCCGATGGGGCGCGTGGACGACGCGATGCACCTGGCTTCCCGGCCGGATGTCATCATGACCTCGTTCGGCGACATGATGCGGGTGCCCGGGTCTTCTGGTTCGTTCTTCGACGCCAAGGCGGCCGGCACGGACATCCGGATGGTGTACTCGCCGCTGGACTCGCTGAAGATCGCCCGGCAGAACCCGGACAAGCAGGTCGTGTTCATGGCCATCGGGTTCGAGACCACGGCGCCGTCCACCGCGATGACGATGCTGCGCGCTTCCGCCGAGGGGCTTTCGAACTTCTCGGTGTTCTGCAACCACGTCACGATCATCCCGGCGATCAAGGCCATCCTCGACTCCCCCGACTTGCGGCTCGACGGGTTCATCGGGCCCGGGCACGTGTCCACGGTGATCGGCTGCCGGCCGTACGAGTTCATCGCCCGTGACTACGGCAAGCCGGTGGTGGTGGCGGGGTTCGAGCCGCTCGACATCCTGCAGTCGATCTACATGCTCATGCTGCAGCTGTCGTCCGGTCGCTCCGAGGTGGAGAACCAGTACTCGCGCGTGGTGCCGTGGGACGGGAACGTCGTGGCGCTGAAGGCCATCGCTTCGACCATGGAGTTGCGGCCGTACTTCGAGTGGCGGGGCCTCGGCTTCATCTCGCACTCCGCGCTGCGGGTGCGGGAATCGTTCGCCGCGATGGACGCCGAGCGGCTGTTCTCGGTGCCGGGGGTGCGGGTCGCCGACCCGAAGGCCTGCCAGTGCGGCGAGGTGCTGAAGGGCGTGCTGAAGCCGTGGGAGTGCAAGGTCTTCGGCACCGCCTGCACGCCGGAGACGCCGATCGGCACCTGCATGGTGTCCCCCGAGGGCGCCTGCGCCGCCTACTACAACTACGGGCGGATGAACCGCAACCGCGTGCCGGAGGCTACGGTTCCGGCAGGTCAGCGATGACCGCCGGGTCGGACATGACCGCGGGTCGGGCATGACGCGGCTGGATCGAAGAGGCGCTGCGCGAGCACGATCACTCGGAGCGGCCGGAGAACCCCGACGGGCGGCCCGCGCTGCCGGTCACCGACCGCGAGCAGCAGGTGCTCGACCGCATCGACCGGGCTCGGCGGCGGCGTCCGCGGGTCAGGGAAGAGCGGATCACCATGTCGCACGGCGCCGGCGGCAAGGCGACGCATACGCTGATCGAGGCCGTCTTCCTCGACGCGTTCCGCAACCCGCTGCTCGAGCCGCTGGAGGACGCCGCCGAGCTGCGCGTTCCCGTCTTGCCGGGCCGCCGCGGGCGGCGCGGCGGCTCGGCTCGCGCTCACCACCGACTCGTACGTCGTGTCGCCGTTGTTCTTCCCCGGCGGGAACATCGGCGACCTGGCGGTCAACGGCACGGTCAACGACTTGTCGGTCTCCGGCGCGACGCCGTTGTACCTGACGGCGGGGTTCATCCTCGAGGAGGGCTTCCCCGTCGCCGACCTGACCCGGGTCGTCGCGCGATGCGGGACGCCGCCGCCACGGCCGGCGTCCGCATCGTCACCGGCGACACGAAGGTCGTGCAGCGGGGCAAGGCCGACGGGTGCTACATCAACACCGCCGGGGTGGGGGTCTTCTACCGCGACGGCGGCCTCGGGGTGGCCTACGCCCGGCCGGGCGACGCCATCATCGTCTCCGGGCCGATCGGCGACCACGGCATCACGATCATGCTGGCCCGCGGCGAACTCGACATCGAGGCGGACGTCGTATCGGACACCGCGCCGCTGAACGGCCTGATCGCCGGCCTGCTCGACGCGGTGCCCGGCGTGCGCGCGATGCGGGACGCGACCAGGGGCGGCGTGGCGACGATACTCAACGAGATCGCCAAGGCGGCCGACGTGGGCGTGCTGGTCAGCGAGGACGCCATTCCCGTGCGCCCCGAGGTGCGCGGCGCCTGCGAACTGCTCGGAATCGACCCCATGTACGTTGCCTGCGAGGGGCGCATGGTCGCGGTCGTGCCCGGCGACCGCGCCGATCTTGCGCTACAGGCGCTCCGCGGCCACCCGCTCGGCGCGGAGTCGGCGGTCATCGGCGCGGTCGTCGCGGACCAGCCGGGTATCGTCCGGCTGAAGACGGCGTTCGGCGGGACGAGGATCGTCGACCTGCTCGTCGGCGACCCCCTCCCCCGCATCTGCTGACCGGCTCCAGCTCGCCTTGGCCGCGGGGGTTAGGTGAACCGGCGGACGAAGGTCAGCGCCGTCTCCGCGACCTCCTGCCAGCCGTCGTCGATCGTCAGCGCGTGCCCCCGGCCCGGGATCTCGACGAACTCGGTGACGCCGGGGTTCTTCAGCTGGTGCTGGTAGGCGGCGTGGGCGAGGACGGGCGGGACGGTGTGGTCCTGCTCACCGGACACGATCAGCATCGGTCCCCGCTCCGCGTTCTTCGTGTCGACCTTGTCCTCGGTGCGCGGGTTGAAGTTCGCCGCGGCTGCCTGCCATAGCGGCGCGCCGGGGGCCGGGACGGCAAACGTGTCGTACAGGCGCCTGGCCTGGTCCTCGTCGACGGCGTTGGCGAAGGAGTAGCGGAACTGCTCGAAGGTCAGCGGGACGGCCCGGTGCCGGTTGGCCGGGTTGCTGAGCACGGGGCTGGCCGCGCGCAGCGAGGAGAGCGGGAGCTGCGGGATGCCGCGGAACGGGGCGGGGTCGACGGCCACGGTCACGGCCGCGAGGCCGCGGCCGGCGACGATCTGGGCGATCAGCCCGCCGAACGAGTGGCCGATCACGGCCGGCTCGCGGCTGAGCCGGCCGATGATGCTCGAGTAGTGATCGGCCACCTGGCCGATGGTCTTGTCCGCGAAGGCCTCGGGGTTGGCGAGGGCCTCCTCGACCGTGTCGGGGTCATCCGGCCAGCCCGGGCTGACGGGGGCGTAGCCGACCTCGGCGAAGACGTCGGCCCAGCGGTCCCAGCTGCTGGCCAGCAGCCATAGCCCGTGGATGAACACCACGGCGGTGTGCCCGGTCGCGTTGGCGTGCTCGATTTGTTCGTCAAGAGGGCTCTGTGGGGTGGTCATGGGAACACTCACCTTCCCGTGCGGAGCGAGCTGCGGGCCGAGATAGCAAAGTTCTTACTAATAATGCGAGTTACTACCGCATTATTGTCCCCCGGATTGTCCCCCGGCGGGAGGCCGCGGCACAACGGTCCTGTCCTTGGGGCACGGGCGCAAACGTGGCCGGGACGGAGGGCTGGGACGGCGGTGGGGCGGTGGGTGCTAGGTCGGCCGGCATTCGCGGGAGGCTGCCACTACTGCCTGGCCCAGGCTGATGCCGCCGTCGTTGCACGGGACACGGGAGTGGGTCAGCACGGTAAAGCCTCGGTTCTCGAGCCGGGTGACGGTGCGGCCCAAGAGCAGGAGGTTCTGGAACACCCCGCCGGACAAGGCCACCGTGTTGAGGCCGTGCTGCTCGCGCAGGAGCAGGCAGCCGTCTTCGATGAGCGCGGCCACGCCGTTGTGGAAGCGGGCAGCGATGCGCTCAAGCGGCACTCCCAGTACGAGATCGTCGACGGCGGCGGCGACCAGGTCCGCGCCGCGCGCGCGGAACGGCTCGCCCGCCTCGATCGGCGCGGTCTCGATGGCCGCGCGGTACGTGCCGGCCTCTCCCGGGTCGGCTAGCTGCTCAAGCTCGATCGCCGCCTGGCCCTCATAGGTGATCTCGTCGCGGACGCCGAGGATCGCGGCGACCGCGTCGAACAGGCGGCCCGCGCTTGAGGTCAGCGGCGCGTTGACCCGTCGCCTGGCCATGGCGACCACGGGGTCCCAGCGGTCGGCGTTGCGCCGCGCGACGCCGAGGCCGGTCACGTCGCGGCCGGGCAGGCCGGAACCCGCCAGGCCGGAGGCGGGCAGGCCAGAGCCCGCCGGCCCGCAACCCGCCAGGCCGGAGGCGGGCGGGCTAGAGGCGGCCGGGGCCGGGCCGGCCGCTTCGAGGTAGGCGGCGGCCATGCGCCACGGTTGCCTGATGGCGGCCGCGCCGCCGGGCAGCGGGACCTGGGCGAGGTGGCCGGCGCGCACGTACTTCGCCGGGTCCGCGATCAGGAACTCGCCGCCCCAGATCGTGCCGTCGGTGCCATAGCCGGTGCCGTCGAACGCGACCCCGATCACCGGGCCTCCGGTGCTGAGATCGACCCCGTTGTCGGCCAGGCAGGACGCGATGTGCGCGTGGTGGTGCTGCACGCCCACGAGGTCAACGTCGTCCAGGTCGAGCGCGTACTTCGTGGACAGGTACTCCGGATGCAGGTCGTAGGCCACGACCTGCGGGGTGATGTCGAAGAGGCGGCTGAAGTGCTCGATGCCCTCGGTGAACGACCGGAGGGTCTCCGCGTTCTCCAGGTCGCCGATGTGGTGCGAGACGAACGCGTGCCGGCCTTTCGCCAGGCAGAACGTGTTCTTCAGCTCCGCGCCGCAGGCGAGCACCGGGCGGGCGAATCCGCCCAGGACCGTGACGGGTTCCGGCACGTAGCCGCGCGACCGCCGGACCAGCACCGGGCGGTCGCGGACGGCGCGGGCCACGGAGTCGTCCGTCCTGATGTGGATGGCCCGGTCGTGGGTGAGGAACGCGTCGGCGATGCCGCCCAGCCGGTCGAGCGCGTCCTCGTCGCGGTAGGCGATCGGCTCGTCGGAGACGTTTCCACTGGTCAGCACCATCGGGCGGCCCACCGCGGCGAGCAGCAGGTGATGCAGCGGGCTGTAGGGCAGCATGATCCCGAGTTGCCGGTTGCCTGGTGCCGTCGCCGCGGCCACGTCCGCGTCCGGCCGCCGGGGCAGCAGCACAATCGGCCGGGCCGGGCTTTGCAGCAGGTCGGCCGCCGCGTCGTCGACCGCGCACAGCCGGCGGGCCTCGGCCAGGCCGGCGACCAGGATCGCGAACGGCTTGTCCTCCCGGTGCTTGCGGGCGCGCAACGTCGCCACGGCGTCGGCGGACCCGGCGTCCGCGGCCAGGTGGTAGCCGCCGAGCCCTTTTACCGCCACGATCCGGCCCGCCCGCAGCAGAACGCCGGCTTCCTCCAGGGCGGTTGGGTCCGGCGGCGGAGCGACAGTGGATCGCTGACCATCCCATAGCGTGGCTAGCGATCCGCTATCGCGCGGCTGGCCCGCGGGGTCGAGCAGCGTCAGCCGGGGGCCGCACGCCTGGCAGCAGGTTGGCTGGGCGTGGAAACGGCGGTTGGCCGGGTCGTGGTACTCGGCGGCGCACTCGTCGCACATGGTGAAGCAGGCCATGGTGGTCAACGGACGGTCGTAGGGGACGTCCTTGACGATGGTGAACCTGGGGCCGCAGTTGGTGCAGTTGATGAACGGGTAGCGGAACCTCCTGTCCGCCGGGTCGGCCAGCTCGCGCAGGCAGTCGGCGCAGGTCGCGGTGTCCGGGGCGATCAGCGTGCGGCGCGGCCGACCGGGTCGCTGGCCACGATCTCGAAGGACTCCGTCCCGGCGGGCGCCATCGCGGTCGCGGTGACCCGCTCGACCCGCGCCAGCGGGGGCGCGTCCCGGTCAAGCGCGCGCAGGAACTCGGCCACCGCCCCGGGCGGGCCCTCGACCTCGGCGAACACCCCGTCGACGTCGTTGCCGACCAGGCCGGCCAGGCCGAGCCGGGTGGCCAGCGCGAACACGAAGGGCCGGAAGCCGACGCCCTGGACGATGCCCTCCACCCGGATGGCCGTCCGGGTCCGGGCAACGATGTCATCGGACCCGCCGCGGCCGGCGGCGGACGGCACCGCACGATCGGGGTCGGCCGGGCCTGACGAGGTCATGGGCGGTGCGGGAGTCAGGAGCCTACGTTCGGGATGGTGACCTCGAATTCGACGGCGACCTCGTTCTTCAGCTTGAGCGAGCCGAAGAACCCCGAGTACGGCGTGATGCCGAAGTCCGTCTGGCGGATCGTCGCGCTTCCCCGGTACACGCCCGGGGCGGGGCTCGTGACCTGCAGCCGGAGCGGCCGCGAGGTGCCGTGCAGGGTGAGCGTGCCCTCGACGGCGCCGTTGGCCGATGCCGACGAGGGCGAGCCGGAGGATGACGGGATGACCCTGGACGAGGCGAAGCTGGCCGTGGCCGGGTCGCCGAGGATCTTGCGAGCCTGGGCCTGAATGTCCCGGCGGTCCCGGTCGGAGAGCGGCTTGGCGCCGCCCGTGCCCTCGCGGACCGCGAGGGAGCCGAGGTCGAGCTCGGCGGTCAGGGTGGCGGAGGCGATGCCGCCGCCGTCGGCGCCGGGGACCGTGAGCCGCGCCGACCACCGGGTGATCTCCAGCGTCAGGTCGTGGCCCGCCCGGGCGGCCAGTCCCTCGCGCCCGGTCTTGACCAGCACCCGGCCGGCGCCCGGGCCGAGCTCGTATGTTCCCGTGATGTCAGCCACGGCACCACCGTACGCACCGACCTGGAGCAAGGTCTAGCGTCGGGGCCGGCGCGACCTAGCCGGCTAGGTGAACGGGATCTCGCCGAACAGCTCGCGGATCCGCCGCAGGTCGCGGAGCCGGGGCTCGGTGGCACCGCCGACCCAGCGGCTCACGGTCTTCACCGACACGCCGAGCTGGCGCGCGGCGGCCTCCATGGTCAGGCCCTCGCGGCGGAGCACGCCCGCCATCCAGTCGGCGAACGACTCCTCGTCCGCGTCGGCGATGGCCTGGCGGGCCGCGTTCCCGTGGGCGGTCTCGTCGCCCGCCGCGGGCACCGGCCGCATGGCGCCGGCCGCGTCGTGCGCCCGCATCAGCGACGACAGCGCGTCCAGGCCCGCGGCCGCGCCGAGCTGCGCGCCCGACTTCAGCACGTCGACCTCGACGTGGTCGGGGAAGATGCGAAAGGAGACGCTGATGGCGCCGGTCGGCCCGGCCGCCTCGAGCAGCGCCCGGGAGACGGTCTCGCCGACCTCGCGGGTGTCTTGCTCGGACAGGGGGGACTGCGCCAGGCACTTGCGCACAAAGTCACGAATGTCGGGAATCGACGAGGGCCTAGCGGGAAACGTCTGGGACACAACCACGACCGGTACGACCTCGATGTTGTCGCTGATCGCGTCGTCTGCCCTCTCCATCGCCCCTTTTTCCTGGGTTTCACCTGCAAATCGGAGCAGCGCAACGCTGGCACCTTACGCATCAGGGTACGTGCACACGTCAATGACCGCGAGTCGGACGAGCGGACAGATATGTCCAACGAGTCGACTCTTCTGTCTTGTACTCGGATCAGAGCGGGAATACGCTGGTTGAACCGGCGCGGAACCCTGGGGGCCAGGCGTCTGGGCTGGTAGTCAACCGATGAACGGTGAGCAAGCCGGCGTGCTCAGGCAGGCACAGCGCGGGGCGCGGCGAGAACGGACTCGCATCCGCCCCTAGGTACCGTCCGGCCCGGGTCTGGTGGCGGCGCGCCGCGGCCTTGGGCTGCCAACCGAAGGGTGGCGTTCCATGACACACGCCGACGAACCGGTTGTACACATTCTCTGGATGAACGGCGGCCTCGGCTGCGACGGGGACTCGGTGGCGCTGACCGCCGCGACCCAGCCAAGCATCGAGGAGATCGTGCTCGGCGCGCTGCCCGGGCTGCCCAAGGTGGCCGTGCACTGGCCGCTGATCGACTTCGAGTGCGGGCCCGAGCAGGGGGCGGACAACTTCATCGAGTGGTGGCACAAGGCCGACCGGGGCGAACTCGACCCCTTCGTGCTGGTCGTCGAGGGGTCCATCCCCAACGAGGCGATCAAGTCGGAAGGCTACTGGTGCGGCTTCGGCAACAACCCGGCGACGGGTCAGCCGATGACCACCAGCGAGTGGCTCGACCGGCTCGCGCCGAAGGCCACCGCGATCCTGGCCGTCGGGACCTGCGCTACTTACGGCGGCATCCACGCCATGGCCGGCAACCCGACCGGTGCGATGGGCGTGCCCGACTACCTGGGCTGGGACTGGACGTCCAAGGCCGGGCTGCCGATCGTCTGCGTGCCCGGCTGCCCGACCCACCCGGACAACCTGTCGGAGACCATCCTGTACCTGCTCTACCAGGTCGCGGGGCAGGCGCCGATGATCCCGCTCGACGAGGCCCTGCGGCCCCGCTGGCTGTTCGAGGCCACGGTCCACCAGGGCTGCGACCGCGCCGGCTACTACGAGGAAGGCACGTTCGCCACCGAGTACGGCTCCCCCGAGTGCCTGGTCAAGCTGGGCTGCTGGGGGCCGGTCGTCAAGTGCAACGTCCCCAAGCGCGGCTGGATCAACGGGGTGGGCGGCTGCCCCAACGTCGGCGGCATCTGCATCGCCTGCACCATGCCTGGCTTCCCGGACAAGTTCATGCCGTTCATGGACGAGCCGCCGGGTGCCCGCGTGTCGAGCGCGGCCAGCGGGATGTACGGCACGGTCATCCGCACGCTGCGCGGCTTCACCGCGCGCACGGCGGACAAGGAACCGAAGTGGCGCGCCAAGGGCAGCGAGCTTCTCACCGGCTACCAGAAGACGTGGTGATCTGCGATGACAGCAACAGAGAAGGACACGCCTGGCACGACGGAAAGTTCAAACCTTGTCGACATGTCGTGGGACCCGATCACCAGGATCGTGGGCAGCCTCGGCATCTACACGAAGATCGACTTCAAGGCCAAGCGGGTCGCCGAGTGCCATAGCACCTCGTCGATCTTCCGCGGCTACAGCATCTTCATGAAGGGCAAGGACCCGCGGGACGCGCACTTCATCACCAGCCGCATCTGCGGCATCTGCGGCGACAACCACGCCACCTGCTCGGTCTACAACCAGAACATGGCCTACGGGGTACGGCCGCCGCACCTCGGCGAGTGGATCATCAACCTCGGCGAGGCCGCGGAGTACATGTTCGACCACAACATCTTCCAGGAGAACCTGGTCGGGGTCGACTTCTGCGAGCGGATGGTCGGCGAGACCAACCCTGGCGTGCTTGAGCGCGCGAACGCCACCGAGGCGCCGCATGCGGCCGAGCACGGCTACCGGACCATCGGCGACATCATGCGCTCGCTGAACCCGCTCGAGGGCGAGTTCTACCGCGAGGCGCTCCAGGTGTCCCGGTCCACGCGCGAGATGTTCTGCCTGATGGAAGGGCGCCACGTGCACCCGTCCACGCTCTACCCAGGCGGCGTGGGCACGGTCGCCACCGTGCAGCTGTTCACCGACTACCTCACCAGGCTGATGCGCTACGTGGAGTTCATGAAGCGCGTCGTGCCGATGCACGACGACCTGTTCGACTTCTTCTACGAGGCGCTGCCCGGGTACGAGGAAGTCGGCCGGCGGCGGGTGCTGCTCGGCTGCTGGGGCAGCCTGAACAACCCGGAGTACTGCGACTTCACCTACCGGAACATGGCCGACTGGGGCCGCAAGATGTTCGTCACCCCCGGCGTGGTGGTCGACGGCAAGCTCGTCACCACCAGCCTGGTCGACATCAACCTCGGCATCAGGATCCTGCTCGGCCACTCGTTCTACGAGGACTGGGAAGACCAGGAAATGTTCGTCACCCAGGACCCGCTGGGCAACCCGGTCGACCGCAGGCACCCGTGGAACCAGCACACGATCCCGCGCCCGGCCAAGCGCGACTTCGACGACAAGTACAGCTGGACGATGTCGCCGCGCTGGTTCGACGGCAAGGACTACCTGCCGCTCGACACCGGCGGCGGCCCCATCGCCAGGCTATGGGCGACCGCGCTCGCGGGCATGGTGGACTGCGGCTACGTGAAGTCCACCGGGCACAGCGTGCAGATCAACCTGCCGAGGACGGTGTCGCGGCCCGAGGTGACGTTCGAGTGGTCGCCGCCGATGGACAAGCAGGGCAAGCCGCTGTCCAACGCGATCGAGCGCGACCGCGCCAGGACTTACTTCCAGGCCTACGCCGCCGCGTGCCGCCCTGTACTTCGTCGAGCAGGCGCTCGCCGAGATACGCGCCGGGCGGACGAAGACCTGGGAGTCGTTCACCGTGCCGGACGAGTCCGTGAGCTGCGGCTTCACCGAGGCCGTGCGCGGCGTCCTGTCGCACCACATGGTGGTCAGGGACGGGAAGATCGCGAACTACCACCCGTACCCGCCAACCCCGTGGAACGGCAGCGTCCGCGACATCTACGGGACGCCGGGACCCTACGAGGACGCGGTGCAGAACACCCCGATCTTCGAGGAGAACCCGCCGGACAACTTCAAGGGCATCGACATCATGCGGGCGGTGCGCAGCTTCGACCCGTGCCTGCCCTGCGGCGTGCACATGTACCTGGGCGACGGCAAGGTACTCAACACGACGCACTCGCCGACCGGCATCACGCTGGCGATCTGACATGGCCGACGCCATAGACGCCCGGGAGATTGACGCCCGGGAGACTGGGGCGCGCGTCGAGACGCTGCTGGCCGAACTCCGGGCCCGGTCGGGTCCGGAGGCGGCGGGCGCCGCCGAGGAACTCGTCACCTGCCTGGTCCGCCTCTACGGCGCGGGGCTCGAGGCGATCATGCGGACCATCGGTGATGAGCAGCGCCTGCAGGCGCTGCTCATCACCGACCCGCTCGTGGAGAGCCTGCTGCTCGTGCATGACCTGCACCCGCTCGACACCGACAAAAGGGTCAAGCGCGCGCTTGGCCGTCTCGGCACCGGCGCCGAGTTCCTCGGCATCGACAGCGAGGGTGTCGTGCATGTCCGGCTCGGCCATGGCTGCGGCTCTACGGCCGAGGTCGTAGAGGAGGCGATCACCAACGCCGCGCCGGAAACGACCGGAGTGGAGTTCGCGCCCCGTGAGGCGCCGCTGCTGCAGATCAGCCGTCGCCCGGCGGCGATATGACGGGCACCGCTAACGGCTGGGGCGATCGGGCTAGCGCGCCCGGCGATTCGGCCGCCGCCGAATCGCCGACTGCCGCCAGCGGGCTGCGGCGGTTCGCCCGGCCGCCGCGGGCGCCCGCGGGCACCGCGGCGGAGGAACGCTGCGAGCTGTGCGGCGAGCAGCTCGGCGCCGGGCACTCGCACATGGTCGACCTCCAGCGGCGGTCGATCGCCTGCGCCTGCCGGGCCTGCGCACTGCTGTTCACCCGGCCGGGCGGCCGCTACCGCACGGTGCCCGACCGGGTCCGCCATGATCCGGCCGCGCCGCTGACCGAAACGGAATGGGCGGAGCTCCAGATCCCCGTCGGGATCGCGTTCTTCTTCTTCAACTCGGCCCTCGGCCACGTCATAGCGAGCTACCCGAGCGCCGCCGGGGTGACCGAATGCGAGCTCGACCTGGGCGCCTGGGACCGGCTCGCGGCCGACCACCCGCTGCTTGGCGCGCTCGCCCCCGACGTGGAGGCGATCCTGGTCGTCGGCGGCTCGCCGCGCGAGGCTACCCCCATCGAGACGTTCCTCGTCCCCATCGACGTCTGCTACTCGCTGGCAGGCGCGCTGCGGCTGGAGTGGCACGGCTTCGACGGCGGGTCCGAGGTGAAGCGGATCCTCGCGGACCTGCTCGCCAGCCTCCGCAAGCGCGCCCGCCCGCTTGAGCCCGCACGCGCGACGACCGAGACGGCGGGCATGACTGGGCAAGGAGGCCTAGATGGCAGAATTGACCTTTGGCTGTACCGAGGCGCACGCGACCAGGTACGCGGCGACGCCCACGCTGTCCTTCACCCTGCACATCACCGAGAGCACCGACGCGCGCGTGCACGCCATCGCGCTGCGCTGCCAGATCCGCATCGAGCCGCACCGCCGCCGGTACTCGCCGGACGAGGCCCGGCGGCTGAACGACCTGTTTGGCGACACTTCGCGCTGGGCCGAGACGGTCAAGCCCATCCAGCTCGCCACGATCACGACTATGGTGCCGGGGTTCACGTCGGTGACCGAGACCGAGTTCCAGGTGCCGTGCACCTACGACCTCGAGGTCGCCTCGGCGCGGTACCTGCAGGCGCTCGACGACGGCACGATCCCGCTGCTGCTGCTGTTCAGCGGCACGGTATTCACCGCGCACGGGGACTCAATGCGGGTGGAGCTGATCCCGTGGAGCTGCGAGGCCACGTACCGGATGCCGGTGACCGTCTGGCAGGACGTGGTGAACGAGCACTTCCCCGGCAGCGCCTGGCTGCGCTGCTCCCGGGAGACGCTGGACGCGCTCTCGCTGTTCAAGTCGGAACACGCGCTGCCGACGTGGGACGCCACGCTGGCGGCATTGCTCGCGGCGGCCGGCCCCCACCCGCCGGCCGCCGCGCCCCACCTTCCGACCGCCGCACCCTCCTCCCCCGCCGACAGCGGACGGCCGGTGACGCCATGAGCCTCGCCGACGTGCGCCGGATCGCCGACGCCGTGCTCTACGAGGGCTACATCCTGTACCCCTACCGGGCGTCCGCCCAGAAGAACCGCAGCCGCTGGCAGTTCGGCGTGCTGATGCCGCCCGGCTTCGTCGCGGCGGACCCGTCGGAGACCGCGACGATGCGGGCGGAGTGCGTGTTCGAGCACCGTGGCCAGCCGACGGTCGAGGTCACCGTCCGCTTCCTGCAGGTGCAGCGGCGGCGGACCAGCGGCGCCAGGCCGGCCGCGGGCCCGGGGGACATAAGCACAGGGGACACAAGCACGGGGGACACTATCGTCCCGGACATTAGTGTCCAGGACGCGAGCGCCCCGGCCGTGTGGGACGAGGCCGTCGAGCAGGAGGTCACGGCGACCGTGGCCGCCGAGGCCCTGTTCGACGGCGGCCGGGTCACCCGGTTCACCGTGCCGGGCGGCGAGGACATCGAGACGACGGACGGCGCGCGCGTCGTGCGCCGCCGCGCGCTGCTCGCGGGCACCGTGTCGGTGCGCGCGACCCCGCTGCCCGGCCCGTGGCAGGCGGCCCGGCTGACTGTGCAGGTGGACAACGAGTCCGCCGGCGCCGGGGAGGCCGGGGAGCCCGCCAGCCGGGACGAGGCGCTGGCCGGCGCGCTGGTCGCGGCCCACCTGATCATCACGGTGTCCGGCGGGGCGTTCCTGTCCATGACCGATCCCCCCGAGTGGGCGAGCCCGCAGGTTGCCGCCTGCCAGAACAGCGGCTGCTGGCCGGTCCTCGCCGGCCCGGAGGACAGCCGCCAGGTCATGCTCGCCGCGCCCATCATCCTGCCCGACCACCCGCAGGTCGCGAGCGAGAGCCCCGGCGAGCTCTACGACGGCACCGAGATCGACGAGATCCTTACGCTCCGCACGCTCGCGCTCTCCGATGCGGAGAAGGCGGCGGCCCGGGCCACCGACCCGCGCGCGGCCGCGCTGATCGACCGGGTCGACGCGATGGACGCGCCGACGATGGCGCAGCTGCACGGCACGATCCGCACGATGAACGCGGTTCCGTCAACGAGGCCAGACGGACTCGGGCCCGAGGACGGACTCGGGCCGGACGGCGACGGTGAGCGCGTCCCCTGGTGGGACCCGGGCGCGGACGCGTCCGTCTCGCCGGGCACCGACTTCGTCGTCATCGCCGGCCAGCGAGTCGCCCGGGGCAGCCGCGTGATCCTGCGGCCCGGCTCGCGCCGGGCCGACGCCCAGGACATGTTCCTCGCCGACCGGGCGGCGCTCGTCGAGGCGGTGCTGCTCGACGTCGACGACACGGCTTACCTGGCGGTCACGCTCGCCGACGACCCGGCGGCGGACCTCCAGGCCGCGCACGGGCGGTTCCTGTACTTCGCGCCCGACGAGGTCGTGCCCGCCGTGGGCAGCCGGACAGGGGCAGCCGGACGACGGCGGGCCGGACCCGGAACAGGAGGCGCGCTCATGACGGGCAAGACGCTGGTTGCCGGGGTGGGCAACATCTTCCAGCGCGACGACGCGTTCGGCGTCGAGGTGGTCAGGCAGCTTGAGGGGCGACCGTGGCCGCCGGGCGTGAAGGTCGCGGACTTCGGCATCCGCGGCGTGCACCTGGTCTACGAGCTGCTCGACGGCTGCGACGTGTTCGTCCTCGTCGACGCCGCGCAGCGCGGCTGCGCGCCGGGCACCGTCACGGTGCTCGAGGTCGAGCCCGAGCAGATGCCCTCGCCCAACGCAGTCATGGACGCGCACGGCCTGGCACCGGACCAGGTCTTCGCGATGCTCGCCTCGATGGGCGGCCGCCCGGGCCGCACCCTCGTCGTCGCGTGCGAGCCAGCCGACGTCAGCCCGGGAATGGGACTGTCCGACCAGGTACGAGAAGCCTTGCCGGCGGCGGTCCGCGCAGTGGAGGAAATCCTTGACGAAATCCAGCGGGAAGAAGGGGCGGACGATCATGTCCAATCTCATTAAGGCAGTGATCGTGGCGGCGATCCTGGCAGCGGTGGTTGAGTCGCTGCCGGACATCAAGCGCTACCTGGAAATCAGGGAGATGTAGCCGCCATGGAAGTGCTCATCGGGTTCGCGTTCGGCTACTGGGTCGGCACCAGGCAAGGCCGCGAAGGCCTGGAGCGGGCGATCGACTCCGCCCGGGAGATCGCCGCCCACCCGGAGACCCGGCGGCTGCTCGGCGAGGGCCTGTCGGCGGCCACGCCGCTCGCGAACCTGCTCGGCAAGGGCGGCAAGCGGACCAGCCTCGCGGTCATCCGCGGCGTCATCGAAGAGATGGTCGACCGCCGCGCCGACCAGCGGACCCGCGCGGCCTGAGCACGCCGTCGCCCGCCAGCCGGCGGCGAAGGAGTGCGGGGATGGGAGTCACCCGCCTCCGTTCGGGATAATGAAGACCTTTCTCCCGAACGGGCGCGGGATGGCTCCCGTGCGGCCCGCGCCGCCTGGTCGCGTTGCCCGGCCGCCGCCGGCGACTCGATGCCGCCGAGCGCCATGTCCACCGCGGACTTGACGAAGGCGTCATCAAGCGGCGCGTGGCCTTGCAGCAGCCGGTGATAGAGCGGCCCGTAAATGAGGTCGAGCGCCACCTCGAGATCGAGGCCCGGCGAGATCTCGCCTCGCTCGATGGCCCGCGCGAAGATGGCCCTGGCCTGGTCGCGGCGCGGCTGGACGACGCGCTGCTGGTATTCGGCGGCAAAGGCGGGGTCGGTGTGCGTCTCGGCGAGCAGGGCGGCGATCACCCGCGCGTAGGGTCGCTGGCCGCCGACGAGCCGGGCCCAGGGCGACAGGAGTTCAATCAGGTCACCACGGAGCGAGCCAGTGTCCCTCGGGTCGGGTGCGGCGGCGCTCCACTCGGTGTACAGGGCGTCCAGGGCGAGGCTTTCCTTGGTCGGCCACCAGCGGTAGATCGTGGCCTTGCTGACCCCGGCCCGCGCGGCCACCGCGTCCATGCTGACCGCGTCGAGGCCGTGCTCGAGCAGCAGGCCGACGGCGGCCTGGAGGATCGCCTCGTGCGCCCGCGCGCTGCGCGGCCGCCCGCGCGGCGCCGGTTCCGCGAGTGCGGTGGCCGGCCGGGCGCGTCCTTGCTGCCCCATGGCGCTCACCTCTTCGAAACTGAACTGTCAGTTTCGCACAGCGACCGGGCCGCCGCTAGGGCGCGGTCTGCTCGGGGGCGGCCGGTTCGGGCGCGGCCGGTGCGGCGGCGGCCGGCTCGGGGGCGGGCGGCTCGGGGGCGGGCGGCTCGGGGGCGGGTCGGTGGGGCGCCGTCCGGCGCCACTCGATCTCGTCGGGCCCGACCTCGTGGCCCGCCGCGCACCGCACGTGCACCTCGATGGGGCTGCCGCAGCCGGCGTGCGCGAACTCGACCAGCGGCTGTACGTCCGTGTGCCGACGGCCCCACTCGAACAGGCCGAAGATCACCGGCATGAGGTCGGCGCCCGCTTCGGTCAGCGCGTACTCGTCGCGGGTGCGGCCGCCCGGCTCGCGGTACGGCCTTCTTTGCAGCAAGCCCGCCTGGGTGAGCGTGCGCAGGTGCGTCGAGGCGGTGGCCGGCGCCATCTCAACCCGGTTGACGAAGTCGTCGAACCTGCTGGTGCCGTAGAACGCCTCACGCATGATCAGCATCGCACTGCGGGAGCCCACCAGGCCCATCGCCCGCTCGATCGGGCAGTGCGCGTTGAACGAGACCGCGGACTCGGCTTCGGCCTCGGCTCCGTCTTTGGCTGCTGGGTCTGGTCTTTGGCTGCTGGATCAACTGCTTGTGATCCGTGCGACACGGCGCACCTCCATGCCTGACTACAGATTCCTATAGTCAGCATGCTACCCTCAAAGGAGCTGACTTCAATTCTCCGAAGTTATAAGGGAGTAGCCATGAACCTCGACAATCGCGTCGTCCTCGTCACCGGCGCCACCGGCGGCCTCGGGCAGCAGTTCGTCAGCCAGTCACTCGCGCGCGGCGCGGCCAAGGTCTACGCGGGCGCCCGGCGGGACCACGACTGGGCGGACCCGCGCGTCGTCCCGCTCCGGCTGGACGTGACCGACCCGGCGGACATCGCCGCCGCGGCGGCCACGGCGACGGACACCGACGTCCTCATCAACAACGCCGGGATCGGCGGCGCGCCGTCGCTGCTGACCTCCCCCGAGGAGGAGATCCGGGCGACGTACGAGGCGAACGTCTTCGGGCCGCTGCTGCTCGTTCGCGCCTTCGCCCCGGTGCTGGCCCGCAACGGGGGCGGCGCCGTCGTGGACGTCCATTCGGTCCTCTCCTGGGTCGCCCGGCCGGGCGCCTACGCGGCGTCCAAGACGGCGTTCTGGGGGCTGACCAACGCGCTGCGCCTCGAGCTCGCCGACCAGAAGACCCAGGTCGTCGGCGCGCACCTGGGCTACACGGACACCCCGCTGATCGCGCACCTGAGCGACGTGGCCAAGTCCGACCCGGCGGTCATCGTCGCCCGCGTGCTCGACGCCCTGGAGGCCGGCGAGGACGAGGCCATCACCGACGATGTCTCCGCTCAGGTCAAGTCGATCCTGCCGGGCATCACCACCGGTGTGCTGCCTGGGTAAGGCTTGCTTCCTCTGGGCTTCTTCTTACAGGTGGTCAAATCTGCTTACAGATGGCGAAATATGCGGCATCTTTGGGTTTCAGCATGTGTCGCCTGCGGTAGGAACTGACGCAATTTGCTTCGTGTTAGTGCGTCAGCTAGCCGACGGCTGCCTGACCGCCTTTAGACCGCTGTGGCCGGCTTGACCGCTGCGACCGCCTTGAACGCTCGAGAGTGAGGTTTTCGCCGATGCTGCGTCGTCGCCGTGACACCCCCGCTGCGCGGCGACGGGCTCCGGAGCCGGACGGCTGGCGCCCGCCTCCGGAACCGGGCGGCGGGCAACCGCGGCCCCAGTGGCGTCAGCCTCCGGAGACGACGGCGGAGCCCGTCCCCCTGCGGCGACCGTACATCCCGCCGGACGCGTTCCCGGCGCAGGATCTGACCCCGCCGGCGCCCTCGCGCCCCCGGCTGCCCCGACGACGGCCGGCCGGCCCGGCGCAGCCGCCCGCGGGCGGGGCGGGGCTGCCGTCAGCGGCGGCCTGGCGGCGGCAGCCGGCCCCAGGGCCGGGCATGCGGCAGGCCCCGGCGGCGGGCAGGCGGCAAGCGGCGCCGGCAGGCGGGCCGGCAGGCGGCGCCAACGGCGGCCCGTCGGGAGCCGGCCCCAGGCGCGGGCATGCCGCAGGCGACCCCAAGCGCGGGCGGACGGCAAGCGGCGCCGACGGCCGCCGGGCGGGAGCCGACCCCAGGCGTGGGCATGCCGCAGGCCGCTCCCGGCCCGGCCATGCGGCAGGCGGCGCCCGCCATGCCTCAGCCGGCCGCGCCCGGGCGGCAGGCACCAGCGCCGGCCATGCGGCGCTGGCGGCCCATGCGCGCCATCATCGGCGATGAGTTCCGGACCCCGATCCTGTGGTGCGAGTTCGGCAGCTGCATCGCGCGCTACACGGACGAGGAGGCGCTCGGCGAGCATGAACTGCGCGCGCGGGCGGTTGCCGTGGGCTGGCGGTACGACCGGTTCGGACGGCTAGCCTGCCCGGCCTGCACGCGACGCGACCCCTCGTTCTCGGCCGGCCGCCGCCCATCGCCGGCCGCCGATGAGGCACCGGCCCACTGGTCCCCGCCGCGCCCGCCCCGCCGCTTAACCCGGCGTCGTCCGCGCGGCCGCTCCTACCAGGGGCGGCCTGGCTGGCCGGAACGGCCGAGACGCTACACCGGCAGAGTGTAATTCAGGACCGTATTGAGCACCACGGCGAACGTCAGGTACATGAGCCAGAAGCCGACCGTGACGTGGAAGAAGCCGAGGGCACGCTCCCCTAGCCCTCCTACGCCCGGCAGGTCGGGCTTGAGGCTGGCGACCAGATCCGCCGCGTAGACACCGGTCAGGCCGATGAAGAGGCCGCCCACGGGATGGTCGCCCGCGCCGAAGAACGCGATGATCCCGAGGATCGAGATGAGCATGAACGCGACGCACATGCCGATGTTGACCCGGGCGTCGATTCCGTGGAGGCGGTTCCAGCCCATCGCGAACCAGTGCACGCCGTACGCGGTGAACGCGAGGGCGGCCATGTAAAGGGCCGGCGTCGTGAGCGTGCCGAACAACGTGAGGGCGGCGAACAGGTAGATGCCGGTGAGGAACTGCATGAAGCCCGGCATCCAGATGCCCCAGACGCCGGTGCCGAAGTCGACTCCTTCGCCGCGCGGCGGATAGCCGAGGAGTTCTTGCGGGCCGTAGATGAGGTAGCCGGTCCCCAGGCCAAAGAAGCCCACCGCCAACGGTGGGAACGGCGATGTCGGGAATCTGATCAGGGCGGCCAGGGCCTGCCCCATGGCTAGCGAGATCATCGCCCTTAACTACCCACTGCAGCGATATCTACACTCTTAGTAGCCGCTTTACGCTCCTGCTGCCTCTTGCGCCTTCGCGTGCCGCTGCCGGGCCGACGCTGGGTTACCGACGGCAGGGTCCGCGTCCGCGCCGCACCTCCGTGCGGGCCGCAACGGATGATGGGGGATACAAAGCGCCCCTGGGAGGGCGCTTTGTATCCCACATGAGGTTCACGGTTGGCCCCGAGAGCCAGCTGCAGCCGTTCGGGATAAGGGTTGAGGGCTAGCGGCGCCGACCGTCAGATTCCTGGGTCGGTCCGCTGGCGCGGAATGATGACCGCGTCGGGACCGGGGAACAGGAGCCTCGTCTGCCCGTCGGCGAATCGCACCAGGTAGGGCGGCTCACCTCTGGTTCCGCGCACCTCGACGATTTCGCCGTCCTTATCCGGATGGCCGACGCAGTTTCCGTGAATGCGGATCTGGTCACCGGTCGTCGCTTCCATGACCGCCTCCCTCGGCGGGTGAGGGTGTCATACATGACCAGACTCGCACGTCGATGGCGCGAAGGCGAGCGGGTGAAATCCGGCAAATGGTGAAATGGGGAGGTTGCTGCACCGTGAGCTTCGGGACGGCGGGGGCGTGGCGCGCTGCTTGGGGTCGTGCGTGCTGCCACCATCTGGTCGTGGGTGACCCCGCACAGAACATTCCGGCCTTGTGGGACCCCGGCAGGGATTCGTTTGGTTCTTTGTGACACTTCGACGCGTGTTCGTTTGGCCTTGCGGCACCCAGGAACGCATAAATTTGGCCTTGCGGCACCCAGGAGCGCATCTAGCGTCCTTGCGGCACCCCGACACAGCCGCTTGGCCTTGCGGCACCCGGGCACGTGCTCGATTGGCCTTGTGGTACCCGGGCACTTACGTTTGGCCGTCATCCGGTCGCGGGTGACTGAGGGTCAGAACTGGGCGCAGTTCGCGGCCTGGTATTGCCGAGTGCGGGGACGAATCCGGCCGGATCGTAGGGTTTGTCGCGTCCGCGCTCCCGGGTCGGGTTATGGCTTGCGCGCTACTCCGCCGTAGCAGCTCACCTCGGCCGGGGCTGGGAACGGACCGTTGTCGTCGGGGTGCCACTCTGAGACCAGCACTACGCCGGGCGGCACCAACTCGAGGCCGTTGAACGCCATTCGGGCGAACTCGCCGGACTCCCGGAGCTGGCCCTGGATGCGGGCCGCCGTGTAGGCCCGGCCGGTGGCCGCCCATCCGGCGGGATCGTGCTCGGCGGTGGTGTGCGTCGCCGCGAGGTAGCTGCCGGACGGCAGGGCCTCGAGCAGCGTGGCGAGGATCTCGGCGGGCTGATCCGCGTCGGTCAGGAAGGGCAGCACGGAGACGAGGATGAGCCCGATCGGCGCCCTGAAGTCGAGCACTTCCCTGGTCACCGTGTCGGCCAGGATCGCGGAGGGGTCTCTCAGGTCGGCGTGGATGTAGCCGGTGCGCCCTTCTGGCGCTCCTCTGAGCAATGCCCGCGCGTGCACGAGGACGAGCGGGTCGTTGTCGACGTAAACGATGCGGGCGGTCGGGTCGGCGCGCTGCGCCACCTCGTGCACGTTCTCCGTCGTCGGCAGCCCGGCGCCGATGTCGAGGAACTGCCCGATGCCGGCCTCCGTGACAAGGTACCTGACGGCGCGGCCGAGGAACTTCCGGTTCTCCCTGGCGACGGTGAGCGCCGCCGGCATGTTGGCCAGCACCTGCTCGGCGACCGCGCGATCGGCCGCGAAGTGGTTCTTGCCGCCCAGGCCGTAGTCGTAGATCCGGGCGGGGTGCGGCTTGGCAGGATCGATCTCCGGTACCGGCCCGTCGGTCGCCGGAAAGATATCCACGCTGGGGTCCTCTCGCCTCCGCCACGGCCGCAAACCGTGCGCATTCTCGCGTCTGCCACGGCCCCAAACCGTGCGCATTCCCCGAACCTCATGCTCATCGCATCATGCCCGGGCATCGATGGCGATACAGGGAACCCGCGCATCCGTTGGGAATCCTTAAGGTCCGTGCCTTTCGCCGAAGGGGCCTCGAGTGTCGGAGGCGTTACTCAGCCCTCGTCGTCAGATAGTGAGCCTTTTTCACCCTGCCTTCACGCCGGCCCGGCAGCGTGGGATCGCGGGTCAAAAACTGGGAAATGGCAGCAAAGGTCCACATTTCAGCTGAGCAAAATAGAACAAACTACCCCCGACTGCATCGCTCTATCGTCATCGTGGGTCAAAATTGGCGATATTTCGATGTGTCATGTCTCAAGAGATGCAGGACGGGTCGACTCACCCTTCGGAGTGGAGTTCTCCCGCGGCCGGACGCTCCTGTTCCCTTCGCGGCCGACCCGGCAGCCGCCAGGCGGCTCCGAGCACGAACTGCTTTCTTACAGTATCAAGCCGGACATATCATCTTTTGCCATACCAAAACGCCGCCGACGACGGGCGCGGAAACGAGATTGGGTGTCCTTAGCGCCCACGGGCGGGCGCTAAGGACACCCAATCTCCGACGAGTACCCCATAGGGGTATATCTGCAGGCCGCGGCGTCATCCACGTCCCAAGACACCCGTCCTCGACGTCCCGAGTCAAGGCACGGCGACATTCGCTGCAGATGACCCGCAACGACGGCAACGGCAGACCGGCGTGGGCGGCAAGTAGGGCTGGCCACCTGGGGTCAAAAGTTTGTCGTTGACAGCTCTCTTGTTAGCGTTCACACTCACAGAAGTTCGGTAGGTCTTGGCTTTTTTTTGCGCCCTAGAGATGAAGGGATGTGATCGCTAACACGAGCAGGGCGACTGGTTGCCCGCATGCCTTCCGGCAATACCGCCATGCTCGTCAAACGGGCGCGGGCCGACCACCGCCGGGAATTCAACGGGTTCACGGAAAGGAAGGGCAGATTCGACGATGACTGTCAGACCACGATTCCGGCATTCGAGAAAGGCACTGCTGACTCTCGCCGCCGCGACGACGCTGGCCCTGGCCGGGCTGCTGGCCGGCGGCGCGGGGACGCCGTCGCGGGCGGCGACGCAGGGGCCGTGTGACATCTACGCCGCGGCGAGCACCCCGTGCGTGGCCGCGCACAGCACCACCAGGGCGCTCTACGCCGCCTACGACGGGCCGCTCTACCAGGTCAAGCGGGCGTCCGACAGCACCACGACGGACGTCTACCCGCTCAGCGCGGGCGGCTACGCGAACTCGGCGACGCAGGACTCCTTCTGCGCGGACACGTACTGCACGATCACCGAGATCTTCGACCAGTCCGGACAACGGCAACAACCTGACCGACGCGCCCGCCGGCGGCGCGGACACCGGCCCGGACATCCTCGCGAACGCGGCGGCGGCGCCGGCCGAGGCGGGCGGCCACAAGGTGTACGGGGTCAACATTTCCCTCGGCATGGGCTACCGCGACGACAGCACCAAGAACATCGCCACCGGCAACGCCTCCGAGGGCGAGTACGCGGTCCTCGATGGGTCGCACTTCGACAACAACTGCTGCTTCGACTACGGCAACGCCGAGACGAACAACGATGACGATGGCGACGGCACCATGGAGGCCATCAACTTCGGCGACGAGACCACCTGGGGCTACGGCTCCGGCAGCGGCCCGTGGATCATGGCCGACCTGGAGAACGGCCTGTTCTCCGGTGAGAACGCGGGCTACAACGCCGCCGACCCGACCACCGACTACCGGTTTACTACCGCGATGCTCGAGGGCGGCGCGAACCAGTGGGCCCTCCTCGGCGGTAACGCGGACTCGGGCTCGCTCGCCACCGACTACAGCGGCGTGCGGCCCTCCGGCTACAACCCGATGAAGAAGCAGGGCGCGATCATCCTCGGCATCGGCGGCGACAACAGCGACAACGCGGCCGGCACCTTCTACGAGGGCGTCATGACCAGCGGCTACCCGACGGCCGCGACCGAGGCCTCCGTGCAGGCCAACATCGTCTCGGTCGGGTACGCGAACTACTCGACCAACCCGTTCACCACCGGGGAGGAGGTCTCGCTCCAGGCCACCACGCCGTGCTGCACGAGTGACTACCTCACCGGCGACTACCCGAGCAGCGACGAGGTCGGCATCGACGCGGTGACCTCGAGCAGCTCCTCGACCGTCAAGGAAGACGCGACCTGGATCGTCGAGCCCGGCCTGGCCAACAGCTCGTGCGTCTCGTTCAAGTCGGCCAACGGGTCCGGCGATTACATACGCCACTACAACTTCGAGCTCTACCTGGAACCGAACGACGGCACTACCCAGTTCGCGCTGGATGCCACGTTCTGCCCGAGGGCGGGCAACAGCGGCTCGAACTACTCCTTTATGTCCTATAACTACAGCTACAAGTACATCCGTCACTACAACTACGTCGGCTACGTCGCCAGCGACGGCGGCTCCAACACCTGGGACGCGTCCAGCCTCTGGTACGAGGACAGCACCTGGGCCGTCGCCTCGCCCTGGAGTTAGCGGCGCGGCCAGTCATCTCGGGATTCGCTCGGGACGACGAAGGTGGTGGACGTTTGGGCGCGCTCCGGCGTGCCCAAACGTCCACCACGGCGGCTGGCTGGTCAGCCCATGGACTTCGCGCCGTCCAGGGACTCGCGGATGATGTCGGCGTGCCCCGCGTGCTGCGCGGTCTCCGTTGCGATGTGCAGCAGGGTGCGGCGCGCGGACCAGCGGGCCCCCGGCGGGTTCCAGGGGGCGGGCGGCAGCGGGTGGTCGGCGTCCAGGTCGGGCAGCGTGACGACGAGCTCGTCCGTCTGCGTGGCCGCTGCCTCGTAGTCGGCGAGCACGCCAGCCAGGGTCTCGCTCGGGAGCAGCCGGAACCCTTCTGACCAGGCCTTGTAGTCGTCCTCGGTCATGTCGGCGAAGTCCGGCGCCGCGGACGGGCCGTGCACGATGAAGGTGGCCCAGTTCCGCTCGACGGCCGTGACGTGCTTGATCAGGCCGCCGAGGGTCAGCTCGCTCGCGGTCGTGCGCTGCCGCGCCTGCTCATCGGTGAGGTCACGGGTAGTGAACCGCAGGAAGTGCCTGGCCTTTGCCAGGGTCGCCAGCAGGTCCGCGCGCTCGCCCGTCAGGGTCGCGGTGTGGCCAGGGGTTCCGGTCATGAGCTGCCGCCTTTCGCGAATCGAGTTGGATGAAGAACTGCCTGATAGAACCCATGCTATGAGTCATTGCGGTCAGTTCCTGTCCGCAATGCGCGGGACAATGGGCGACATGGCGAACACAAGCTCCCGCGCCCTCCGCCTGCTCTCGCTGCTGCAGAACCACCGGTTCTGGCCAGGCGCCGAGCTGGCCGAGCGGCTTGGTGTCTCACCCCGCACGCTGCGCCGGGACGTGGACCGGCTGCGCGAGCTCGGCTACCCGGTGACGGCGCATCCCGGCGTGGACGGAGGCTACCAGCTGGCCTCGGGTACCGCGTTGCCGCCGCTCGTGGTCGACGACGAGGAGGCCGTCGCGCTGGCGGTCGGCCTCCGGCTCGCGACCCAGGGCGCCACGGAGCCGGGAAGCACGGACCAGGACTCTCCCGACCACGGCACGATCGCCGAGGCCGCCGCCCGCGCACTGGCGAAGGTCACCCAGGTGATGCCGGCCCGGTTGCGCCGCCGCACCGAGGCGGTGGCGGCCATGACCGAGTCCGCCACCTGGGACGCGGCGCGGGCGGCGCGGGTCGCGGCCATCAACCCGGACGTGCTCGCGAGCGCGGCCCTGGCCTGCCGGGACGCGGAGCGCATCCGGTTTGCCTACGGCGCGGCCAACGGCGAACGGACGGAACGGCACGTCGAGCCGCACCGCCTGGTGGCGCTTGACCGCCACTGGTACCTGGTCGCCTACGACCTGACCAGGAACGACTGGCGCAGCTTCCGGGTTGACCGGGTCATCGGCGTGCCGCTGCCGACGGGCGCCAGGTTCCGCCCGCGCGCGCTGCCCGCCGCCGACGCGGCCGAGTTCGTGCGCAGGAACGTCACCGCCGCACCGGGGATGTGGCAGGTCGAGGCGATTGTCGAGGCGCCGGCCGCGGTCATCAGGGAGCGGATTGGCCGCTGGGCCAGCATCGAGGAGGACGGCCCCGACCGCTGCCGGGTGACGATGACGCCCGGAGACAACCTCGACTGGCCGGTGATCGCGCTCGGCGTGGTGGGCGCGGACTTCCTGGTGCTGTCGCCACCGGAACTGGCCGCGCGGATCGCGGACTGGGGTGCCCGCTTTACCCGGGCGGCCGGCCGCGCCGAGACCCGCGGCCTTACCGCGGCCGCGAGCGGCCGACGATAACCCCGCTTCTTCCCGCTTTTCACTCACGCACTTATCCTGTCGTTAACTACCGCATTTAGCGTGAGGTCATGGATCGGGAGCCCGACGGTGTCGACGACGCCGGATCGCGCGCGCCCCGGCGCGGCTGGGAAGCACCACCTCGCCTCGTGATTGCCTGCCTGGCCGGCGGAATGGTCCTGCTGCTGGTGATCGCGGTGCTCGCGACCTGGCTCGCCAGCACGCCGGGCGCGCCGACGGCCACGGCGACGGTCAGCCCGACGCCGACGGCGACCGCGACCCCGACGCTGACCGTGCCGACGATCTACCAGCGGGTCGCGCCGTCCGTGGTCACCATCCGGGCCGGCCACGATCTCGGCACCGGCGTCATCGTGGCCGATGACGGCACGATCCTGACGGCGGATCACGTGATCGCCGGCGGCGCGGGCATCACCGTGACCTTCGCCGACGGCACGGTGGCGAACGCGACCGTCATCGCCGCCGACAAGAAGACCGACATCGCCGAGCTGAGCCCGGTGAAGCTGCCGCAGGTCGTCGTCCCGGCGACCCTCGGCGGGGCCGCTGACATCGGGGCATGCGATCGTCGCGATCGGCAACCCGCTCGGGCTGACCGACAGCGTGTCGGCCGGCGTGGTCTCCGGCCTCAACCGGACCGCGAACACCGATACCGGCAAGCGCAGCGGGCTCATCCAGTTCGACGCCGCCGTCAACCCCGGCAGCTCGGGCGGTCCGCTGCTGGACAGCCGCGGCATGGTCGTCGGCATCGTCGTGGCCCTCGCCGACCCCGACGGCCAGGACGCGTTCGCCGGCATCGGATTCGCCGTGCCCATCGGCGCCGCGCTCGGCGGCCAGGGCGGGCCAGGGAGCGGACCGCAGATATGACAAGCGCGACGCGCAAAGCCAAGCACGAAGGAGCGCGATGACCCAGGCACCGGCCGACAGCCAAGACCCGTCACCCGGCGAGCGCGCCAACCCGCTGCAACCCGTGCTCTTCGAAGTCAAGCGCATGATCGTCGGCCAGGACGTGCTGCTCGAGCGGATGGCGGTCGCCCTGCTCTGCGGCGGGCACCTGCTCGTGGAGGGCGTCCCCGGCCTCGCCAAGACGCTCTCCGTCAAGTCGCTCGCGGCCGCGGTGGGCGGCCAGTTCCAGCGCATCCAGTTCACGCCGGACCTGGTGCCCGCCGACTTGACCGGCACCAGGGTCTACCACCAGCACTCGGGCGAGTTCCAGACGCAGCTCGGCCCGGTCTTTACGAACCTGCTGCTCGCCGACGAGATCAACCGCGCGCCGGCCAAGGTACAGAGCGCGCTGCTCGAGGTGATGCAGGAGCACCAGGTGACGATCGGCCGCGAGACGTTCCCGGTACCCGAGCCGTTCCTGGTCATGGCGACGCAGAACCCGATCGAGTCCGAGGGCACGTACCCGCTCCCCGAGGCGCAGGTCGACCGGTTCATGATGAAGGTCGTCGTCGGCTACCCGAGCGCCACCGAGGAGCACGCGATCGTGGACCGCGCGCTGCGCCCCGCGGCGGAGATCCGCGAGATGCTCACGCCGGCTGACCTGATCGCCATGCAGGGGCGGGTGCGCGAGATCTACGTCGACCCCGCCGTGGTCGACTACGCGGTGCGGCTGGTGACCGCGACCCGCCGTACGTTCGCCGCCGGGCTCGGCGACATGAAGAAGTACGTCAGCTACGGCGCGAGCCCGCGCGCGTCGATCGCCCTCGTCACCGGCGCCCGGGCGCTCGCGTTCCTCCAGGGCCGGGACTACGCGCTGCCAGATGACGTGAGCGAGCTGGCACTTGACGTGCTGCGGCACCGGATCGTGCTGTCTTACGAGGCGCTCGCCGATGACGTCAGCCCGGACCGGATCATCGAGCAGGTGCTCGACGCGGTCGAGGCACCCGACGTCGTCCTGAGCGGTCGCTGAGCCATGGCCACGCCGCCCTCGTCCGCGCCGGCGCGCACCGCCACGGAACGGCTGCTGCTCCGCCTTGAGTGGCGGGTGCTGCGCCGGGTTGAGGGCCGCGTGGCGGGCGGGTACCGCACGGCGCACCGCGGGGCGGGAACCGACCTCGCCGGCCTGCGCGCCTACCAGGAGGGCGACGACGCGCGGCACATCGACTGGAACGTCACCGCCCGGCTGAACGAGCCGACGCTCCGGGTCTTCAACGAGGACCGCGAGCTCACCGTCTGGCTGGTGCTCGACCGCTCGGCCTCCATGGCGGTTGGCGTGCCGGGCCGGGGCAAGCACGACGTGCTCCGCGAGCTCGCGGTGGTGCTCGCCCGGATGTTCAGCCGGGGCGGCAACCAGGTCGGCGCGCTGCTGTACGACAACGGGACGGTGCGCACCGTCCCGCCGGGCAGCGGCCGCCGTCACGTGCTGCGCATCGCCGCGCAGCTTGACCGCGCGGTCCCGGGTGGCGGGCCAGTTAACGGCAACGGCGACGGCGCGGCGGGACGGTGCCGGCCGGCGCGGCCGGGGCCGCGGGACGCGGCGGGGGGAAAACGGCACGCGCCGGGGTACGACCGATCTCGCGGCCATGCTCGACGCGGTCGCCAAGCTGGCCCGGCGGCGGTCGCTGATCATCGTCATCTCCGACTTCATCGGAGCCGGGGACTGGGAGCGGTCGCTGCTGCGCCTCGGGCCGCGCCATGAGGTCGTGGCGCTGCGCGTCGTCGACGCGGCCGACGATGAGCTGCCCCAGGCCGGCCTCGTCGTCGTCGAGGACGCGGAGACCGGAGAGCAGCTCGTCATCGACTCCGGTGACCCGCTGCTGCGCGCCGGGCTCCGGGCGGCGGTCGAGGAACGGGACGCCGGCCTCGCCGCCGGGATGCGCCGGGCGGGAGTGCCGCTGCACCGCATCGACACGACGGCGGACCTGGCCACGGCCCTCATCGAGGTCGTGGCGAGCACAGGGTTGCCGGCAAGGGGGCGCAGGCGCCCGTGACGTTCGCCAACCCGGTCCTGCTCGCCGTCGGCCTCGCCATCGCGGCGGCCCTCGCGTGCGCGGCGTTCGCGGCCGGCCGGCGACGGGCCAGGACCCTCGCCTCGGCAGGCGTCACGGCCGGCGGCGGGCGCGCCCGGGTGGCCGGCGTCTGGTTCACGATCGCGGGCATCGCCGTGCTCGCCGTCGCGACCGCCGGGCCCGCGGTGACCATTCCGGTGACCCACGCGAACGGTACCGTCATCATCGCCATGGACGTGTCCGGCAGCATGGCCGCGACCGACGTGGCGCCCAGCCGGCTGGGCGCCGCGAAGAAGGCGGCGCAGGCGTTCGTCAACGCGCAGCCGCCAAGCGTGGATATCGGCGTCGTGGCGTTCGAGCAGGGTGGCCTGGAGGCGGCGGTACCGACCGCGGATCACGTGACGACCCTGGCCGCGATCGGCCGGCTGAGCACCGGGGGCGGCACGTCCCTCGGGTCGGCGATCCTCGCCTCGCTGTCCGCGATCACCCACCGGACCGTGAGCCTCGGCCCCAGCGGCAGCGCGCCAAGCATCGGCTTCTGGCCGTCGGCCACGATCGTGCTGTTCTCCGACGGCGGGGACGGCGCCGCGGCCAGCGGGAGCGGAGGCACCCCGGGCACCGACACCACCGCCGCGGCCCAGGTCGCGCAGGAGGCCGGCGTGCACGTCGACACGGTCGGCGTCGGCACCGCCGCGGGCACCACCGTCGACGTCGAGGGATACCACCTGTTCACCGGGCTCGACGAGGCCACGCTCAAGTCGATCTCACAGACGACCGGCGGGAGCTATCATCCCGCCTCCACCGCGAGCGAGCTCAACGGCATCGCCTCGTCGATCAACCTCAGGCTCACCGTCACCCACCAGCCGCTGCCGCTGGCCGGCGCCTTCATCGCCTTCGCGCTGGCGCTGCTCGCCGCGGGTGCCGTGCTGACCATCGCCAGGACGGGCCGGGTGGTCTGATGTCCTTCTCCTGGCCGTGGGCCCTCCTCGCGCTGCTGATCCTCCCGCTGGTGTTCGCCGCCTGGTGGCTGGCCCGGCGCTGGCGCAGGCGCCCCACCGTGCGCGTCACCTCCATCGCCCTGGTCAGGACCGCCGTTCCCGGACGCTCGCGCTGGCGGCGGCGGGTCCCCGCCGCCTTGCTCGTCGCCGGCCTCGCCGTGCTCGCGGTCGGTGCCGCCCGGCCGCAGGCGACCGTGCCGGTGACCTCGTCGTCCGACACGATCATGCTCGCCATCGACACCTCGGGCTCCATGTGCGCGACGGACGTGCAGCCCAACCGGATCACCGCCGCCGAGCAGTCGGCCGGCGCCTTCATCCGGTCGCAGGCCGGCGGCCCGCGCATCGGCATCGTCGACTTCTCCAGCGAGGCCGTGGTTCTCGTGCCGCCGACCACCAACACGCAGCAGCTGCTCAGCGCGCTCGGCGGGCTCGAGGCGGGCGGCGCCACCGCGATCGGCGATGGCATCCTCACCTCACTCGACGCGATCGCCCAGGTCGACCCCGCCGTCGCGCCGACCGGCGCGACGGTCAAGCGCAACCTCGGCTCCGGCTACGCGGACGACGTGATCGTCGTGCTCACTGACGGCGGGAACAACCGCGGCGTCACTCCGTTGGTGGCCGCGCGCGAGTCCGCGGCCAGGGGCGTCCGCGTTTACACGATCGGCTACGGCACCAGCAACCCCACCCAGCTGGTGTGCAGCGCCACTCAGTTCGGCGGCGGGATCAGCGGCGGCGCGTTCGGCGGGGGCGGAGGCGGCGGGGGCAACGAGTTCGCGGCCGACTACCCCCCGCTCATGCAGGTCGCCAAGGCGACCGGCGGCACCTTCTACCGCGCGCAGGACGCCAGCCAGCTGAGCAGTGCCCTCGCTAAGCTCCCCGCCGCCTTCACGGTGGTGCACAAGCAGGTTGACATCGCGGCGGCGTTCGCCGCGCTCGGCGGGCTGCTCGTCGCGGTCGCCGTGGCGCTCTCCCTGTGGTGGAACCGCGCGGTCGCCCGTCGTCCCCCGGTCACGAGTCCCTGAGGTGCTGGCCGAGCAGCGCGAGGTCCGCGGCACCGAGGCGGTCCCTGGCCGTGGCGAGCTGGTGCCAGTACGGGTACAGCAGGTCCGGCGCGCTGACCTTGTCGAGCGCGTCCCGCTCGTCGGCGGTCAGCGCGAGGTCGGCGCCACCGAGGTTGTCGCGGAGTTGCTCGTCCGTTCGCGCGCCGATGATCACCGAGGTCACCGCGGGCCTGCCGAGCAGCCAGGCGAGCGCCACCTGGGCCGGGGAGGCGCCCCGCCCGTCGGCGATGTCGACCAGCACGTCAACGGTGTCATACAGCTTCTCCTGGTCGCGCACCGGCGGCTCGTTCCAGGTGCCGGAAACCTGCCTGGTCCCCTCCGTCGGTGACGCGTTGCGGCGGTACTTGCCCGACACCAGGCCGCCGGCCAGCGGCGACCAGACGAGGATGCCGAGCCCCTGGTCGACAGCGAGCGGGACAAGCTCAAGCTCGGCATCCCGGGCCTGGAGTGAGTAGTAGATCTGCTGGGCCGCGAACCGCTCGTAGCCGTGGGCGTCGGCCATGGCCAGCGCCTTCATCAGCTGCCAGCCCGCGTAGTTCGACGCGGCGAGGTAGCGCACCTTCCCGGCGTCGACCAGCGAGTTGAGCGCGGACAAGGTCTCCTCAAGCCTGGTCTGCCCGTCCCACTCATGGACGTGGTAGATGTCGATGTGATCGGTGCCGAGCCTGCGCAGGCTCGCCTCACAGCCGGCGATGATGTGCTGCCTGGACAGGCCCGCGTCGTTGGGACCCTGGCCCATCGACATGCGCACCTTGGTGGACAGCAGCAGCGATTCCCGGCGGCCCTTGATCACCTGGCCGGTGATCTCCTCCGCGAGGCCGCCCGAGTAGACGTCGGCCGTGTCGATCAGGTTCACCCCGGCGTCCAGGCACAGGTCGACCTGCCGGCGCGCGCCCTCGACGTCGGTCGCGCCCACGGCGCTGAACCCGCCGGCCCCGCCGAAGGTCATCGTGCCGAGCGTCAGCGTGGACACCCGAAGACCGCTGCGGCCAAGCTGCCGATACTCCATGTCCTTCACCCTTCGTCCGACGGTCACCGAAACCCAACCTATGCCGTCCGAAGCGGGCCGACTCGGACGCCCCCGGGCCAAGGCGACCTGACGTAGGCGTTCGGTGCTTACTCGGTCGGCCGCCGGTCCTGCCGATGGCGCGACGCTATACGTCACCAACCCGGGCGCGGGCACGGTGGTCGCTTTCGACGCCGCCAGCGCGGTCGTCGCCACGCTCGCACGGCGACCTGCCCGGTCGCGTCCACATCGTGCTCATCCGGCAGGTCGTCGGCTTCTAACAGCTGCCCGCACGGCGTAACGCCAGGTCGCGGAGGGCATCCATGAGCTGGGCGGCCAGTTCGCTCGGCGGGACGCCGCTGCGGGACAGGATGCCGACCGGCTCGGCGCTGGCGGGGACGGGGACGTTGAGGCGGCGCAGCCAGCGCCGGTCGAGGTCGAGCTGCACCGGGTGCTGCGGGGTGATCCAGACGGTGTCGGAGACGAGGGTCAGCGCGCGGGCGACGGATACCGACTGGGTCTCCGTCCGGCCCGTCGGCAGGGCGACGCCGTGCGCGGCGAAGAATCCCTCGACGTCGTGCCGCGGCGCGGTGCCGACACCGGGCACGACCAGCGGGTAGTCGACGAGGTCGAACGGGGAAACCGGTTTGTCCCCCGCGACGGCGAGCGGGTGCTGCGGCCGCGTCACGACCGCGAGCGACTCGGCGTAGAGCAGCTCGAACGACACGCCCTGCATCATCGCCGGCTCGGCCATGCGGCCGACGGCGACGTCGAGCTCGCCCGACTTCAGCCCCGTGAGCAGGTCCGGGTTGTCGCCGATCCCGACGGTCACCTCGGCGTGCGGGCGGCGCTCGCGCAGCCGGGCGAGCGCCGCCACGAGCAGGCCGCCGGCCACGGTGGGCAGCGCGCCGACCCGGATCGTCGGCGCGATCGGCACGGCCGCCCCGGTGAGGACGGCGGCGGCCGACTCAAGGGCCTGCGTGACGTCGACCGCGTACCTGAGGAACTCCTCGCCCGCCGGGGTGAGCTGGGTGCCCCCGCGGCCGCGCTCGACGAGGCGGCGGCCCGCCAGGTCCTCGAGCTCGGCCAGGGTCTTCGAGACGGCCGGCTGGCTCAGGTGCAGCCGCGCCGCGGCGCGGGCGAGCGTCCGTTCTTGCGCGACGACCACGAAGCACGTGAGGTGCCTGAGCCTGATCTTGGACAACGCCGCGGTTTCTCGTGGTGACGCATGGTAATCGTGCCACGCACCGCGATCGGTCGACCGCGTCCCGGAATCGCCAACTTCCATAACCTCACGTTATGAATGACTGGTCAAGAAGTCAATTTACATTACTTGCACGAAACTATAGAGTCACATATATCGCGACCGGCTCTGTTTGCCAGAGAGGACGCTTCTGTCGCTAGACGGAAGTGGGCAATTACAGGCCGTGACGAGGACGACGAGAGCGCGCGGGCATTTCTGGAGGCGCACATGGCCAGGATCATCGGCGGCGTTGCGGCATCGCACACACCGACCATCGGCTTCGCCTACGACCAGCACAAGCAGGACGACCCGTCCTGGGCGCCGATCTTCAAGGCGTTCAAGCCGGTCGAGGACTGGTTCAAGGAGAAGCAGCCCGACGCGATCGTCTACATCTTCAACGACCACGTCACGTCGTTCTTCTTCGACCACTACTCGTCTTTCACGCTCGGCATCGGCGAGGAGTACCCGGTCGCCGACGAGGGTGGCAGCCCTCGCGACCTGCCGCCGATCAAGGGCGACCCTAAGCTCGCCGCGCACATCGCCAGCCAGCCTGGTGACCGACGAGTTCGACCTGTCCTACTTCCAGGGCAAGCCGCTCGACCACGGCTTCTTCTCGCCCATGTCCGTGCTCCTCGACCGGCCGGACGGGCAGTGGCCGACGAAGATCGTCCCGCTTCAGGTCGGTGTGCTGCAGTTCCCGATCCCGACCGCGGCCCGCTGCTTCAAGCTGGGCAAGGCGATCCGCCGCGCGATCGAGAGCTATCCCGAGGACATCGACGTGGCCGTGGTCGCGACGGGCGGCCTGTCGCACCAGGTGCACGGCGAGGGCGCGGGCTTCAACAACCCGGAGTGGGACCACAAGTTCCTCGACGCGATCACCGATGACCCGACCGGCCTCACCGCGATGACGCACGCCGAGTACGCGAGGCTCGGCGGCTTCGAGGGCGCCGAGGTCATCATGTGGCTCGTCATGCGCGGCGCGCTGTCCGACAAGGTGCGGCGCGTGCACAGCTCCTACTACCTCCCGTCTATGACCGGCATCGCGACGCTCGTCCTGGAGAACGAGGCGGCGGAGCTGCCTGACGCCGAGGCCGTCAACAACCGGCACCGCGCCCGGATGGCGGAGCAGCTGGCCGGCGTCGAGGAGATGACCGGCACCTACCCGTTCGACATCGCGCGCAGCGTCAAGGGCTACCGGATCAACAAGTTCCTGCACGACCTGGTCGACCCCGAGCACCGGGCCCGCTTCCTCGACGAGCCGGAGACGGCCTTCAAGGAGGCCGGCCTCACGGACGAGGAGAGTGACCTCATCCGCAACCGGGACTGGCCTGGCATGATCCATTACGGGGTCATCTTCTTCATGCTCGAGAAGCTGGCCGCCGTGACCGGGGTCTCCAACCTGCACGTCTACGCGGCGATGCGCGGCGAGACGCTCGAGGACTTCCTGAAGACCCGCAACACCCAGGTCATCTACGGGGTCGGCGGCAAGAAGGACTAATCTCACCAGGGCACGGCACGGCGGAGCCGCGGGGCAGACAAATCGGCCATGAGTCCAGTAGCCTGACGCCCGATGTCCGAGTCACTGGCGCCCCGCCTGCCCGCCTACGACGAACTTCCGCGCGCCGCCCACGGCGGCCGGTCGGCCTGGGGGCTGTTCGGCCAGGAAGACTCCGTGGGGCTGCTTAACCTGCAGACCACCGACCGGGTCGAGGCCGCCGCCCGGCTGATCCGCAACGGCGAGGTCTACAGCCTCAACGCGCCGGCCAACGTGCCGGAACCTCCGCTGTTCCGGCGCGGCGCGGTGCGGCACTCGCTCATCACCAACGACGGGCGCGCGTTCTTCGACGACAAGCTGGACAACTACTACCCGCAGGCGTCGAGCCAGTGGGACTCGCTCGCGCACGTCGGCTACGGCGCCGACCAGTTCTACAACGGGGTCACGGCCGAGGACGTCACCGCCCGGGCGCGCAACACGATCGGTCACTGGGCCGCGCGCGGGATCGCGGGCCGGGCGGTGCTCATCGACATTGACGCCGCGCTGGGCGGCGCGGGCGTCGGCTTCGACCCGGCGAGCCCCCGGGCCATCAGCGTCGATGAACTCGACGCCGCCCGCGCGGCCGCGGGCGTCGGCTGGCAGCCCGGTGACGTGCTCCTGCTGTACACCGGCTTCCTGGGCTGGCACGTGCGACAGGGGGCCGCGGTCCGCGCGGCCCTGGCCGAGCGGGGCGCGCTGCGCAGCGTCGGCCTGGCCCACAACGAGGACATGGCCAGGTACCTGTGGAACGCCCACGTCGCGGCGGTCGTCTCCGACAACCCGTCCGTCGAGGTCTGGCCGCCGGACACGACCGACCCGGCCTCCCCGTTCGGCTTCCTGCACCAGGTGCTGATCGGCCAGTTCGGCATGGCCCTCGGTGAACTCTGGTGGCTCGAGGACCTGGCCCTGTCCTGCCGCCGCGACGGGCGGTACGAGGCGTTCCTGACGGCCGCGCCGATCAACGTTCCCGGCGGCGTCGGCTCGCCCGCCAACGCGCTGGCCATCAAGTAGCCGACCGCCAAGTAGCTGGCCGTCAACCAACGGGCAGGTTCCGGCGCTAGCGTTGACGCCAGCGTCAATGTTTAGGCTGGTGCGCACTGGAGGTGTGGCCAGCTATGGCAATGCGCATACGGGAGCTAGCCGCTCAGGCCGGCACGACTACCCGGACGCTCCGCTACTACGAGGCGCAGGGACTCCTGCCGACCGGACGTTCTCCCAACGGGTACCGCGTGTATGACGAGCACCACGTGCGGCTCGTCCGGGAGATCAGGTCGCTCCAGGCGATCGGGTTCTCGCTGGAGGAGGTGCGCCCGTTCGTCGAGTGCCTCCTCGCCGGCCACGAGTCGGGCGACGAGTGCCCCGCGTCCGTCGACGTGTACCGGCGCAAGTTCGCGTACCTCGAGCAGCACATCGCGGAGCTGCAAGACGTCCGCGACCGGCTCTGGGAGCGCCTCGCCGGGCTCGACGACGCGGCGGCCCCGCGCTGCGAACTGCTGCCCCCTAGCCCACCAGTCGACACCGAGAAGAGGAACGATGAGTAACGCGGAAACGACCAGCGCGGTTATCAAGGTCACCGATGACACGTTCGAGGATCTTGTCTTGTCCGCCTCGCTCGGCAAGCCGGTCCTGGTCGACTTCTGGGCGCAGTGGTGCCCGCCCTGCCACATGCTCGCGCCAGTTCTGGATGAGATCGCGGCGGAGCTCGGCGACCGGCTGGTCGTCGCCAAGGTGAACGCGGACGAGAACCAGGTGACCGCGCAACGGTACGGGATCCTGGCGCTGCCAACGCTCAGCGTCTTCCGGAACGGCGAGATGGTTTCCCGAGTGGTGGGTGCCCGCCCGAAGCGCCGCCTGCTCGCCGATCTCAGCTCGTTCCTGTAGCGGCGCGTGGGTCAGGAGTGGCGCTCGTGGCGCCTGGAGGCCAGCCAGAACAGCAGGCCGAGGACCGGGAACGCGGCCGCGACCAGGGTGGCGCCGGTCCAGCCCCAGTGGTCGTAGGCCTGGGCGCCGACCGCCGAGCCGACCGCGCCACCGGCGAACATCGTCGTTACGTAGACGGTGGTGAGCCGGGAGCGGGCCTGCGGCAGCAGGTCGTAGATGACGCTCTGGTTCATCACGTGCGCGCCCTGCACGCAGGCGTCCATGAGCAGCACCCCGAAGATCAGCAGCACGAGGCTGGCCGCTCCCAGGTGGGCGCCGCCGAGGCCGATCGGCAGGTAGGACGCGGCGAGCAGGGCGAGCGCCGCCCCGGTGGCCGGCCAGCGCAGCCGCGGCCGCTTGTCGAGCGCCCGGCCGCCCGCCAGCGAGGTGATCGCCCCGGCCGCGCCGACCAGTGCGAACAGGCCGATGTCGAGCTGGGAGAAGCCGTACTGCGGGCCGGAGAGCAGGAACGTGACCGTGGTCCAGAAGCACGCGAAGCTGCCGAACCCACAGGCGGCGATCAGCGACCGCCAGCGGAGCGCGGGCTCGGTGCGGGCGATCTCGAGCACGCCCCGCAGCTGCGCGCCGTAGCTGATGGAGAGCTGCGCGGCGTGGTCAGGCAGGGCGCGGCGCAGCGTGACCGCGGTGAGCGCCATGAACACGGCCGCCGTGCCGTACACCGCGCGCCAGCCCGCGAAGTCGGCGACCACTCCCGCGAACGTCCTGGACAGCAGGATGCCGATCAGCAGGCCGCCCATCAGCGTGCCGATCACCCGGCTGCGCTCGTGGTCGCTCGCCAGCGTCGCCGCGTACGGCACGAGCATCTGGACGACCACGGACGTGACGCAGCACAGCGCGACGGCCGCGTCAAGCACGGGCAGGCTGGGGGCGAACGCCGCGCCCACCAGCGCGATGGCGCAGAACGCGAGCAGCCCGGTGAGCAGCGGGCGACGGCGCATGATGTCGCCGGCCGGCACGATGAACAGCAGCCCGACGGCGTACCCCAGTTGCCCGAGCGTGACCAGCAGCGCGGCGCTGCCCTGGCCGACGTGCAGGGAGTCGCCGATGGAGTGCAGCAGCGGCTGGGCGTAGTACAGGTTGGCGACGGTGACCGCGCAGGTGACCGCCATCAGCCGGACGAGGCCGCCGGACAGGCCGGGCTGGTCGCCGGGGACAGCCCGTCCGGCTGGCGCGGCCTGGTCCCGCGTTTCCGCGGCCGGGCACACGTCTGGCTCACTCATTGGTCTCCCGTGGTCGGCGATCCGCCCCAAGTACTTATGTAGATACAACTAAATAGGCGGCGGATGATTCCGCCCGGCGACGCAAGGAACCCGTTAAGAGCCGCGCGGGGTCGCTACCATCTGAGCGTGACTGACCACTCTCCCCTGCTTGACTCGCTCACCGGAACGGTCGCCGCCGACGGCGCCGACCTGCTCGGCACCCGCGAGGAAGCGGTTACCTGGCTGCGCCGGGCCGGGCTGCTGCCCGATGACGCCACCATCAGCAACTCCGAGCACGGCGCCCTGCTGCGGCTGCGCGATGCGCTGCGCGACGTCCTCGCCGCGCGGGCCTCCGGCGCGGCCGACCCGGACGCGACCGCGCGGCTCACCCGGGCGCTCGCCGACGGGCGGCTCGTGGTGACCGTCTCACCGGCCGGCGCGGCGGTGCTGGCAAGCTCCGCGCGGGCCAGCTACTCCAACGTCGTCGCGGCCATCGCCATCGCGGTCGCCCAGGCCTGGTAGCGCGCCGGGCGTGGCCGCGCGGGAATGCTGTCGTGTCATTTTTCGCTGTACCGCCCGGAGAAAACGCCGGCTTCAAGCGCCCGGGGGCGCGCGCGGAAGACACGGTGAGTACACAGACTTAGGAGCGCAATGAGCACCGTCGCACTGACCGAGCAGAACTTCGAGGAGAACGTCACCGGCGAGGGCATCACCCTGGTCGACTGGTGGGCGGAGTGGTGCGGGCCGTGCCGGATGTTCGGTCCGGTCTTCGAGGCCGCGAGCGAGCAGCACCAGGACATCACCTTCGGGAAGATCGACACCGAGGACCAGCAGGGCCTGGCCGCCGCGGCGCAGATCACGTCGATACCGACGCTGATGGCGTTCAGGGACGGCGTCCTGGTGTTTTCCCAGGCCGGCGCCCTGCCCGGCGCCTCGCTGGAGAAGCTGATCCAGGCCGTCCGCGACCTCGACATGGAGCAGGTCCGCAGCGAGCTCGCGGACCAGCAGAAGTCCTAAGGCAAACGTTCGACCGCTCGGCGCGAGCTGTTACGCGCCGGGCGGAATACTTCCGTCCTGCGGGGTAGGCGTAACTGCGCGCCGAGAGGCGCTGTCGCGGTTAACCCGAAGGGGAAGTGATAGCAGTGGTTGGGATCATGCGGATACGCCGCACCCACGGGATTTTCGGCGGGCTGCTCGTGGCCCTGCTTGGCATCTGGGGCGGCATCATCCCGTTCGTCGGGCCTTACTTTAACTACGCGTTCACGCCGGACAAGGCGTGGACCTACACCACCGGGCGACTCGAGCTGGAGATCCTGCCCGGGGCCGGCGCGCTGCTCGGCGGGCTGCTGATCATGGCCGCGCGCAGCAGGCACGTCGCGCTCTTCGGCTCGCTCCTCGCGGTCGCGAGCGGCGCCTGGTTCGCCCTCGGCAACGTGTTCGCGCCGCTGTGGACCGTGGCCGGGCCCGCGGGTGGCCCCGCGAGCAGCGGGACGGCGATGCGCGCCCTTGAGCAGGTCGGGTTCTTCACCGGGCTCGGCATCGTGATCGTGCTGATCGCGGCCGCGGTCGCCGGGCGCATCACCGCCGTGCCCGGCATCACCGCCACCGAGGTCGTCGAGCGCCCGACCATCCCGGTCCCGGCGAGCCGCCAGACGGCGGACGAGACCGAGACGGAGTCCATCGGGTAAAAGCGGTGCGAGAACGGGCTTGCCCCGCCGGTTGCGCGGCGCGGGCAAGCCTGCTGTCGTTGACCTGGCCTGTTCGCGGTAGGTTACCGATGGCGGCAGCGCCCGCGCGGCCGCTCGGCGATTTCTAGCGGGGACGCGCGAGCCGAAGCGCGCGCCCCTGCCCCCGGACTGAGGAGGGAGGGAGCCTCCCCGCGAGCCGAAGCGCGCCGGCGGCCTGCGCGGACTGAGGAGCGAGGGAGCGAGGGACGAGCGACTGAGCGACGAGGGAGCACTGGCCGCCCTCAGGGCGCGCGGAGGCGAGCGGGGAAACGGAGCAGGAGCGGACGAGCGACGAGGGAGGAGGCAGGGGTCCCGAGCGCGCGGAGGCGAGCGCGGGAAATAATACTCGCCCGGACAAGGACAGTGATGACGCGAGACACCGGCTCGTCGGCGATCCCCGGCCGCGCCTTCCCCGCAGCAGTTGACCGCGCCGGTGACCGCGCCGGTGATCGCACGGGCCCAGACGCCTCGCTCCCGCCGACCCCGGTCCGGTGCGCCGACGCCGCGCAGGCGCGCGGCGAGCTCCTCGCGGGCAGCGCCGCCCGCTACCGCCGGTACCTGCTGCTTGAAGTGCCGGGTCCCTGGGGAAGCAAGGCCCTGGACGAGCGGCAGCTGACCGCGCCCGTCGCCCGGTCGCTGGCCCGGGCCGCCGCCGACGCGAACGCGAACGTGCTGCTGATCCGCCGCCCCGGCCGGCCGCGGCCCGCCGTCAGCACGACCAGCACGACGACCAGTGCGACGGGTGCGGGCGCCCCCCGGGCGTGGGCCCTGGCCGACACCGCGCCAGCGGCCGAGCGCGTCCGGTGGGGATCGTGGGACAGCCCGGACGACCTGCTCCGGCTCGACCTGGCCGCCGCCCGGCCGGCCACCGCCGCCGACTCGGGACCGCAGCGGGTGGCGCTCGTCTGCACCAACGGCAAGCGCGACCAGTGCTGCGCGCGCCGCGGCCGCCCGGTCGCCGAGGCCGTCGCCGCGATCCCCGGCTGGGACTGCTGGGAGTCCACGCACCTGGGCGGGCACCGGTACGCGGCGACGATGCTGCTGCTGCCAACCGGGGACATGTTCGGCTGGCTTGATCAGCAGACGGCCGTGGCGGCCGTCGAGCGCTTCGACGCGGGCCAGTTCCTGCTCCCGCACTACCGGGGCCGGTCCGGCCAGCCGGGGCCGGCCCAGGCCGCGCTGCACGCCGTCGCCGTCCAGCTCGGCGACTCCCGCAGGCACGCGCTCCGGCTGGTCGAGATCGGGCCGCCGCCCGGCACCGCGCCAGACGACACCCAGCGACCAGACGACGCCGAGCGGTGGGAGGCCCTCGTCGGCCACCGCGCGGAGCCGGGCCGGGAGGTCACGTACCGGGTGACGGTCGCCCGCGACACGGCCTCGCCTGCCCTGCTGTCCTGCTCGGACGCGGCCCCCAAGGCCGAGGCCCGCTACACGGCGATCTCGGTTGCCCGCAGCGGGTAGCAGCGCGCGGTAACCCGCCGGCCGGCCAGGCGCTGCCCGTGCCCACGTAGTGGAAGCCGGGCTCGGGATGCATGAGGAAGCGGTGGTGCGAGATGTTCCAGGCGTAGGCGCCCGCCAGGCCGAACACCACCAGGTCGCCGGCGCGCAGCCCGGGCACCGGGACATCGCGCGCCAGCACGTCCTTCGGCGTGCAGAGCTGGCCGACGACCGTCACCGGCCCGGGCGGCGCGGCCGGCCTCGGCCAGCCGGGCGGCCAGGCCGCCACCGGCAGGACCGCGAACGGCTGGTCGTGTCCCTTGGCCGCGGGCGTCCGCAGGTGGTGCGTGCCCCCCGCCACCACGGCGAACACCGTCCCGTGGCTTTGCTTGACGTCGAGCACCCGGGTCACGTACCAGCCGCAGTACGCGGTCACGGCCCGGCCGGGCTCGACCCGCAGGATCTCGCCGGGGGCCGCGGCCCGGGCCAGGCCGCGCCCGTAGCCCGCCCAGTCGAAGCGGTCGCCCGGCCGGCGGTAGTCCACGGCCATCCCGCCCCCGAGGTTGATTTCCGGGTCGCGCACGCCGTGCCTGCCGCACCAGCGCCGCGCGAAGTCGAGAACCCGGCCCGCCGCGGCGAGCGCCGCGGCGGCGCCGAGCCCGCTCGCCAGGTGCGCGTGCAGCCCGCGCAGCCGCAGCGCGCGGGCCTCCGGGCTGCCCTCGCCGAGCCACCGCGCGCAGCGATCGAGAAGAACCGGGTCCATCCCGAACGGAGTCGGCGCTCCGCCCATCACGAGCGCCGCTTCTCCCCCGGCGCCCAGGCGGGCATCCGCGGCGTCGCCCGGCGGGTTCACCCGGAGCAGGATGTCGGCCGTCCGGCCGGCCGCGAGCGCGGCGGCGCCTAGGTGCCGCAGCTCGTGCGGGCTCTCCACGTGGAACCGGAAGACTCCCGCCCGGACCGCGGCGGCGATCTCGGCCGGCGTCTTGCCCGGCCCGCCGAACGCCAGCCGCGCCCCTGGGACCGTGGTCGCCGTGTGCGTCAGCTCGCCGCCGGAGGCGACCTCAAGGCCGTCCGCCTGCCCCGCCACGACGCGCAGGACCGCCGGGTCGGGGTTGGCCTTGACCGCGTAGAACAGCTCGACCCCGGCGGGCAGCGCCGCCTTGATCGCGGCCACGTGCGCGGCGAGCCCGTCCAGGTCGTAGACGTACGCCGGGCCCGCGCCGGGGCCTGTGCTGAGGCCCGTGCCTGGGCCTGTGCTGAGGCCAGCGTCGTGCTCGCCGCCGAGCCGCAACGCGAGCTCGCGCACCGCCGCGGGCAGGTCAAGCCCGCCTGGCCGCACGCCGGGCGGCACCCCGCCGGCCGGCACCCCGCCTGCCGACACCCTGGCTGCCGACACCCTGCCTGCCGACGCCCGCAGGCCGGCGTCACCACGCTGGCCGGCGGCCCGTGAGCTGCCCGCCTAGCGGGTTCGGGACGCTCACGTAGGCCGCTTCCCGATCAGCGCCGCGGGCCCAGCGCAGCCGCAGGTTCGCCTTGGCGGGCAGCGGGACGCCCGCCAGCAGGGCCAGCAGCTGCGGCGGCCAGCCGTGGTCGCCGGCGAACCCGGTGAGTACCTCCCGGGCGCGGTCCCAGAGGGCCGCCTCGAACCCGGCCGCGGCGGATTCCCCGGCCGAGCCGGGGTGGCGGTCGGCGATCGTGGCGGCGATCTCGGCCAGGTGGTTGACGAACAGGCAGTAGGCCACCCGGTGCCAGGCGCGCTCGGTGTCGTAGCCGAGGGCCTGGGCCACTTCCGGCTTCAGCGCGGCGAGCGTCTCGTCGTGGCGGGGCGTGACGAGCTTCGCGCCCTCCAGGTCGCGGAAGATGGCCTGCACCGGCAGCCCGTCGCCGTCGACGCCGACCAGGACGTTCTGCAGGTGGGGCTCGAACACGACCCCGTGGCCGAACAGCGCGTGCAGCACGGGCGGCGCGACTTGCCGCACGTAGGCCTCCCACCAGGCGAGCAGCCAGTCCGGGTCACGCTCGTCGAACAGCGCGCCGGCCGGCTCGGCCGTGACGGGGCCGCCGGGCGAGCCGTACCCGCGGTCGAACGGCTCCTCGATCAGCGCGGCGGCGAGCAGCGGGGTCACGCCCGCGGCGAGGCAGGTGCCGAGTCCCGCGCGGAGGATGACGGAAAGACCCTCCGCCGCTTCCAGGTGGGGCAGCGACACCGTCCGGTACCCGGGCTCGCCGAGCACGGCGGTACCGGGGAAGCGGGCCGCCAGGTCGGCCGCGACCGGGCCGAGCAGGGCGGTGAGCGCGACCGCGCCGGCCAGCTCGTACCAGGAGTTCTTCCTGACGCAGTTCGTGATCCGGACGTTGAGGCTGAACTTGCAGAAGACGTCGGCCACCGGGTCGTAGACGGTGCGCACGGAGGAGGTCGGGACCACGGCGCGGGCTCCGTCACCGAGGTCGACGAGCACCCGGTCATGGAAGGCCCGGCGCAGCCAGGGCCTGCCCGCGAGCAGCCGCAGCTGCCACGGGTGCGCGGGCAGGACGTGATAGCCGTCAGGCGCCGCCGGGGCGCCGAGGCCGTCGACGGCCGAGGTGTCGCCGTCGGCGTCGAGCGCGTCGCCCCGCACCGCGAGGAAGCGCAGCGGGAAGCGGGCCCCCGCCTCGGGGGCGAAGGGCAGCCAGTCGGCCGGGCTCGGCCGAGCGGGCCTTGGGCGCGGGATGGAAGCGGTGCCCCGCGACCAGCGCCTGCTCGCTGGCCAGGTACCGGGCGACGCGCGGTTCGGCCGCGGCGGCCGCGTCCTGGCCGGCCTCGTGGCCGGCTGTGCCCGTGCCCCGGGCCCGCAGGATGGCCGCGATCGACGCGTGGCTGCCGCGCACCTGCGCGGCGAACTCGTCGTTGGCCACGCCGGTGGCCAGGGTCAGCTCCGCCGCGATGAGCGGGGTGAGCTCGGCCCAGCCGACCGGCTGCCAGGAGTCGCCCCGCCGGATCGCCGCGTCGCCGGTCAGCCGCGGCCCCGGGCCGGCCGACCGGCGGCGGGTGCCGAGCCGGAGCAGCCGGTCCGACCGCGCCAGCCGGACGATGAGCTGGCCGTCGGCCTCCCGCACCTGCTCCTCTGGCCCCGACACCTCGCGGACCAGGCAGTTCAGCAGCGACTGGGCGGTCAGCGTGTCCTGGTTCACCGGCAGCTCCTCATGAACGCGTCCTTCAGGTAGTTGGGTCCGTTCGTCCCGTAGAACTTGTTGATGTCGCTGGCGCCCGTGCGGGACTTGGCGACGAGGGTGCCCGCGGTGACCATCGACTTGCCCGGCAGCCGGTCCGCGTCGAGGACGCGCGCCCGCAGCAGCGCCGCGGCCGGCCAGCCGTCGTGCCGGTCGAGCGCGGCGGTGAGCTCGCGCCTGACCAGCGCGAGCAGGTCGGGCAGCGGGGCCACGCCCCGGCGCGCCAGCCCGAACGCGAGCGCTCCCGCGCACAGGTGGAGGGTGATCGTGATGAACACGTCGGCCAGCGCGTCGTCCGACGTGGTGACGAGCCGGGGATCGGCGAAGGCACTCTCCTCGGGCGCGCCGGGGCCGAGCGCCGACCGCAGCCGCGGGAGATGCACGAGCGCGCCGTCGAAGTCCTTGACGAGCAGCCCGAGCCGCCCCGCGAGAACGGCCGGCGGCCCGACCGTGAGGGCGGCGTTCTGCTGATGCGACTCCAGGGCGATGCCGTACCGGGCGAACAGCCGCACCTGGACTCCGAACAGCAGCCGCAGGTACCCGGTGAACACGCCGGCGACGTCGCCGTCCCAGGCCCAGCCGGCCAGCTCTTCGATCACCAGGCCGTCGGGGCTTGGGGCGAGCAGTGCCGCCACGGGCACGATGCGGTGCTGGTCGAGGCCGGCGGGCAGGCGGCGCAGCAGGTAGCCGAGGAACGGGTGGCCGGCGTGCGCGTAGCTGCTCTCGTCGGCGAGCAGCAGGCCGCGCAGCAGCGGGTCGCGGGCGCGGGCCGTGGCCACGAGGCCGCGCACGAGCGCGCCGTCGGCCAGCGTTCCCGGGGCGATCGACCGGCGGTTGAGCAGGCCAAGCGTGCTCGTCGGCATCGGCAGCTTGAGGTGCGTGTCCGGCTGGCCGACGATGGCCACCGTCCTGGTCGACAGCGTGGGGGTGACGAGCAGCCCGGTGCCGGGGGCGATCACGGCCGCTCCCGCGCCGGCGCCGGGCCCGGACAAGCCGGCCTCGGCCAGCGCGTCGGCCAGCCGGTCGCGGGCGGTGAGCGGGTGCACGGGCAGCAGCTCGTGGGTCGCCGCGAGCGCCGCGTCGAGGCCGACCTCGGGCAGGGCGGGCCAGCCGGCCGGCCGCGGCGCCAGCGCCCCGGACGTGGTCAGCCGGGAACGCGGCACCGCCACCCAGCGCAGCTCGAACTCGGGGCGGTACTCCGGCGCGTACCGCAGCGTGTCCTCGTCGCTGAACCCGAGCCTGGACTCCGAGGTCGGGTAGGCGGGATGCGGCCGGCAGGCGGCGAGCGCCTCGTAGCCGGGCAGGCCGCGGTACCCGGACCGGGCGTCGGGCGCGGCGTGGCCTGCCGCGGCCGAGCCCGGCGGAGGGTGGCGGGCCGGTGCCGTTCCCTGAGCCGAAGGGCGGCAAGCGCCTGGCGGCATTCGCCGGCGAAGGCGGCGACCCCTTCGGAGTCGAGCGGGTCGCTCACGGCCGCGATCGCCGCGTCCACGTCGTCAAGCGTCAACCCGGCCACGGGCAGGCCCGCCGGCGTCCGCCGCAGCCGGAAGTCGGCGAGAAAGCCGTCGTGCTCCAGCGCGAGCGGGCGGACCCGGCCGCCGCCCGCCGGGAGGTCGAGCACGGCGTCGCCGTCCTGGACGCGCACGCGCCCCGACAAGCCGCCGTAGCCCTCACGAAGCAGCGTGTCGATGATGCGCGAAGCCAGCAGTCGTTCGGAATGATCCTCGAGGTGCGCGGCCGGAGCCGCGACGGCGCGGCCGACGGTCACCGCCTGGCCTCCGTGACCGGCCATTCCTCCGCGGCCCGGGCGGCGGCCACGGCTCGTTCCACGGTGGCCGCGTCCGGTCCGATCGCGCTGATGACGCCGAGGTAGTCGCGGTTGGTGTGGGTGATGACGATGTGGTCGCCGGGCTGGCGCAGCGGCCGGAACGACAACCGGACGTCCTTGTCGCCCGCGGGCCGCGGGCCCGCCGGCGGCACGGCGGCGAGCGTGCCCGGACGGTCCGCGACGACGTAGTCGATGACCGCGTGCGCAGTGCCGCCGACGCTGCGCCCGGTGCCGTCGGCTGGCCGGGGCGGTTCGGCCGGGAGCGATTCACCCAGGTGGACGCGCAGCACGAGGTCGAACAGGTCGACGCCGAGCAGGTCCGAGAGGACGAAGTCGCAGTGGTCGCCGATCAGCCGGTCGTTCACCTCGATCAGGGCCGGGCCCAGGGTGCCGTCGACGTACTCCGTGTGGCAGGCGCCGAACGTGACCCCGAGCGCGCCCAGCGCGCCGAGCACGTGTTCCCTGGCCGGGTCCGGCGCCGGCGCGTCCCAGGTGAGCCGCTCCTCGATGAAGTACGGCAGCGGGGAAAGGGTGGTGCGGAACCCGCCGAGCACCCATGTCCGCTTGCCGTCCCCAAGCGTCTCCAGCGTGTGCAGTCCGCCGGGCAGGTACTCCTCCGCGAGCAGCGTCTCGCCGGGCCGGCGTGCGAGGATCCGCGCGCTTCTGGCGGCGAGTTCCTCGGGGTCGCGGACGAGCACGACGTCCTCGCTCGCGACCCCCTCGGCCGGCTTGAGCACCACCGGGTACCGGAGGCCGTCGGGCGGCTCGTCGCCCGCGCGGATCAGCGCGGCGCCGACCTGCTCGGTGCCCGACTCCGCCAGCCGGCGGCGCATCAGGGACTTGTTCTTGGCGCGCAGCGCCGACCGCCAGTCCTTGCCCGGCAGGCCGAAGTACTCCGCCGCGAGGGCGGTCTGGGCCTGCAGGTGATCGGAGTTGGAGACGATCGCGTGCGGGGCCGGCAGCGCGGCGATCGCGGGGACGAGCTCCCGGGTGTCCCAGACATCGCAGCCGATGAACCGGACCGGCGGGCCGTCACCGGCGGGCCCGGGGTCATCGTGCTCGGGCGCTGGTCGCGGACAGCCCGGGCGGGCCAGCGGTCGCGACCGGGCTCGGGCCCGCTCGTGTTCCTCGGGCTGGTCGGTGAGCAGGACGACCTCGAGTCCGAGCCTGGCCGCCGCCGGGAGAAAGCCCAGCATGACGGAATCGGTCGGTTTAGAGGCGATAAGGCAGAGCCGCACTAATATCCCTCCAAGTTAGCTTAGGCTAACCTAACTTAGCGGAACGTAGCGCGCGGCGAACACGCCTTTGCGGAATTTCCCGGAAGCGGTCTCCAATGGACCGTCGCCTACGAACAAAGCTGCGGAATGACGAATTTATCGTGCGGTTTGTCCGCACGGGCGGACCCGAACGTCTCTCCTGCGTTCGGGTCCGCCCGCATGGACATCAGGGGATTCGTCCCCTGGTGCTACATCCGGGTCCGGCCGAAGTCATCGAACTCGCCCTTGCATACTCCGCCGATGAATGCGCTCCACTCGTCCGGGGTGAATCGCAGGACCGGTCCTTCGCGATCACGGCTGTTCCGGACGCCGACCGTGCCTCCGGGCAGGTCAGAAACTTCGACACAGTTACCGTTCGCGAAGCTCAGCGAACTCTTGACCCAGGTGGGGCCGGTCATCGTGCTGCCGGCCAGACTTCCCGCCATTAGGGTTCCCACGTTGTCCCTTCACCGACTCTTCTCGAATTCGCGCTCGCGGCGGGGACGGTGAGCCTCCGGGGGCAACGGCCCACCGGCCCCGCCTCCCCCGCGGGCCTCATCCGTGTCCCGTTGCGGCATCGGTCACGGATGTGGGGCACGGAGTCGCGGGAGCGTCACGGCCCCACCCGCGGGGAGCTAGAAAGCGCCAACCAGGCTGACCTTCAGCCGATAGGTTGATCACCAGCGCCAGCGCCAGCGGAGCTGGACTGGTTGCATTAAGAATGGTGCTGCAAGTTGCACCGCAAGACATCGGTCAGGTGCCGTATTTACAGCAACGCCATGTCCGTTCAGCCGAGCCTGACCAACCGGTAACGGCCGAGCCCGGGTCATGAGACCAGTTCCGGGCACGAGAAAGGCGGGCACCCGACTGCCTCAGGAACCCGCCTTCTCGCGTTGCCGCGTTGCCGCGTGACGCTGTTACGCCGTCACGCGCCGAAGCGGTCGAACTCGCCGTTCCGGACGCCACCAATGAATGCGTGCCACTCGTCCGGCGTAAAGCGAAGAACCGCGCCGGCCGCGTCCCTGCTGTTCCGGACGCCAACTTCGCCGGCGGGCAGGCTCGCCACCTCAACGCAGTTGCCGTTCGCGAAACTCAGCGAGCTTTTCACCCATTCGGGCTGATTTTCGAGTGTAGGCATAGCGTAGCTACCCCTTCAATGAGTTTGTGTGTTTGCCCTGCACACCCGGACTACCAACGGTGTGAGCCTTACCGAGGGTAACCGTCAGGCGTGAGGCTAGCAGACACCACAGGTACCATGCGCCTGTTTCAGCCCAAGTAACGCTGGCTGGCCAGTAAGCATCTCTTGCTAACACATACAACAATCAAGATCGCACAAGCATTTGAAAACCCTCAGCATTCCAAATGGGGGCATACCGGCGGTATGCCCTCCTTGCCGGGTCAGGAGATAGCCGGGTCAGGAGATGACGGTGCGGTGGGCGCCGGCCCAGCGGTTGTCCGCCGTGTCCTGGATCAGCTGCTTGGAGTCGGCGGAGCTGAGGGCCGCCTCGGTGAGGGTGCGGAACGCGACCCGGTGCAGGTGGGTCTCGCGCTCGCCCTCGAGGATGAAGCCGCTGCGCATCTGCTCGGTGGAGACCACGTCCTGAAGCACCGCGTCGCCGTCGGCCTCGAAGCCGAACAGCACGAACGACTCGCCGATGACCGTGTGCGGGCCGTCGAGCGGGAGGATCTGCAGGTTGAGGTTGGCGCGATCGCACTCCTTGACCAGGCGCTGGCACTGCTCGTACATGGTGGCGTCGGAGCCGATCCGGCGCAGCAGCACCGACTCGTCGAGCACTATGTTGATCTTGAGTGCGTCCCGGTCGAGAACCTGCTGGCGGCGCAGCCTGACCCGGACGAGGCGGGTCACCTGGGACGGGGCGATCGGCTCGACCCGGTCGTAGCTGTCGATGATGTGCCGCGCGTAGCCCTCGGTCTGCAGCAGGCCCGCGACCACGTCGACGTGCCAGATGGCGACCGCGGTGGCCTCGTGCTCGAGGCCGATGAACTGCTGGTAGTCCTCCGGGAGGCTCTCGGCGTACTCCTCCCACCAGCCCTTTTGCGAGGCGTCCTGGGCGAGCGCGAGCAGCATCGCGCGGTGCGTGCCGCCGACGCCGTAATAGTCGAGCAGCCGTTCGACTTCTTTGGGGCGCAGCCCGGTCTTGGCCCGCTCGTAGCGGCTGATCTTGGACGGCGACCAGCGGAGCGCGTTCGCCACTGACTCGCCGCTGCGCCCCTTGGCCTCGCGCAGCTGCCTGAGCTCGGCCGCGAGCCTGCGGCGGCGGACCGTGGGACTACCCTCGTCAACCACCGGGCACCGCCTCCTCTCTTAATGCGTCCCGCATCGTGGCCCCATCCGCGGCCCGCGATCCGGCGCCGCCCTGGCCGGGGCAGCACTGAGTCGTGGACCCGCATACCACGTCGAGTTGAATATTTCACGGAAAGAATTGGCGAAACCAGTGATTCGCCATTTTCCGCACCGAAGGTGACCAAATCGTCACTACGCACGTGCTTGCGGATAACTCATAGTTGCCACCGAAAAGACGCGCGATACGGGCGGGATCCTGGGCACCTAGCGGCGCGATAGTCGGGGTTAGCGGTGTCTGATGCGGCGCTAGTCACTCGATCTACCAGAGCTTATTGGCAGAAGTAGATTTCAATAGCGATTAGTGCGGCGATTATTCACTGACGAGTCTGAGGTGGAGAAAGCGACCTTGAGTGATCTGCGATACGCAAGAGATGACGCCCTCCCGCAAATGCCTGGCTTACCGAGAGTCATCGTTCCGCGTTTGGCCTCCGACGAAACCGAGTCAGATCCGCTTCCCGGTCAGCGCGGAACGGGGACGGCGACAAATGCGAACGGCGCTCCGCCGATTGGATGATCGGCGGAGCGCCGTTGCCCGCACAGGCCATTGAGGGGTGATGCACGATGACTCGGGGTTACAGGCCCTGGAGTATCTCGCGCCAGAACAGTCGCCTTGGGTCACCGTGCATGACGTTCATGTTGGGCGCGACGCTGGCCGCGACCGCGGATCCGGCGGGCGCCACGGTGGTGGTGAGGGCGAGGACCGGGCCTGCCACGACGGCACTGGTGGTGCCGATCGCCAGGATGACTTGAGCGAGGATGGTACGCCGAATTCGCATGATCTGCCTCCATGCGTCAACCGAGGTGGACAGCCTGTGAGCTGGTCCTGGCGGCCACCCTTGACACGGCCGAGCGTGCCAATCTTCGCCAGTCTTCGGCTGATTACAGAAGGTAGCGTACGTCTTCCACATAGATATTACAAGGTGTAATATCTATCTCACTATCTGCAATGACCCGTGAGCAGCAGAGGCTGCCGGGGTCATTGTGGCGTCCGGGGTCGTTGTGGCAAAGCTTGAGCATCGGGAAGCAAGGTGGTGGCTGATCACCCGTCAGCCTAGTGTGGAATCAGCCCTTATTGATAAGAGTTGATCAAAATCGTGATTCGCGGGGTACCGCTTAGCAGGCGGGTCCTGCGGGGCCGAAAACACCCTGAGTGGCTATGCCAATACGCCAGGGATTTGCGGGCCGCAAAGAAGTTTAATGATTTCGCGCTGCTTTCTTCATTTTTCCAACAAGGGCCAAAAAGGCGGCCCGCCGCCGATTGAGGGAATCGACGGCGGGCCGTCGCCCGCATACCCTACTTCATCCGTGCATGACGTTCATGGCGGGCACGGCGCTGATTGCGACCGCGGTGGTCGCCGGTGCCGCGGTGGTCGTTAGAGCGAGGACGGGGCCGGCCACGAGTGAGCCGATGGTGCCAACCGTGAGGATGGCCGGAGCGAGGATGTTTCGCCGAATGCGCATGTTCTGCCTCCATGCGTTTACCGAGGTCAACTGCCTAGACCCTGGATCCGGCGGCCCGGACACGAACGGCGTTGTTCATGTTTTTCATTCACCAGTCTTTGGCTGATTACATAAGCTAGGATAAATCGACCGGTGAAGAATATTCAAATAGTAAAACCGGCGTCACTCATTGCTATGGCAATTTTTATATCGATTGCCTTCAATGAATCATGCAAGATTGCCTAAATTGATGCAAGGAAAGTATCCCTGCAAGTTGCACGACAGATTACGAAACAATTAAGGTCGCACTGCGCGAAGTCGGTGGCGAATTGACCGAATCTGTGTCCTAAAAAGAACCGCTTGTTCCGCAGATGTCTAGCTAGTACGCTCTGTGACATGCATCCGGTAACCGCGGCCGGCGTGCTGGCCGGACGTGCTGACGAGCTGGCGCTGCTCGACGGGTATTTAAGAGATCTTGCCCGAGGCAGCGGCAACGCGGTGCTCATCGAGGGTGAGCCGGGCATCGGCAAGACCACCCTGGTGCGCACCGCCCTCGCTAACGTGCCTCCGGGTAGCTGCCAGGTCTTCCGGGGCGCGGGCGATGAGCTCGGTCAAGAGCTGCCATTGCTCCCGTTCCTGGACGCTCTCGGCGTGCGGCGGCCGTCGGCGAACGCGCGGCGGGCCACGATCGCCGGGCTGCTGCGCGGCGAGGTCGCCACCGACCGCGGCGCCGACGTGCCCGCCATGCTGGCCGAGCAGCTCATCGCGCTGACCATGGACGAGACCGCCGCGCGGCCCGTCGTGCTCGTCATCGACGACCTGCAGTGGGCCGACTCCGCGTCGGTCAAGCTCTGGGGCCGACTCGCGCGCACCGCCCGGCAGGTGCCGCTGCTCCTTGTCGGCATGACCCGCCCCGCGCCGCAACGCGAAGACCTAGTGGCGCTGCGGCGAGCGGTCGATGACGAGGCCCGGGTGCAGCTCGCCGCCCTCCCGCAGCCCGCCGTGGCCGAGCTCGTCAAGGAACTCGCCGGCGGCCAACCGGATACCGGCCTGCTCAGGCTCGCCGCGGGCGCGGCCGGCAACCCGCTCTACCTCACCGAGCTGATGGCCGCGCTCGACCGCTCCGGCGGCATCGCGGTCAGCCCCTCCGGCACCGCGCAGCTGGCCGCCGAGACCGTCCCCGAGTCGCTGCCCGCCGCCATCGCGGACCGGCTTGGGTTCGTGTCCGCGCGGGACCAGAGAGGTGCTGCGCGCCGCCGCGTTGCTCGGGGTCGAATTCGCGGTCCCCGACCTCACCACCGTGCTCGGCAGGAGCGTGGCCGAGGTCGTACCCGCGATCGACGAGGCCCGCGCCTCCGGCGTGCTCACCGATGCCGGCGGCGGAGTCGGCCTTGCCTTCCGGCACCCGCTAATCAGGGAGGCCTTGTACGCCGAGCTGCCCAGCGCCGTGCGCAGCGCCTGGCACCGCGACGCTGGGCACGCCCTCGCGACCGCGGGCGCGGCGCCGGACCGGGTCGCCCGGCAGCTCCTGCGGTCGATCGGCGAGCCGGGCAAGACGGCCGGGCCTGGATACCTGGCCGACGATCTCAACTGGGCCGAGCGCACCGGCAGCGGAGCACCGTCGCCCAGTCGCGAGCGCGCCAGCTACCTTGGGCGGTCCAAGCATCGAAATCGAGCGTCCGCCGGTCACGCGCGGCGCGTCCTCGCCAGCCGGCGCCGTCGATGAATGGATGCTCGACTGGCTCAGCACGTCGGCCGACTCCCTGGTCGGCCAGGCGCCCGCGGTCGCGGCCGAGCTCCTCGGCTCAGGCCGTGGCCGGAGTTCCGGCGGGATCGGTCAGGCACGGCTGGCTGGCCAGCAGGCTCGCCGATGCGCTCTACCGGACGGGCGAGCGGACGGATGCCGAGCAGGTGGCTCAGCGAGCACTCGCCTACGCCACCGATCCCGACCTGCTCGTGGACCTGCACTGGACGCTGGCCCAGTGCCGCATGTTCTCCGGCTCGGGTGCGGAGTCCATTGCGACGCTGGAGGAGGCACTCGGCGCGCCCGGTGTCACGCCCAAGCACCGGGCCCGGCTGCTCGTGCTTGCCGCGCGCACTCATCTGTTCCTCGGCGATGCGGATGCGGCTAACCGGGATGCCGACAGGGCTCTCACCTCGGCCACGGAGGCGGACGACACCTGGGCGAAGGGCTGGGCACTCCACGTGCTGGCCTCGATAGCCACCGTCCGAGGTGAGCTGATCGAGGCTCTGCCGCTCTACGACCGGGCCCTGGCCGTCACCGAAACCGATCCTGCCCTGTACGACCTAGGCTTGCTGCTGCAGTTCAACAAGGCTATTGCGCTCGGCAGCATTGATCGGTGGGACGAGGCACTGACCACGGCCGGGCGGGCGCGGCAGCTCGCCGACCAGGTCGGCACCTCGCTCCGGCTGGCGCAAGCGCAATGCACCCTTAGCCAGTTCCTGTACGAGATGGGGCGCTGGGAAGACGCGCTGACCGAGATCGCGGTCGTGCCAGAAGACTTGAAGGATCCCTACCTCGCCTGCATCGAGCTTGGCATCGCGGCGGTAGATCGCTTTCCACCGGAACGATCCGGAGCCTGCTCGGCGCTATCTCGCGACCGCGGAGCCGCACTGGCAGCGGATCGAATGCCGCTCGATCCAGGCGCTTGAGCTTGCCCGTTCGCTGGAGCGCGAACAGATGGGGGCGCTCACCGAGGCGCTGGCGATCCTTACCTCCGCGATCGGCGGCAACCCGGACGATCTCGGGGAGATCGAGGACCTGCTCGTCGATGCCGTCCGGCTCGCGGTCAAGATCGGCGACGAGTCGACCGCGCAGGCGGTCAGCAAGCAGGCGGCCACGCTCGCCGACGGCTCGGACATCCCGCATCAGCAGGCGAACGCCCTCTACTGCCGTGGCCTGGTCGACCGGGACGCCGAAGTGCTCCTAGAGGCCGCGCAGCGCTACGCCGAGGCCGGAAAGCCGCTCCCCCGCGCCAAGGCCCTGGAGGCCGCGGCCGAGTGCCTGGTGCAAGCCGAGGAGCGGACCGCCGCAAGGCAGGCGTTCGAGCAGGCCGTCGAGGTGTACGAGTTCCTCGGGGCCGAGGCCGACCTCAACCGCGTCCAGTCGGAGTTCCGGGCCTACGGGATCAGGCGCGGGCCGCACAGCAAGCACCGGCGGGCGGTCAGCGGGTGGGACTCGCTCACCGATGCCGAGCTCAAGGTCGCGGCCTTCGTCGAGGAGGGGCTGTCCAACCCGGAGATCGCGGCGCGGCTCATGCTCTCGCGGCGGACCGTGGGGACCCACGTGTCGCACATCCTGAAGAAGCTGAACGTCGCCACCAGGACGGATATCGCGCGGGAGTCGGCGCTGCGCGCCATCGCCACCGGTTAGTGGCTGTGGCCGGTATCACACAAGGGCCCCCGGGTATCAAGTATCAGAGAGTCCCCGGGTATCAGTACCGGAAGGAAAGAGCGGGCCGGGCAACCACCGGAGTCCCCGTCGCCCAGGCCACCCCACCCCTGCGGGCGGCGGGGACGCAGAGAGCGGCGCGCCGGGTGAGGGGCCGGCGCGCCGCTCGCATTAGACGCCCGCGCAGCGGCCCATTGGAGCGCGGGCGCGTTCGTCCCCGGAGGTAAGGGGCCCGTCCCCACGTCCCGCGCGCCCGATACGATGGCGGTTTTTGCCATCGGGCGCGCAGCCGGGGGGTACGGGGGTCGTCCCCCCGGGGATAAAGGTGATGGTGAACCAGCGGCGGATCAGGTCCACCACCACGTCTGGCCCGCCAGCCGGTCCGGCCAAGGCCCGGCTGACGGGTTCGTTTCCCGTGGGCCGGCCGCCATGCGCCATCAGGGTCTCATGGCGGCCGGGTCTGGGACGTTGTCCCCGGGCGCCCGGCTGCGGCGGCCGGGCGCCGGGGGCCCGGGGGGAGGTGTCGCGTTTGCGGCCCGCGACACCATCCCCCGGGCGGCGGGAATGAGCGACCGAGTGCGGCTCAAGGCGCGTCATTCCCACGGGTGCGGGGCCCGGGCGATGTGCGGCATACGCCGTCGGCCCCGCGGGGGTGCGGAGACCGGGCGCGCGTTGCGGCCGCGCGCGGGTCCCCACGTCTGGTTGACCTCTAGCGGCCCCACGTCGTGTTGCGGCCCCAGGTGGTGTTGCGGCCCCACATCGTGCTCCGGCCCCACGTGGTGTTGCGGCCCCACATGGTCCCGCCACGCGTCTGGTTCTGGCTTACCCTCATGTACCTGCTCCTGACGTGTCGGGGCCGCGCTGACCGCGGCCCTGGGAACGCCTTCTGATGCCTGACCAGAAGGCGAGGCGGCAGCGGACCTGACGGTCATACACGCCGCGTGAACTCGCTCCGGCCCAGGCCGCGCCGGACAGGCCGCGACCATGGAAGCCGATGCCGCGCAGATCGGCGGGGCGGCATCCGCCTGCGCCGAAAGCGGGGGCGGTGAACCTCCGGGGGCTCACGGTTCACCGTCCCCGCTCGCGGCATCCCGCGGGGGCAATCCGCGGTCCAGGCCCGCGGGGTGCGAGGCAGCGCTCCCCAGGGCGTTGGCGTTGGCCTGCTGCTCGGGCGCGAGCACGTAGTACACCGCCCGGCCAGCAGGAGTCCGGTAGTGGCCCCAGTCGGCCGCCATCGCGGCGGCCAGCAGCAGGCCACGGTCGGCGTCGGCGTCGGCGTCGGCGGTCTCCCAGGAGTCGCCGGACACCGACGCGTCGTGGACCTCAACCCGGAACTGCCCCGATGACCACCTGATGCCGAGCGTGATCGTCTCGCCCGCGCCGTTGGTGACGGCGTTGATGACGAGATCGCTCGTGAGCAGGATGGCCACCGCCGGGTTGACGGGGACCGACCAGGCGGCGATCGCCGCCCGGACGTGTCCGGACGCGTACGCCGCCGCGGCCGGACCCAGCTCAAGCCGGACGCGGCGATGCCGCAGTTCGGTCGGCAGGGCCGGGGTGGCCGGCGCTATCGTGTCCATCGCAGGTCCTCTTCCTGACGTTGGTTGAGCCGCTCGGACGCGTCTGGTCTGCTCCCGGGGAAGGGGCGGAGCAGGGGGCCGAATCTCTCCCTTCGGCCACCGCGTCCTTGCAAGGAAAACAATCGTGCAAGTTGCACTGCGAGACATCGGTCAGCTGACGGATCTTGACGTACGTCCGTCCGCGCGCCCGTCACCTGCATCGATACCGGTCTCTGGAACGTCCGGGAGAAGTTCCAAAGTGAAGTACACGGCCTTACCCGCCGGGGTACGGTAGAACCCCCACTCGGCCGACAGCGTCGTGACGAGCAGGAGCCCGCGGCCGGTTTCGGCCTCCGCGAGGGCCTCCTCGATCAGGCCAGGGTCCAGCACCGGGAGGTCGTCAGACCCGTCATGGACATCCACCCGCAGGCAGGCCGCGTCGCAGGCGATCGTGAGAAGCACGAACGTTTCCGCGGTTGGCGTGCCGTGGGTGACGGCGTTGGTCACCAGCTCACTAGTGAGCAGGACGGCCACGTCCGCGTCCACCGGGACGCACCACGCGCGGATGGCATCCTCGATCACGGAACGGGCCGCCGCGGCGGCGGTGAGATCCGCCATCAGCGGGATGCGGCACTGGTGCTGGCTCAGCGAGAGCAGCGGACCAGCGGGGCGAGTCGATCGATTCGGACGGGTCGGCGCCATCGGGGTCATGGGCTTTCCTTAGCGGGCCGGGCATTGCCTCTTGCATAAAAAACTCTCGTGCAAGTTGCAATGACAGACATCGGTCAGGTGACGGATCTTAAATCCCCGCAGGTGAGGGCATATCCCCCCGAGTCACACGGGTTACCGGCAACCCAGTCAGCCCCCACGAGAAACGTCGAACCACACCCGTCATCACCCACCCGTTTCCCCACCCATTAACCGGGTTTCCCTCCGGCCCGCGCGGCGGCCCGGCGGCTGTCCCAGTCGCATTGGGTAATAATGGGGCCACCGAACCGCTACCTATGAGCTACGGGGGCTTGGCAGCCGGTGAGCGGGATCACTACTTTGCAGGTCGGCTCGCCGATCTCGTACCTGATCGCGTTCGGGCTGCCCTGCCTGGACGCCGTGCTGCCGGTCGTGCCGAGCGAGACGGTGATCATCGCGTTCGGGGTGGCGACCGCCGGGTCGACCGACCCGCGGATCTTGCTGCTCGTGCTCTGCGCGGCCGCCGGCGCGTTCGCCGGGGACAACCTGGCGTACCTGATCGGGTGGCGGTTCGGCCCGTGGGTGACGCGACGGTTCTTCTCCTCCGAAAAGGGGGTGGCCCGGCGGGACTGGGCGGAGCGCTCGCTGCGCCGGTTCGGCATGGGGCTGATCATCGTCTGCCGGTTCATCCCGGGCGGGCGGACCGCGGTGACCCTGTGCTGCGGGCTCATCAGGTACTCGTGGCGGCGGTTCACCGTCGCCACCGCCATCGCGGCCGTCATCTGGGCCTCGTACGCGTTCTTCGCCGGGCGCATCGGCGGCAAGGCCTTCGAGGACCAGCCACTGGTGGGCTTCGCGGTGGCCTTCGGCGGCGCACTGGTGATCAGCGCGCTCGCCGAGGTGATCCGGCGGGTCGTCGCCTGGCGGAAGGCACGGCGGAACAAGGCATCGCCTACGGCATAACCATTAGCCCTTCTACGTTGGACTACGTGTTCTTGCTGTCCAATCCTCATGAACTGCCATGGAAGGGAAGGCCGCGATGCGGGCCGGAATGGCCGAGCTCACCGACTACGAGCGGGCTCAGGTGCACTTTGAGATGAACGACTACATGGAGGCGGCACGGCTGCTTGAGCCGTTCGCCGCCGAGCAGCCGCATAGCGTCTCGGTGCGGCTGCTGCTAGCGCGCGCGTACTATCACTCGGCGCAGCTGCGGCGGGCCGAGGACGAGTTCCGTGCGGTCACCGAGATCGACCCGGTCGAGGACTACGCCTGGTTCGCGCTGGGGCGGACCCTCGAGCGGCAGGGCCGTCACGGCGAGGCGGGGCCCTGCTTCCGGCTAGCGGCGGCGATGCGCCCCTCCCCCGACTACCTGGACGCCGAGAAGCGGGCCGACGCCATCCGCGCGCTGGCCGCCCAGTCGGCGGCCACCGATCCGACCGCCACGGAGCCGGCGGCTACGAAGCCGGCCGCCACGGAATCGGCCGACGCCTGAGCCAGCCGTACGCGGGCGGGCGCGCGCGCCCGCGGCTACGCGTCGGCGATGATGAAGTCCGCGGCGCGGTAGCCCACTAGCGTGGCCGGCGCCGCGGTGTTACCGCTCACCTGGACCGGCAGCACCGAGGCGTCGGCGATCCGCAGGCCGGTCACGCCGCGCACGCGCAGTTGCGGATCGACCACGTCGTCGGCGTCCGGCCCCATCGCCGCCGAGCCGACCGCGTGATAGATGCCGGTGCCGGTTGAGCGCGAGTACTCCACGGTGTCCGGCCCGGTCGCCACCGACGGGCCGGGGAACTCCTCGCCCGCGACCCGGCCGGCGATCGGCTGACTGGCGAGGACGCCCCGGGCGATGTCCAGCACCGGGGCGACCGCGTCCCGGTCGCGCTCGGTCTCAAGGAAGCGCGCGTTGATGACCGGCGGGTCACCCGGCCCGGCTCCCGATATGTGTACCGAGCTGGCCGTCTGCGGGCGCATCGGGTACGCCATGAAGAAGATGCCCGGATGCCGGGCTAGCTTCAGGTCCTTGCTTCCGGTGTCGAGGGCCATCGGGAGAAACAGCCCCTGGACATCGGGCCTGGTCACCGCGGGCGACGACTTGAACTGGCAGACCAGGTCGTACCCGCCGGTCGCGAGCAGGCCATGGCCGGTGGCCAGCCAGCGGAGCGCCTCCCGGGCCCGCCCGGCCGGGCTGCCCAGCCGCCTGGCGGCGGCGCTGGTCCCGGTCAGCGTCACCTGGAGCGCGACGCCGCGCTGCTCGATGAGCCGCTCGCCGACGTTGGGCGACTCGGCGACGAGGCCGATGCCGTGCTTGCGGAGCACTTCGGGGTCGCCGATGCCGGAACGTTCGAGCAGCAGCGGGGTCTCGACCGCGCCCGTGCACAAGATCACCTCGCGGCGCGCCGTCACCTCGCTCACCGCGCCCCTGGTGTCGACCGTCCTGACGCCGGTTACGTGACGGCCGTCGAAGGTCAGCGCGACCGCGCGGGTCCTGACGGCGACGGTCAGGCCGCCTACCGCTCGGCGCGCGAGCACTGTCTTTCTGACCAGCGGGCGCACGAACGCGTCGTAAGAGGTGGTGCGGCGGCCGCGGGCGATGGTCGACGGGGTGAAGCCGATCCGCTCGCCGTCCTCCGCGTTGACGTCGCTCACGTGCCGCCAGCCGTAGGCCACCGCCGACGCGAGGATCGCGGCGGTCACGTCGTCGCCAGTGTCGGTCACCGAGATGCCCAGCGGCCCGCCCGCGCCACGCATCTCGCTCCCACCGAGGCTGTGATCCTCGATCGCCCGGTAAGCGGGCAGTACGTCGGCCCATCCCCAGCCGGGGTTGCCCCGCGCGGCCAGGCCGTCCCAGTCCGCGGGCGCGCCGCGCGTCCACATCATCCCGTTGACCGCCGCGGACCCGCCGAGCACCCGGCCGCGCAGCCAGACCTCGGGTCCGCTCTCGGGGGTGACCGGGCTGGTGACGTACCGGTACAGGTAACGGTCGCCGCGCAGCGTGTAGTAGAAGCCCTTCGGGACGATGAGCAGCGGATTGACCGGCCGGCCGCCGTACTCCACGAGCAGCACGCTCGGGCGCTGGCCCGCCGCGGCCAGCCGTCCCGCGACCACGCAGCCGGCCGTCCCGCCGCCGACGACGACGTAGTCAAACTCCACGACTGCTATCTTCGCCCACCGTGGTCACGGTGCGCGGACCGGAGTCAGCCGCGGTCGTTCGGAAGAAGAGCTTTTGAATTTATCCGAACGGGAGCGGCTGACTGTCGTGATCCGGGATTGACCGGCACCTTCGCCGGCCGGTTAGCCGCTAATGACGTGCGGGACCGGGCGGCCCGTCAGCCGCCCGGGTCAAGCCACAGCCGGACCGCGAGGGCCAGGCCGGTGAGGGCGACGAGCCAGCGGAGCAGGCCGGGCGGCAGCCGCCTGGCCACCCAGGGGCCGGCCAGGCTGCCGAGGAAGAGGCCGGACGCCAGGGCCGCGACGGCCGCCCAGTCGACCGGGGTGAGCACCGCGAACAGCACGGCCGAGATGATCGTGGCCGCGCCCACGAGCATGTTCTTGAGCGCGTTCGCGCTGGCCAGGCGCGGGTCGGTGGTCAGCAGCAGGAGGGCGAGCAGCAGCACGCCTGATCCCGCGCCGAAGTACCCGTTGTAGACGGACAGGGCCAGCAGGCCCACCGGGAGAACCAGCGACTTCCCCCGGCCGTCGCCGCTGCGCCAGGCGGGACGCGCGGCCAGCCACGGCTGGAACAGCAGCGCGAGCGACCCGGCCGCGACGAGGAACGGGACCACCCGGCCGAACACGCCGGCCGACGTGTTGAGCAGCAGCAGGGAGCCCGCGGCGCCGCCCGCCGCGGCGACGACTCCCCAGCGGAGCAGCCAGGGCCCGCGTCCGCGCAGTTCCGGCTGCGAGGTGACCGCCGACCCGGGCCAGCACGCGACGAGCGCGACGAGGTTGGCGATGTTCGCCTGCAGCGGCGCGACCCCGGCGAGCAGCAGCGCCGGGTACGACACGAGCGAGGTGATCCCGCCCGCCGTCCCGATGAGTCCGGCAACCGCGCCCGCCGCGACGAGGAACAGCTCACGGAGGCCCGGCGTCACGGCCCGGGGTCCCGGCGGAGGCAGGCGACGGCGGCGAAGCGGCCGCACGGGCGGGCGGCGCGGTCGGAGAAGAAGTCGTCCGTGCTCGTCCTGGTGTCGACAGCGAGGTCGTGGACGTGCCCGGCGGTAACGCCCGCGGCGCGGAGCTGGCGGCGGATCGCGCCCGTCAGGTCAAACGTCGCGTGCCCGGGCCTGGTCGTTGTCAGCAGTCGCGGAGCGTCGGCGCCGAACGCGGCCGTCACCTCGGCCGCCTCGGCCGCGCCGATCTCGTAGCTCGCGGCGCCGATCGCCGGGCCGATTCCGATCAGCAGGTCGCCGGGGGACGAGCCGAACGTCGCCGCCATCGCCTTGATCGTCTGCGGGATCACGCCCTTGATGGTTCCGGCCCGGCCGCTGTGCGCGACGCCGGCGGCCTGGTGAACCGGGTCGTAGAGCACGACCGGAGCGCAGTCCGCCACCAGGATCGTCAGCGCGACCCCGGGCCGGTTCGTGATCATGGCGTCGGTTTCCTTGAAGGCGGTCGCCGAGTCCGCGACGCCGCCGTGTCCCCGGCCAGCCAGCGCGCCGTCGACCACGGCGACCGTGGCGGTGTGCTTCTGGTCCGCGATCGTCAGCCGGTCCACGCCGAGCGCGGCGGCCAGCCGCCGACGGTTCTCCGCTACCGCCTCCGGCGCGTCCCCGACGTGCCCGCCGAGATTAAGGCTGGCGTAGGGACGCGCGCTCACCCCGCCGTGCCGCGTCGTGACGACCGCGGTCAGCCGGTCGGAGTCGAAGGGAAACGGCCGCAGCGGAAGATCGGTGCTCACCGCCTCACCCTAGCGATCGGCTTCGTCGTCGACCGCCGCTGAGGCTCTCTACTCTTCGAGCGTTAGGGCCATCTTGGGGCAGCGGTCGACCGCGTCGCGGACGCCGTCCGCTAGGTCCGCGGGGACTTCGCCCTCGTTGGCGATCGCGAGCACGTCTTCTCCGTCCTCGTCCTCGTGCATGGAGAAGAGCCGCGGGACCAGGCTGACGCAAACGGCGTTGGCCTCGCACATGATGGGGTCGACGGTGACCTTCATAGCGCGCATATTAGGCCGCGGCGGCGGCCGTTACCAGAGCGGTTGTGCCGTAGGACAGGCACGGAGAGCGGCGTTTGTGACTGGCAGGGAATGGCCCTCGCGGCTGCCCTCCAGGTGCCTTGACCCCCTTTTGCCGCCGGCTTACGCTCCGGGCAAGCCCGGCTTAGCGGGCCGGAATTACGCCTATGGCATTCCGTGAAGGCGGGAGGGCACCGATGCCCGTAACTGACTCCGCTGTGCACTTTGACTACTCAGCGGACTTTGACTGGTTCAGCCCGGAGGTCTGCCGGGATCCGCAGCTCTACGACGGCCTGATCCGCGAGGCGGCCCCGGTCGTCTACTCGCCCGAGTACGACGTCTGGGCGACCGGGCGGCACGCGCAGATCGAGCTGATGATGCGGGACTGGAAGACGTTCTCGTCCACGCGGCCGGCCTTCGAGGAGATCGGGCAGCCGATGATCCTGCTCTCCGACGACCCGCCGGACCACCAGCGGGTGCGGACCGTCATCTCCAAGGGCATGTCGGCCGCCGTGCTGCGGCGCTGGCAGGAGGACTTCGCCGCCGAGGCCGAGCGGCTCGTGCGCTCGCTGCTCGACGCGCCGGACGGGCTGATCGACGGGCACACCGACCTCGCCAAGAAGTACGTGCTCAAGGTGTTCCCCGACGCGATCGGGCTCGGCGACGCCAACCGGGAGATGCTGATCAAGTTCGGGCACGCGCAGTTCAACATGTTCGGGCCGAAGAACGACATCTACCGGGAGTCCATGGAGGCGGCGGGCGAGGTCTTCGAGTGGGTCGCCACGAACTGCAAGCGGGACGCGGTCGCGCCTGGCGGCGTCTGCATGGCGATGTACGAGGCGGCGGACACCGGGGCGGTCAGCCAGGAAGAGGCCGAGATCCTGGTGCGCACGCTGTACTCGGCGGGCTCCGACACCACGATCTACGCCCTCGGGAACACGCTGCGGGCGCTGGCGGAGAACCCGGACCAGTACCAGCTGCTGCGGTCGAACATCGACGAGTTCTCGACGCGGGCCTTCGAGGAGGGCGTCCGCTACGACAACCCCGCCCGGTTCACCCGGCGGCGGGCGACGGCGGAGGTCGACGTCGACGGGGTGACGCTGCCCGAGGACGCCAAGCTCCTGCTGCTGCACATGCCCGGCGGGCGTGACCCGCGCCGCTGGGAGAACCCGGGCCGGTACGACATCACCCGGGACGTCGTCGGCAAGCACCTCGGGCTGGGGTTCGGCGTGCACGCGTGCGTGGGCGCCCGGGTGGCGCGGCTGGAAGGCGTGTCGCTGCTGTCCGCCCTGGCGCGGCACGTCGCGCTCGATTGAGCTGGCCGGCGAGCCCGAGGTCACCACGAACATGGCGGTGCACGGCCACGAGAAGCTGCCGCTGCGGATCGTCCCCGCCTGATCCCTTAGCCACCCTGGGGGTGGGCGCCGTCAACGGCGACGGCGCTCACCGGGCCTATCACCGGGTGCGGGGGGTCACCGGGTCCTGCGGGCGGCGAAGAGCTGCTCCTGCGCGACGCTCGCGATCCGCGTGCCGTCGGCGGTGTAGATGGTCGCGGTGTACCAGCCGCGGCCTCCCGCCACGGTGCGCGGCGTCAGCTCCTGCCAGGTCCAGCCGTCCATCGTGGCCGGCCGGTGGAACCAGACCGCGTGGTCCAGGCTGGGGCCGGTGCTGATGCCCGCGGACTCGAACGGGATCAGCGCGGTCGAGATGTCCGAGGTGTAGGCGAGGACGGCCGCGTGCGCTAGCGGGTCATCGGGCAGCTCGTCGGTGCACTTGATCCAGAAGCGGCCCGGCAGCCGCGATTCCGCGTCGACGGGGCGGAACTCGAACGACGGGTGCTTGGGATTGGGCCAGGGTGGCAGCGAGTCCAGCGGCGGCAGTTCCGGCGCCGGCTCCGCTTCCGCATCGGGGAAGGGCGGCCGCGGCCCGGCCGGGAGGGCGAACGAGGCCGACATGCTGAAGATGACCTCGCCGTCCTGCCGGGCCACGACCCGGCGGGCGGAGAACGAGCGACCGTCCCGGTCCCGGTCGACGCGGAACATGGTCGGCTTGGCCGTGTCTCCGCGGCGCACGAAGTAGCCGTGCAGCGAGTGCGGCAGCCGGTCCTTCTCCACCGTCAGGCCGGCGGCGTACAGGGCTTGCGCCGCCGCCTGCCCGCCGAACATGCCCCACGGGGCGTCGTAGTGGGCGCGTGGACTGGTAGCGGTCCGGCTCGACCTGCTCTAGGTCGAGCAGGTCCGGTATCGAGGGGAGGTCTGTCACGGCTCGTGCTTCCTGCTTACGGTCTGTGTCGGGGGTGGCGGGGTCCGCATCCTCGAGCAGGAGACTAACGAGTCACGCGTCGCGGTCGGTGCCTGGGTTACGACACGCTCGCCCGCGGCGGCACGAGGGCGGCGGACTGCTCGGCGCATATCTCGGCCATCGCCTGGTGCGCCGCCCGGGAGAGGCCGGGGAAGTTGACGAAGCCGTGCGTCATGCCGACGTACTCGGTGAACCGCACCGGGACGCCCGCGGCGCGCAGCGCTTCGGCGTAGCGCGCGCCGTCTGTCACGGAGCGGGTCGTGCTCGGCCACCTGGATCAAGGCCGGCGGCAGCCCGGCGTGGTCGGCGAGCAGCGGCGACGCCCACGGGTTGGCGAGGTCGGGCTTCTGGGCCGAAGTAAAGCCGCTTGTAGGCGACGATCTCCGCATGCGGACAGGAACGGCGCGGACGGGTTCGCCACTCGGCGGGCCGTCCCTCCGTCATGTCGGTGGCCGGGTAGATCAGCGCCTGGTGGCTGATCGGCGGGACCGCCCCGCTCCCGGGCGATCAGGCAGGTCACCGCGGCCAGGTTGCCGCCCGCGCTCTCCCCCATGACGCCGATCCGCCCGGTCGCGCCGAGTTCGGCGGCGTTGCCCGCCGCCCAGGCGAGCGCCGCGTAGCAGTCCTCGACCGCGGCGGGGAACACGTGCGACGGCGCGAGCCGGTAGTCCACCGAGACGACGACCGCCCCGACGCTGGCCGCGACCAGCCCGCACATCCAGTCGCCCATGTAGAGGCCGCCGAGCGCGAAGCCGCCGCCGTGGAAGTAGACGACGAGCGGCCGCGCGGCGGTGCGTAGCGCGCGCGGCGGCGGGCCGGTACACGCGGACCTTGAGGTCGCCCGCGGGGCCTGGCACCGCCCGGTCGGTGACATCGACCCCGGCGGGACGGTGCCGAATAGCCAGTTGGTCACCGGATTCACCGGGATCTGCTTGGCCTGCAGGGCGATGACATCGGCGTCACTCATGGTCGCGATCGAGCACCATGCGCCTGGTCAGCCAGCCCCATACCCGTAGTCGCAGGTCTATCCGCGCCATCGTGACATTCCCTTCAGCCCCTTCAGCCTTCCGGGCAGCCTTTCAGCCCGGCGGGCAGCTAAGTCAACTCTATCGTCGCGTTCCGCGCCGTCGCGCGCTAGTATCGCCACGCATCCCCCGGGTCGGGGCTGGTGGCGGTCGCTAAGGTCGTTCTCTGAGACCAGCTTTTCTGGAGGGAATATGAGCGAGTCGCCCGGCGAGGTTGTCCAGCAGCGCGGGCTGTGGTTCGAGGAACTGCGGACCGGGGTCGTTTACCGGCACGCGCCCGGGCGGACGATCGGCGAGGCGGACAACACGCTGTTCTCGACGCTGACCATGAATCCCCAGTCGCTGCACCTGGACGCGGCGTTCAGCGCGGCGACCCAGTTCGGCGAGCGGCTGGTCAACAGCCTGCTGACGATGTCCGTGCTGGTCGGGCTGTCCGTCGGGCACCTGACCCAGGGGACGATCGTGGCGAACCTGGGGTTCGGTGACGCGCGCTTCCCCGCGCCGGTCAGGCACGGCGACACCATCTACGGTGAGACGGTCGTGACGGAGAAGCGGCTCTCGGCCAGCCGGCCCGGCCAGGGGGTCGTGACGTTCGAGCACACGGCGCGCAACCAGCACGGCGAGGTGGTGGCCGTCGTCACCCGGACCACGCTGATGCTGTGCCGGCCAAACCCGGGAGACCAAGCCAAGCCGGAGGCGGAGTGATGACGCCGCCGTCGCTGCCGGGTCCCGCGCTGCTCTTCTGCCCGGCCGACCGGCCTGACCGGTACGGCAAGGCGCTGGCCGCCGCCGACGGGGTCATCCTCGACCTGGAGGACGGGGTCGGCGCCGAGGGCAAGAACGAGGCCAGGGCCGCGCTGGCCGCCTCTGAGCTCGACCCCGCGCGGGTCATCGTCCGGGTCAACGCGACCGGGACCGCCGAGCACGCGGCCGACCTCGCGGCCCTGCGCCGCACCGGCTACCGGACGGTGATGCTGCCCAAGTCAGAGACCCGCGCGCAGCTCAACGAGTTCGGCGACAACTGGCACGTCGTGGCGCTGTGCGAGACGGCGCTCGGCGTCGTCAACGCGGCCGAGATCGCGGCGGCGCCGAACGTCATCGCGGTGATGTGGGGCGCGGAGGACCTGATCGCCTCCATGCGCGGCCGGACCAGCCGGCTTCCCGACGGGCGGTACCGGGACGTCGCCCGGCACGCCCGGTCGGCGGTCCTGGTCGCGGCGTCCGCTTACGGGCGGCAGGCGATTGACGCCGTCTACGTGAACATCCCCGACCTCGAGGGGCTCGCGGCGGAAGCCGAGGACGCGGCCGCCTCCGGGTTCGCGCTCAAGGGGTGCATCCACCCGAGCCAGGTGGCGGTCGTGCGCAAGGCGTTCCGGGCCGATGAGGCCCAGGTGGCGTGGGCCCGGCGGGTTATCGCGGCGGCCCGCGACGCGGGCGCGGGCGACAAGGGCGCGATCACGGTCGACGGCCAGATGGTCGACGCCCCGCTGATCCGCCAGGCCGAGGCTATCCTCGCCTCGCTCCGCTAACCCCGCCTCAGTCGTCGGAGTCACCAGGAGCCTGGACAGCCAAGAGTCACCAAGAGTCACCCTGCGGCTTTGGTCGGCGCGGGGCGGCCCTGATACGATCGCGCCTTTTGCGATCAGGCCCGCCCCGCGCCGACATCGGGGCGGTACGGGGTCGTCCCCCCGGGGGATAACAGCGTTGCGGGGCTGGCGAAGGCACGCATACGTTCGGGATGATCGGTCTTGATCTTTCCGACGTATCGAGGAGTCCGGTGGCGCTTATCCGGCGGGGCATTCACTTTGGTTCTTACGGCAGCGTCGATGACGGGGCGGCGGTGTTCGGGCGGCTGGCCGAGGCGGCGCGGGCCGCCGAAGAGGCCGGGTTCGACGCGATCTCCGTGCCGGATCACGTGCACCAGAACCGGGTCGGTGGCGGGCCGGCCTCTCCCATGTTCGAGGCGTACACGGTGCTCGGCGCGCTGGCGCTCGCCACCTCGTCCGCGCGGCTGTACTCGCTGGTCAGCCCCGTTACCCTGCGGGCGCCCGGCCTGCTCGTCAAGGCGGTGACCACGCTCGACGTGATCTCCGGCGGGCGGGCCCTGCTCGGGGTCGGCGCGGGCTGGGACGTCGCCGAGCACGAGGCGTACGGGATCGAGTTCCCCGGGCTTGGCGAGCGGTTCGACCGGCTCGAAGAGGAGCTGGCGATCTGCCAGGCGATGTTCGGCGCGGAACGGGCGAGCTTCAGCGGGAAGTTCTACGCGGTCCGCGACGCCTACAACTCGCCGCGGCCGGTGCGCGGCACCATCCCGGTGCTCGTGGCCGGCGGCGGCGAGAAGCGCACGCTTGACCTGGTCGCCCGGTACGGGGACGCGGGCAACGTGACCGCCGGCGTGCCGGCGGACGTGCGGCACAAGTTCGACGTGCTCGACCGGCACTGCGAGCGGGTCGGGCGGGACCCGGCGGAGATCACCAGGACGGTGTTCGCGTTCGACACCTCCGACCTGTCCGCGCTCGCGGAGTCCGCGCGGTCGCTGGCCGCCGTGGGCGCGGACGGCATGATCGTCGTCGGGCCGGCGGACCCGGCGCGGATCCCGGCGGTCGGGGAAGCGCTCGCGGCGGCCTTCCCTGACTGACCGGCCGCTAGCTCCCCAGCCAGGCGCGGGCCGCCGTGGTCAGCGCGGCCACCCCGGTGCGGATCGTCGGGTCAATCACCGGGGCGAACAGCGGTGAGTGGTTGGACGGCAGCCCGTCCACGATGCCCCGCGCCTCCTCGATCGTCGTGACGCCCGCGAACAGGGCCGGGTCGGAGCCGCCGAGGAACCAGTACACGCACGGCACGCCCGCGGCGGTGGCCAGCAGGCCGACGTCCTCGCTGCCGGTCACCGGGCCGGGGTCGAGCGTCAGCAGGCCCGCTTCGTTGAACCGGGCGGCGAGCCTGGCACTGGCGTCCGGGTCGTTGACCAGGACGGGAAACGAGACCTCGGTGATGATCTCGGGCTCCTTGGTGGCGCCGGAGGCGGCGGCCTCGCCGCGGACAATGCGGTCGATCGCGGCGCGGGCCTTGTCGTGCACCTCGCTCGCTAAATGAGCGCAGCGAGAGCAGCAGCTCGGCCTGGTCCGGGATGATGTTCGGCGCGGTGCCCGCGCGCAGCGCGCCGACCGTGAGGACCGCGCTCTCGCTGGCCGCGATCTCGCCGGACACGACTCCCTGCAGCCGGAGCACGGTAGCGGCCGCCATCAGGATGGGGTCGACCGTGGTCTCCGGGCGTGACCCGTGGCCGCCCTGGCCGTGCAGCACGATCCGCACCGCGTCGCCGGCGGCCATCGCGGCGCCGCCGTGTATCGCGAGCACCCCCGCGGGCAAGGGCATGACGTGCTGGCCGAGGACGACGCCGGGCACCGGGAACCGCTCGAACAGGCCGTCGTCGATCATGGCGAGCGCCCCCTGGCCGGCCTCCTCGGCGGGCTGGAACACGAGCAGCAGCGTGCCGCGCCAGGCGTCACGCGCCGCGGCCAGCTCCGCCGCGGCGCCGAGCAGGCAGGTGACGTGCATGTCGTGGCCGCAGGCGTGCATGACCGGGACCTCCGCGCCCCGGGAGTCGTGCGCCTGCCCGGTGCTCGCGTACGGCAGGCCGGTCTGCTCAAGCACGGGGAGCGCGTCCATGTCGGCGCGCAGCAGCACGGTCGGGCCGTCCCCGTTGGCGAGCACGCCGACCACGCCGGTCCCGCCCACTCCGGTCGTGACCTGGTAACCGAGCTCGCGCAGGCGGTCCGCGGCGATGCCCGCGGTCCGGTGCTCGGCGAAGGCGAGCTCCGGGTGCGCGTGCAGGTCGCGGTACAGCGCGGCCAGTTCATCCAGGTCAGGGGCGTTTGCCACCGCGAGCCTCCAAGTGACGTTGTTTTTAACAGCGCTTTCACGTTCCGCCTACCGTACGCGAAAGCAACGATCTGGCCGGCCGTCCTACGATCGCGCCGAGCCGGGGTCGCCAGGCCCGGAGACGGCCTCGGCCGCGATGCCGCGGACGCGGGCGAGCTCGAGCTTGCCGGTCGGGGTGCGGGGCAGGGCCGGGAGAAGGACGACCGCGCGCGGAACCTTGTAGCCGGCCAGCCGGCGGCGGACCGCGGCGCGCAGTTCCTCCGCGGTCAGCGCCTGGTTGCCGGTCGCGACCACGGCCACCACGCGCTCGCCCCAGGTGTCGTCGGGCACGCCGACCACCGAAGCGTCGGTTATCCCGGGACAGGCGAGCAGGACGTCCTCGACCTCCTGCGGGTGGACCTTCTCGCCGCCGGTGTTGATCACGCCGGCACCGCGGCCGAGGAAGCGGATCGCCCCGTCCGCCTCGACCGTCGCGAGGTCACCGGGCATCGTGTACCTGACTCCGTCCACGACCCGGAACGTGGCGGACGTCTTCGCCGCGTCCTTGTAGTAGCCCGCGGGGATCGAGCCGCCGAAGGCGAGCGTGCCGACCTCGCCGCTGCCCGGCACGACCGGCCGGCCGGACGGCGTCAGCACCCGCGTCGCCGGCACCGGGTAGAACCGCGACGGCAGGTCGTCGACCGACGAGGTGACCGCGAGCGCGAACGGCCCGCCCTCGCTCGACGCGAGCGCGTCGCTGATCGTGACGTTGGCCCGCTCGTGCAGCGCGCGCTTCACCCGGTCGCTCAGCACGGTCCCCGAGCTGGTGACCGACTCAAGCGCGCTCAGGTCGTGCGGCCGCCCCGCGGCCTCCGCCGTGAGCAGCTCGTCGACGAGCGGCTGGCACACGGCGTTGCCCGCCACGACGAGGGTACGGACCCGCTGCGCGGCGACCATCTCCCACACGTGCCGCGGGTCGAGCCCGCCCGGCTTGGTCAGCACGACCCGGCCGCCGACGGTCAGCGTGCCCATGCTGTTGAACAGGCCGGTGGCGTGCATGAGGGGCACGGCGGACAGCGCGACCGGGGACCGGCCCGCGTCCCTCACCGAGCGTGCGATCGCCACCAGCTCATCGAGCGTCGTGGGCTCGGCCACGCCGAGGCGGCTGAACAGTCCTGGCCCCATGGACCCGAACAGCTGCGACATGCGCCAGATGACGCCCTTGGGCTTGCCGGTGGTTCCGCCCGTGTACATGAAGAGCTCGTCGCTTCCCGGGCGGGGCCGGCCGGGGCGGGGCGCGGTCGCGGCGTACAGGTCGGCTAGCTCGGGCGCGTCGCGGACCGCCCGCGCGCCGTCTTCTCCCTGCTGAGCAATGTCCGCCGGGGGGCCGGCGCGGACGATCAGGCGCAGCGTGGAGAGGGCCGAGACGGGGCGGACCACGTTGGCCGCCAGGCCGCCGCTGAATACCAGGGCCGCGGCGTCGGCGTCGGCGAGGAGCGCGGTGAGTTCGTCCTCGGTGTAGCGGTAATTGGCGTTCACGGGCGCCGCGCCGAGCTTGAACGCGGCGAACACCGTCTCCAGGTACGGCGCGCCGTTATAGAGGTAGCACGCGACCTTGTCGCCCGGCCCGACCCCGGCCGCCGCCAGGGCGGCGGCGAGGCGCGCCGCCCGGTCGTCGAACTCCGCGAACGTGTAGTCCCGGCCCGGCTCGGAGATCGCGACGGCGTCCGGCAGGTCACGGGCGATGGCCTCCCAGATCGTGCCAAAGGAGACATCCATCGTTCAAGCGTGCCAGCCGCCGCCGGACCTGTCGATGTGCTAGCCCACAGGCGGCTACCCTCATGTCTCATGACCGCCACGCTTCCCGAGATGTCGCTGCCAGAATGGCTGGTGCTCACGATCCTGAGCCAGCAGCCGGCGCACGGCTTCGCGGTCGCGCAGCTGACCGCGGCGGACGGCGAGCTCGGCCGGGTGTGGCAGATTCCCAAGGCGGTCGTCTACCGGGCGATCGGCCGCCTGCTCGACGCGGGGTTCATCGTCCCCGACGGCACCGAGCCCGGCCTCGGCCCCCAGCGCACCGTCTACAGCGCGACGGCCGCCGGCCGCGAAGCCGCCGGCCGCTGGCTGCACGCGCCGGTCGAGCACGTGCGCGAGATCCGCTCGGAGCTGCTGCTCAAGCTCGCCCTCCTCGACCGCGCGGGCGACGACCCGGCGAGCCTGCTGCGGGCGCAGCGCGCGGTGCTCGAGCCGATCGTCGTCGCGATCGAGTCGCGGCGCGCGCGCAGCGCGGGGTTCGACGCGACGCTCCTCGCCTGGCGCCGCGCGAACGCGGTGGCCGCGCTGGACTTCCTGGACATGATCGCGCCCGCCGAGTCCCGCCGGCCGTAGCCGCGCCGCGGGTTCAGCGGCGTTCCGCCACCGCGAAGAAGCGGTGCGGGGCGTCGTCGTACGCCGTCAGCTGCCAGCCGGCGGCCGCCGTGAACCGGCGCAGCGGGCCCTCGGAGAGCGGCTCGTCGGGGGAAAGCGCGTGGCCGTGCCGGGCGGCGAGCGCGGCGCGACCGGACGGGTGAAACAGCACGAGCCGGCCGCCCGGGCTGGTCACCCGGGCCAGCTCGCGGAGCCCCGCCTCGGTGTCTGGCAGGTGGTTGACCAGGCCGGCGGCGAAGACCGCGTCCGCCGAGCCGTCGGCGAGGGGCAGCGCCCGGGCGTCCGCGATGACCATCCTGGCCGCCGCGAGCTGGACCGCCGGCCGGGCCGCGGCGAGCATCTCCGGCGTCACGTCCACGGCGATGAGCGTGCCGGCCGGGCCGATCGCCTCGCGCAGCGGCGGCAGCGCCCGCCCGGTGCCGCAGCCGACGTCGATGACCACGCCGCTGCGCCTGATGCCCGCCTCGGCGACCGCCGCGCAGTAGGCGGGCAGGTCGTCGCCGAACTTGACGTCCCAGGTCGCGGCCCGGCAGGCGAAGAACGCGCGGGTCTCCGTCAGGTACCAGGGGCCGCGCGCGGCCAGCGGCGCGGCAACCCGCCTGATCACCGGCCAGTCGGCGTCGTGCAGGTCGACAACGATGTCGGCCCGCTCCTCGCGTTCGCGGCGGTCTTTGCGGTACACCGGGAAATGCCTGCCGCCAGGCGCGGTCCGCAAGAAGATCGCAACGTCCCAGTCCTCGCCCGCCCCAAGCGTCACTTGGACGGAACGCGTGCGATGCTGTCCGGCCAGCTTCTCCACCAGGCGGGAAGCGAAGAGCCTCGCCTGTTCGGCTCGGGCCGTCTATCAGCACGCACCGGGACCGGGCGGGCAGGAGCTCGGTCAGGCTGCCAAGCATCTCCTCCCACCGGCCCGTGCTGCCCTCGTCGGCGCGCGCTTTCCCCAGGTTGGATAGCCCCGTGTTGGACATCTAAGTTGCGGATCTTCCGACAGTGGGCATGACCCCATCATGCAAACGTCGCTTGCCCTGCGCAAGGAGTATTGGACGCAGTCTGTCCCGGTGTTCACCGGGCTGGGAAGCGGACCGAAGCAGCGTGAGCGGGCAGAATCACTGATCATCCGTCATTACGGGGAGTGCCACTCATGAAACTGAGCGCGCGTAATCAGATTCCGGCCACAGTGACTGGCATCACCGCGGGCGAAGCGACCGCCAACATCGAACTGGACGCGGGCGGAGTGCGGCTCGTCGCCTCGATCACCGTCGAGGCCGCCCGCGAGCTTGGGCTTGCCGTCGGCAGCGAGGTCACCGCCGTCATCAAAGCGTCGGACGTCATCATCGGTGCAGCGGACTGATCCAACCGCCCAGCGCGTGGCAAGCTTCGGGCTGTTGGCGAGGCGCCAGCCGCAGGCAACCGAGATAGCATAAGTTGTAGCATTCGAATTTTGTGTCCACTACAATGAGAGCGTGCAGCTCCGATATCGCTACCGCCTCTACCCGACGCCAGACCAGATAGGAGCGCTGGCCCGGGCGTTCGGGTGCGCGCGCTGGTATTTAATGACGCACTCGCCGCAAGGCGGGCTGCCTACGAGGCAGGGGAGACGTACATCGCCGACGGGGACCTGTCGGCGCGATTGACAGCGGCGAAATGCACCCCGGAGCGAGCATGGCTCCGGGATGCATCTGCTGCGGTCCTCCAGCAGGCGCTAGCAGACCTGAACGAGGCCTACCGGAACTTCTTCGACTCAGTCACGGGGAGGCGGAAGGGGCCGAAGGTCGCGCCGCCCCGGTTCCGGTCTCGGAAGGACTCCCGGCAGTCTCTCCGGTTCCCTACCAGCGCCCGGTTCCGCGTACTAGCCAACGGCGAACTGCGGCTTCCGAAGATCGGGGACGTTGAAGTCCAGTGGTCGCGGCCACTGCCAGCGATCCCGACCTCGGTCACGGTGATCAGGGATGCGGCGGGCCGGTTCTTTGCGTCGTTCGTGGTCGAGGTAACCCCGCAACGCCTGCCGGAGACAGAAGCTGGCTGCGGGATCGACCTCGGCCTCGATTACTTCGCGGTATTGGACGACGGCACGAAGGTGGCCGCGCCGAGGTTCCTGCGCCGCGCCGAGAAGAGGCTCCGCAAGGCGCAGCAGGACCTGACCCGCAGGCAGAGAGGAAGCGGTCGGCGGGAAAAGGCCCGCGTGAGGGTCGCGCGGGCGCACACGAAGGTCGCCGACGCGCGCCGGGACTTTCACCACAAGCTCTCCACCAAGGTGATCCGCGAGAACCAAGCGGTCACGGTGGAAGACCTCGCGGTGAGAGGCCTGGCGCGGACCCGGCTGGCGAAGTCCGTTCATGACGCGGGCTGGTCCGCATTCGTGCGGATGCTGGAGTACAAGGCCGCGCTGTACGGACGAGACTTTCGCAGGGTGGGCCGCTTTGAGCCGACCTCGCAGGTCTGCTCGGCGTGCGGGACGAAGGATGGCCCCAAACCGCTGCACATCCGCGAATGGCAGTGCAAGGAATGCGGCACGGTCCACGACCGGGATGTGAACGCCGCCAAGAACATCGCCGCCCTGGGACGCAGGGAGGCGCTAAACGCCCGTGGAGGCCAGGTAAGACCAGCGGCGACGCTGGCGCCGGCCTGTGAAGCGGGAAGCCGCAGAGGTGCCGTGTGAGTCGGCACGGGCTGAATCCTCGCTCTCCACGGGCGGGGAGCGCGTCAAAACGTCTTCGACGCGTCAAGGCAAAGCGTGGTCAGCTCAGCCCAGAGGAAAGGTAATAGGCACCGATACCGATGACCAGGACGCCGACCAGGCGGCGGATCAAGACATCGGGCATCCGGGACTGGATGCGCGCACCGGTATAGCCGCCGGCCAGGCCACCCAGGCCCAGGGCGATACCGGTCGGCCAGTCCGGAGCCACGGAAATGTGCTGGTGCAGGGACAAGATCGTGAACGTGACCACTCCCCCGACAGAGGTCACGAACGTAGAGGCAAGCGCAGCCGGAGCGACCTCAGACGGCTTGCGGCCCGACCCGATCAGGGCCGGTGCCAGGATCGAGCCGCCCCCGATCCCGTAGATACCGCCCACGCACCCCACCACGACGGCCAGCATCACCAGCACCAGAGCCGGGATCTGCCTCTCCGGGCGTTCCGGCGCGTCCGTGCGGGAACGCCCGGACAGCAAAAGCCAGACGCCCAACGGAACCAGCACCGCTGCGGCCACCACATCGAAAACGCGCGGGCCAGGGAGCAGCTTCACGCGAATCACTGACCCGGCGATGACACCCGGCAACGTCCCGCCAATGAGCAGTACCGCCAGCCGCCCGCCGGTCTGTCCCTGCCGCCAGTAGCGGTACAGCGCTCCTGGTGTCGCCACGACGTTGTACAGCAGGTTGGTCGGGGTCACCGACGGGCTCGGCGTGCCCAACACACTCACCTGGAAAGGCAGCAAGAGCACTGCTCCGGAGATGCCCGCCGGAGTCGTTACCACCGCAATCACGTACGCCGCGACCAGGGCGACGACCTCGCTCCAGCCAGCGCCCACCACGGCGTCACACTAGTCCCGCCAGAACCCGTAAACAGCCGGTGACCAGCAATATTGCGCTGCGCAAACGATGGTATCCGTCGCCATCGCAGTGCTGCCGAGGCCGCATCGCCCCCGACCCGGCCGGGCCGTGGGGCGGCGTCAAGTCGAGCGGGCTCGGCCGCGAGCTCAGCCCCGGCGCGATCGCGGCTTACCAGAACCTCAAGACCGTCTACGCCTGAGCGGCGGTAGCGGGAATCCGCAGTTCGAATGTCGAGCCTTGCCCGACGGTGCTGCGGACCTGGACCGAGCCTTTGTGGGCCTCGGCGATGGCCCGGACGGTCGGCAGGCCGAGTCCGAAGCCGCCCACGTCGCGACTGTGGTAGGGCTTCGCCCGGGAAAACCGGGCGAAGATCCTGGCTAGGTCCTCTTCCTCGATGCCACAGCCAGAATCGGCGACGGCCAGCACCGCGTGGCCGTCTTCCATCCAGGCGCTCAGCTCGATGAGGTCGTCCGGCTTGGTGTGCGCGACCGCGTTCTCCACCAGCGCGTCCATCGCCACGCCGAGCCGGTCGCGGTCCCCCTGGACGGTCACCTCGGTCATCTCGCCGAGCCGCCACCGGCGGGGCGTGTAGCCCCATTTGTCGAGCGCCTCGAGCACCAGCGCGTCGATGCTCACCGGCCGGACGTCGAGGAACCCGGGGTCGCCCGCCGAGGCCAGCAGCAGCAAACGGCCGGCCAGCTTGCGCAGTCGTCCGAGCTCGCGCGACGACCACGTGGGCGTCGTCGGCCGCGACCCCGCCGTCTACCGACTGCTCGAGCAGTTCGGCGTGGCCGAGCGCCACGGTGATCGGCGTGCCGAGCTCGTGCGAGGCGTCAAGCAGGAACAGCCGCTGCTGATCCAGCAGGCGCATGTTCTCCCTGGATACCCGCTGCACTTCCTCAAGTGCCGCCAGCCGCTCCTCGAGCGCGGCCAGCCGGCGCCGCCCGTGCCACACCATCACCAGGAACATCGCGGCGACGAGCGGAACCAGGACCAGGTAGTCACCGTCCTGCGTGCCGTCGATGACCTGGAGCCCGATGATCGCGCCGCTGGCCAGCGTGACGATCGCGACCGTCATGATCGTCGGCTGCAACGGCCACAGCCGCCAGCCGTAGATCACCGTCAGGCTCACCCACATGACCAGGAACGGCACGGTCTGCCACGTGTCCATCACCTGCATCGCCGTCAGGTTCAGCGCGACGAAGGCCACCCAGGCCAGGTCCCACCACGACAGCCACGACCACCATGACCGGTCAATCCGCCTGGGCTCACCGAAACCTGAACACTCATCTTGCCTCGCCCCGCGTGCCGGTGCGGACTCGTCGCCGCCAATGTGCTGCGACCACCGGTAAGCCAACACTAGTGTGCAAGAAATCGTGAATTTTCACGACCGAAGCGGCGTTTCTCTGGCTGGCCGCGCCTGAACCCGCGTACAGCTGGCGAGATAGGCTCGGCCTAGTTACTCCAGGGACATGCCAAGGACGGAGGGGCTCATGCCCGCAAAGGGAAGTGCTGAATGGAAGGGCGACCTGCAGGGCGGCGCCGGCACCTTTACCGCCGGTGACTCGATCAGCGGCGGGTATACCTTCAAGTCTCGCTTTGAGGACGGCCCCGGGTCCAATCCCGAGCAGCTGATCGCCGCGGCGCACGCGTCGTGCTTCTCGATGGCCCTGGCGAACGCGCTCGCCCAGGCCGGTCACGCCGCCGAGTCGGTGCACACCGACGCCACGGTGACGCTGCGGTTCGTCGACGGCGCCCCCACGATCACCAAGATCGCGCTGGTCACGGCCGGCCGGGTACCCGGCATCGACCAGGCGACCTTCACCGAGCAAGCCCAGGCCGCCAAGGCGGGCTGCCCGGTGAGCCGGGCGCTCGCGGGCGTCCCCGAGATCACCCTGGAAGCGACCTTGCTGTAACCCCCGGGGGACGACTCCCGGACCCCCGGCTGTCCGCGCGTGCGGGCCTGATCGCAAAAACCGCGAGCGTATCGGGCCCGCCCACGCGGACCAACAGCTGCGGGGTGCCTCTCTCAGTCCGATGACGCCGAAAGGGATAGCCATGGAGTTCGTGAAGCTTGCCGACGGCAACCAGCTCCCGATGCTCGGGCTCGGTGTCTGGCAGGTTCCCGACGGGGCGACGTGCGAGTACGCGGTGCGCACGGCGCTTGAGGTCGGCTACCGGCACATCGACACCGCCCAGGCCTACGGGAACGAGGAAAGCGTCGGCAAGGCGCTGCGGGACAGCGGCGTGCCCCGCGACGAGGTGTTTCTCACCACCAAGTTCTACCCGGGGCGCAAGGACCCGGTCGGCGAGGCGGAAAAGAGCCTGCGGCGGCTCGGGGTCGACCAGGTGGACCTGTACCTGGTGCACTGGCCGCAGCACGGGCCGACCTGGGCCTGGCCGGGCATGGAGCAGGCGCAGGAGCGCGGGCTGACCCGGTCGATCGGCGTGTCGAACTTCAGCGCCGCCGACCTCGACCAGGTCATCGCCGCGGGCAGCGTCGTGCCCGCCGTCAACCAGATCCAGTTCAGCGCCGTGGAGTACCGGCGCGGCCTCGTCGAGGCGTGCCGCCGCCACGGCATCGTTCCCGAGGCCTACAGCCCGCTGGGCACCGGACGGCACCTCAACAACCGGCGGGTGACCGAGATCGCCGCCCGCGTCGGCCGCACTCCCGCGCAGGTGCTGCTGCGCTGGTGCCTGCAGCACGGCGTGCCGATCATCCCCAAGTCCACGCACCGCGAGCGGATCGAAGAGAACGCCCAGGTCTTCGATTTCACCCTGTCCGACGAGGACATGGCCGCCCTCGACGCACTCGACCGGACGCACGGCACCGACCGCGCCCTAGAGCACACCTGGTGGCGCTAGTCACGCCGCCCGGCCGCCGGGCCGGGCTCAGATCGCGATGAACAGCATGAAGGCCATCGCGACGCCCATCGCGACGCGGCAGCCGATCGTGACGGCGGGCGAGAGCAGGAAACTCGCGGCACCAGCGCGGTCGCCCGCGGCGACGGCTTCGCCGTCGGCCGCGTCCGGCTCGCGGGCGAGGACTACGGCCACCCGTGCGCCCGCGCGGGGCAGGAAGACGCCGGCCGCGATCAGCACGAAGGCCACGGCCGGGATCACCGCGGCGGCCAGTCCCCGTCCCGCGACAAGCGAAGCCGCGCCCTTGCCCAGTCCGGCGAGCCAGCCGGGCTCCCCATCGCCGACGTCGGTCAGGGCGCCGCTCAAGGCTCCCGGCGCGCGGTTCGCCGGGGTCAAGACGAAGTACGCCAGGCTCAGCCACAGCACGAGCCACAGGGTCCGGGCAGCGCGCTCCCCCACCGCCCGGGCCGCGACGAACGGCGGCGACGCGCCCAGCCGGCTGGCTGGCCACAGCAAGACCGCGAGCAGCGCGTAGAGGATCACCGCCCCCGGCGCGCCGCCGACCGGGCTGGCGGTGCCGCTCAGGATCCCGCCGAGCCCCTCGCCCAACCACCACACGCCCAGCGACCACGCCACGGAGGCCGCGAGCGCGGGGCGCACCGTCGGCCGGAGAGCGATGCCAAGGCCGAGCAGCAGCTGGATCGTCGCGAAGACCGTGTTCAGCGGCACGAGGTGGTGCTGCACGAAGCTCGCGTCCCAGATGATCGGCCGGGCGATGACGGCTGGATTGCCGGGCGCGGACGACGACAGCATCTGGGTGAACGCCCTGGTGTACATGGACGGCTGGAACTGGAGAACGCCGTCAAGCAGCCACATGGCGGCGAGGCCGAGTTGGAGCGCCCGCAGCGGGTCAACCCTCGCCGCGGCGGGCTGCGCCTCGGCGCCAAGCCTGCCACGCAACGCGGTGCGGCCGACGACGACATCACTCATCGACTCTCCCCCGTGCTCCTCCTGCGCGGCGAATAACGCTATCAACGATAGAAGCACGCCTATTGCCGACGCAAGAATTCAGAAGAAAAGTATGTAGATGCCGACAATAACGAGAACCAGCAGCTAGACCCGCTAGTCCAACGAGCCGTCAGATGCACCGATAAACCCCCAGAGGGTATTTAATAAACCCTGGCGGGGTATTCAGGGAACCGGCCGGGGCATTAAAGGAGATCACGGATTGCGCCGCGTGGCAATGCGCCGGCCCCGGTCCCGGCCCGCGATCACGGGCCGGGACAGGGGCCGAACAGCGGCCCGACCGGGTCAGCAGTTGACGAGGTCGGGACGCTGGTTGAGCAGCTGCGCGCGGGCAGACGTGAAGTCGGCGAGCGCCGCGATCGCGTCGGGGCGGAAGACCGCGGCCGGGCCAACGGCACGGACACGACTGGCGCGAGTTCTCAGACGGCGCTGCCGCCCGTCGCCAGGCGCATGAGGTCGCTGTCGGTGTCGATGCCGAGCTCCCTGCCGCCGGCGGAGCCGAACTCGTGCTGGTAACTCTGCCACGACTCGCCGCGCACCTGGCGCGCGAAGCCGGACTCCATGAGCAGCACGAGCTCGAAGGCGGCGCGGTCGATGCGCTTGTTCAGCGCGCCGTCGTCGGCACCACGGGGCTCCGCACGACGGGATTCCGGGTAGTCCGGCCCGCTGGCGCTGGTGCCCCAGTCCTCCGGCGCGGCGAACAGCGACGTCGGCACGGGCAGCGTGCGCAGGTAGGCGAACAGCGACCGCATCTGGTCATCGACGACGAGCGCGTGCCGCGCCGTCCCCGCGGTCGCCGCGAGCACCACCGGCTTGCCGATCAGCAGGTCGTTGTCGAGCACGTGGAAGAACGACGTGAACAGCCCGCTCGGCCCCGCCTTGTAGACGGGCGCGGCGGCGATGAGCGCCGTCGGCCGCGCCGAGCGCGTCGACCGCCTGCTGCAGCTTCGGCGTGATGAGCTGGCTGGTCAGCGCGGTCGTGATGTCGGTGGCGAGCTCGCGCAGGTCGATCACGCGGGTGCGCACCGTGGCACCGCGCCGCTCCGCGAGCGCGGTGACGCGCTGCGCGGTCCTGTCGGCAAGCATCCTGGTCGAGGACGGGTCGGACGTCCCCGCGCTGACCACGACGAGGTTAAATGTCTCGCTCATTGCCTTCCTCTTATTCAAAATTCTTATTCCGAACGAGTGCGGTTTCCGCCAGCTTCCGCGCACAGCTCTTCGAGCTGGCGGAGCTCGGCCGGGGTGAGCCCGGTGAGCATCGCCTGCGCGACCGAGCGGCCGTGCCGGCGGCCGATGCGCCGCTGAACGGCCAGGCCTTCCTCGGTCAGCGCCAGGCGGACGCCGCGGCCGTCACTTGGGTCGGTCGCCCGGCTGACGAGCCCGCGGTCCGCCAGCCGGTCGACCATCCGGGACAGGGCCGGCTGGCTGAGCAGGACGTGGCGGTTGAGCTCGCCGAGGCGGATGGGGTCCGGGCACTTGGACAGCGTGTAGAGGACGTCGTACTCCTTCATGGAGAGGTCCTCCCAGACGTCCTGCGCGTTGAACTGCCGCATCAGCGACGCGTGGGCGGTGAGCAGCGCCTCCCACGCGTCGTTGGCCGGATGCTGTGTCCCTGGGGAGTTTGGGCCGGCGGGCATGGGGGCGGGAGCCCCCCATGTCGGGAGAGGTCGTCCCCCCGGGGGATAGCAGTCTGAGATCGGCCATCGCGGAATTCCTAGAACATCGACGGGTACTCGGCCTTAACGTCCTCGGCCGTGTCCTGGTAGGGGGACGCGCCGGTCACGTTGTCGCCGCGGTTCGCGTTAGGGCGCGGCTGGCGCGCGGGCTGGTCGCCGTACTTGGCCTTGACCAGCAGCTCGTGGGTCGGGGCGGGCGCGGTCTCCGGGTCCTGCCTGGCCTCGATCTCCCTGCGCAGCACCGGGATGACCTCGCCGCCGAGCAGCTCAAGCTGGTCGAGGACCTTGCCACCGGCAGGCCCGCGTGGTCCATCAGGAACAGCTGGCGCTGGTAGTCGCCGAAGTGCTCGCGGAACGTCAGCGTCTTGTCGATGACCTCCTGCGGTGAACCCACGGTGAGCGGGGTCATCTCGGCGAAGTCCTCCATCGACGGGCCGTTGCCGTAGACCGGGGCCGCGTTGAAGTACGGGCGGAACTCCTTCTTGGCGTCCTGGGAGTTCTTGGCGATGTAGGCCTGGCCGCCGAGGCCGACGATGGCCTGCTTCTCGGTGCCGTGGCCGTAGTGCGCGTAGCGCTGCCGGTAGAACCGGATCAGCCGCATGTAGTGCTCCTTCGGCCAGAAGATGTTGTTGGCGAAGAAGCCGTCGCCGTAGTAGGCGGCCTGCTCGGCGATCTCCGGGGTGCGGATCGAGCCGTGCCAGACGAAGGGCGGCACGTCATCCAGCGGCCGCGGGACCGACGGTGAAGCCCTGCAGCGGGCCGCGGAACTTGCCCTTCCAGTCCACCACGTCCTCCCGCCACAGCCGGTGCAGCAGGTTGTAGTTCTCCAGCGCGAGCGGCAGGCTCTGCCGGATGTCCTGGCCGAACCACGGGTAGACCGGGGCGGTGTTGCCGCGGCCGAGCATCAGGTCCATCCGGCCCTTGGACAGGTGCTGGAGCATCGCGTACTCCTCGGCGATCCGCACCGGGTCGTTGGTCGTGATCAGCGTCGTGGAGGTGGTGACGAGCAGCCGCTTGGTGGTCGCCGCGATGTAGGCGAGCAGGGTGGTCGGCGCGCTGGAGAAGAACGGCGGGTTGTGGTGCTCGCCGATCGCGAACACGTCCATGCCGACTTCCTCGGTCTTCTGCGCGATCTTGACGACCGCGTCGATCCGCTCAGCCTCGCTCGGCGTGTAGTCAGTCGTCGGGTCGCGAGTGATGTCGCTGACCGAGAAGATCCCGAACTGCATCTCAATGCCTCCCTGGCATCCGCAGCGTTGGTCAGTTATATGCGTTTGCATGTATCTCTAACAGGGACGGCCCTAGATATTCCCCTCGGGGGATCCCCGGCCCCACCTCTGCGTACCCGATGCCCACCGGCAGGCACCCCCTGCGCAGCGGGCGTGACTAAGGTGAAGCACGATGCGTCCGGGGTGCGTGCAGCGGCCAGCTGGCTGGCGGCCGGGCCCGGGTGGAGCGTTTAGCGCGGAAACTTTGCTCAGCACGGACTATTTGCCGGCAATAGCATGTATACGTTTCCGCGCTCGGAAAAGTTTCCGTGCTAAAACGGCGACGCCTGCCGGGAAGCGGGGATTTTCCTCGCATAACGGGCTGGATGCGGCGGCCGGGATGACTTTCCTGGCGGCATTGCCCATGAGGCGTGCTTTCTTTGCCGCCTGGCGGATTTACCGGCCGTACAGGGACCCGCTATCCGCGGGCGGCAAGTCGCGCAATGGTGGCGGCCGGGATACTCGTGGTGACGGTGGTTGGGCCGGGGTTAGGCAGTGGACGGGTCGTCCGCGGGGAGGGCGTCGAGGCCTGCCTGGCCGCCTGCCTGATGTGGTACAGGCAGGCCTTGGCGACCGCGTCGGCGTCGCGGGCCTTGACGGAGTTCATGATGTCGCGCAGCTCGGACAGGCTCTCGGTCAGCCGTCCCGGCTGGGTGAGGGAAAACGACCGCAGGTAGGTGACACGGGCGGTCATCCCAATGACTGTCTGCTTATCATGCAGACGTCCCGGCGGGTCCCGGTCCCGGGTCAGCCGCGCATGTGGGTGACGGTGCCGAAGGCGCGCTGGCGGTACAGGAGGGGCTCGAACGAGTGCGTGTCCGCGTGGACCACCAGGCCGATGATGATCACGTGGTCGCCCGCGGTGACAAGCTGGTCGGTGCGGCACACCAGCCACTGGCCCTTGCCGGCGAGCCGGGGCGCGCCGTGGTCCATGTACCAGGCCACGTCGGCGAACTTGTCCGCGCCCTTGCGCGCGAAGGTCGTCGCCAGGGACTGCTGGCCGGACGCCAGGACGTTCACGCCAAACCGGCCGGACTCCTGGATGATCTTCAGCAGGTCGGAGTTCTGGTCGAGGGAGACCAGGATCATCGGCGGTTCCAGGGACAGCGAGGAGAACGCGCTCACGGTAGTGCCGTGCGGCCTGCGGTCGATGTGCGAGGTCACCACCGTCACCGGCGTCGGCACCCGGGCAAGCGTGTCACGGAAAACGGTGGCGTCGACCCGGTCGTACCCGGGGCCGACCAGCGGGACCGTCCTCGTCGCTTTCCGTTCCGCCGTCCTGCATCACGTTCTCCGTCCAGCGCTCCCCTAATCATTCGACCTTATCCGCTGCGTCAGTACGGAGCTAGCGCGGCCAAGGCCAGATTGTCCGGTGGTCCGACACTATGGACAGGCCTGCGCAAACGGAGAGACGATCCGGACCATGACTAGCCGGTTTGAGGGCAAGGTCGCCGTCGTGACCGGGGCCGCGGGTGGCCTTGGGGCCGCCCGGCCCATCCACGCGGCGGCCGGAGAGGAGGAGGCGTGACGACTGGCCGACAAGTCGGGTTTGTCGGGCTCGGAAACATGGGCGGGCGGATGACGCGGCGACTGGTCGCGGCCGGCGTCCGCGTCGTCGGGTATGACACGCGGGCCGGGCAGGCGGCGTCCGTTGGCGCGGTGGCCGCCGAGGCGCTCGGCGACGTGTGCGCCGGAACCGGGGTCGTGCTGCTTTCGCTGCCGGACAGCCGGGCGGTGGAGTCGGTGATCTTCGGCGCCAGGCCGGAGTTGGACGGGCTGCTCGACGTTCGCGCGGCCCGGGCAAGTGATCATCGACCTGTCGACCTCCGCGCCGTCCTCGACGCAGCGGATCCACGCCGCCCTCGCCGAGCGCGGCGTCGAGTACCTGGACGCCGGCATCTCCGGCGGCGCGGCGGCCGCGGAGAAGGGGACGCTGACGATCATGGTCGGCGGGTCCGCCGCCGCCCTTGAGTCGGTGCGCTGGGTGTTCGGGCCGATCGCGGCCAAGATCGTGCATATGGGCGAGAGCGGCGCCGGGCACTCCACCAAGCTGCTGAACAACTTCCTGAACGCGGTGACGTTGTCCGCGACCGCCGAGGTGATGGTCGCGGCGCGGAAGGCCGGGCTCGACCTGGCGGCGGTGCTCGACGTGATCAACTCCTCCAGCGGGGTCAGTTACGCGTCCACGAACCGCTTCCCGCACATCATCAAGGGCGACTACCTCGAGGGCGGGCTGACCAGCAACCTGATGACCAAGGACGTGGTCGCGTACGTCGACCACGTGCGCGAACTCGGGGTGCCGTGCCTCAACGCGGCCGGGCCGCTCGCGGCGTTCGGCGCGGCGGCCAACCTCGGGTACGGGGAAGTGATCAGCAACCGGGTCGTCGACGCGATCGGCGACCTGGCCGGCGGCGTCCGGCTGTGCGACGACACCGACGAGCCTGAGGGGAACGCGTCATGACGGCGGAAGCGGCTATCACGGTCGGCTTCGTCGGGACTCGGGAACATGGGCATCCCGATGACGCGCCGGCTGGTCGGGGCGGGGTACCAGGTCCGCGGCTTCGACGACGTCGGCCGAGGCCAGGGGAAACTTCGAAGCGATCGGCGCTTCGGACGCGGGCGGCGAAGTGACCGCTATCACCGAGCTCGGCGCGGTCGGCGACGGGGCGGACGCCGTCATCTTGATGCTGCCCGATTCGAACATCGTCGAGCGCGTCTTGCTCGGCCGCCTCGCCGGCGAGCCCGCCGACCGGAACCTGAGCGAGCGGGCTGCTGGTCAACCTGGCCCCGGGGACCACGATCATCGACATGTCGTCGTCCGACCCGGCGCGGACGCGCGTGCTGGCGGAACTGGTCGGCTCGGCGGGCCTGACACTGATAGACGCACCCGTGTCCGGTGGCGTCTCCGGTGCCCGGGCCGGGACCTTGACGGTGATGGTCGGCGGCCCGGCCAGCGAGTTCGAGCGGTTCAAGCCGATGCTCGCGGCCATCGGCAACCGGGTCGTGCACGCGGGCGACGTCGGGGCCGGGCACGCGGTTAAGGCGCTCAACAACCTGATGTCCGCCGCGCACTTGCTCGCGTCGTCGGAGGCGCTGATCGCGGGCCGCCGGTTCGGCCTGGATCCGGCGGTCATGCTGGAGATCATCAACGGGTCGAGCGGCCGCTCCGGAGCCACGGAGAACAAGTGGCCCAACTACATCCTCACCGAGAAGTACGACGCGGGCTTCAGCATCCGCCTCATGGTCAAGGACATCCAGCTCGCCCTCGGCATCGAGCACGCGACCGGCGTGCACGCGGCGGCGAGCGAAGCGGTGGTGGCCACCTGGGAGGCGGCGCTCGCCGAGCTGCCCGCCGGATGCCGACCACACAGCGATAGCCCGCTGGCTGAACGACCAGACGAAGCCGTAACCGGGCACATCGCCAACGTTCACGCGCCGCTAGGCAATTAGCGCCGGCAAAAGTCCCCGGCATTGCTACGGAACTGTCCGATAGTTCGCGAAAATGTAGACATGAGTGCGGCGCGGACGGAACGGACGCCGGGCGCGAATTCCCAGCGAACATATGACGCTTTCCTGTCCTACAGCCACGCGGCGGACAGCGGGCTTGCGCCGGCGCTACAGCGCGGCCTTCAGCGGCTGACCAGGGCTTGGTACGAGCGCCAGGCGCTGCGGATCTTCCGCGACCAGACCAGCCTGGCCGCCGACCCCGACCTGTACGCGACGATCGAGCGGGCGCTGGGCGAATCACGCCACTTCGTGTTGCTCGCCTCCCCCGCCGCGGCCCAGTCGCCGTGGGTCCGCCGGGAGATCCGGTACTGGAAGGAGGAGCGAGAACGGGACACGTTCTTCATCGCGCTGACCGACGGCGCCATCCGCTGGGACAACGCGGCCGGCGACTTCGACTGGCGGGCCACCGACGCGCTGCCGGAAGAGCTGCGCGGATGGTTCCCGCATGAGCCGCTCTGGGTCGACCTCAACTGGACCCGCGGCCGCAACCCGAGCGACCTCGCGCTGCGGCACGGCCGGTTCCGGGACGACATCGCCACGCTCGCCGCCGGCCTGCACGGCCGCGCCAAGGAGCAGATCGACAGCGAGGACGCGCACCAGCACCGCCGCGCAATGCGCATCGGCCGCGCCGTCGTCGCCTTGCTGGCGCTGCTGCTGGTGGTCGCGAGCATCGAGTACAACAGCGCGAACACCCAGCGGAACATCGCCCAACGGCAGACGGTCGTCGCCCAGCAGCAGGCGGCCGTCGCCCAGCAGCAGCGGGCGCTGGCGACGCAGCGGTCGCTGGACGCCGTGGCGCAGGTGGACGCCGCGACCACGCCGGTCGCGTCGCTCGACATGAGCCTCGCCGCGCTGCGCATTGACCCGAGCGCTGAGGTCAGGCAGACGCTGGTAAACACCCTGCTGCACACCAGGTACCAGGGCAGCAGTCAGCCGCTGACTCCGGGGGGCTCCGCCGAGACCGCCGCGTTCAGCCCGAACGGCCGGCTGCTGGCCGACGTATACAACAAGTCGACCGCGACGACGGTGTCGCTGTGGACCACCACTGATCCGACACACCCGTCCCTGGTGGCCAGCCTGCCCGGAATTGACGCCCAGGCAAATGTCACCGGCATCGCATTCAGCCCCGATAGCCGCGTACTCGTCGTGGTCGTCGACGGCAGGGCCGAATTGTGGTCTGCTACCGCCGCGCCCAGGCTGCTTTCCTCGCTCACGCTGCCGTCCGCGAGCGCCGTCGCTTTCAACCCCGATGGGACCACGCTGGCAGTGGTGGGCGGCAATTCGGCTAACGGCACGCTGGAGACCTGGAATGTCGGCGACGCCGCCGCGCCCCGGCTACTCGCGCAGGTCGGCGGCGTCTACTACCCCCAGTACGCCGCGTTCAGCCCCGACGGGCGGATCCTGGTCACCGGCTCGAGCGAGCAGACCTTGAGCGACGATGGGGCCCTGACCGGGACGACCCGCGCCGTCTTGTGGGACGTCGGCGCCCCGCGGGCGCCGCGGAAGCTCGCCGCGATCCGGGTGTGGGGCGGCGGGGGCGGGATCGCGTTCGGCCCCGGCGGCAAGACGCTGGCGCTTAGCTGGTCGAACCAGGTTTCGCTGTTTGACATTTCCGACCCTGCGCGGCCCCGCCAGCTAACCGTGCTCATCGGCCACACCCAGGATGTCAACGCGGTCGCCTTCAGCCCCGACGGCCGCACCCTGGCCACCGGCGGGGACGACAACAAGATCCTGCTGTGGAACACCACGAACCCTGCTCATGTCCCGCAGTCGACGCTGCTCGCCGAGGATAGCGCGGAGATTGGCGCCCTCACGTTCGTGCACGGCGGGCAGTCGCTGCTCACTGCCGACTGGGACACGCAGATCAGCCAGTGGCGCGTCGCGGACAACGCACCCACGCTTGCCGCCACGCTGAGCGACCCGGAAGACCCCGCCGACATCGTCGACGCCCTCGCGGTCACGCGGGACAGTCGCATCCTGGCGACCGCCGAGTACCGCCAAGCGGTGCTGTTGTGGGACATCGCCGATCCGCCTCACCCAGCGGAACTCGCCCGGATCGCAACCGGCGCCGGGCCGGTCAGCGCCGTGGCGTTTAGCCCGGACGGGACCCTCCTCGCCGTCGGCAGCTGGTACGACCGGTTGTCACTGTGGGACGTACGCGACCCGGCGGACCCCCGGCTGCTCGCCAGCCTGCCATCCCCGGGAGTGGTGGGCTGGCTGACCTTCACCTCGGGGGGCAAAACACTGGTCGGCGGCGGGGACCAACTGGTCCAGGGCTCCCCTGACGAATGGGTTCCGGCGTGGAGCGACTTGTGGAATACCGCCAATCCAGGCCGCCCGCTCGTCCTGCATCGCTTCTCCGGCCTTGCCGTTGACGACCCCGGAGCGCTCAGCCCGGACGAGAAGACCCTCCTCCTGTCAGGCTCCTACGGGACGGAAGAACTCTGGGACATCGCTAACCCGGCGGACCCCGTCGAATTGCCTCCCGGCACGGTCAGCGCCCTGGGCAACCGCCTGACGTTCGCCCTGGTCAGGGGGCTCGCCGCGACCGCGGCGGAAGGCCCTCCGGGGGCGCTGCTGTGGTCATACACCGGGAACGGGGCGGCCCTTCAGATCGGCTCCGTTGCCGGTCCAAGCTACACCGTTAACTCGCTCTCCTTCCATCCGGCGGGCAACCTGCTCGCCGCGGCGAGCAACGACTTTACGACCACGGTCTGGGATGTCGCGGACCCAGCACAGCCATTTACCGTGCAGACCCTCACCGAGGACACCGCCGCGGTGAACGACGCGCTGTTCAGCCCTAACGGCCGCCTGCTGATCAGCGGCAGTAGCGACGGGACCGCCGAAGTCTGGACGCTCAACTCGCTGCCGGCCATCGCCGCCGACCCCGTGGGGCTGGCCTGCCAGATCACCGGCGGCGGCTTCACGCCCGCTCAGTGGGCGCAGTACGCGCCGGGCATCCCGTACTCGCCTTCCTGCCCCTGAGGGAAACGGGCCGGGAAGAGGAAGCCGAATCCGGATCATCGGACCAAAGGCGCGGGGTGATGATCGTTGCCGTCCACAGGAGGGGCACGGGGCGGCGCCGGCAGCCTTGACGCGACCGCCGCGGGGAACGGATTCTGGCCTCAGCGCGCCCATGGCAGGCCGACCAGTGTAGGAGGCAGCGCGGTGGCAGACGTGGTTCCCGCGGAGGAGTTCCTTGAGCTTGCCGGGGGGAGGGTGCACTTGCTGCGCGGCGGGACCGGGGAACCGGTGCTGTTCCTGCACGCGGCCGGCGGGGCCGGGGAGTGGCTTCCCTTTCACGGGCTGCTCGCCTCGGCCGGCTTCGAGGTCATCGCGCCCGACCATCCGGGCTTCGGCAAGTCGGACGAGTTTCCCGAGGCCGAGGCGATGGACGACCTCGTATTCCATTACCTGGACGTGCTCGACGCGCTCGGGCTTGACCGACCGCACGTGGTCGGCGCGTCGTTCGGCGGGTGGATCGCCGCCGAACTCGCCGTCTACGCGCCGCACCGGATCGGGTCGCTGACGCTGCTGTCCGCGGCCGGGCTGCGGCTGCCGGAGCACCCGGTGACGGACCTCTTCCTGCTGCCGCCGGCCAAGGTCGCCGCGACGCTGTTCCACAATCCCGCCGCCCGCGCCGCCGCCGCACTCCCGGCGCCCCGCCGGACCTGGACGCGGTCATCGCCGCGTACCGGGAGGCGACCTCGCTCGCCCGGTTCTGCTGGGTGCCGTTCATGTCGGACCCGAAGCTGGAGCGGCGGCTCGGCCGGGTCACCGCGCCGACCCTGGTCGTCGCGCCGTCCGACGACCGGCTGATCCCGGTCGAGCACGCAAGGCGGTACGCGGCGCGGATCTCCGGCGCGGCCTACGCCGAGGTGCCCGACTGCGGGCACGCGATGTACTTCGAGAAGCCCGCGGAGTTCGCCTCGGCGGTCACTGAGTTTCCTGAGCACGCATCCCCGTGGCGCGGCCGAGAGCGGAGTCAGCCGGTGAAGTTCAGCTTCTTCCACCTGATGCCCTACCCCTACCTGCCGGACGACTTCGACACCGCCTACGAGTCGACGTCGCTGACGTACCCGAACGCGAACTTCGACCCGTCGCTCGGCGCCGCGCTGTACGCGCGGTACCTGGACGAACTCGAGTACGCGGACCAGCTCGGGTTCGACGGCATCGCGGTCAACGAGCACCACCAGTCTGCCTACGGGCTCATGCCGTCGCCGAACCTCATGGCGGCCGCCCTGACCCGGCGGACCTCGCGAGCGCGGATCATGGTGCTCGGCAACGCGATCGGCATTCGCGGCAACCCGTTGCGGGTTGCCGAGGAGATCGCGATGCTCGACTTGATGTCGGGCGGGCGGGTGGACTCCGGGTTCGTCCGGGGAATCGGCTGGGAGTACTTCGGGCACTCGATCAATCCGACTAAGTCCAGGTCGCGGTTCAACGAGGCGCACGACCTGATCCTCAAGGCGTGGACGTCGCCCGAGATGTTCTCCTGGTACGGGGAGAACTACGAGTACCGGTACGTGAACATCTGGCCGCGGCCGCTGCAAGCAGCCGCACCCGCCGATCTTCATCCCCGGGGCCGGGTCGACCGAGACCATGAAGTTCTGCGCGGAGCGCCGGTACACGTACATGTCGGTGTACGCGCCGACGCGCATCGTGCGGCGCTGGTTCGACGGCTACCGGCAGGCGGCGGCCGACCTCGGGTACGTGGCCGACCCGGAGAAGATCGCGTTCTCGGTGCCGATCTACGTCGCGGACACCGACGAGAAGGCCCACGCGGAGGGGCGGCCCGCCATCGAGTGGCTGTATCACAAGGGGCTCAGGCAGACCGCCCAGATGGTGACGCCGCCCGGGTACATGTCGCCTGGATCGCTGCGCGGCGTGCTGGCCTCGGGAATGCGCGGGTTCGGCGTGAGCTCCTACGAGGACCTGCTCGCCCAAGGACAGGCGGTCGTCGGGTCGCCGTCCTCCGTGGCCAAGCGGCTGGGCGAGCTCTACGATGATCTTGGCGGTTTCGGGCAGATCATCGGGCTGTTCGCGATCGGCCCGTCCACGCACGAGCAAGTGACGCGCAGTGCCGAGTTGTTCGCTACCGAGGTGATGCCAGTGCTCCGCCCGCTTGGAACCGCGACCAAGGCCATCCAGTGAGCGAGCAGCGCGACGAGCTGATCGCGGGGATACGCGCCAACCGGGAGAAGCTCGAGTCCGCGGGCGACCGGGCCGAGGAGCTGCGCACGCTCCCGCACGACGCGGTGGCGATCCTGCGTTCGCTCGGCCTGTTCTGGCTGAAGACCCCGGCGGAGCTCGGCGGTACGCCGCTGGTGCCGGCCGATTTCTCCGACGTGATCGAGGAACTCGCCTACGTCGACACCTCGACGGCCTGGGCCGCGATGATCGGCGCCGGGTGCAACGGGCTCGCCGGCGGGTGGCTGCCGGAGGAGGGAGCCCTACGGATCTTCGGCGCCGGACCCGACGGCGTCCGGCCCCTGGTCGCCGGGCAGCTGGCCCCGCGCGGCACCGGGCACCCGGTCAGGGGCGGGTACCTGGTCAGCGGGCGGTGGGGCTTCTCGAGCGGCATCGTGCACGCCGACTGGCTAATCGGGGCGTTCAAGCCGGACGGCGACGACCCGGGTCCCTCGGGTGGCGAAGAGCCGCCTGCTGACCGCGGGGCCGCGGAGACCGGGTTCGGCCGGATGGTCGTGTTCCTCGTGCCCAAGGCCCAGGCCGAGGTCATCGACAACTGGCACGTCGCCGGCTTGCAGGGCACCGGGAGCCTGGACTTCTCTGTCGACGGCATCTTCGTGCCGTCGGAGCTGACCTATGACCTGGGCACCGCCGCGGTCCGGGGCGGCGACCTGTTCCGCCTCGGCATGCCCGCGTTCGTGTCGAACGAGGTGCCGCCGCTCGCTATCGGGCTGGCCCGCCGCGCGCTCGACGACATGAGCGAGCTCGCGACCCACACGGCGCGGTTCCCCGGCGGCCCCACGGTCAGCGAGCGCGCCGTCTTCCACAAGGAGCTCGGCCGCGCCGAGACTAAGATCCGGGCGGCCCGCGCGGTGCATCGCGACGCGATGGCCGCCGCCTGGGAGAGCGCCGTCGCCGGCAAGGTCCCCGGCGAGGAGCTGCAACTCGCCGTCACGACCGCCTCGATCTACGCGGTGGAAACCTGCGCCGAGGTCGTCTCCGACCTCTTCAGGTACGGCGGCGGCCGCGTCCTGGCCCTCTCCAACCCGATGCAGCGCCACCTCAGGAACGTGCTGGCGGCCAGGCAGCATCTGGCCCTGTCGGAGGAGCACTACGAGGCGGCGGGCCGCTTCCTGCTCCAGTCCGCCAAGTCTCGCCGCGCCTGAGCGAGGAGCGGGGACGCGGGGGTGAGGGCGATCCCCTCCGCCCCCGCGCCCGGCAGTGTCATAGTTCGCAGCCAGATCAAGCCGGAAGTCGTTCGGGATCACTGGGCCGAGGAGCGGCGGGCCCGCACCGACGCGGCGAGCGTCTCGAGGGCGGCCGTCGTCATCTCGATGTCCATGCAGGCGTCGGTGACCGACTGGCCGTAGGTCAGCGTGGCCGGGTCACCCGGGTTCTGGCGGCCCGCCACGAGGAACGACTCGAGCATCACGCCGACCACGCCTCGCTGGCCGCCGGCCAGCTGCTCGGCGAGGGAGTCGGTGACGGTGAGCTGCTTCGTGTGGTCCTTGCCGCTGTTGCCGTGGCTGGCGTCGACCATGATGCGGCGCGGCAGCCGCGCGGCCGAGATCAGGTCGAGGGCCTTGGTCACGTGCTCGGAGGAGTAGTTCGGGCCGGTGCGGCCGCCGCGCAGGATCACGTGCGTGTCGGGGTTGCCCGCCGTCGTCACCACGGCGGCCGCGCCGACGGTCGTGACGCCGAAGAAAGTGTGGCTGGCGGCCGAGGCGCGGAGCGCGTCGACCGCTACCTGCACGTCGCCGTCGGTGCCGTTCTTGAACCCGACCGGCATCGACAGCCCCGACGCCAGCTGGCGGTGCACCTGGCTCTCGGTCGTCCGCGCCCCGATCGCGCCCCACGTCACCGTGTCCGCGATGTACTGCGGCGTGATCGGGTCAAGCCACTCGCACCCCACCGGCATCCCCGACCCCACGATGTCCAGCAGCAGCCGCCGCGCCGTCCGCAGCCCCCGGTGCACGTCAAACGACTCGTCCATCCCCGGGTCGTTGATCAGCCCCTTCCACCCCGTCACCGTCCGCGGCTTCTCGAAGTACACCCGCATCACCACCAGCAGGTCACCCGCGAACCGCTCCCGCAGCCCCGCCAGCCGCCCCGCGTAATCCAGCGCCGCCCTCGGGTCGTGCACCGAGCAGGGGCCGGTGACCACCAGCAGCCGGTCATCGGCGCCGTCGAGCACGGCGCGGACCTCGGCCCTGGTGCGGGCCACTACCTCTTGCGGCGCCTCGTCAAGCGGCAGCTCGTGCAGCAAGGCGGCAGGGGAAAGCAGCGGCTCGTAGCCAATAATCCTGGTATCACTGACGCGCGACATCGGGGTTTTCTCCTCCTGGGCACGCTGTGCCCGGGGTCTTCCGCGAGCCAGCTACGCCCTCTGACTTCGGGCGAGGCCGCTGCCCCGCCCGCGGCTGGCTCCGGGTGACTATTAGCGCGCGTGACTACGCACGGCCCCACCCGGAGCCGTCGTAAACCGCCAATACCACCGTGACACGGGACCGATATTACACGGCCGAGCGGTTAGGGTGCCACCAAGCGTGGTGGACGCTGGTACTGCGCGTACCGCCACGCCATCATCATGAAGCATGGCCAGCCTCAACCTCGCCGACACGTTCGTCACGTTCCTGGCGTTGCTCGGGCCGCAGAAGGTGCTGCTCTCGTTCGCTCAGCTCGCCCGGACCCTTGACGTCCGCTCGCTGCGCATCGTGGCCGTAGCCACCGCGGTCACGGCAGCCATCGTGGGCACGCTCTGCGCACTGACCGCACCCTGGCTGGCGACCTTCTTCCACATCGGTCCCGGGGCGCTCGCGCTGGCCTCGGGCATCGTGTTCTTCGTCTACGCGGTCGGGCTGGTGCTCGGCATTCACCTCGACCCCGCTGAGGCCCATGTCGCGGCGGGACCTGACGGCGACGGCCACGCCGACGACGCCGACCCGTCGCATCCGCTCAGGAGCGGGTTCCGGGCGATGCTGCTGCCGTTCGTGGTCAGCCCGCTCGCGGTCGCAGCGGACCTGGAAGTGTCGCTTTCGGCCCACGACTGGGGCGCACGGTGGGTCATCGCGGGGGCATTCGCGCTGGTCGCGCTCGTCGACGCGCTGTGCGCGGTGGTGTTCGCGCCACTGCTGCGGATTACGCACGAGAGCATCCTCGAAGTCCTGTCCCGGCTGCTTGGCATCCTGCTCGCCGCCGTCGGCGTGCAGCTTTTCCTCAGCGGTCTTGCGATGCTCGGCGTGCACGTGCGGCCATTGAGTTCGACGTCATACCCGACGCGGGGCGAAGCCCCGCACCGGGGGTCCGGGGGTCGTCCCCCGGGAAAAGCTACGAGGCCCCCTGCTCGCGCTTTCTGCGAGCAGGGGGCCTCGTACGAGTAGCCCCGACCGGATTCGAACCGGCGTTACCGCCTTGAGAGGGCGACGTCCTAGGCCTCTAGACGACGGGGCCGAGATGGTCGCCGGGGGTTCCGCATCCCCGGCGAGGTACACCATACCGCCTCCGGGTGAGTGGAGCCAATTCAAGGCATCGCCGCAGCTAGCGGCTTAGGAAATATCAGGACTTGGGGAGCAGGAGGGCGGCCGCCGCCACCAGGTCGGCGTTGCCCGACGCTTGTGTGCCGTCGGGAAGCACCGTCGTGTCCTCGAGGCCGATCCTGATGTCCTGACCGTCCGCGATCGCGGCGCGGAGCACGTCCCAGGTCGGGAGGTCGTAGCCGTGGCGGACCTGGCGCGCGGTGATGCCCATCCTGGCCAGTTCCGCGGCCGCCGCGGCGGCGGTCGCCACGGCAGCGGCGGACGTGGGCTCCTCTGGTTCCAGCAGCACCCGCACGAGGCGGTCACTGAAGCCGGTCGTTTCGAGCACCCGGGCGTCAACCGGGGTCCACACGCCGGCCTCGATCCCGATGCCCAGGCTGAGGAGCAGGTCGGCTAGCTCCTCGATGCCGGGCTCGTTCATGTTGATCGACGCGTAGTCCGGCCGATTGGGGCCCGTCCAGCGCGCGACCAGGGCCAGTCGCCGCTGGACGTCCCCGTCCACGGTCCAGATCCCGGTGGTCACCCCGACGGGCAGTCCCGTCGCACCGCGAACAGCCGCCACCGCGGCGAGCACGTGCTCCGGCTCGAGCGTCTGCGCCCCGGACTCGTCCCGGGGGTGCAGATGAAACTCCCCGGCCCCGGCATCGGCCGCGGCCGTGGCCTCCGCGGCGAGTTCGGCGGCAGTGAGCGGTACGGCCGGGTGCGCATCCCGCGTCGTCCCGCCGTTAAGAGCAGCCTGTACAAGCACGTGACCCACGATGCACCTGATACCCAACTACCAGGCAGCGAAGCGAGACATCGGCATGGCGCAGATGCGCGGCCCGGACTGGAATGCCGGCGGCTCGGGCTCGCCTGAGCCTAGGCGCGGACGAAGGGCCGGTCGTAGGGGGCGGCGTCCCGGGCGGCGAGCACCTTCTCTGCCGTCGACCCCACTGGTACCCGCAGCGGGACCGCGGGCCGTTCCGTGAGATCCGCGAGGGCCGTCGCGACCTCCTCCGGGCTGATCATCGTCGCCGCGAGGCTGCCGCCCCGTGCGAACAGGAACGCGTACGGGTCGTCGGGCAGGCGGTAGGCGGCCGGGTCGTCTAGGGCGCCGGAGCTGACCGGGCCCGGCTCGGCGAGGGTGACGTCGATCCCGAAGTCGGCGAGTTCCATGGCGAGCGCCTCCGCGAAGGCCTCGAGGGCCCACTTCGTGGCCGCGTAGGCGGCATTCCCGGGAAACACCGTTCGCCCGCCGACGCTGGAGACGAACACCAGCCGACCCTTCTTGCGCTCGCGCATCTGCGGCAGTACGGCCTGGGTCACGCGGACCGCGCCGACGGTGTTCAGGGCGTAGAGGCGCTCGATCTCGGCGGCCGGGCTGGCCTCTACCGCCGCCCGGAAGATGACGCCGGCGTTCGAGACCAGGACGTCGATCTCGCCGGCCTTGGCAACGGCGGCGTCGACGCTGGCCTGGTCGGTTACGTCCAGGCGCAGCCGCTGGTCGACATCAAGGCCGTCGAGCGCGCGCGGGTCGCGCGCGGTGGCGATAACGCGGTGACCGCGCCGGGCCAACTCGACGGCGGTGGCCCGGCCGATGCCCTTGGAGGCTCCGGTGATCAGGATCGAGGACATGACTTGCTGCTCCTTCGCTGAGGGGCGCTCACCGGGTGGGACCGCCCGAGCCAAGTAAGTTCGATTTTCCGACTCACCTACGAGAGTTATCATAGCAACGTGAGTCAGAAAAGCGAACCGTCTAATCTCGGGCGCCCCCGGGTCTGCTCCATCGCCGACGCGCTTGAGGTCGTGGGAGAGCGCTGGAGCCTGCTCGTCCTGCGGGAGATCAGTTTCGGCGTCCACCGGTTCACCGATATCCAGGTCAACACCGGCGCCCCGCGGGAGACCCTGGCGCTGCGGCTGCGAAAGCTCGAGGAGGCCGGCGTCATCGAGCGCCGCCAGTACTCCGACCACCCGCCCAGGGACGAGTACCTGCTCACTCACGCCGGCCGGGAACTCACCCCGGTCCTCACCGCGCTGCGCGAATGGGGCGAGCGGCACGTCACCCCCGACGGCGAGATAACGCAACAATGCCCGTCCTGGTGAAGGACCGCCATTCACCGCATTCCGCGGCGAAGCCCGCGGCCGGGGAGTCCGGAGGGTCGTCCCCCGGAGGATACAAAGAGACGACCCCTGGTCCTCGCAGAGGACAGGGGTCGGCGGAGTCTCGTCTCGCTGGGGTACCAGGACTCGAACCTAGACTAACAGAGCCAGAATCTGTCGGGCTGCCAATTACCCTATACCCCACTGATAACACGGTTCCGAAGCTACCGGACCGCGCCGATGTAGTGTATCGAATCCCGCGTCCCAGAGCGAACCGAGCCTGTGACTGGAGGTACGGGGCGGGAGGCGCGCCCGCCCCGTACCTCCAGGCCCCTGCGGAGGAGGAACGCAGGCCCCAGCGGTAGACGAAGGTTGCCAGGGAGGGGACCCGGCGGGTTACTCAGGCTCCGCTACCAGGTGGTCGGGTTCGAACTCGTGCAGGACCGGCGGCTCGAGGGCCACCGCCACCTGGGACTTGCCGCTGGCCACGGCCCGCCCGCCGCCGAAGACGGCGCGCAGGTCGCGCTTCACCACCTGCTCGGCGTGGGTGATCTCGTCGAGCAGGCTGGCCTGCGCAAGCGCGGTCGTCGTGGCCGTTCTGGCTGATCACGTCGGCCGGTCGCGGCGTTGACAGACGCCACCGCTGGCTCGAGCGGAGCGTGCGCCCACTTCTTGTGCAGCTCAGGCACCGCCGTCAGCAGCATCTTCGTGTAGTCGTGCTGCGGGTTGCCGAAGATCTTCTCCGTCGCCCCCATCTCCACGATGGCCCCGTGCCGCAGGATGATCGTCCGGTCGGACACGTAGTTGCCGAGCGACAGGTCGTGGGTGATGAAGAGGATCGCCATCCCCTGCCGCTTGAGCTTGACCAGCAGGTTCAGCACGTCCACGCGCGTCGACGCGTCGAGCATGGAGATGATCTCGTCGGCGACGAGCACCTTGACGTCGAGCAGCAGGGCGCGGGCGATCAGCAGCCGCTGCTGCTGCCCGCCCGACAGCTGGTGCGGGTACTTGCCGAGCACGTCGCCCGGGTTCAGCGCCACGGCGTCGAGTGCCTGCTCGACCTTGGCCGACCATTCCTTGTCGCTGACCTTGGGGAAGTACGACGAGCGCACCAGGTCGTAGACCTGGTCGGCCCGGTAGATCGGGTTATAGGAGCTGAACGGGTCCTGGAAGACGCCCTGGACGCTCCGGTAGTAGTCCCTCAGCCCGCGCGCGGAGTACGACGTGATGTCCTTGCCGTCGAAGGTCACCGTGCCCGAGGTCGGCTTCGTCAGCCGGAGCAGGATCTTGCCGATCGTGGTCTTGCCGCTGCCCGACTCGCCGATCAGCGAGATGACCTCGCCGGGCTTCATCTCGAAGCTGACCTTGCGCAGCGCCGGGGTGAGCCCGCCGCCCCGGGCGGTCGACGGGTAGAGCTTGGAAACCTGGTCGAGCTTCAGCGTGGTCATACCTGCTCCTTCACGGGCAGCCCGGTCCGGTCACGGCCGTCTCGGCCTGCTCCTGGCTGACCTTCCAGCACGCGACCAGGTGGCCCGGCCTGATCTCCTCGAACGGCGGGGTCTCGCGTGCACTTCGCGAACGCGAACGGGCACCGCTCGCGGAAGCGGCACCCGGTCGGCGGGTTCACCAGCGACGGCGGGCGGCCGGGGATGCCGGTCAGCGTCACCTGGTCGTGCCGCACCCCGACCTCGGGCAGCGAGGCGAGCAGCGCCTGGGTGTAGGGGTGCAGCGGGTTGTCCACGATCACCGACGTCGGCGCCCGCTCCGCCAGCCTGCCCGCGTACATGATCGCGATGGAGTCGGAGATCTGCGCCAGGATCGACAGGTCGTGGGTGATCGCGATGGCGGACTTGATGTAGCCGCGGTCGCGGAACTCGAGCAGCATCTCGCCCACCGCGCGCTGGGTGGACACGTCGAGCGCGGAGGTCACCTCGTCGGCGACCAGCAGCGACGGGTTCAGCAGCGAGGACATGATGATCGTCACCCGCTGCCGCATGCCGCCGGACAGCTCGAAGGAGTACTTGCCGAGCACGTCCTCCTTGAGCCCGATCAGCGCCAGGCGGCGGCTCAGCTCGGTGTAGACCTCGTCCCGGTCCTTGATGTGGTGCGACTTGAGCAGGTCGTTGATCAGCTTGCCGATCTTCCGCGTCGGGGTGAGCGCGGACATCGCGTACTGCGGGACCAGGGAGACCTCGGTCATCCGCTGCGCCGCATGGCGTTGTTGTCCGCGATCGGCAGGTCCTTGCCGTCCACGGTGACCTTGCCGCCGGTCGTCTTCATCCGGGGGTCCAGGTAGACCAGGGCGTTCCCCAGGGTGGACTTGCCGCTGCCCGACTCGCCCGCCAGGCCCATGATCTCACCGTCGGCCAGGGAGAAGCTGACGTTGTCGACGGCGGTCACGTCGCCCCGGCGGCTGCGGTAGGCCACCGAGAGGTTCTCAACGCTAACGCTCATGCTGTGCTCCCCGCTCGAACTGCAGTGCGCTAGCGCGCTCGCCTGACAAACCAAGGCTCGCTCGGGCCCCAAGGCTCGCTCATGACTCCCTCAGCTTCGGGTTGAAGACCTCGTCGAGGCCGACGTTGGCGATCAGCAGCGCGGCGACCATCGCGGTCAGCACGGCACCCGGCGGGATGAACCACCACCACATGTGGTAGAGCAGCGCGGAGCCGTTCGCCGCCTGGTTCATCATGTAGCCGAGCGAGACCGTCTGGCTCGGGCCGAGGCCGAGGAAGTCGTAGCTGGCCGCGATCAGCATGGAGCTGCCGAACAGCAGGATGACGACGAGGAACAGGTAGGACGCCATGTTCGGCGCGATTTCCTTGACGATGATCGACACCGGCCGCTTGCCCGACAGCCTGGCCAGGTCGACGTACTCGCGGCTGCGCAGCGAGAACGTCTGCGCCCGGACCGCCCTGGCCACCCACGGCCAGGTCGTCAGGCCGATGAACGCGCCCTCGAACAGGATGCTCCGCGAGGACAGGTAGGAACCGATCACGACGAGCAGCACGAGGCTGGGGATCATCACGATGACGTTGGTGATCAGCTGCAGGATCTCGTCCAGCCAGCCGCCGCGCCAGCCGGCGAGGAAGCCGAGCGCCATGCCGACGACCGTGGCGAACGCCGCGCCGAGCGCGCCGATCAGGTAGGACTCGCGCAGGCCGTTGGTGAGCTGCGAGTACATGTCGTAGCCGTTGAGGTCGGTGCCCAGCCAGAAGGTTGCCGTTCGGGTGCTGCAGCGGGCATGTTGGTGGTCTCCAGCGGCGCGGTACTTGGCGAAGCAACGGGCCGATGATCGCCGCCAGCACCAGGAGGACCTCCACGGTGAGGCCGAAGAGCAGCTTCTTGTTCCGCAGCCCGTAGTAGCAGGAAGTCGTTGCGCTTGCGGGGGCGCGCCCGCTGCCCAGGCACGCTCGGCAGGCCGACGGCAGCGACCTCGGGGGCGGCGGCCTCGCTGATGGACTCGCTCATGGCTGTATCTCGCCGACTCGCTGCCGGTCGCTCATGCCATGGCCCCCTGCATGCTCAGCCGCGTCCTCGGGTCGACCGAGATGAACACCAGGTCAATGATGAAGTTCGCGAGCAGGACGCCGATGACGATGAAGATGAAGATGCCCTGCAGCAGGAAGTAGTCCTGGTTGCTGATCGCCTTGAAGATCAGGTTGCCGAGGCCCGGGTACTGGAAGGCGATCTCGGTGACGATGTTGCCGCCGATGACCACGCCGAGCGGAGCGCGAGCCCGGAGAGCTGGGGCAGCGACGCGTTGCGGTAGGCGTAGCCGCGGACGACCCGCTCGCTCGCGCCGAGCGCGCGCAGGTAGCGGGAGGAGTCGTTCTCAAGCTCGTAGATGACCAGGTTCCGCATGCCGATCGCCCAGCCGCCGAGGCTCACGATGAACACAGTGAGGAACGGCAGGAACCAGTGGTCGAGCAGGGAGGAGATGAACGTCCAGTCGAAGTGGGGACGAGCCCCTCGTCGTAGCCGAGGCGAGGTCGGGAACAGGTGCCACAGCGAGCCGAACAGGTAGGGGACCACCAGGGCGAGCCACGGGTAGGGGATCGCCTGGAGGATGTAGCCGAGCGGCAGGACGGAGTTGTCGAGGAACTTGCGGCGAGCGGCCGCGGCGCCCAGCCGGTTCCCCAGGCTGTAGGAGAGCAGCACGGCGGGGACGAGCAGCGCGAGCGTGTACGGCATCGCCTGGAAGACGAGCGAGGTGACCGACGCCCCCTGGGCGTAGATGCTCTGCCCGAGGTTGCCGGTCAGCACGCCGTGCCAGAAGTTCAGGTACTGCTGCCACAGCGACACGTTGAGGCCGTAGCTCGCCTGGAACTGCTGCGTAGAGCGCCTGCGTAGCCCGCGTTGCTGCCCACGTTGTACTTGGACAGCATTCCCTGGATCGGGTCGCCCGGCATGAGGTGCGGGAGAGCCCAGTCAACGGTGACGCCGACGAAGAACGCCAGCACGTACGTAATGATTTTCCTTGTCAGATAGCGCCGCACTGGCAGGCTGCTCCAGATGTGGGTCAACGGCCCTCGCGGCCCGCTCCCCGGCCGGTGGGGCGCCGGGGAGCGGGCCGCTGCGAGGACCGCTAGTGGTTACTCGGTTGAACCAGCAGCTGCTGGGTCAGCTCGACTGGCCTGACCGGCGTCAGCTGCGCCAGGGCCGGGACCGTGGTCATGGCGCCGATGTAGCCAGCCCACATGGCCGGGATGTTCTGGTCGCTGCTCGTGCTCGACGGGTAGTTCGTCCAGTACTGGGTGTTGCCCTGGAACCAGATGCCGTTGTACCAGAGCGGGATCTCCGGCTGCTGCTGCAGGAAGTCCTTCTCCAGCGTGGAGTAGATCTGGTTCAGCTGGGTGGTGTTGGACGGCGCGATGCTGGCCGCCTGCTGCACCAGGTTCCAGTCCGACGGCGAGCTGATACCGCTCCCAGTTCAGCTGGGCGGTCTGCTGCTTCTGGATCGGGAGCTGGTAGACGCGCTGGAAGTAGGACCACGGGGTCGAGTCCAGGCCAGCGTTGTTGTCCAGCGCCAGGTCGTAGTTGCCGCTGTCGAGGTCGGCGGTGCGCTGGTTGGACGACGGCTCGGTGACGTTGATGTTGATGCCGACGGCCTTCAGCTCCTGCGCGATCACGGTCTGCGCCGTGTTCCAGTCGGACCAGCCCTGCGGGGCCTCAAGCGTCAGGGTCTGGCCGGTGTAGCCGGACGCCGCCAGCAGCCGCTTGGCCTTGGCCGGGTTGTAGGTGGCCGCGTTCTGGCTGACCACCGACGGAGTCGACGTACGCGGCGCTTGCAGCGTGGGCAGCAGGCCGGTCGGGCTGGCCGGGGACGCGATGCCGCCGTAGACCGCCTGGGCGATCGCCGTCGGGTTCAGCGCGTACGGCCAGCGCCTGGCGGAAGTTGACGTTGTTCATCGGGGCCTTGGTGGTGTTCGGCTCGAGCCACACCGTGTTGCCTGACAGCATGTAGTGCTGGCTCTGGGTCCCGTAGAACTTGAGCGTGTAACCGCCGTTGCCGCCCTGCGCCTGCGCGAGCATGTTGATGCCCGGCAGGTAGTTGTTCGACCAGTCGATGTTGCCCGAGGTCAGCTGGCCGAGCTCCTGGCTGTTGGAGCCGTTGACCACGTCGACCAGGTACTTGAACTTGAACGAGTAGCCGAGCGCGGCGGTGGCCCACCAGTCCGGCTTGGTCTGGTAGGCGACTTCCTGGGCGTTGGCGGTGTCCAGGGTCATCGGGCCGGTGCCGACCGGGTTCTTGTTGGCGTCGGTCGCGATCTGGCTCGCCGGGATCTCTTCCAGATGTGCTCCGGGAGGACCGGGGCCTTCCACAGGTAGTCCGTGAACTCGGTGTAACCGGGCGTGCCCTTGAACGTCACGGTGACGGTGTTGCCGCTCGCGGTCGCGGTCGCGACCGATGGCGACGTTGGCGCGTGTACGGGTCGGCCGCGTTGCTGCGCCGCCAGGTTGATCGAGTACGCGACGTCGGCGCCGGTCAGCGCCTGCCCGTCGCTCCACGTTGACGCCCGAGCGAACGTTGATGCACGTACTTGCTGCCCTGCCAGCCGGACGCCTCGGCGCTGGTGGCGAGCCACGGGTCGTACTGGCCCTTGACCGGGTCGTACAGGTACAGCGGCTCGTAGATGAGCCCCTGCGTGCCGGTCGCGAAGTCACCCGTGTCGAGCGGGTTCCAGTTCACCGGCGGCCCGTAGGCGGTGCCGCTCGTGTAGAGCGTCTCGTTCCTCGGGAAGCTCAGGGTGCTGCCGCTGCTGGCCGACCCCGATGCTGATGCCGAAGCTGACGACGACGAACCCGACGCCGCGGGTGCTCGACGAACCGCTGCTGCACGCGCTCGCAACGCCCAGCGTCAGCACGGCGGCCGCGGCGGTCCCATACCGCCACCGCCTGCCCGTCCTACTCCTTGTAGGTCTCACCTGCTCCTGCCTCCTCACTAGCAAAGTCCTGCGATGACCCCGGGCACGTGCACCGTCAAGGGGTAAGACGGAGGGCGCGGGCCGCAGCGACGCGCGCCAACCGCTCCCGAGACGGTACCCCACCAGGGGTGTTTTGTCCGTTCTAGGTGCGGCGTCACCGTTACATGACCTTAGGGCGCTTACGTCCCGTTCGTTCCGATGTCGCCGTTGAACAGGTGGGCTATACCGGTTAAGTGTTAACCCAAAGCAGCGTCTACGTAAAGGGCTGTCTTTGTATCTCTCGGATCGCAATCAGATTTCGATGACCCGGCGCAGAGCGTCAAGAACCCGCGCCGGGGCCGCGGGTTCCCGGGCGCGGTGAAGGCCCCCGCCACTGCTCATCAGGAGGATCAGGAACGGGGGCGGGCCTTCGCCCTTTCCGCCCGCTACGCCGTCAGGCGGGAGCGACGCAGGCGCCTGGACCTCGGGCACGCCGGCCCAGCCGGAGCTCGTCCGCGCCTGGAGTACCGGCGTGGCCTCTTGAACGCTCTCCGGACGGCCGCCCGCCGACAGCTCGCGCAGCATCCGCGCGGCGGTCGAGCCAGCGCCGGCGATGTCACGGCGCAGCGCGGTCAGCGCCGGGTGCATGAGCTCGCACAGCGCGGAGTCGTCCCAGGAGACGATCGACACCCCGTCGGGCACGCTGACGCCCATCCGCTGCGCGACGCCAAGCCCGGCGGCCGCCATCACGTCGTTGTCGTAGAGGATCGCGCTCGGCGGCTCGGCGGAGCCGAGCAGCCCCACGGTCGCCTGGGCGCCGTGCTCGGCCGAGTAGTCCGCCTCGACCGAGAACGCCGTGAGCCCGGCCGCCGCGGCCGCCGCCGCGAACGCGTCCTTGCGCAGCACCGAGTGCCAGTACGTCGCCCGGCCGCCCACCCGGGCGATCCGCCGGTGGCCCTGGGCCGCGAGGTAGCCGACCACGATGTCCACCGCGGCGCGGTCGTCCTGCCAGATCGCGGGCAGCGAGCCCGCTCCGCGCGGCGTGCCGATCACCACGGCGGGCATGCGCAGCTTCTCGATCACCGCGATGCGGCGGTCGTCGACCTGGAGGTCGACGACGAAGACGCCGTCCACCCGGCGCTGCGCCCACCACTGCCGGTAGAGCTCGATCTCGGCGTCGACGTCCTCGGTCATCGTGAACTGAAGCAGGACCTGGTGCGCGGCCAGGTCGGCCTGGATGCCGGAGACCAGCTGCATGAAGAACGGCTCGATGCCGAGCGTGCGGGCCGGCCGGTCGATCACCAGGCCGAACACCCCGGACTTGCCAACCGTCAGCGCGCGGGCGGCGCTGTTGGGCTGGAAGCCGATCTCCTCGGCGATCGCCAGGATCCGCTCCCTGGTCGCGGCGGACACCCCCGGCTGGCCGTTCAGGGCGAAGGAGACCGCGGCCTTGGTCACGCCGGCCCGCTGGGCGATGTCGGTAATGGTCGGACGCTTCATCCCGGCCCCCTCATGTCCCGAATCGCTTCCTCCCGACCGTGACGGAGCCACGACTCCGGACAAGGGCAGGGCGAAGAGTTTCGCTATCCCGGTTAAGCATAACCGGGATGCGTCCGGGACGCGTCCCGGTAAGTCCAGGGAAAATCTCCGGTAAGTCCGGGACGCGTCCCACGAGCAGCCCTTACCGTGGACGACCGCATCACTAAACCGGTATAGTCCAGGCGACCGGGCAGCATTGAACGCCTCCCGTCGGCCCGGCCGGGCCTGATACGATCACGGTTTCTGCGATCAGGCCCGGCCGGCAGACACCGGGGGAGGTCGTCCCCCGGGGATAACCGCCTGGGCGGAGGAGGCCACATGCGCAGGAACACATCGAAGGTCATGGCCGGCGGCGCGCCGGTGAACTGGCTCGGCGCGAACTTCTGGTCGCGGACCGGCGGCCCGCTCATGTGGCGCAGCTACGACCCGGCGGTCGTCGCCGCCGAGCTCGCCGTGCTCAAGCGCCACGGCCTGACCATGACCAGGTCGTTCTTCTACTGGCCGGACTTCATGCCGGGCCCGTACGAGATCGACGAGACGATGACCGCGCGCTTCGCCGACTTCCTCGACCGGCACGCCGAGCAGGGCCTCGCGACGATCCCGACCTTCATCGTCGGCCACATGTCCGGCGAGAACTGGGACCCGGCCTGGCGGAACGGCCGCCATCTGTACGACAACGTCTGGATGGTCGGCCGGCAGGCCTGGTTCGCGGCCGAGATGGTCCGCCGCTTCCACGCGCACCCCGCGGTCGCGGGCTGGCTGGTCTCCAACGAGATGCCGATCTACGGCGGCTCGGACACCGGACCACGAGATCGTCGCCACCTGGGCGCGGACCATCAAGGACGCGGTCCGGGCGGCCGGCGGGCACCAGCCGTTCTCGCTGGGCGACGGCGCCTGGGGCATCGAGGTAACCGGCAGGGACAACGGCTTCCGCCTGACCGACATATCGGAAATGACCGACTTCCTGGGCCCGCACACCTACCCCGTCGGCGACGATCCCGTCCGGCAGCGCTACGCGGCCGCCGTCGCCTGCGAGCTGTCCGGCACGTTCGGCAAGCCGGTGATCATGGAGGAGTTCGGCGTCAGCTCCGACTTCGCCTCCGACGCCAACGCGGCCACGTACTACCGGCACGTGCTGCACAGCACGCTGCTCGCCGGCGCCACCGGCTGGATCGCGTGGAACAACACCGACTTCGACCTCCCGCACCAGGACCCGTACCGGCACCACGCGTTCGAGCAGAACTTCGGCCTCACCGACGCGCAGGGCACGCCGAAGGCCACGCTCACGGAGATGAAGGCCTTCGCGCAGACGCTGCGGGCCATCGACTACACGAACTGCGAGCGCGCCGACACCGACACGGCGCTGATCGTGTCCAGCTACCTGGACACCCAGTTCCCGTTCACCTCGCCTGACACCCACGCGCACGTCGCCAAGGGGCTGCACCAGTCGTACATCGCCGCGCGGCTCGCCGACCTGCCGCCCAAGCTGACCAGGGAAACCGACGGCATCGAGCCCGGCGCCCGGCTGTACCTCGCACCGTCCGTCAAGCAGTTCCTCGCCCCCACCGCCGCCATGCTCGAACGCCTCGCGGAGGACGGCGCGACGGTCTACGTCTCCTACTGCGCCGGCGACGTGTCCTGGCACCGGGGCCCGTCGTACGGGGCGATGAACGAGCTCTTCGGCATCAAGCACCAGCTCGACGTCGGCCTCGTCGACTCGATCACCGACGATCTCGTCGAGCTGACCTTCACCAGGGACTTCGGCGGCCTGAGCCGGGGAACCGCGCTCACGTTCCCCGTCGCGGGCAACGAGCACGCGCGCGCCTACCTGCCCGTGATCCCGACCACGGCGGAGGTCATCGCCACCGACGCGCACGGCCGCCCCGCGCTCCTGCGCCGCCAGACAGGCCGCGGCGCCCTGCTCCTGTGCACCTACCCGCTGGAGTACATGGCCTCGGCCGTCGCCCGGGTCAACCCGGACGCGACCGTCGGGCTCTACTCCGCGCTCGCCACCCACGCCGGGATCCGCCGGAGCCGTGACCGTCGAGGACCCGGACGTCGCCTGCGACGTCCTCGTGCACCGCGACGGCACGCGGTACGCGGTGATCGCCAGCCACGCCGACGAGACGCTGACCGTCAAGCCGGCGCTGAGCGCGGCCGGGGAACTCGCGCCGCCCCTGGGGTTGACCCCGCTCGGCGAGACAGAGATCGTGGACAGGGTCACGCTGCCCCCGTTCGGGATAAGAGTCTTGAAGATCGCCGAGAGTTAAGAGGGACCTTGCCCTGGTTCGATATGCCGCTTGAGCGGCTGCGCGAATACCGCACGAGCACGCAGGAGCCGGAAGGGCTCGACGAGTGGTGGGCCAAGCGCCTGGATCACGCGCGGGCGCAGGCCCAGCCGGCCACCTTCACGCCGCACGAACCGGACGTGTACCGGCCCGTTCCAGGTATTCGACGTGGAGTTCTCCGGGGCCGGCGGCGACCCGATCCGGGCCTGGTACATCAGGCCCGCCGGCCAGCCGAACCCGCCGGTCGTGGTCAAGTTCATCGGCTACGGCGGCGGCCGGGGCGCGCCGGCCGAGCACTTCGTGCTGCCCGCGCTCGGCTACGCGGTGTTCGTCATGGACAGCCGCGGCCAGGGCGGCAGGTGGACGACCGGGGCGACGCCGGACGGCCGGGGCGGCACCGGCGCGGAGAACTCGCTGGTCATGACCAGGGGCATCACCACGCCGGAGGAGTACTACTACACCAGGATGTTCACGGACGCGGTGCGCGCCGTGGACACCGCGCTTGAGCTCGCGGGAGCGGGCGCGCACCGTGGCCGTCACCGGCGGCAGCCAGGGCGGCGGGCTCGCGCTCGCCGCGGCCGCCCTGCACCGGGACCGGGTCAGCGTGTGCCACGCGGACGTCCCGTTCCTGTGCGACATCCAGCGGGCGATCACCCTCGCGCCGCACGCGCCGTACACCGAGATCCCGGAGTTCCTCGCGGAGAACGTCGCGCTCATCGACGCGGCGCTGAACACGCTGCGCTACGTCGACTGCGCGCTGCTCGCCCGCCGGATCACCGCGACGACGCTGGTCAGCGTCGGGCTGATGGACGATATCTGCCCGCCGTCGACGGTCTTCGCCGCCTACAACGAGATCATCGCGGACAAGGAGATCATCGTGTACCCGTACAGCGGGCACAGCGTGCCGCACGCGCACGCCGAGCCACAGCTGAAGCACCTGCGGCAGCACTTTCCCGCCTGAACACGGGCCTGGGCGCCACAAGGCCAAAACGATTCATGCCAGGGTGCCGCAAGGCCACTAGACGACGGTCCTGCGTGCCACAAGGCCGGAATATTTTGTCCTCGGGGCACACATGGCCGATGCCGCCGACGGGCTGACGAGCATCGAGATCGAGCCGCCCGCGCGGCTCGATCTCCTAGTCGCGGATCACGACGCGGTTGGTCAGCGTGCCGATGGACTCGACCGTCACCGACACCTCGTCGCCGTCGGTCAGCGGGCCGACGCCCTCCGGGGTACCGGTCAGGAGCACGTCGCCGGGCAGCAGGGTCATCACCGAAGACACGTACTCGACGAGCGACGGCACGTCCCACAGCAGCTCCGACGTGCGCGCGTGCTGCTTGACCGACCCGTTCACCGTCGTGGTGATGCCCAGGTCGGCCGGGTCGGCGCCGGTCTCCATCCAGGGCCCGAGCGGGCAGAACGTGTCGAAGCCCTTCGCCCGCGTCCACTGGCCGTCCTTGAGCTGGAGGTCCCTGGCGGTCACGTCGTTGGCGCAGGTGTAGCCGAAGATGACGTCGGCCGCCCGCTCCTTCGGCACGTCGCGGCAGAGCCTGCCGATGATGACGGCAAGCTCCCCCTCGTAGTCCACCCGGTCGGTGATCTTTACCGGGTAGGCGATGCGGTCACCGGGGCCGGTGACCGACGTGGACGGCTTGAGGAACAAGATCGGCTCGGCGGGCAACTCGCCGCCCGCGAACAGCTCGTTCATCTCCTTGACGTGCTCGGCGTAGTTCTTGCCGACCGCCACCACCTTGGACGGCAGCACCGGGGCAAGCAGCCGCACCTCGGCGAGGGGATAGCGGTTCCCGGTGAGCTGCACGCCCGCCGGGTCGACCCCGAACGGGTGGCCGTACAGCTCCGCGATCGTCTGCGGCTGCCCGCTCTCACCCTCAACCACGCCATAGGCCACGCCGTCGCCCTTGGCGAACCTCGCGATACGCACGATGCTCCTTTGCTCGCTGTCGCATTCGAGCCTACTTGGGGGAATCCGAACTGAGAAACGCCGCAGCTCGTGCCCGGGGCCGACTGCGGCCCCTGGGGATAACTGCTGATATCCCTCCACCTCAGACACCGGCCGGGCGGCCGCGTTCTCCGGGCTCTCCCCGAACTCCCGCTTCGCCCGGCGCTGGCGCAGCAAGTCCCAGCACTGGTCAAGCGCCTCTTCAGTCGAACGAAGGCGCTCCCGCTCCTGTTCCGAACTCAGCTCACCCCGCTGAAGCTGGCCCCGCAGCTCGTGCTCGGTGTCGATCAGCTCACTGATCCGCGACATGATCTCTTTGTCATCCATGTGCTTAAGGTATGCCCGCTTCTGCCGCTCGTGCGTCCGGGTCGGCGTGTTCCGCCTGAGTTCGGGTCGGGGACCCGGGCGGGCGGGCGCAGGGCGGTGGCGGCTACGGCGATCCAGGCGGCCAGGGCCAGCGGGATCAGAAGGGCCAGGTGGAGGCCGATCTTGTCGGCGACCAGGCCGATGATCGCCGGGCCCGCGGCCATGCCGGTGTAGCCCAGGCCGACGACCTTGGCGAGGCCGGAGCCGGGGCGGAACGGGTCGGCCCGGCCGCCCGCCGCGAACACCTGGGGAACGACGATGGACAGGCCGGCGCCGAAGGCGGTGAAGCCCGCGATGGCGACGGCCGGGGCCGGCGTGGCGAGGGCCAGCGCTATGCCGACGGTCGCGATCATCCCGCCGACCCGGATGACGGAGACGACGCCGAAGCGGTGGATGAGCCGGTCGCCGACGCCGCGGCCGAGGGTCATCGTGACCGAGAACGCGGAGAAGCCGAGCGCGGCGAGGCCCGCGCTCGTGCCCAGGTTGTCCTGGAGGTAGACGGCCGACCAGTCGCCCGCCGCGCCCTCCCCGACCAGGCCGCACACGCCGAGCACGCCAAGCGCCAGGACGAGGCGGCGCACGCGCCGCCTCGCGTCGGTCGTGTCTGTCGTGATGTCAGGGACTGAGGGGGTAGAAGGGGTCATGGTTGAGCTGGCCTCGGAGGCCGCGAGGCCAATTGCGTGCTGGTCCGGGGTGCCATCGGGCCAATAGAGCTGGCCATGTGGGCCACGGGGCTGATTCGGATCGAGGGCTGCACGGGCTGGGTCGCCTGGGCGGCTTGGTTCCGTGGTGCGGGACTTCTCGGGGAGAAGCCAGGGGCCCGCGGTGCCGTCGATGAGGGCGCCGAGCGCGCCGATGGCGACCAGTGAGGGGAGCAGCCCGACGCCCGCCCAGGCGAGGCCGCCGCCGGCCAGCGAGCCGAGGATGGCGCCGAGGCTGTAGAAGGCGTGCATCGAGGTCATCACCGGCCTGCCGTAGGCGGCCTCGACGCGGACGCCCTGCGCGTTCAACGAGACGTCGAGGGTTCCGCCGACGACGCCGATGACGAACAGCCCCGCCATCAGCTCCGGCAGGGTGTGCGCCAGGCCCGGGGTCATCACCGCCAGGCAGCTGCCGACGCCGCAGATCCGGGCCAGTACGCGGCTGCCCACGCGGTCGACCAGCCGCTCCGCCAGGGCCGCGCCGAGCACGAGACCCACGGGAACCGCGAGGAGCGCGACGCCGAGGGTCCCGTCCGACAGGTGGACCTGCGACTTGGCGGCGGGGACGCGCGCCATCCACACCCCGCCGGTCAGCCCCATGACCAGGAAATGCGCCGAGACGGCGAAGCGCGCGGGTCCAACGGTCCCGCGCTGCCACTTCTCGCTCCTGGCTTGGGTCTCGGCTGAGGCCGCCGACGGGCCAGAATTACGCACTAGCTCACAATACCGGCGAACCACCTCAGGCGCCGCGTGCCAGCGGGCGCCGCCCGTCAGCCCGACAGAGCAATGATGTGGGATACAACGCGCCCCCCGGGGAGCGCTTGATCCCACATCATCGAGTGGTCGGCCGCCGGGCGAACAGCCCGGCCCGTCGCCGGTGCCGCCCGAGGTCGGGCGCTCGAAAGGGAACCGGGGCCTCGCCTCGTCCGTCGGCCAAAGGGATCACGGGGTCCGCCGACCGGTCGAAGCCACGAACCCGTTCGGAGTGATTTTGGCTTGGAGCCACGCGTGCCTTGTGGGCCGGTTGTGGTTCTAGCCATCGCTGCTGACACGGTGCCTTGTGGGTCGGCCGAAGTTAGCAGCGTCCGCCGTTCCCTGATGTGCCTTGTGGGCCAGTCAAAGGGCACGGCGGGACCGGAGCGCCGCGGGTAGACGGTGCTCCGGGCGCGTCTCAGGGCTTATTCGGGGACGCGGCCGGCGCGGAGCAGGCCGTAGGTGACCGCCTCTTCCAGGGCGTGCCAGGAGGCGGAGATCACGTTCTCGTCCACGCCGACGGTCGACCAGGCGTCGCCCTCGGCATTGCTCGACTCGATGAGCACCCGGGTGATCGCGCCGGTGCCCGCCGAGCCTTCGAGGATGCGGACCTTGTAGTCGGTCAGCTCCAGGGTGGCGAGCTCGGGGAACGTCTGCTCCAGGGCCGCGCGCAGCGCGCGGTCGAGCGCGTTCACCGGGCCGTTGCCCTCGCCGACCGCGACGACGCGCTCGCCCTTGGCCTCGAGCCGGACGGTGGCCTCGCTGGTAACGACGCCGTCCTCGCGCTGCTCGACGATCACCCGCCAGGACTCGACGGTGAAGTGCCGCCTGCGCTCCCCGGCGAGCTCGTCGCGGAGCAGCAGCTCGAAGCTCGCGTCCGCCGCCTCGAACGAGTAGCCGCGCGCCTCGAGGTCCTTGACCCGGTCCGTGACCCGGCCGATGACCTCCTTGTCGCCGGACAGGTCGAAGCCGAGCTCGCGGCCCTTGAGCTCCACGGAGGCGCGGCCCGCCATGTCGGAGACGAGCATGCGCATGTCGTTGCCGACCAGCGCGGGGTCGATGTGCTGGTAGAGCATCGGGTCGACCCTGATCGCCGAGGCGTGCAGCCCGGCCTTGTGCGCGAAGGCGGACAGGCCGACGTACGGCTGGTGGGTGTCCGGCGTTACGTTGGTGACCTCGCTGATCGCGTGCGCGATCCTCGTCATCTCCCTGATGCCCGCGCCGTCGAGTACGACCTTGCCCTTCTTCAGCTGCAGCCCGGCGACCACGCTGAAAAGGTTCGCGTTGCCGGCCCGCTCGCCGTAGCCGTTGGCGGTGCCCTGCACGTGGGTGGCGCCCGCCTCGACGGCGACCAGGGTGTTCGCGACGCCGCAGCCGGTGTCGTCGTGGCAGTGGATGCCGATCCGCGCCCCGGTCCCTGACACGACCGCGTGCACGATGTCGGCCAGCTCGGTGGGCATCATGCCGCCGTTGGTGTCGCACAGCGCGATCACGGCGGCGCCGGCCTCGGCGGCGGCGCGGACGCACTCGAGCGCGTACGCGGGGTTGGCCTTGTAGCCGTCGAAGAAGTGCTCGGCGTCGAGGAAGACCCGCTGGCCCGCTTCGGGTCAGGTGGCGGACCGTGTCGGCGATCATCGCGAGGTTCTCGTCGAGCGTGGTCCGCAGGGCCAGTTCCACGTGGCGGTCGTGGCTCTTGGCGACCAGCGTGACGACAGGGGCGCGGGACTCGCGCAGGGCGGCCACCTGGGGGTCGTCGGCGGCGGCGACGCCCGCCTTGCGGGTCGAGCCGAACGCCGCCAGGGTCGCGTGCCGCAGGTCGAGCTCGGTCTGCGCCCGGCGGAAGAACTCGGTGTCCTTCGGGATCGCGCCCGGCCAGCCGCCCTCAATGAAGCCAACGCCGAGCCGGTCCAGGTGCCGCGCGATCACCAGCTTGTCGGCAACCGTGAGGTTCAGGCCTTCCTGCTGCGCCCCGTCCCGCAGGGTGGTGTCGTAGACGTGGAACTGGTCGTCGAGCATCGTCGCTTCCGTTTCTTCCGTGTTCCGTGTTGCGGTTGGCCGTCAGGGTCTGCGGACAAACAAAAAGACCCCTCGCGAGTACGCGAGAGGTCTGCGCGTCGGCATAGCACCTGCCCTGGGACCTTCCCCACCGCCGGGCGAAGCCCGGCACCGGGGGGTCCGGGGGGTCGTCCCCCCGGGCAAGTACTACGAGCCTTTGCGAAATCGGCCGTAGGCCGATGAGCAAGGCTCGCTACCGACCGCCTGCCGATAATAATCAGGCCGGTCGTCACGGGAGCTAGTGTGCCACATCCCGGCGGGTGCGCGCCAATCGGGTGTGCAAACGCCTCAGCCGACGGACTTGAGGAAGGCTCCGGCCACGGCCGCGGCGGCCTGCGAGGCGCTGCTGCCCGTTTCGAGCACGGAGACGGCCAGGTTGCCCCGGTACCCGACGAACCAGCTCAGGTAGGAGTGCTTGCCCGACTGGACCACGCCGGCCTGCCCGTACACCGGGGTGCCGGGGACGTTCGCCGCCTGCGCGGAGCCCGACGTGACGGCCAGGCGCATCAGCTGCCGCAGTTCCGCCAGTGACGTGCCCGACACCGGCGCCTGCCAGACGGCCTGCGGGTCACTCGCGAGGAGCACGGGAGAGCGCCCGGTGCCGGAAGCGACCTCGGCCGCGACGGTCGCCATGCCGAGCGGGCTCATCAGCACGCCGCCGGTGCCGGTCGCCTGCGCGGCCACGTCCGCCTCGCCCGAGACCGTCGGGGCCGAGCCGGAGAAGGTCTGCAGCTTCAGCTTCCAGGAGGCACCGATGCCGAACGCCCGTTCCGCGCTCGCGAGCTGCTGCGGGGTCAGGGTCGTGGACATGTTCGCGAACGCGGTGCCGCAGCCGTCGGCGAAGTCCGAGGCAAACGTCGCGCTGCTCGTCGTGGCGGGCGTGTAGGTAAACGTCACGCCGCCGACGTCGGCCACCGGCTCGCACGGCAGCGGGTGGTTCGTGCTCGACGCCGGTGGACAGCAGGGCCGCGGCCGACACGATGCTGAAGGCCATGCCGGGCTCGACCTTGGCGTCGAGCGCGCCGCCGGCCGGCAGCGACTCGTTGCCCGCCTCATGCGACGCGAGAACGCGGACTTGCCCGCTGCTCCAGTCGATCGCGACGATCTCCGCCGAGCTGCCCGCTCCCGCGAGGGCGTTCACGGCGGCGTCCTGGTCCTGGCTGTTCAGCGTGGTCTGCACGGGCGTGCCCGCGCGGCCGCCCGGCGAACTCCAGAGCGTCGACACGCTGTGCCCGGCCGCGTTCACCACGACGACCGAGGTCGTCGGCGTGCCGAGCAGCTCGTTCTGGAAGGTCTGCTCGTAGCCGCTCACGCCCACGGTCATGCCCGGCTGGTACGCGGCGCCTTCCTCGCGCAGCGCGCCCGAGTTCTCGGTGCCGACCTGGCCGACCACTTCCTGGGCGGAGGAGTCGAACAGCCGCTCCTGCTGCTGCTGGGCAGTCAGGCCAGGAACCTTCGCGAGCTTGGGCCACAGCGACTGGTACTGCGCCGGGTCAAGCGTGAGCAGCGAGAGGAAGTCGCTGGGCGGCGCGGACTCGATCTGGCCGAGCACCTGCTGCTGATCCAGCCCGGTGGCCTGGCCGAACATCGCCGCCGTCGCGACCGGGTCCTTCAGCTTGCCCGGGTAGACGCCGACCCGGTAGTCCGGCGACTTGGCGATCAGCGGCTGGCCGTCCATGTCCTGCACGCCGGCCCGCGGCGCGTACGACGTCAGCACCGCGAGCCGGTCGCCTGGGCCGAGGTGCGGGTTGATGACGCTGGGCGCCCAGTCGACGATCCACTTGCCGTTCTTCGAGGTCAGCCCGAACTTGCTGGTGTACGTCCACTGCTGCCCGGCCTGGGCCAGGTCCACCGTGGCCTGGTAGGTGGCCACCGCCGTGCTGCCGTGCTGCGTGACGCCCGTCAGGGAGAAGATCGTGCTGGTCGCGTTCAGGTCGGTGTAAGCGGCCGCGAGCTGCGCGCTCACCTGCGTGACGTCCCCGTCGGTGAGGGCGGCCGCCGCCGCGTAGTGGTTCGACTGCCAGTCGAGCAGGAAACTCGCGACCGTCGGGGTCGGTGACCCTTCGCCGCCGAAGCCGTCCGCGAAACCCAGGCCGAGCACGCCGGCGACGACCACGAGCGCGGCCGCCAGTCGCTGCCGCTTCGACAGCAGCGACCGCCGCTCCGCGGGCTTGCGGTGCCGGCTGCCGCGCCCGCGCGGCGCCCCGCCGGAACGCGGCGCGGCCGCCGGGGCGCGGCCCGGACGAGCCCGGGGCATCGCCGGGAAGCGGCGGCGCCGGCCGGGTGCGGCAGGACGTTGTTGGAGCCAGGGCCGCCCGCAGCGGGCCACGGGCTCGCGGCGCCGGGACCAACCGGGCCGGGAACCGCCGGGCCGCCGGGTATCACGGGCGCGTCCGGCGCGCCCGACGGCTCGGCCGACGCCGGGGCGGAAGCCGACGCGGAGCGCCAGCCGTTCAGAAACGAGCCGGATGTCCCGAAGCCGGACAGCCCAGGAACTGTGAACGGCAAGCCGTTACCGCGGGGTCGGCCGGCGTGGCTTCCCCGCTCACGAGAGCGCGCAGTCACCGTCCGCCTCCGGAGTCACCGTCGTCGCCGCATGGCACGCTCAACTTCTCTGGCCGCGTCCCGCTTGGCCAGGTCCTGTCTCTTATCGTATGTCCGTTTACCGCGGGCAAGTGCGAGCTCCACCTTGACTTTGCCGTCTTTGAAATAAAGCGACAGCGGGATCAGCGTTAGGCCCTGTTCCGATCCCCTTACGGACCAGCCGCTCGATCTCCCCCCGGTGCAGCAGCAGCTTCCTGGTCCTTCTGGGCATATGGTTCGTCCACGTTCCCTGGGTGTACTCCGGGATGTGAACGTTATGCAGCCAGACTTCCCCGTCAGAGACCAGAGCGAACCCATCGGCAAGCGAAGCACGGCCGGCGCGCAGGGATTTCACCTCGGTACCGGTGAGCGCGATACCCGCCTCGAACGTGTCCTCGATCACGTAGTCGTGTCGGGCCCGCCGGTTCGAGGCGATTACCTTATTTCCCTGCTCGCGTGCCACGTTTCTCCTGTCGGCATTTCCTGCGCCCAGCTATCGGCTGGGCACCTCCCCAGCCGACGGCCGCTAAACCCGCAGGTAACGGCGGAGCGTCAGGAACGACGTTACGCCACAGAGCAGCTACCGCGACGACCATCGTGAGCACGACGACTTCGATCAGGTCGGCCGCCGACAGGCCGACGTTGTAGTTGAAGTACTGCTGCAGGTTGTTGAGCAGCAGCGACTTCACCCCGACAAGCAGGATCGCCGCGAGCACCCAGCCGAGCAAGCCGGCGATCACGCCCTCAAGCAGGAACGGCAGCTGGATGTAGAAGTTCGACGCGCCGACCAGCCGCATGATGCCCGTCTCCCGGCGCCGGTTGAACGCGGACAGCCGGATGGTATTAGCCACCAGCAAGATGGCGGCGACCACCAGGATCAGGGCCACGATGACGACCGCGTTCCGCAGGCCCTCGAGCAGCCGGTAGAACTTGTTCAGGATGTTCATCTCGTCGATGACCGAGTCCACGCCCTGCGCGCCGGTGACCGCGCTGGCGACGATGTTGTAGTCGGCCGAGGGGTTGTTCAGCTTGACCTCAAGCGACGGCGGCATGTCCGTCTCCTTGAGCGTCGAGACGTAGGACTGGTCGTTGGAGAACGCCTGCTTGTACAGGGTCCAGGCCTGCGCCTGGGACACGTAGGTGACGTTCTGGACCTGGGACATGGACTGGAGCCGCTGCTCAAGCGCCGTGGTTTGCGCCTGGGTCACCGGACCGTGGCAGTCCGGGTTGGCGCTGTCCGCGTAGCAGAGGTAGACCGAGATCTGCACCTTGCCCTGCCAGTACGTCTGCGTGGCGTCGACCTGCTTGACGAAGAGGAGCCCCGTGCCAAGCAGTGACAGGCTGATCGCCACGACCACGATGAGCGCGACGGTCATGGTGAGGTTCCGGCGCAGCCCGACCCAGATCTCCTGGAACACGAAGTTTGAACGCATACTGGCCTTATCTCATCCTTGGTGTGTCATGTGCCGTCTATCGAGGCACCCGGTAAGCAGGCCGTAATGACCCGGCCGCTAGCAGCGCGGTTAATAGTTCTGGCCGTAGACGCCGCGGTTCTGGTCGCGGACCACCTTGCCGTATTCAAGCTCGATCACGCGCTTGCGCATCGAGTCGACGATCGCGGCGTCGTGCGTCGCCATGACGACCGTCGTCCCGGTCCGGTTGATCCGGTCGAGAACCTTCATGATGCCGATCGAGGTCGCGGGGTCGATGTTCCCGGTCGGCTCGTCGGCGAGCAGGATCATCGGCCGGTTGACGAACGCCCGGGCCATCGCGACCCGCTGCTGCTCGCCGCCGGACAGCGCGTCCGGCATGCGGTCGTGCTTGCCCTCCAGGCCCACGAGGTCGAGCACCTCGGGCACCACCCGGCTGATGAACCGCCGCGGCTTGCCGATAACCTCAAGCGCGAACGCGACGTTCTGCTCCACGGTCTTGTTCGGCAGCAGCCGGAAGTCCTGGAACACACAGCCGATCTTCCGGCGGAGCGCCGGGACCTTCCAGTTCGTGAGCCTCGCCAGGTCATTGCCAGCGACGAGGATGCGGCCGTCGTTCGGCCGCTCCTCACGCAGAATCAGCCGCAGGAAGGAGGACTTGCCCGACCCAGACGGGCCAACGAGGAAGACGAACTCTCCCTTGTTGATCGTCATGTCGACGTTCTCCAGAGCGGCCCGATTCTGGTTCGGGTAGATCTTGGTGACGTTTTGAAACTCGATCACAGGACCATCACAGGATCTCTCGACGCCTCCCCTATGAAGGGCTGGCTTACCTGGCCGGGAACCGCGCCCACACAGGGCCCGGCCAGCACACGGGTAATTGCGGCTTAGCCCGGCAACTTGCGGGTAACCTGGGTTAGCCAGGGAACAGTCTAGGGGGAAACTGGCAGCTAAGGCTCCAGATCACGTTAAGTGCGCCGGGGCGCCCGACCGGAAGGGGTTTGAGATGAGCTGCGAGCATCTGATCTGCGCTCACTGTGCCGGCCCGGTGGTCGAGGGCCGCTGCCCGGTCTGCCGCGCGGCTCGCGCCGAGGTCCACCACCACGGCCCGACGCTCACGCCGCAACTGCTCATTGCGGCCGCGCTGCTGCTACTTCTGGGCCTCCTCATCGCGACCCACGTACTTGCTTAACGGCGGCTGCACGCAGATCACAAGAAGAAAAACAGGGTTATCCAGAACGACTTCCGCTTACTCTGCGCATGCCGCTCTTCACATATGGCGTGGAGTTTTCGTCGGGCCGGCAGTGCGACGATTCCTACTGCTCTTCCTTCTCGGAGCGGCGCAGCCAGCGGATCTCCGCGTCGATGAAGTCGTCGATCTCGCCGTCGAGCACGGCCTCCGCCTGCGCCGTCTCGTAGCCCGTCCGCTGGTCCTTCACCATCTGGTACGGGTAAAGGACGTAGTTGCGGATCTGCGATCCCCAGGCGGTGCGGCCGTCGCCCCGCAGGGCGTTGAGCTCCTGCGCTTCCTCCTCGCGGCGGCGCTCGAGCAGCTTGGCCTGGAGGACGGCCATCGCGGAGGCCTTGTTCTGGATCTGGGACCGCTCGTTCTGGCAGGAGACCACGATGCCGGTCGGCAGGTGGGTGATCCGCACCGCCGAGTCGGTCGTGTTGACGCCCTGGCCGCCCGGGCCCGAGGAGCGGAACACGTCCACGCGGATCTCGTCGTCGGGGATGTCCACGTGGTCGGTCTGCTCGACGACGGGGACCACGTCGACGCCGGCGAAGCTGGTCTGGCGGCGGCCCTGGTTGTCGTACTTGGAGATGCGGACCATGCGGTGGGTGCCCTGCTCGCCGCGGAGCGTGCCGTAGGCGTAGGGGGCCTTCACCGCGAACGTGGTGGACTTGATGCCCGCCTCGCCGTAGGAGACGTCGTAGACCTCGGCCGGGTACTTGTGCCGCTCCGCCCAGCGCAGGTACATCCGCTGCAGGTTGCCCGCGAAGTCCTCCGCGTCGGCGCCGCCCGCCTGCGAGTTGATCGTGATCAGCGCCTCGCGGACGTCGTACTCGCCGTTCAGCAGGGTGCGGATCTCGAGGAGGTCGACTTCCTTACGCACCCCGGCCAGCTCGGCGATGGCCTCGTCGCGGGTGTCCTGGTCGTGCTCGTCGTTGGCAAGCTCGAACAGTACGCTGATGTCGGCGAGCCGCTGCCGGAGGCTCTCCATCCGGTTCAGCTCGCCCTCAAGGTAGGACAGCCGCCGGGTGACTTGCTGTGCCCGCGTCTGATCCTCCCAGAGCGACGGGTCGGCGGCCTGCTCACGCAGGTCAAGGACCTCGGTGCGCATCGCCTCAGGGTCGACTACGGCCTCGATCGTGTCGAGCTTGGACGACAGTTCCGATATCTCATCGGCGGGATCGGTAGCTGCCATGCCGGAAAGCCTACGCGAACACGGGCCCGCCAGCGTATCCAGGAGGCGCCGGGCGGCGGTTAACTTGGGTATTCTCCGCTTTTGTGGCATATCGGAAGCCCTGGGCGCGCCCGTGGTGGCGCCCGCTGAGGTCCGCCCCGGCATTCGCGCTTGCCGGCGGCGCTCGCCGCCGTGCTGCCGGTCGCATCCTGCACGTCCGCGCCCGCGAGTTCCGACGCGAGAGGAAGCGCCAGCGCGACCGGGTCCGCCTCGCCCGCCATCACCGCGGCTCAGGCCCGCCGGGTATGGGAGCGCTACGTCGCGACCGCCGCCAAGGCGGTCTCGCCGCGGCTCGCAGCGCCGGAGCTCGCCCTGGTCACCGGCGCTGAACGGGCGCTGCTGAGCGCCACGCTCGCGAGCCACGCCGTTGTCGTCGACGAGACGTCGAATGGCGCGTACTCCAGCTCCCTGAGCGTCACGCCCGGCCTTGGCGTCTACACGTACGGCGCGCCCGCCTTCTACCTGCCGGAGGCGGCCGGATACCCGCGCTTCTTCGTCGTTTCCGTCGCCAGGAAGCTCAGCGGCACGAAACCAACGGACAACACGAGCACCACGGTGGGCGGGGCGCCGATGCCGTTGGATGGCGGCACGCTCATGCTGTTCCAGCAGGCCAGCGCCCATGCGCCGTGGCTACTCGGCAGCACCTCGCAGCTCCCGTCGGGAGTAGCGCCGCCCAGGCTGGCAGCGGACCCGGCCGGCTACATCCCGACCGTCCCGCTGTCGGACGCGTCCCTGCTCGCCCAGCCCGATGACACCGGCGCGCTCCAGGCCGCCGTGGTGGATGACGGCCAGGCAAGCGCGGCCGCGCAGGCGGTAGCCGACGGGCCGCTCACCACCGGCATGTACGAGGGCGCGGTCAGCCACGCGGGGGGCCTGACGGCCCCGCATGGCGACGTCTACCAGTGGCAACTCGATGGGTCGAGCCTTCCGCAGTTCGCGCTGCGGACCGCCGCCGGCGGGGCGCTCGTGTTCTACGCGATGTCGCTCGACACGACGGTCGCCGTTCCCGACGTGATCAACAAGGGCAACCCGATCCGCTCTGGACCGCCGATTCAGGTCCCTGTCAACGTCCAGGCGCTGCTCCCCAAGGGGCAGGCCGCTCCCCTAGTTCAACTCCAGTCACAGCAGACGTTGTCGTTCGCGGCGGTAGACCCGGCCCCGGGCAACGCCAAGATCCAGGTCGTCGCCATGGGCGGCGGCCTGACAAGCGCCTCGGCGTCCTGACGCAGCGTGCGGCCACGGCCCCTTCATCGCGACGTGAATGTGGTGCCTGAGGGGTCCGCGAGGCGGCGGCCAACGCGAAGATTTTCAACAACGGGAAGACTTTTCGCAGCAGGTAAGAAAAGCGCGCCTGGGACACGTTTTTCTTACCTGCTGGGAAAAATTTACCTGTTAATCCGCAGGCCAGGAGCATTTGAGGCTCAAGACCACCCCGGCTCGTGACCTGGATCCCGTAACCCCCGGCGCTGCGAGCGGTTGCCGGGTAGGCAACCTGTGGTCACCGGGAAGCGGGTGGGCGCGATTTTCTTGGGCGGTCGTTGGAACGGTGGCGCCGGGTTCTTCGTACTTGGTTTGCGAACTGGGAGGAGACCCGGATGGCGGCCGACCGGAGCACAGCGGAGCTTGAGCGATTCCTGGCCGAGCGCGCCGACCACCTGCTGCGCACGGCCGCGCTGCTGGCCGGCGGCCGGGATGCCGGCGAGGACCTGTTGCAGACGGCGGTCGAGCGGCTGCTGCGGCGGTGGCGCCGGTTCGACGGTGACCCAGAGGGCTACCTGCGGCGGACGCTGTGCAACCTGGCGATCGACGACCACCGGCGCGCCGGCCGCTGGCGGCAGAAGGAGCGCCTGCTGCGGACCGACCTGCGGCTGGCGCGGGACCCGGCCGGCGACGTGGACCTGCGCGACGCCCTGGTCCGGCTGCTGCTGCGGCTGCCGGCCAGGCAGCGCGCCGCGCTCGTGCTGCGGTTCTGGGAGCAGCTGACCGACGCCGAGGCGGCGGCGGTCCTCGGCTGCGCCGAGGGAACGGTCCGGTCCGCCGTCTCGCGGGGGCTGGCCCGGATGCGCGAGCTTGCCGATGAGTGGAACGACACGGCGGCGATGAGCGGCCGGGAGGAAGAGCGATCATGAATACCGACGTCGAAGAGCTGCTCCGCGAGGGCATGGAGCGGTACACCGCGGACCTCCGGGCGCCCGCCGGGCTGACCTACCGGGTCGCGCGGCGGCGCAGGCGGCGGCTGGCGCTGCGCTCGGTGGCAGGCGGGGTGGCGGCGCTCGCCGCCGGCGCCGCGGCCGCGGCGGTGGTGCTGCCGAGCGTCAGCGGCCCCCGGGTGTCCGCCGCCGACGCCGCGTACGTGGTGAAGAACGTCAGCAACGCGCTGAGCGCGGCCGATCCCGGCACGATCGCGCAGATGACGATCACGACCACCGGCGGGGCTCGGCGGGGCCACCAGCGCCGAGGAGTGGTCCAACGGCAACGAGTGGCGCTCGGTCACGTACTCCTCGCCCGGGCACCCCCTCTACGACGAGGGCTACAGCACCGCGTCCGGCTACACCCTGGTCAGCTACCCCACCAAGACCTGGGCGCGGCAGGCGGGAGTGGGCCAGCCGGCGGCGCCCGCATTCGGCGGCTCTTCGGCCACCCGCGACTGCGGGCCCGGGCTCGGCGGCTTCCCCGTGCTGTTCCGGCTGGGACTGCCAGGGACGAGCACCTCCACCAGCTCGCTGCCCACGACCGTGGCCAATGCGCTGCACACCGCGGTCTCCTGCGGGTCCCTGTCGGTGGCCGGGCGGCAGACCGTCGACGGGACCGACGCCATCGAGCTGAAGAGCCGCGCCGGCAGCCTGATCTCCGAGACCATCTGGGTCAGTCCGAGCACGTACCTGCCGGTGCGCGTGATCGTCCGCTCGTCCTACGCGCGGACCATCGAGCAGACGGCGGACTTCACCTGGCTGCCGCCGACCACGCAGAACCAGGCCAAGCTCACCGTGCCGGTCCCCGCCGGGTTCCGCAAGGTCTCGCTCCCCCAGGCCGTCACGCCGAACCTGAAGCTGATCCCCGGCGGGGCGATGCCGAAGCCCACGTTCAGCCCGGCGGGTCCGGCGTCGTTCGGCAGCGGGCTTTCCGTTCCCCGCCCGGCGGCTTTGTGCTTCATGGTCAGGCGCGCGGCTTGCTGAAAGCCACAACGGAGGGGAGCGGGGGCGCTGGTGCGCCCCCGCTCCGCCTTACGAGACGGGGGCGACCAGCGTCCTGATCACCCGGACGGCCACCGACAAGGTGGTGAAGCTGAACCGGTTGCTCTCCCAGATCTCGGCGAGGGTCGCCGCCGCCCGGGAGACCGCGGAGACGTTCTGCGCCTCCCAGGTGGCGATCCGGTCCGCGGCGCTGCCGGACGGCCCGGCCACCGCCCACGCGCCGGTCAGCCCGGCGTCGCTGGCCCCGATGGTGAGCACGTCCCTGGTCAGCGCGGCGTGCGCGGCGTACAGGTCGTCACGGAGCGCCGACCGCGCCACCGACGACCAGCGGTCGTCGCGCGGCAGCGCGACGATGAGGTCGCGCAACCTGCCCAGCTGCAGCCGGTCGGCGAGCAGGAAGTACACCGCCGCCGTCTCCTCGACGCCGTGCCTGGTCGCCGCCGCGCTGGTCACGATGTCGAACGCGGAGTAGGACGGCACCATCGCCGCGACCTCGTCCGCCAGCCCGGCGGGCACCCCCTGGCTGGTGAAGGAGGCGCGCCGCTCCTGGAAGCCGGCCATGTCGCGGCCGGAGAGCAGCTTCGGAATCGCGGAGCGGACCGTGCCGACGCCCGCGGCGAGGAAGCTCACCGTCTCGGCGATGCCGAACGGTGACCGCCGGTTCATGAGCAGCCAGCGGGTCGCCCGCTCCATGAGCTTGCGCGCCTCCAGGACGACCGCGATCCGCGCGTCCACGTCCACGCTGCCCTCGAGGGCCTCGACCTGCTGCCAGAAGGCGCCCATGCCGAAGACCTCCCGGGCGACCAGCCAGGCCCTGGTGATGTCCACCACCGGCAGCCCGGTCTCCTCGCCGAGCCGGAACAGGAACGTCGACCCGCCGGTGTCCACCATCTCGTTGATGACCGAGGTGGTGATGATCTCCCGGCGCAGCCGGTGCGCGCCGAGCTGGTCGGCGAACCGCTCGCGCAGCGGGACCGGGAAGTACTCCGCCAGCGTGGACCGCAGGGACGGGTCGTCCGGCAGGTCGGAGGCCAGCACCTGCTGGCCCGCCGCGATCTTGGTCTGGGCGAGCAGCACCGCGAGCTCCGGCGTGGTCAGGCCGGTGCCCGCCGAGCGGCGCGCCGCGATCTCCTTCTCGTCGGGCAGCCCGTCGGTCTCGAGCGACACCCGGTTCTCCCGCAGCAGCTGGCGCAGGTACCGGCCGTGCACGTGGAGCAGGCGCGGCGCCTGGTGGCGAGAGACGGCGAGCGCCATGTTCTGCCCGTCGTTGTGCCGCAGCACGTGCGCGGCCACCTCGTCGGTCAGCGCGTGCAGCAGCGTGCCGCGATCCTGCGGCCGCAGCTCGCCGGCCGCGATCGCCCCGGCGAGCAGGATCTTGATGTTGACCTCGTGGTCGGAGGTGTCCACGCCGGCCGAGTTGTCGATGAAGTCGGTGTTCACCAGGCCGCCGGCCAGGGCGTACTCGATCCGCGCGGCCTGGGTGAGCCCGAGGTTGCCGCCCTCGCCGACCACCCGCGCCCGCAACTCGGTCGCGTTGATACGCACCGCGTCGCTCGACCGGTCCCCCGCGTCGGCGTGCGTCTCGCGCGACGCCTTGACGTAGGTGCCGATGCCGCCGTTCCACAGCAGGTCGACCGGCGCGCGCAGGATCGCGGAGATCAGCTCGTCCGGCGACAGCGCGAGGACCGCGGCGTCGAGGCCGAGCGCTGCGCGGGCTTGCGCCGAGATCGGCACCGACTTCGCCGAACGGGGGAAGACGCCGCCGCCGAAGGAGATCAGCGCGGTGTCGTAGTCGGCCCACGACGAGCGGGGCAGGTCGAACAGCCGCTGCCGCTCGGCGAAGCTGACCGCCGGATCCGGGTTCGGGTCGAGGAAAATGTGGCGGTGATCGAAGGCGGCGACCAGCTTCAGGTGCCGCGAAAGCAGCATGCCGTTGCCGAAGACGTCACCGGACATGTCGCCGATGCCCGCGACCGTGAAGTCGTCGGTGTCCGGGTTCAGCCGCAGCGCCGCGAAGTGCCAGCGGACCGATTCCCAGGCGCCACGGGCGGTGATGCCCATCTTCTTATGGTCGTATCCCTCGGAGCCGCCGGAGGCGAACGCGTCGCCGAGCCAGTAGCCGTACCGGATGGCGATCTCGTTGGCCACGTCCGAGAACGTCGCCGTGCCCTTGTCAGCGGCAACGACCAGGTAGGGGTCGTCCCCGTCGAGCCGGACCACACCGGACGGCGGCACCACGGCGTCCCCGACGATGTTGTCGGTAACGTCGAGCATGGCGCTGATGAAGGTCCGGTAGCAGGCGAGCACCTCGGCCTGGTAGGCGTCCCGGTCGGCCGGGTCGGGCAGGTGCTTGCAGACGAACCCGCCCTTCGCGCCGGACGGGACGATGACCGAGTTCTTCACCTCCTGCGCCTTGACCAGGCCCAGCACCTCGGTGCGGAAGTCTTCCGGCCGTTCCGACCAGCGCAGGCCGCCGCGCGCGACCGCGCCGAACCGCAGGTGCACCGCCTCGAGCCGGGGCGAGTAGACCCAGATCTCGTACTTCGGCCGCGGCGCGGGAACCACGGGCACCCGTTCGGAGGCGAGCTTGAACACCAGGTAAGGAACGGCGCCTTTGGTGTCGTCCTTGTGCTGGAAGTAGTTCGTCCGCAGGGTGGCCTCGATCAGGGCCAGGTAGGAGCGGAGGATGCGGTCGTGGTCGAGGCTGACCACCTCGTCCAGGGCGCCGCGCAGTTCCTCGGTGATCGCCGTGCAGCGCTCCTCCGCGCCGGCCTGGAGCGTCGGGTCGAACCGGGACTCGAACAGCCGGACGAGCAGCCGGGTGATCGTCGGGTTGGCCCGCAGCACCCGCTGCAGGTAGCTCTGGCTGAACTGGATCCCCGCCTGCCGCAGGTACCGCGCGTAGGCGCGCAGCACGACGACCTGCCGCCAGGTGAGGTCGGCGTTGAGCACCAGGCCGTTGAAGTCGTCGTCCTCGGTCTGGCCCCGCCACAGCGCGGTCAGCGCGGCCTCGAACCCGGCGCGCCTCGTCTCGGCTTCCCCGGGGGTCACGGCGGGGTGGCTCCCGCGGATGCCGAAGTCGTAGATCCAGAACGGCTCGGCGCCGCCGAACTCGTACGGGTGCTCATCGAGCACCTCGAGCCCCATGTGCTGCAACTGGGGCAGCACGTCGGACAGCGTGAGCGAGGAAAGCCGGAACACCCGGAGCCGCCAGCACTCGTTCGGCACCATCGAAAAGCGGAGCGCGAACGGCGCGGACTCCTCGCGCAGCCGCTGCACCGCCGCCAGGTCGGCCACGGCGTCGGCGGGCGTGGTGTCGGCCTTGTAAGTCTCCGGGATGCTGTTGGCGCAGGTCCGCAGCACGACGGCGGCGCGGTCGGGACCGAGCTGGCGCTGCGCCTCGGCGGCGAGGTCATCGTCCCAGGAGCGGACCGCGGCGGCGATCCTCGACTGGAGCGCCGCTCTGGTCCACCTTGGCGAGGGGGCAGCCGGGCGCGGCGTGCACCACGACGTGCAGCCGGGCCAGGGCCGAGTTGCCCACCATCGCGCTGTAGTCGACCGAGATCCCGCCGAACGCGCTGCGCAGGATCTCCTGCGCGCGCAGCCTGACCTGCGTGGTGTACCGGTCCCGGGGCAGGTAGACCAGGCAGGAGACGTAGCGCCCGTAGGCATCGGGGCGCACGAAGAGGCGCACCTGCTTGCGCTCGGCGAGGCCGAGCACGGCCATGGCGATCGGGGCGAGCCGCTCCGCGCTGATCTCGAAGAGCTCCTCGCGCGGGTAGCCCTCGAGGATCTCGATGAGGGCCTTGCCGTCGTAGCCGTCCGCGGACACCCCGGCGGCCTCGAGCACCCGGTCGACCTTGTGGCGCAGCACCGGGATGCGGGTGACCGACTCGGTGTAGGCGGCCTGCGTGTACAGCCCGAGGAACCGGTACTCGCCGATGACCTCGCCCGTCTCCTGGCTGAACCGCCGGACGGCGACGTAGTCCAGGTAGCTGGGCCGGTACACGGTCGACAGCGTGGACGACTTGGCGAGCACGAGGAGCCGCGCCCGCTCCTTGCCCGTGCCGCCGCCCGGCGGGGTGACGGCGAACGAGTCAAGGCCGTCGTGCCGCAGGATGCCGAGGCCGGTGCCCGGCACGGGCCTCAGCTCCGGCTTCTCGTCGCCCACCAGGTCGTAGGCGCGGTAGCCGAGGAAGGTGAAGTGGCCCGCCGACAGCCAGGCGAGCAGCTCGCTGGCCTCGGCCTCCTCCGGGCCGCCGTCGGCGAGCAGCGCGACGAGGTCGCGCGCGGCGGACCGCATGCGGCGCTGGTCCTCCATCGCGACCCGCAGGTCATCCAGGACACGGCGCAGGTCGGCGGCGAGGCGCTCGGTGTCGTCGACGTGGCCCAGCTCGACGTGGATCCACGACTCGCGGACCGCGTCCGCGTCGGCCTGGTGGTTGTCGGCCGTGCTTTCTGTCCCGTGCGCCCCGCCCGCCACGTCCCGGTGGACGGTGAGCACCGGGTGCACGATGAGGAGGATGTCGGCGCCATGCCGGTTCAGCTCCATCGTGACCGAGTCGACCAGGTACGGCATGTCGTCGGTGACGATGTCGACCACGGTCTCCGCGCCGGTCAGCGCGGTCTCGGCGCCGGGCGTGACGCTGACGGCGGCGCGGCCCTGCGGGCGGCCCGCACCGAGCGCGGCGTGCTGGGCCGCGGTGGCGGCCAGCCGGGCCGGGCCCGCGGCGATCAGGTCCTCAACGGCGACGAGCCGGTAGTACGCGGTAAGGAAGCCAGGCAGGTCACCGACCGCCCGGCTCAGGTCCCCCGGCGGCGCTACGCCCCCGTTGGCGGCGGGCCACTCGCCCGCCGTCTTGGCGATCAGTTCCTCCCTGGTGTCGTCCGGGACCTGATTCTGATTGGTCTCGGCCGCGCGTTCCGGCATTGCCTGTCCACTCCTTCGTGATCGCCGATCCGGCACTTCGTTGTGCCGTCCTGCCCACGGGCATGCGCTGCACCGCCCGGGGGACGACCCCCGGACCCCCGATGTGCCCGGCGGCAAAAACCGCCTTCGGGCACGCTGAGGAGCCACGGGTCCGTGGCTGTGCCGCTAGCGTGAAATCCGGATCAATATCGCATCGTAAGAACGGGCGCGCATCGCAGGCGCCTGATGCCCTCCTATCTACAGACTAGGCCCAGGAAGATGCGAAGCGAGCACTTCCTGAGTGTGAGGCCCGTCGGGGCCAGCGGGTTTCCTTGGGGGGACCCATGGAGAATCTTCCGCACATGGCGCCAGCACCGTCAACCGGTGGAACACTTCCTGACCCCGCTGATGGCCCGAAAGATCCCACATCGTGGGTTCCGGGGTGGTTCGGCCGAAACGCCCGGATTAGGGGTGGGCGGTGATGAAGGCGATGAGGGGCGCGGGGTTGGTCAGGTCGGGGAGGACCAGGTCTGCCCCCGCGTCGCGGAGCTCGGCGGTGGACGCCCGGCCGCTGGCCACCGCCACCGACGTCGCGCCGCCGATCGCCGCGGCCTCGACGTCGCGGGGCGAGTCCGCGACGTAGAAGGTCGCCTTCTCCGCGAAGCTCACCTTGTACTTCTCCTCGGCGCGCAGCCGGGTGGCGCGCAGCAGCGCGCCCTTCGGGTACGGCTCGGACCCGGCGAACCCGGCGACGGCCAGGTCCAGGTAGCGGTCCAGGCCGAAGGCACGGAGCTTGAGCGCGGCGTTCGGGCGGCTCGACCCGGTCAGCACCGACTGGACCACGCCGTCGAGCCTCCCCACGGCCTGCAGCGCCGCGGCCGCCCCCGGCAGCAGGGAGCCCTCCGTGGTCAGCAGGTCCTTGCGGGCCGCCAGGCGCGTCGCGAACTCGGCGCCGAACGGCGCGAGCAGCCGCTCGGACTCCCCGTCCGCGCGCAGGCTGACGCCGTTACGGCCGAGCGCGTCGAAGAAGATCTCCGGCTCGGTCATGCCGACCAGCTGCGGCAGCTGGACGAGCGGGCGGCCGGTCACGGCGGCGAACGCCTCCGCGTACGCCGCCCTGGTGACCTTCACGACATCGAGCAGCGTCAGGTCGATGTTCCACAGAACCAGCCGGTGAATGTGCAACCCCTCCGCTACCCGCGAGAACGCGTCCCTTCATCCTGCCCTACCGCCAACCGCATGACTTCCTGGCAGAGCAGGACGAAAGGAGTTCGTCAGCCCATGTGCGGATAACGGTAGTCGGTGGGCGGGACGAACGTCTCCTTGATCGACCGGGCGGACACCCAGCGGATGAGGTTGAACACCGAGCCGGCCTTGTCGTCGGTGCCGCTGGCCCGGGCGCCGCCGAACGGCTGCTGGCCGACCACCGCGCCGGTCGGCTTGTCGTTGACGTAGAAGTTGCCCGCGCTGTACCGCAGCGCCTCGGCCGCCTCGGCGATCGCGGCGCGATCGGTGGCGAGGATCGAGCCGGTCAGCGCGTACGGCGCGGCGTCGGCCGCCTGGGCGAGCATGGTCGAGTAGTGCGCGTCCTGGTAGACGTGCACCGCGAGGATCGGGCCGAAGTACTCGGTGGTGAACACCTCGTCGGCCGGGTCCGTGCACTCCAGGATCGTCGGCCTGACGAAGTAGCCCGTCTCGTCGGTCGATCTCGCCGCCGGCGAGGAAGGTGACCGACGGGCGAGAGCGGGCCCGGTCGAACGCGCCGCGGTGCTTGTCCACCGCGCGGGCATCGATCACCGCGCCGCCGAACAGTGACAGGTCCTCGGACACGTCGCCGTAGGTGATCGACTGCGTGGCGGCGACGAGCTCGTCCTTGACGACCGCCCACAGCGAGGCGGGCAGGTAGGCGCGGGAGGCGGCGGAGCACTTCTGCCCCTGGTACTCGAAGGCGCCGCGGACGAGCGTGGTCGCGATCGAGGCGGGATCGGCCGAGGGGTGGACGATCACGAAGTCCTTGCCGCCGGTCTCGCCGACCAGGCGCGGGTAGTCGCGGTAGTTCGCGATGTGCTCGCCGACCGTGCGCCACAGGTGCTGGAAGGTGCCGGTCGAGCCGGTGAAGTGGATGCCGGCCAGGTCGGGATGGGACAGCGCCACCCGGGAGACCGCCTGGCCGTCCCCGGTCACCATGTTGATCACGCCGGGCGGCAGCCCGGCCGCCTCGAGCAGGGCCATCGTGTAGTGGGCGGCGAGCTGCTGCGTCGGCGACGGCTTCCACACCACCACGTTGCCGAGCAGGGCCGGCGCGGTCGGCAGGTTCCCCGCGATCGACGGTGAAGTTGAACGGCGTGATCGCCAGCACGAACCCCTCGAGCGGGCGGTACTCCATCCGGTTCCACGTGCCCGGCGCGGACGCCGGCTGCTCGGCGAGCAGCTGCCGGGCGAAGGCGACGTTGTACCGCCAGAAGTCGATCATCTCGCAGGCGGCGTCGATCTCGGCCTGGAAGACCGACTTCGACTGGCCGAGGATCGTCGCGGCGTTGAGCGTCGCCCGCCACGGCCCGGCGAGGAGGTCGGCCGCGCGGAGGAAGACGGCGGCGCGCTCGTCGAAGGGCAGCGCCCGCCATGCCTTGCGCCGCCGCGCCCGCGGCGGCGATCGCCGCCGTGACGTCCGCGTCGGTGGCGTTGGCCAGATCGCCGAGCACGTGCCGGAAATTGTGCGGCTGGACCACCGCGCACCCGCTCCCCGGAACCCATGACGGCCCGGCCGCCAATGGTCATGGCGAGCTCCGCCCGCTGCCCGGCTAGTTCCTTGATCTTGGCGCCCGAGCGCAGCGCGATCGGCGCTGCCCGGCTGGTACTGCTTGACTGGCTCGTTGAACGGCGGGGGTACCCGCGTCACGGCGTCCATGCTCGCCACCTTCCTTTCACCGGCGAGCCTAACTGCCAGCTAGAGGTACTGGAGCTCCTGGGTGGCGTACCAGGCGAGCTCGTGGGCCTCGGCGGAGTCGACCGTGAAGCAGGCGTCGTCGTCGCCCGCGTCGGCGGCGGTGATCGCGTCGGCCGCCGCGGCCACGTCGGCGCACCGCGTCAAGCTCGTCGACGTGACCCGAGGCGATCGCCGTGACCGGGATCGCGGCGCCGACCAGGACGGCGGCGGGCTCGTCGTCGTAGGCGTGCCAGCTGACCTGGGCGTCGGGGACGTCGGCGGCGAGGACGACGCGGCGGCGCGGCGCGTCCGGATCGGCTTCGAGCAGCCGGAGCGACTGCTTGGCGGCCGCGAGCATCGCCACGTACTCCAGCTCCTCGTCGTCACCGCTCGCGTAGGCCTCGCGCAGCGCCGGGGTGACCGCGAAGGCGCGCAGCGGCGCCGGGCCTGCCTCGCCCTTGGCGAGGATGTCGGCCAGGCCAGGCATCGTGGAAGGCAGGTAGACGCGCATGGCCGAAATGCTACCGTCGGGGCGCCGCCGACGGCGGCGACCACCGCGTCGATCGCGTCCGTGAGCGGCAACGTGCTCCCAGAGGCGGACCACCGTCCAGCCGGCCTGCGCGAGGGCCGCGTCGGCGGCGCGGTCCCGCTCCACGTTCCTGGCCAGCTTCGGTGACCAGTACCAGTCGTTGTTCTTCGGCTTGCTGCCGTGGTCCGGGCAGGCGTGCCAGAAGCAGCCGTCGACGAACACGGCGACCTTGCGGCTGGTAAACGCGATGTCCGGGCGGACCCGGCGCAGCGGCAGGTCGAGCCGGAAGTCCTTGCGGTAGCGGTAGCCCATGGCGTGCAGCGCGGCGCGCAGCGCCAGCTCGGGCTTGGTGTCGGCGCGGCGGTTGCCCCGCATGTTCGCGGCGCGGCCGGGATCGGCCGTGAACGGGTACGCCTTGCCCTTCGCGGCCGCCTCCGTCGCGGACCTGCTCGCCGCCGTCTCCCTCGGCCTGGCCTTAGCCGCCTTCGGCTTCCTCGGCCTTGGCCCTGCGGCACTGGCATCATCTTGCGCTGCTACATGCGCCACGCGGGAAAGCCTAGCGACCCGCCGGCGGCGGCCAGCAGCGGAATGTCGGTGGGGACGAGTAGATGTAATGCGCAAGCAGTTGTCACTGGCCTGTCCACACCCGGGGGAATCGATGTCCGTAGAGCCAGCCCTGGCGTCCATCCGGCTCATCGCGCTCACCGGATGATCTGGCCGCCCCTCAGCCACGGAGCCCGCGGCGAGTCACCGCCGCAGGCCCAGCGGCAAGCACGCCGCAGCCCCGGCCAAGCCGCGCGCAGCCGCCGGCGCCCGACCCGGGTGACCGTGCTGGCCAGGCAGTTCGCGGTCTTCCTCGTCGAGTGCCTGGCGGGCGTCCGCCCGGCCAGGCAGCTGACGCCCTGGCTGTCTAAGCGCGGCGAGCGTGCACCTGCACCGGCTGATGCCGCTGTTCACGGACGGGCACCAGCCCAGGGTGCTGCGCGTGCTCACCACGCGCCCGGCGCCCGACGTCATCGAGATGACCATGGTCGTGGTGACCGGCCCGCGCACCCGGGCCCTCGCCGTCCGCCTTGAGCAGCGCCGCGGCAGCCCGCACGGGCGGTCACCGCAGCACAGCGCGGCAGGCGCCGCGGTGGCGCGCACCGACATGGAGGCCGAAGCCTCAGCGCTCGGGGCTACCCGGCGTGCCGGGGGTCGCCGTGGCAGCGCTTGTACTTGCGGCCGGAGCCGCAGGGGCACACGTCGTTGCGGCCCACGTTGGCGAAGGGGTCGTCGGCGGCCACGCCGTGCATCTCGACGCCGCCGCCCTCGGCCGGCGCCGAGTACTGCAGGTTGCGCGGGCGGCGCGGCTCGAAGCCGGCCGGGAAGCACCGGCTGCGGGCCCGTGCTCTCCGGGACCGTGTCGGTCACCTCCGCGTCGGCCTGGGCAGGCTCGGTCCGCCCGGGCGCCGCTGCTGCGCGTCGCCGCCTGACCGCGGCCCGCCGCCGTGGCGTGCCCCCGCCCGTCGGCCGCGTGCCGGCCGCGCGACTGCCCGGCGGCCTGCTGGCCGCCGGCCTGCTGACCGCCGCCCGGCCTCTTGCCGAAGGCGGCGGGCGGGGCGACCGGCTCCGGTGCCGGGGGGACGGGCCGGGCGTGACGGGCCGGCGCGGCGGGCGCCGGGCCTGGGCCTGGGCCGCCGGCGCGGCGCCTGCGGCGGCGCGCGCCTGCTGCGGCGCCGCCCGCGGTGACGCCAGGGAGGCTGCCGCCGAACGCGAGCTGCGCCCCCGCGCCGACCTCCTCGACGATCGGGTTCTCCTGGATCTCGAACTGGAGGTTGAACAGGTTCCCGACCGACTCTTCCTTGATGCCGTCCATCATGGAGTTGAACATGTCGTAGCCCTCCCGCTGGTACTCGACCAGCGGGTCGCGCTGCGCCATCGCGCGCAGGCCGATGCCCTCGCGGAGGTAGTCCATCTCGTACAGGTGCTCGCGCCACTTGCGGTCGAGGACCGAGAGCACGACGCGCCGCTCGATCTCGCGCATCAGGTCGGGCGTGAGCTCGGCCTCGCGGCGGTCGTAGGCCTCCTGCGCGTTCTCCTGCACCATGCTCGGTGAGCAGGTCGGCGGTCAGCCCTGACTTGTCGCCGCCCGCCTCCTCGATCACCGTGTCGATCTTCAGCGTGATCGGGAAGAGCTGCTTGAACGCCCGCCACATCTTCTCCAGGTCCCACTCCTCCGGGTACCCGTCGGCGGTGGCCACGGCCACGTAGGAGGCGATCACCTCGTCGATCATGGACCGGATCTGCTCGTGCAGGTCCGCGCCCTCAAGCACCCGGCGCCGCTCGCCGTAGATGACCGTGCGCTGCCGGTTGAGCACGTCGTCGTACTTCAGGACGTCCTTGCGGATCTCGAAGTTCTGCGACTCGACCTGGCGTCTGGGCGGACCTGATCGCGCGGGAGACCACCGAGTTCTCCACGGGGACGTCGGCCGGGATGTTCAGCCGGTCCATGATCGCCGCGACCCGGTCGGAGTTGAACATCCGCATCAGGTCGTCTTCGAGCGACAGGTAGAACCGGGACTTGCCCGGGTCGCCCTGCCGTCCCGACCGGCCGCGCAGCTGGTTGTCGATCCGCCGCGACTCGTGCCGCTCGGTGCCGAGCACGTAGAGCCCGCCGGCCTCCACGACCTGCTCGTGCTCGGCGGCGACCGCCGCCTTCGCCTTGGCGACCGCCTCCGGCCACGCGGCCTCGTAGTCCTCCGGCGTGTCGACCGGCGACAGGCCGCGCTGGTGCAGCTCGAGGTCGGCGATGAACTCGGGGTTGCCGCCGAGCATGATGTCGGTGCCGCGGCCCGCCATGTTCGTCGCGACCGTGACGGCGCCGAGCCGCCCGGACTGGGCGACGATCATCGCCTCCTGCTCGTGGTACTTGGCGTTCAGCACGTGGTGCTGTATGCCGCGCCGCTTGAGCATCACCGACAGGATCTCGGACTTCTCGACGCTCACCGTGCCGACGAGGACCGGCTGCCCCTCGGCATGCCGCTCGGCGATGTCCTCGACCACCGAGTCGAACTTGGCCTGCGCGGTCTGGTAGATCACGTCGGTCTCGTCGGCGCGGATCATCGGCTTGTTGGTCGGGATCGGGACGACGCCGAGCTTGTAGATCTGCATGAACTCGGCGGCCTCGGTCATCGCCGTGCCGGTCATGCCCGCGAGCTTGTCGTAGAGCCGGAAGTAGTTCTGCAGCGTGATCGTCGCGAACGTCTGGTTCTCGTCCTTGATCTGCACGCCTTCCTTGGCCTCGATGGCCTGGTGCATGCCCTCGTTGTACCGGCGGCCGTGCAGGATGCGGCCGGTGAACTCGTCCACGATCAGGACCTCGCCGTTCATCACGACGTAGTCCTTGTCCTTCTTGAACAGCTCCTTGGCCTTGAGCGAGTTGTTCAGGAACGACACGAGCGGCGTGTTGACCGGGTCGTACAGGTTGTCGATGCCGAGCCAGTCCTCGACCTTCTCGACACCGGACTCCAGGATGCCGACGGTCCGCTTCTTCTCGTCGACCTCGTAGTCGCCGTCCTGCAGCTCCTCGTCCTTCACCCGCCGCAGCCTGGGCGCGATCTTGGCGAACTCGGTGTACCAGCGGGAGTTCTGCTCGGCCGGCCGGAGATGATCAGCGGGGTCCGCGCCTCGTCGACGAGGATCGAGTCCACCTCGTCGACGATCGCGAAGTTGTGGCCGCGCTGCACGCACTCCTCAAGCGACCACGACATGTTGTCGCGCAGGTAGTCGAAGCCGAACTCGTTGTTCGTCCCGTACGTGATGTCGGCCGCGTAGGCCTTGTGCCGGTCGGCCGGCGTCATGTCGGCCAGGATCACCCCGACCTCGAGGCCGAGGAAGTGGTGCACCCGGCCCATCCACTCGGAGTCGCGCTTGGCCAGGTAGTCGTTGGTCGTGACGACGTGCACGCCCTTGCCGGAAAGCGCGTTCAGGTAGGCGGGGAACACGCCGGTGAGCGTCTTGCCCTCACCAGTGCGCATCTCGGCGATGTTGCCGAGGTGCAGCGCCGCGCCACCCATGAGCTGCACGTCGAAGGCGCGCTGGCCGAGCGTGCGGCGCGCCGCCTCGCGGACCGTGGCGAACGCCTCGGGGAGGATGTCGTCAAGCGTCTCGCCGTCGGCGAGCCGCTGCTTGAACTCGTCGGTCATCCCGCGCAGCTCGGCGTCGCTCATCGCGACGAAGTCGTCCTCAACGGAGTTGATCTGCTCGCTGATCCGCTTGAGTTGACGCAGGATCTTGCCTTCGCCGGCGCGAAGGATGCTATCTAGGATCGAAGGCACTTTTCGTCGTGCTCCTTGCGGCAGTACTCATCGGACGTGGGATCAACTGACAGGCTTTGACTGCCATGGTAGGCGAGATGGGGGCCCGCTACCGAGTCCCGGACCTCGTTGCGGTATTTTCGTGACAACCTCAGCATAGGCAGCCTTGGGTTGGAGGAGGAGTCGTGGCCGAGCAGGCAACAGGCACCGTGGAGGGCACGGGCACCGCGGGAGCGCTGGCGCACGGCTCCAGCCACATGGAGCACAACTCGGGCAGGCCCATCTCCTGGGTCGGGACCATCGTCGTCATCATCGGTTTCATCATCGGGGGCATCGCGTTCATCCCGAAGCCGGACTGGCTCATCTTCTGGATCGGGGCTGGCGTCGCCATCGTCGGCTGCCTCATCCTCTTGTTCTCCAAGGCGATGAGCACGGACTGGTATTAGAACGCCGAGAGGCGCCGATTAGTTTCCGGGGCCCGACCTGACGAGTACTCTAATTTTGCCTGGCTACTCCAGTAATTTCCCCGGTGGAACGCAAAAGAGTCTCGCCCCGGATGGTTAGACGGGTACGGTGCCGACCGGAGTGAGGATCTCCATGAGGTGGCCGTTCGGGTCGCGGAAGTAGGTGCCCCGGCGGCCGTTCTTGTCGGCGTAGACCTCGCCGGGCTGGCGGCAGGCGGGGTCGGCGTAATACGTGATGCCACTGTCCCTGATCCGGCCGAAGGCGGCATCCAACTCCTCGTCGCCGAGCTGGAACGCATAGTGATGCTCGTCGACGTGGTCGTAGCGATCGAAGTCCAGGGTGACCGCGTTGCCCAGCGTGACCGGGGTGAAGTGTGCCACCGGCGGGTCGACCACCAGGCCGAGGATGTCGGCGAGGAACTGCGCCGATGCCTGCGGGTCGTGCGCGGGGACGATGGTGTGGTTCAGTTCGATGGCCATTTGCTTGATCCCTTCTGTTATCGGCCCATGCGGGCGTAGGTGCGGACGGCGAAGAAGGCGAACACAACTAGCATGCCCCCGCTCCACGCCAGCGAGATAAGTACGTCATGGCCGCCTGGCCGCCGAGTATCAGCGCCCGTTCGGCATTGACCAGTGCGTCGACCGGCTGATGGGTGCCGAACGCCTGAAGCCAGCCGGGCATGGACGTGGCGGGCACAAAGGCCGCAGAGGTGAAGACGAGCAGGAACACCAGCGGCACCGCTGCCGCCTGGGCCGCCTCGGGGTCGCTGACCCGCAGGCCGAGTGACGCGAAGCCCCAGGAGAGCGCGTAGCCGAAGGCGACCACCAGGCCGAGCGCGGCGAGCAGGCCGCCGGCGCCGTGCGGGCTGCGGAACCCGGCGGCGAAGCCGACGCCGGTCATGACCGCGACCACCAGCAGGTTGCGGGCCAGGTCGGCGACGGTCCGGCCGCCGAGCACGGCGATCCTGGACATCGGCAGGGTGCGGAAGCGGACCAGGATGCCGGTGCGCAGGTCACCGGAAAGCCCGACCGCGGTGCCGACGGCGCCGAAGGCGACCGTCTGCGCGAAGATGCCTGGCATCAGGAAGTCCACGTAGTTCGTGCCAGGCACGTGGATCGCGCCGCCGAACGCGTAGCGGAACAGCAGCACGAAGATCACTGGCTGGATGGTGGCGAACACCAGCGCCTGCGGGGTGCGCAACTGGGTCAGCAGGTTGCGCCAGGCGACGTCGGCGGTGTCCGAGAGCGCGCCGGCGACGGCGCTTGACGCCGCCGTGACGCGGCCGGCCGCGACCTGGCGCGGCGTGATTGCGATCGTGCTCATGCTGCTTCGCCTCCACGGGTGAGAGAGAGGAATACGTCGTCCAGCGTGGGTTCGCGCACCGCGACGGACACCGGGTCGGGCGACCCGGCCGTCCAGGGCGCGCAGCACGCCGGTGAGCTCGCCTGAACCGGTGGCGGACCGGACCTGGAGCCCGGCGCCGTCGCGCTGCGGCCGGTAGCCCGCGCCGGCCAGCGCCGTCTCGGCGGCCGTCGGCGGCCTCCTGCCCGCCGAAGTCCAGGCGGAAGACCACCGAGCCGAACCGGGCCTTCAACTCGGCGGGGGTGCCGGTGTCGGCGACCCGCCCGGCGGAGATGATCACCACCTGATCGGCCAGTGCGTCGGCTTCTTCCAGGTACTGCGTGGTCAGCAGCACGGTGGTGCCCGACCGGGCGAGGTCGCGCACCGAGTCCCACAACGGCGAAGCGGCTCTCCGGGTCAAGGCCGGTGGTGGGCTCGTCGAGGAACAGCACCGCCGGCCGGTGCAGCAGCGCGGCGGCCACGTCGAGCCTGGCGCCGCATCCCGCCCGAGTAGCCGCGCACCAGCCGGCCGGCCGCCGCGTTCAGCCCGAAGCGGTCGAGCAACTCGTCGGCGCGGACCCGGGCCTGCGCGCGGCCCACCCGGGACAGCCGCCCGATCAGCCTGAGGTTCTCCCGTCCGGTCAGGTTGGGGTCCACGGCCGCGAACTGGCCCGCCAGGCCGATAACGCGGCGCACCTGCGCCGCGTCTTTCACCACGTCAAGCCCGCCGACGGTCGCGCGGCCCGCGTCCGGACGCACGAGGTGGCCAGGATCGACACCGTGGTGGTCTTGCCGAGCCGTTCGGCCCGAGCAGCCCGAGCACGGATCCGGCTGGCACCGCCAGGCTCAGCCCGTCAAGCGCCTGCACGTCGCCGAAGGCCTTCCGCAGGCCGTGGGCCTCAATTGCGGCGTTCGCTCATCACGCAAGTCCCTTCTCGCTTCGCCGTGGCGGCCGGAGGGCTGTGCCGCGCTGCGTGTTGCCGCGATAGCAGAAGATTAGATATCTAAGAGTTAGATGTCAATGTCTTAGATATCGAAGCTTGGTGATAGGACGGGCGCTGCTCGGCTCGCGCGATCCCGCCTTGGGTGGGCCGGCCGCCGCTTACTGACGGTGGGGCCGGAATGTCGTACCCGACGGCTACAGTCATGGGCGTGGGAGAGTCAGCCGCACCCGTTCGGGATGATCAGGAAGCAGCAGCGGGCGCGGACCCCGGGGACTACGGAGGCTCGTCCCCCCGTGAGGCAACCGTGGGGGACGAGCGGCCGTCCCCTGGGGAGGCAACCGAACTGAGCGCCGACGAGGTGCGGCGGATCACCCTTTACTCTCAGGGTTTCCTCGGGGCCGGCGCGCGGCGCGGCGGCGTGACCGGGGTGCTGCGGCGGGTCAGCGCCGTGCAGCTTGACACGATCTCGGTGCTCGCCCGGTCGCACGAGCTCGTCGCGTACGCGCGGCTCGGGCCGGTCGGGCGGGACACGGGTGGAGAACGCGTACTGGCCCGCGAAGAAGCCGACGACGTTCGAGTACTGGGCGCACGCGGCCTGCATCCTGCCGATCGCGGACTGGCCGTACTACGCCATGCGGCGGCGGGCCATCACCGCGCGCGGGCAGCGCTGGCACAAGGTCTCCGAGGAGACCTGCGAGCAGGTGCTCGCCCGGCTGCGCGACGAGGGGCCGCTGACCGCGACGCAGCTCGGCGGCGCGAAGGCGGGCGGGCCGTGGTGGGACTGGTCGGAGGTGAAGATCGCCGCCGAGTGGCTGCTCGACACCGGCCGGGCGGTCTGCGTGCGCCGCACCGGCTGGCGGCGCATCTACGACCTGCCGGAGCGGGTCATGCCCAAGGACCTGATCGATCACGCAGCCAACCGACGCGGAATGCCTGTCCTACCTCGTCGGGACCGCGACCCGGGCGCTCGGCGTGGCAACCCACGCGGACTTCATCGAGTACCTGCGGCTCAACGAGTACGGGCTGCGGCTGCGCAGCGGCCCGGTGCTCGACGAGGCCGCCGCGGCGGCCGGGCTCGTCCCGGTGACCGTGCCCGGGGCCAAACGGCCGGTGCCGGCCTGGGGCGACCCGGCGGCGCTCGCCTGGCTCAACGCAGGCGGCCGGGGCATGCACCGCACGGCGCTGCTCTCCCCGTTCGACTCGCTGATCTGGGACAGGAAGCGGACGCTGCGGATGTTCGGCTACCGCCACCTGTTCGAGCCCTACGTGCCGAAGGAGAAGCGCGAGCGCGGCTACTTCACGATGCCGCTGCTCACCGGCGGCCGGATCGCGGGCTGGGTCGACCCCGGCCGCGAGGGCAAGACGCTGCTCGCGAAGAACGTGTTCCTCGAAAAGCCCGCGGCCGTCGCGCCCATGGCGCGAGCTCTCGCCGAGGCGGCTCAGTGGGTCGGCTGCGCGAACGTAGCCACCGAACGGGTGCAGCCGACTCCCCTAGCCCAGCCGCTTGCCAGTGCGCTGCGGGCGCTCGGAGCGTTACATGGCGGGCGCGGGGAAGAGTCAGCCAGCCACCGTTCGGGATGACCTTGGTCTTGATCTTGAGAACGGGCTAGCTGATCTCGATCAGCTTCTCGCGCACCGCGATCATCACGGCTTCCATCCGGGAGTGGATCTGCAGCTTCTCCAGGATGTTCCGCACGTGGTTCTTCACGGTGTTCTCCGAGATGAACAGCTCCTTGGCGATGTCGCGGTTGTTCATGCCGCGGGCCACCAGGCGGAGCACCTCCATCTCGCGCTCGGTCAGCTTCGGGGCCGGCGCGTGCTTGGCCGGCTCATCCTCGGCGTCCCGGCGGGCCAGGGTCGCGAACTCGGTGAGCAGCTTGCCCGCCATCGACGGGTTGATCAGCGACTGGCCGCCGTGCACGGCGCGCACCGAGTCGGCCAGCTCTTCGAGCGGGATGTCCTTGAGCAGGTAGCCGCTCGCGCCCGCGCGGATCGCCTCGAACAGGTCCTCTTCCTCGTCGCTGATCGTCAGCATCACGATCTTGGCGGACGGGGCGACCTCCTTCATCTGCCGCGCGGCCTCGATGCCGGTGATCTTGGGCATCCGGATGTCCATGAGCACGACGTCGGGCACCACTTCGCCTGGCCAGCTGCACCGCTTCCTGGCCGTCGGAAGCCTGGCCAACGAGCTCAAGGCCGGCCTCTCCCTCCAGGACCATCTCCAGGCCCCGGCGGAACAGGGCGTGGTCGTCCGCGATCAGCACCCGGATCGGGTCGGTGCCCGGCCCGGGCTCTGGTGTCGCGGGGTTGGAAGGCACCGGAGCCGGCGCGGGGACGCCGGTCGTAGTTTTCTTGGCCGCAAGAGACCGCTCGGTCACGGCCGCTCCTTCCGCAGCGTTCGCAGTTCACGCACAGGATAGGACATGTCACTAAAGCTACGCGTACCGCCCCGACAGTGCCAGCCGGGACGGTACGCAATTGCTATGCAATTTCTAATCGGCAACGAGCCTGATCACGCCGTAGTCGTAGCCGCGGCGGCGGTAGATGACGCTGAACTTGCCGCAGTCGCTGTCGTGGTAGGCGAAGAAGTCGTGGCCGACGAGCTCCATCTCCAGCAGCGCCTCGTCGATCGTCATCGGGTGCGAGGCGTGGAACTTCTCCCTGACGATCAGCGGGCCGTCGCCCACCATCTGCATCGGCAGCACGCCGGAGACGGTTGCCTCCGCCTCGGCCTCGTCGCGGAAGCCGTCGAAGTCGTGGCCGGGGCCCGCGTCCTGCGGGAACGCCGGCAGCGGCACCACCGCCTCCGGGCGGCGCTGACCGCTCGTCCTGCTGCCGACCCTCGCGGCCGCCCGGGCGCTCGGCTTGCCGCTCCCCTTGCCGTTCGCCCTGCGGCCGACCGGGGTGCCTGCCAGCACGGCCGCGTCATCGGGCCGCGGCATCGCGGGGATGGTCGACGTCCGCGAGGGCGGCCGCCTCCGTCGCGATGGCCCGCGCGTCCGCCGGCCCGGCGGCCACGGCCGTGAGCGCGTCCGTGGAGCGCACCGTCAGGTCGCCGCGCCTGACCTTGCGCCGTTCGGCGGCCTTGCGCAGCCGCCCTTCGAGCTTCGCGAACGCGAGGTCCAGGGCGGCGTAACGGTCGTCCGCCGCCGCTTCGGCCCTGATGGCCGGGCCTCGCGATCTGATCGTGAGCTCTACCCGCTCGCTCCGGTCGGCCTGCCTCGGGTTGCGCTCCGTCGACACCTCGACGTCGATCCGAATCGCGTTGTGATCGAGCTTCTCTAGCTTGGCCAGCTTTGCGGTCGCGTGCCTGCGGAAGCGCTCGGGAACGCTGGTGTGCCTGCCTTTGAAGGTGATTTCCATCTCGATCCCCCTTCGGCGTTGATTACCAGTGGTGGACACTCGCCCGGCCGACCTGGTCTTCGACCCCACATCCGCCTGCTGAGAGGTTCGCGGCCTTCCATGGCCACTACTGCCCTTCTCCCGGGTTCGGGGAGCGTCATGTGCCCCCCGGCGGGGCAGGACTTACTTCTAAGCCGCACCGTGATCGGACGACGAAAAGTCGCCTTACGTGGACCGTTTCGCCTGCGGCTGGCATCGGCTTGCCTGGGAGACCCGCCTGCCGCCAGCGCGGCTCGGCGCGCCTGCCCGGCGCAACCACGGACCCGGGCGAGTGCCATGCATGAACGCTAGCTCTTACGAGGCCAAATGTCAGGCTGGACATTAGTCCCGAAACGGAACATAACAGACTTGTAACGAGGATTACCCTGGCGAGTTCCCGGCCGACCGCAGGGCTGCCGTCACCCCGGGTAAATCGGCGAGGTGCCGACGGCTGGCGTGTCGCCGTCGTTGATTGGCATCCAGGAGCCGGTGGGGGCTGGCATTGCTCACCATGTGGCCGGTCGACAGGGCGGCGACCAGCGGCTGGTGTCCCGCTCGCGGAGATCGTCTGCATGTCGGGGTCGACTTGGATGGACGTGGCGGGCGCGCCGCTGACGGGGTACTCGGTCACGGCCGAGCCGGGCTGCGCGAGCGCGATGACGTCATCGGGGCCGTACCAGGTCAGCGCCGTGAAGTTGGTGCTGCCGGAGACGGAGTCCTGCACCAAGGAGAGCGTGATCTGCGGACTCTTCGTCTGCTGCCAGAGATGGCGCCGAAGGTCAGCTCGTCGCCGCCCATGACGATCGCCACCCGGACGCCGTCCGGCGCGACCCGGATCGCCGTGAACGGCCCGGTCACCTGCGCCGGCCAACGGAGACCGGCACCACCTGGGCAAGCGGCTGCCGCGTGTCCTGCTTGCCGCGGAACATGACGATCTGGCTGCCCTGCGCCGCCCACAGGTCGTCGTCGATGTCCCAGCTCACCGACACGTAGCCGGTGCCGCGCTTGGTCAGCTGGCCGCCGACCAGGCCCGTGTAGAGCGTCTGCCGTGCAGCGCGGCCAGGTACGTGCCGTCCCGAGAGACGGCGATCTGGTTGTAACCGGTGCCGAGCCTCGTGATACTGACCGGCTTCCGCTCGACGCTGTTGCTGGTCAGGTAACCCGCGCCGGATATGTAGTAGTACCTGCTGCCGGTGCCGGTCGCCGGGGCCCACTTGACCGTCGCCCGCTGCACCGCGTTTGTCTGCCCGCCGGGCGCCCATACCTTGCCGTTGACCACGATCTGGACCGACTGCACGCCCTGGCCGGTCGAGCCGGCTGGCGTGTCGTTGGACAGCGTCCAGAACAGCTGCGCCGCGATTTGCTGCATGGCGTCGTTGTACTGCTCGCCTTGCCGATGGCCGTGCCCGTGAGGTTGACCACCGCGGTCACGCCGTCCAGCGTGACGCTGCTGACCTTGGTCTTCGCCGGGAAGGCGGTGTGCGTGGCCCCGTAGGACAGCCAGTCGGTCGGCGGCTTGTTCAGCTCGTTGACGAGCCCGTCCATGAGGTCGCCAGGCGCAGGATCGGCACGTAGACCGGATCGGGAACGAGGACCCTGGTCAGCGGATCGAAGAAGTACAGGTTGCGGAGCTGGTAGTCGTTGCTGAACGAGTTGCTGGTGAGCAGCAGTTCCGAGGGCGACGGAAGAGATCCGCCACTGGCCGCCGACCTTTTGCAGCCCGAGGGACACCGGCGGGTCGGGCGAACCGCCGGGCGCCGACGCCGACGGCAGGGAGTAGTTGCCGTATCCGAGCAGGCTCGCCTGCACGGTGCCGTTGATCGTCACCGTGGCCGTCGTCGGGTTCTTCGCCGAAGGCGGAGTACGTCGCTTTCCCTGGAGTCGGGCCGGTTTTGTAGACAACCGCCGACCAGGACGGGTCCCAACCCTGCTCTGCTGGCGTCAGGTACTGCTTCACGACCCCGGGGTAGCTGCCGTAGCTCGCGGAGGCGCTGAGGAAGCCCTCGACGATTTCCTGCGGCGTCCAGTTGGCGCCTGGCGGCTTCGGCTGGATCTGCACGTTGGGCTGGTTCTGCGCGGCCGTCCCCTGGGTCACCGGGTAGGAGAACACCGGCCCGCCGGTCGGCATCGACACGCACCCGGCGACCGCCAGCGCGGTGAGGACGGCCGCGAGCACGGCGAGGACCGCGCGACGTCGGCCTGGCGCCGGCCTGGTCGGCCGGGGCGTCGTCGGCCGGGGCGTCGTCAGCCTAGGCAAGGTGCCGCCCGGACAGGTCCGCTTCCAGCGTGGCGACGGAACTGGTGGCGATCTCCGCCTCGTCGGGCCCGAGCGGCAGCGGCGAGCCCGCGACGGGCTGGCCCGCGGCCCTCGGCAGGGTGAGCCGGAACACCGAGCCACGCCCTCGCTCACCCCATGCCTGGAGCCAGCCGCCGTGCAGCCGGGCGTCCTCAAGCGCGATGGCCAGCCCGAGCCCGGTGCCCCCCGTCGTCCGGGCCCGGGCCGGGTCGGCGCGCCAGAACCGCTCGAAGACCAGCTGCTCCTCGCCGGGGCGGAGCCCGACCCCGTGGTCGCGGACGGAGACGGCGGCCGCCTCGCTGTCCGCCGCCACGGTGATCACCACGTCGCGCCCTTCGCCGTGCTCCACCGCGTTGACGAGCAGGTTGCGCAGGATGCGCTCCACCCGGCGCCGGTCCACCTCGGCCATGCACGCCTGCACGGGCAGCCGGAACTCGATGCGGCAGCCGCGGCGCTCAGCGAGTTGCTGCGCGTCGTCCGCGCTCCGGCGCACGATGTCGCACAGGTCCGCGGGCTCGGCGTCGAGCGTGGCCACGTTCGAGTCGTGCCTGCTGATCTCCAGCAGGTCGGTGAGCAGGGTCTCGAACCGCTCGATCTGGCTTTGCAGCAACTCGGTGCTGCGCGCGGCCGCGGCGTGCAGCTCTTCCCGCGAATCGAAGAGGATCTCCGCGGCCATCCTGATCGTCGTCATCGGGGTGCGCAGCTCGTGCGAGACGTCGGAGACGAACTGGCGCTGCACCTTGGACAGTTCCTCAAGCTGGTGCAGCTTCTCCTGAAGGCTCGCGGCCATGTCGTTGAACGAGGTGGCGAGCGCGGCGAGGTCATCGGCGCCGCCGACCACCATGCGCTCCTCAAGCTGACCGGCGGACAGCTTTTGCGCGGCCCGGGCCGCGTGCCGCACCGGCAGCACCACCCAGCGCGTCACCAGCGAGGCGATCGCCGCGAGCAGCGCGACCAGCGCGACGCCGGCGCCGATGAGCGTCGTCTGGACGAGCTGCAGGGTCTGCTGCTCCTCGGTGAGCGGGAACACGAAGTACAGCTGGTAGGAGTTGTAGAGCGGCACGCCGTACGCGATCGCCGGCATTCCCTGGCCGCCGCCGCTCGGGATCAGCGTGGTGTTCGCGTAGTACAGCAGGTTCTCGGACTTGCCGCGCCCTTGCGCGAGCTGTTCCGCCTGCACGCTGGCGAGCAAGGAGGCGGGGAGGGTCGCGCCGGCGTCGAAGCCGGTCTCCGCCCAGAGCGGGAAGCCGGGCTTGCCCCGCAGGTCGGTGTTCAGCCCGACCGCCACGCTGTAGCTCGCCGTACCGCTGCTCGGCTGCAGCAGGCGATCGATAGAGCCCATGACCTGCATCGCGGCCTGTCCCTGCCCGTTGCTCAGGGGCGTGGTCAGGCCAGGCTGCGACTGGGCGGTGTTGAGGCCGGTCACCACCTGGGCGCGGGCGGAGGTCTCCGCGTTGGACAGCAGGCCCGCGGCGATCTGCTCGGTGAGGAAGAAGCCGAGCACCGCGACCACCACGGCGGAGATCACCAGCGTGGTGCCGACCACCCGCAGTTGCAGCGACCGGCGCCACTGGTGCCTGATCTTCGCGACAACCAGGTGCTCCAGGCGCAGCAGGGTGCGGATGGCGATGGTCAGCTGGTGCGGGAGCCAGCTAACGAACCAGCGCACCCACTTCTTGCGCCGGAGCGCCATCTCCCATGCCTCGCGCACATCCGGCTGGTCGCGCTGGTCAAAACCCGCAGACCGCTGCTCCATCCGTCGATCAGCCAGGTCCCGCCTTGTAGCCAACGCCGCGTACCGTCACGACGATCTCGGGGTGCTCGGGGTCCTGCTCGATCTTCGCGCGCAGCCGCTGCACGTGTACGTTCACCAAGCGGGTGTCCGCCGCGTGCCGGTAACCCCAGACCTGCTCCAGTAGCACCTCGCGGGTGAACACTTGCCGTGGCTTGCGCGCGAGCGCGACGAGCAGGTCGAACTCGAGCGGGGTGAGGCTGAGCGTCTCGCCGTTCCGCTTGACCGAGTGACCCGCTACGTCGATGGACACGTCGCCGATCTGCAGCATCTCGGGCGCCGGCTCGTCCGTCCGCCGGAGCCGCGCCCTGATCCTGGCGACGAGTTCCTTGGACTTAAATGGCTTGAGAATGTAGTCGTCGGCCCCGGATTCGAGCCCGAGCACGACGTCCACGGTGTCGGTCTTGGCGGTCAGCATCACGATCGGCACGCCCGACTCGCCCCTGATCTGACGGCATACGTCGATGCCATCGGAACCAGGCAGCATTAGGTCGAGCAGCACCAGATCGGGCCGGGTGTCGCGGAAGGCATCCATCGCCTTGTCTCCGTCCGCGACGAACGTCGGCTCAAACCCTTCACCGCGGAGGACGATGCCGAGCATCTCCGCGAGCGCCGCGTCGTCGTCGACGACCAGCACGCGTCCTTTCATGAGCCCCATCGTTCCATGTGTCTGGCTCCAAGCAGAGCACCCACGACGACGGACGGGGACGTCCATCGCTGATAACCCGCGCTCGCATGCGCAGGTTACCCCTTTTTACCAGGTCCGCACCACCCAGGAGCCCGTTTACCAGGCACAGGGCAATCCCGGTCGTGTCGTCGCGGCACCGCTCGGGCCCGGCGGGCGCCCTGGCACGGCGTCGCCCGTATCCCACAAATACCGACAAATACCCTTGGGGGAAATGCCGGGCAATAGGGTTATCGGCGCATTTAACGCGATAAAATAGAATTATCATAATTAGGCGGGGCGCGATCATCGCAAAACCCGCGGATACGACCCACGAGGCGGTTGGCCAATCGGCGCGCCGTGTAAGGGTCATGTAAGCGTAAGGCGCGATCGTAAGCGAAAACCTATGAGTCACGGCCGTGTTTGCACGGGTAGACGCCGATGCCGGGGGTAGGTGGGGTACGCGCCTTCCGTTAGGTGCGAAAACGGAATGCGGCAGATCGTCGCCATTCGGAAAAGTAGCGGGGAGAATCATGGGCATCTTCGACAAGGCCGAAAGCGAAGCCGAGGACATGGCGCAGAAGGACCCCAACCTCCAGCAGCAGGCGCAGCAGTTCGGCCAGGGCGGCCAGGGCGGCCAAGGCGACATGCAGACCGCGCAGAACACGGTCGGCCAGCAGGGCGGCTCCCAGGATTCCGGCGACCAGAACATGGGCGGCGGGTACCAGGACCAGAACATGGGCGGCCAGGACCAGAACATGGGCGGCCAGGACCAGAACATGCAGGGCGGGTACCAGGACCAGAGCATGGGCGGCCAGGGCATGGACTCCGGCCAGAACATGGGTAACCAGGACCAGAACACGCAGATGGGCGGCCAGGACCAGAACATGGACCCCAACCAGCAGGGCAATGACCCGAACATGGACCCCAACCAGGGCCAAGGCCAGGACCAGGGTCAGAACCAGAACTGGTAGCCATCACCGGCTCCAAGCGCCCGGCAGCGTGCTGCCGGGCGTTTGTGCTTCCCAGCAGTCACCAGAGTGCCCGTACAGTCAGCTGGCCTGCCGGTAGCGGTCGCGGATCTCGGCACCCAAACGCGGCGCCGAGGCGCCGATGACCGACAAGATGCGGTGCGGCACGCCGTCATCCATTGCCAGGAGCGCGAGGGCGATGTGCTCTGCACCGAGATGGCCGCCGGAGTGCGCTCGGGCCTCGCGGAGCGAACCCTCAAGGCATTTCTTCGCTCGGCGGGTAAGCGGGATGTGCCCGGTGACGCGGCCGGGACGCGATCGTCGCCATCGGCGGGCTGGAGCGTCCGGGGCGAGCGCGGACGGCCCGAATGCCGCCTCGATCCGCTCCCGCACCGTGTCGAGGTCGATGCCGATCGTGGTCAACGCGTCGCGATCGAGGGTGTCGAACAGGCTGCCGCCGGCTGTGTTCTCCGGGCCGATCAGGCGGACGAACTCCGCCTCGACGCGCTCAGGCGTGACGCCCTGCTCGCGCAGCACCGCGCCGACCTCGCCGTCGGCGGAGGCAAGGCCGTACAACAGGTGCTCGCCGCCGATGAAGCCGTGCCCGAGGCGGCGCGCCTGCTCGGACGCGCGAACAACAACCTGCCGGGCGTCGCCGGTGAATTGTTCTGGCATTACCGCCTCCCAATCCGGTGGCCGTGCTTGCGGTGGACGGTCTGCTTGGTGACGCCGAGCCTGGTGGCGATGTCCTGCCACGACCATCCCAGCTTCCGCGCGTTGTCGACCTGGAGGATCTCCAGCCGTTCCGTGAGTGTCCGCAGGGCGGCCACCGCCCGCAACCCGATGTCCGGGTCGTTGCTGGCCGCGCCCTCGGCGATTTCGAGTGTGCTCTGCATGTCCGTCAGCATATGCTGACGAGCTCTCTCGCGTCAACATATGCTGACGCGGTCCGGGCCAGGTTTCCCGCGCTCGCTCCTGCTAGTCCAGCGCTCGCCGCGGCGCGCCCGCGCGCTTTGGCTCGCGGGAAGGGCGCCCTTCGGCTCGCGCTCCCTTTGTCGCGGGGCTGCGCTATTTTCTGGGCATGTCTGAGCCGTTGAGCAACATCGTGGAGGCGGGCTGGGCGGACGCGCTCGCCCCGGTCGAGGACCAGATCGCGCAGGTGGGCGTGTTCCTGCGCGAGCAGATCGCCGAGGGCAAGAAGTACCTGCCGTCAGGGGACCGAGTGCTGCGCGCCTTCAAGCAGCCGTTCGCCGACGTGCGGGTGCTGATCGTCGGCCAGGACCCGTATCCCACCCCCGGCCACCCCGTCGGCCTCAGTTTCTCTGTCGACCCCAGCGTCAGGCGGCTGCCTGGGTCGCTCGTCAATATCTTCCGCGAGTACTCCGCGGACCTGGGCTACCCGGCGCCGTCCAACGGCGACCTGACGCCGTGGACCGAGCGCGGCGTCCTGCTGCTCAACCGGGTGCTCACGGTCGAGCCGGGCAAGCCGGGCAGCCACCGGGGCAAGGGCTGGGAGGAGGTCACCGAGCAGGCGATCCGCGCCCTCGCCAAGCGGGACAAGCCCATGGTCGCCATCTTGTGGGGCCGGGACGCGAGGAACCTCGGACCGCTGCTCGGCAGCATCCCGCGCATCGAGTCCGCGCACCCGAGTCCCATGTCCGCGCATAACGGGTTTTTCGGAACCCGGCCGTTCAGCCGGGCCAACCAGCTCCTGCAGAGCCAGGGCGCCGACCCGGTCGACTGGCGTCTCCCCTAGCACGACGGCTGCCCGACAGCGCGAGATGGCCCTAAGCGCGGCCTCCGGGCGAGGATCGGGCCCGGCGAGGACGGAGGGTGGAGGCGAAGGGAGGGTTCTGTGCTGCCGGGTCCCTGGTGAGGGCCAGCCAGCCGACCAGGGCGAGCGGGTAGGCATAGTAGCCGTACCTGGTCGACGGGGCGAGGGTGAACAGGACCGCGTACAGGACGATGAGGCGGACCGTGGCGTCCCTGGCGTCGCGCGGCGGGCGGGCGAGGAGCCAGGCGGCGAACGCGACGAGCGCGAGCACGAGGAGCGCGTCCACGGTCAGGCGGCCCGCGTGGCCCAGCTGGGAGATGAGGTGGCCCGGGAGCGGGCTGCTCGCCACCGTCTTGAACTTAGAGGTGCCGAGCGGGTAGTCGATGAGGTTCTGCTTGATGGCATCCGGGGTCGCGAGCGCGTTCGGGGCGACCGCGAGCGCGAGCACGACGGCGGCGCCGATGACGGTTCCGGTGAACTTGACCGCGGTCCGGTGCGACGCCCGGACCCAGGCCATGACCGCCAGCACGGGGACCACGGCCCAGGCGGTGGACTTCATCGCGCAGGCGACGGCAAGCACGAGGGCCGCGCGGAGAAACTGAGGACGCGGCTTCGCCCCGGCCAGGGCGAGGGTCAGGCAGGTGAGCGCGATGATCGGCGGGTCGGTGACGCCGACCGTCAGCGGGAAGGCGACGAGCGGCGAGGCGACGGAGATCGCGGCGAGCACGGCTACGGGCCGGAGGCGAGCACGGCCCGCGCCCGGGACCACGAGCGCGAAGGCCGCGGTGAGCGCGGCCACCGTGACCAGCGAGGTCCATATCCTTGGGTCGCCGAGCAGCCCGGGGAAGCCCGCCTCGCGCGGCAGGCCGAACAGCTCCATCAGCGGCAGGTAGGGGTTGTAGTGCTGCCAGTCGGTGATGAGGCTGGCCGGCAGGTACGGCGTGCCGTGCTTGACCAGGTAGTCCGCCGACCGGTTGATGACCACGACCTCGGCGGTCGACGTGTCCGGGACCTTGAGGATCATCCAGACAAGCGGCGCGAGGAACGCCCCGGCGATGGCGGCGGCCAGCGGGGCTAGCCAGTTCCTGGTCAGCAGCAGGAGGAGGGTAGCCACCGCGTAGCCGCCGCACGCCCAGGCGCCCCAGGTGCCGTCGGCGTGCCGAGTAAAGATCTCCGCGCCCGCGTACACCGTGAAGATCGCGAACCACACGGTGATGACGCGGCGGCCGGGCAGCCAGGACTGTGCCGCCGACGCGGATCGCGCGGCGTCGCTTGCCTGCTCTGGCTTGGGCGCCGCCTCGTTCCCAGGCACCGCCGCCCCGGCTGTTGTGTCCACGGTCCTAGAGGATATCTACCAGTCCACGACCGCCAACGAGGCAACAGCCCGCCGCGTCATGCCCAGTTCCCGCGAGACCACGCCGGCTGAATCTGGCCACGTGTGCCGCAGGGCCGTATTTTCTGGCCCTGCGGCACATAAGCACGCATCTAGTGGCCTCGGGGCACCCCGGTGTTACCGCCCTCGCTATTTGAACATCCAGCGGCTGAATTATCTGTGGACGATTCGGCACAGCTCGGCGAGGATCGCAGACAACCTGATCACATAACCTGACTGCCGACGTGGCTTAGGGCGCGCGCGTACCCGCCAGGCGATCACGGATGCGTCCGTCCCGCCCAGCCGCAGGTCAGAATAAGTGCCAACCAGATCCGGATGCGCTGCCAGTCGGTAATGCCGAGATCGGCTACTTCCAGCTGGCCATCGATGATGGACGCGTACAGGCTGGCTTCCGCCTTGGCGCCAAGCTGCCAGTCGATCAGGTAGGCGGCCTCCGCGATGACCATGGCCGTGGTGACCCGGCCGTATAACGCTAGATACACGGGTGATCATCGCTGAATTTTTCGAAAGAGATATGCGGAGATGATCACCCGTATATCACGTCATTCGGCGCCAATTTGGTGCGTGGCGGGTAGTGATCATCAGCCGCGGCTGTGGGTTCTCTTGCCACGGGCGTGTAAGTTCAACCGACGGTGGCAGCTCGCCACTGAGTTCTCCATGGTCAGTGATAGCGCGCTATGAGCGATGCGGGCCGGTTCCCGGCCGGTGGGCGTGCTGCGTCAGAGGGTGCCGAGGATCAGGTTGATGGCGCGGTCGACTTCTCCGGTCTCTGCCGCGTCGAGGCGGCCTGCGAAGTCTCCGAGGCGGCTGGCGTCCACGGCTCGCATCTGGTCGACCAGTACGAGGGTCCGGGTGCCGTCCATCTCGATCTCGGGGCGGAAGATCGCGGCTGCGCGCTGGTCGATGTCGGGGCGACGATCAAGGTGGAGAGCAGGATCGCGTCGCTCTGGACCGCGACTGCGTACCGCGGGCCGCGCTGCTCATGGCCTGCGGTGTCCTTGCCGGGGCGCAGCCGGTACAGGTCACCACGCACTGATCTCGTCCAGCTCCTCGTTCACGGCTTGGTCTCGGCCAGGTCGGCCGGGTCGCTGCGCAGCCGCTCGGCGTCGCGTGCCGCCTGCGCGTAGAGCAGTGCCGTGTACTGCGCGTGGATGAGCTCGCGGATCGCGTCGGACAGGTTCCTGTCGCCGGCCAGCTGGCGGAGCTCGGCCATCGTCTGGTCGTCGGCACGGAAGCTGATCGTCGTGGCTGTCATACGACCATCATAAGACAAGCACGTGATACACGATAGGGCATGGCAGGCCGGCACCCGGTTGGCTGACTTCGTCGAAGAGGGGCAACCGCGCGAGATCCGCCGATCTGCTCGCGAGCGAGTGCCGGTCGGTACGGCAGATCTGACGACCAGATCTGGTCGATCTGGAACGCGGGCTTCATCTTTTCTTCGTGTATTGCGAAGGTATCTTCGTCTTCTTCGAAGATCAACCGCCCCCGCGAAGGGAGTCCCGTGCGCGGCTGGCCAGTATCTGCGTTCCCATGGTCGATAGTAGGCGAACCGGCGCTACTACCCGCGATAGCGGGTGACGCGAGTCGTCTTCCCTCATTGGCTGCGGCTCGCGACTGCCCCGCGCGGCGCGAGCGGGCCAATCGCTGACCAGCGTCCGGCGGGATCGCCGTCAGGCGCGCTGAGCCGCTAGTTTGGGATCGGGCCGGGCCGGTGGTCGTCTACGTCGTGCTCACCCTGACGCCGCGATGCTCGCCGTGGCGGTCGCATCGGCGCTGGGATAGCCCTGACTGGCATCAGGAGTGGCACTGCGGCGGGCGACGCTGCGCGAGTAGCCGCCGGCGCTGTCCCGGGTATCGGCCCGGGCTTCGGTGGCGGTGCGCAGAACGGGGACTTCGGGTTGCTGAGGGTCGTGCACGGTTAGGCTTGCGTCATGGCCGGTGGCTTCGACGTCAGCCGGGCGGTGGGTGCCGGGCTCGGGGATCGGCAGCGGGCGTGGGACTTCATCGCCGAGTTCGCCGCCGCCTGGACGCGGCCACTGGCACCCGGCGACGGGTACAGCGAGGATGTGCTGCGGGCGGTCGGGGAGCGCCTAGGCGTGCGACTGCCGGCGGCGTTGCGCGAGGCTTACCTACTGTTCGGCAGGCGCAAGGACCTGAGCGCACGCCAGGACCCATTGCTGTCCCCGGACCGCCTCCGCGTGGACCACGCGGAGGCGGTCATCGTGTTCCGCAGGGAGAATCAGTCCTGCGCGGAGTGGGGCATGGCCGTGGCGGACCTCTGGAACGCCGAGGATCCCCCGGTGTACGTGCGGCGGCGGCCGGGTGACCGGCCGTGGGAGCCGTTCACGGGCAGGATGTCGCTGGCGTGCGCTGAGATAGTGCTGCACCCAGTCACGAAAAGGATGCGGCCTGAGCCGATACGGAGGCACTACGGATGGCCAGACTTGACCTGCCGATCACACTCCAGCATCATCCTGTCGTCCTGGAGGAACAGGCGCGGCGGGCCGCGGACGTACAGCTGCGGATCGCCGACTGGATCACCGGTTTCGCGGGGTCAATGAACTTCGTCTATCTGCACGTCGCGCTGTTCGCGATCTGGATGTTGTTCATCGAGAAAAGCCCGTGGCCGACGCTGACGCTGATCGTGTCGCTGGAAGCGATCTTCCTGTCCACGTTCGTCATGATCGGCCAGAACCGGCAGGCGGCGTTCCAGCAGGCAAAGGCGGATCATGACTTCACCGCGCAGGAGCTGGAGCTCAAGACCAACACCCAGCTGACCCGGGAGATTCACACGCTGACCACCGAGTTGTACAGACGGGTGACAGGGAACTCCGCCCAGTAGCGGTGCTGCTGGCAGACAGGTGCCCAGGACGAGCCCGCAGGCGGGGCCGGACAACCCGGGACCAGGCCAGGTTGTCTCTGCTACCCCGTGCTCACGCGCGCCGCCGCCGACCGGTACCGAACCAGGCGCCACCTGCGGCGTCTAAGCACCCATAAGCGGATGATCCGCGCGGGAACACCCGCGCGGCTAACACGGCTGCCGACCGCTCCGAGTCGGCGGTCTGTGTGGCGGCGTTGCTGCGGGCTAGTTGCTTGGCGGGAGGGCCGAGTCCCCGGAACTCGGGTTGAGCCGGTCGGCCGTCATGGTTACCGGGCGGCGGGTGATCCGCGCGGTCGTGGGTGGGATGATGACGGGGTGCGTGTTCTGGTGCCCCTGCCGGACCGGGACTTCGATGTTACCGAGGTCGCGGTGCCGTGGCGGGTCTTGCGTGAGGCCGGGCACCAGGTCGTGTTCGCGACCGAGCGGGCGGGCACCGTCCCGGCGGCGGACCCGCGGCTGCTGTCCGGTGTCTTGTTCGGCCGGCTGGGGGCGGCACCGGAGCCCCGGAGGTTCTACGGCGAGCTGACGGTGGCGGCGGAGTTCACCTCGACGGCGGCCTGGGGCGAGCTGGACCCGGGCGGCTTCGACGGGCTGCTGCTGCCCGGCGGCCACGCGCCGGGGATGCGGCAGTACCTCGGGTCGGCGGTGCTGCAGGAGCAGGTGGCCCGGTTCTGGCGGCTGGGCAGGCCGGTCGGCGCTATCTGCCACGGCGTGCTGGTCCTGGCGCGGGCCCGTGACGCCGCGACCGGCCGCAGCGTCCTGGCCGGGCCCCAGACGACGTGCCTGCCCAGGTACATGGAGCGGGCTGCCTTCCTGGCCACGGCGTGGCGGCTCGGACGCTACTACCGGACCTATCCCGCGTACGTCGAGGATGAGGTCCGGGCCTGCCTGGACGACCCGGGCAGCCAGTTCCGCCGCGGCCCGCTGACGCTGTCCGCGCGCGGTACCGCGACCGACGACACCGCGGCTTTCACCGTCCGGGACGGGCTCTACCTTTCCGCCCGCTGGCCCGGTGACGCCTACCTGTTCGCACGCCGCTTCCGCGACCTGCTGGAATCAACTTCCTGAAGAACCCGCCCCCGCGACGGCCCGCACCCTCAGGGCAGTAAGTCCCCCTGTAACCAGCGCGCTAGCACCACCAGCGCGAATATCCGCCGTTATCTTAAGTCCACCCCGGGGTGTCTCCCATGTAGCTTTACCCGCCTCCGGGCTGCGTGGCGGACACGTTATCTGGAGTGGTGTCCGCCACGCAGCAGATGCGAGGCGACCTACCTTGACGTGCGATTAACTCTTCTCGCTGCCGCTTTTTGTTCTTGTTCCCCGCCAGGGACCTCGCGTCAGCGACATGTCCGCCACGCAGAAACCCCTCACCTCTAGGGCTTCGCGCAAACCGACTTAAGATAACCGCCTGAGGCGCGGTTGTGCTTCGTGGCTGGGTGCTTGTGTCGAACAGGTCAGAACCGGGCAATCTGCGCGTCCAGCTACCATGCGCGACCGGGGTGGTGGCCGCTGACGTCCCCCGTGATCTGCTGCAACGGTTCGCCGCTTTGGCTGTCTTCTGGAAAATAGCGAGCGACCTCCCGCCGTATCTCGGCTGACGAGTGCCTGCGGAGGTGTTCAAGGTCGGAGATGTCGACCGGTGACCATTCCCGGTACTGGGCTGCCCAGTACCGGACCTTCATGCCCGAGACTTCTCCGGAGGCGACCTTCACGAGCGCCGCGGCCTCCAGCCCGGCGTTCCCAGCACCCGAGAGCGCAACCCCGCCAGGAATAGTGCCGGCGAGAACGTGACGATTCAACAGCTCCTGCAACAGCCTGCTCACCCCGGCGATCGTGCCACCCTTGACCGCGAGGATCAAGCCGCCGCCCACGCCGCGGTCACGATTGGCCCTGGACGATGAGCGTCCCCGTCAACCCGGCAAGGCCGACCGCGCAGCGGCGATCGCCGGTAGGCACCCCTATGCAGGCCGAGCAGGGCACCATCGCCGCGGCCCGCGTGGGGCCCCAGCCGGGCGCAGAACACGGCAGTAGGAGCGCCACCAGCTACCTTCTTAGAAAGAACCTCAGGCGCGCCGAGTCGGCAACTGAACGGCTTGGCGACAGTCAGGCCCACCGGTTCAACACCCCGGCACGTTTGATTTTGGCTTTGTGGCACCCATGCGTGTGCTCATTCTAGCCAGTGGACCATAGCGTCTCCTAACGGAGAACGACAGTGGATACCATTAGGCATGGCCGAGAGATCAGCGAGCGCGGGCTCGCACCCGCCAGCGCCCGGCGAAGACGTGTCGTGCGCGCTCGCGCTGGTGAACACCCGGTTCATGAGCGCCGGCCGGCCGGTCGACCTGATCGCGGACGCGTCGGGGGCGACCGAGTGGCTGACCGGGCGGGGCCTGCTTCCCCGGGGCGCCGTCGTGAGCGGTCAGAACGCCGCGCGCCTGGGCGCGCTGCGAGAAACGATCCGGGCGCTCTTCGCCGCCCGGGCGGACACCGCCGCGCCCGTGCCCGGCGACCTGTCGGCGCTGAATGCGGCGCTGGCCGGGGCGCCGCTAGTCCCGGCGCTGACCTGGGATGACGCCGGCCCGCGGCGGGACGAGCAGCTCACCGGACCGGCAGCCGACCCGGTTGACGTCGCGCTGGCCCGGCTGGCCGGCGACGCCCTCGGCGTGCTCACCGGCGCCGGAGAGGTCCAGCCGGCCCCGTGCGGCGCGCACGGGTGCATCCGCTGGTTCCTCCGCACCCACGCCGCCCGCCAGTGGTGCTCGGCCCGCTGCGGCGACCGGGTGCGCGCGGCCCGCCACTACGCCCGCCACCACCAGTGACCCGCGCGACTCCAACCGTTTCCGGGGTGGCGGGGGTCAGGAGCCGATGCGCCAGGTGTCTAGGTAGGCCTGCTGCGCCTCGGTCATGGTGTCGAGCCGGGTGCCGAGGGCGGTGAGGACCAGGCGGGCCGCCTCGGCGTCAATATCCGCCGGTACCCGGTGGACGCCGGGCGGCAGCCGTTCCTTGCGGCCCGCCAGCTCCGCGAGCGCGAGGGCCTCGATGCCGAACGCGAGGTCCATCACCTCGGGCGGGTGGCCGTTGGCGGCGACGAGGTTGACCACGCGGCCCTCCGCGAGCAGCAGCACGCGGCGGCCGTCGGGGAGCTCGTAGGCGTCGGCGTGCGGCCGGACGTCGGTCTGCACGGCGACCGCCATGGCGGCGAGGGCGCGGACGTCGATCTCCACGTCGAAATGGCCGGCGTTGGCGAGGATCGCGCCGTCCCGCAGCACCGCCAGGTGCTCGGCGGTGATCACCTCGGTGGAGCCGGTCGCGGTGATGAAGACCTCGCCGATCGGCGCCGCGTCGGCGATCGGCAGCACCCGGAACCCGCGCAGCACCGCGTCGAGGGCCCGCACCGGGTCCACCTCGGTGATGACTATCCTGGCGCCGAGCGCGCGGGCGGCCTCGGCGATGCCCGAGCCGCAGGCGCCGAACCCGGCGACCACCACGGTCTTGCCCGCGAGCAGTACCCCGCTGGCGCGGAGCAGCCCGTCGAGCACCGACTGGGCGGTGCCGTGGGTGTTGTCCACGATCCTGGTGACCGGGGTGTCGCTCGCCGCGATCACCGGGAAGGCCAGCGTCGCGTCGGCCGCCATCCGGCGCAGCCGGAGCACGCCGGTCGTTGTCCCTTCGCAGCCGCCGCGGACCCGGCCGAGCAGCGCGGGGCGCGCGGTGTGCAGGGTGCTCACCAGGTCGCCGCCGTCGTCGATGACCAGGTCGGGGCCCTCGCCGACCGCGTCGAGGGCCTGCTCGATGTTCCGGTAGTACGTGTCCCGGTCCACCCCGGAGCGAGCGAAGACCGCGATGCCGTCGTCCGCCTCGAGCGCGGCGGCGATGTCGTCCTGGGTGGACAGCGGGTTGGACGCCGCGAGCGCAACCAGTGCGCCGCCCGCGCGCAGGGCGCGGATGAACACCGCCGTCTCCGCCGTCACGTGCAGGCAGGCGGCGACGGACAGCCCGGCGAACGGCTGGTCCGCGCTGAACCGGCCATGGAGCGCGGACAGCAGCGGCATCATCCGTTCGGAATACCGGATACGGCCGTCCCCGAGCTCGGCGAGCCCGGGGACGGACCGGTACCGGCGCGATCCCCTGCGACGGGGACGGCGGTGTCGTCCCCGCGGGGTGCCGCTGCGGTTTTCATCGCGCTGCCGGATTAGTAGCGGTAGTGGTCCGGCTTGTACGGGCCCTCGACCGGCACGCCGATGTAGTCGGCCTGCTCCTTGCTCAGCACGGTCAGCTTCACGCCGAGCGCGTCCAGGTGGAGGCGGGCGACCTTCTCGTCCAGGTGCTTGGGCAGCGTGTAGACGCCGACCGGGTACTCCTCGGGCTTGGTGAAGATCTCGATCTGCGCCATGACCTGGTTGGTGAAGGAGTTCGACATCACGAACGACGGGTGGCCGGTCGCGTTGCCCAGGTTGAGCAGGCGGCCCTCGGACAGCACGATGATCGTGTGGCCGTCGGGGAACGTCCACTCGTCGACCTGCGGCTTGACGTTGATCCTCTTGACGCCGGGGGTCCGCTCAAGGCCAGCCATGTCGATCTCGTTGTCGAAGTGGCCGATGTTGCCGACGATGGCCTGGTGCTTCATGCCCGCCATGTGGTCGGCGGTGATGATGTCCTTGTTGCCGGTGGTCGTGACGAAGATGTCGACGTACGGCAGCGCGTCCTCGAGCGTGGTGACCTGGTAGCCGTCCATCGCCGCCTGCAGCGCGCAGATCGGGTCGATCTCGGTGATGATCACCCGGGCGCCCTGGCCGCGCAGCGACTCCGCGCAGCCCTTGCCGACGTCGCCGTAGCCGCAGACCAGCGCGACCTTGCCGCCGATCAGCACGTCGGTGCCGCGGTTGATCCCGTCGATGAGGGAGTGGCGGCAGCCGTACTTGTTGTCGAACTTCGACTTGGTCACCGAGTCGTTGACGTTGATCGCCGGGAACTTGAGCTCGCCGGCCTTGGCCATCTCGTACAGGCGATGGACGCCGGTGGTGGTCTCCTCGGTGACGCCCTTGATCTCGGCGACCGCCTTGGTCCACTTGCCGGGGTCGTCGGCCAGGGAGTTGCGCAGCCGGTCGAGGATGACCAGCCACTCCTCGGAGTCGCCCTCGGCCGGCGACGGGACCGCGCCGGCGGCCTCGTACTCGGCGCCCTTGTGCACGAACAGCGTGGCGTCGCCGCCGTCGTCCAGGATCATGTTCGGGGCCTGGCCGCCCGGCCAGGTCAGCGCCTGCTCGGTGCACCACCAGTACTCTTCGAGCGTCTCGCCCTTCCAGGCGAAGACCGGGATGCCCCGCGGGTCGTCCGGGGTGCCGTCCGGGCCGACCGCGATGGCGGCCGCGGCGTGGTCCTGGGTGGAGAAGATGTTGCAGGACGCCCAGCGCACCTCGGCGCCCAGGGCGACCAGGGTCTCGATGAGGACCGCGGTCTGGATCGTCATGTGCAGCGAGCCGGTGATCCGGGCCCCGCGCAGCGGCTGGGACCCCGCGTACTCGGCGCGGGTCGCCATCAGGCCGGGCATCTCGTGCTCGGCGAGCTGGATCTCCTTCCGGCCGAAGTCGGCCAGTTTAATGTCGGCGACCCGGAACGGTTCGGCGCTCATGCAAACACCCTTTCATAGAGTCGCCCCCGGTCTTCGCTCACTCGATATAACTGGCGGCTGGTGCCATCGAGTGAGCAGCCGAGGGGTACGGGGTCGTCCCCCGGATGACAACTGCGGCCATGACGACGCTACGGGATGCGGACGACCGGCCGCACGCTCTCCCGGCGTTTTTTGACAGGAGAATGTTAGATTGTTAGCCATGCGCATCACTGAGGCCGCAGCGCGGCTCGGCATGTCCCCCCGGATGCTCCGCTACCGGGAGGATCTCGGGCTGCTGCCGCCGCTGCGGGACCGGCCCTACGGGCGGGGCCACGCGCACCGGCAATTCACCGAGGAGGACCTGGCCACGATCACGGCCGGGCTCGCCATCGAGCGGCGCTTCGACATTACGCCGGCCGCGCTCGCCTTCGGGCTCCGGGTGCTGACCGACCCGGCCGCCCGCGCCGCCGTCGCCGACCTGGGGCGACGCACCGGCCACGTGCCCGCCGGGCCGGGCGCGGGCCGGGCCCTCGACTTCGAGAAGGAGCGGGCGCTGCGCGCGCTCGGCGGCGCGCCGCGCGCGGCGGCCGACCGGTAGCGGCCCTCCGGCAACGAAAAATCCCCGCCTGCCGGTGGCAAGCGGGGATCTTCGGTGCCCGGTCAGTGATCGGCCGGGCGAACCCGACGGCTTTACCAGCCGTTCTGCTGGTTGTTGGCCGAGGAGCAGCCCTGGTTGTTGACGGCGGTCGACTTGGTGACCGACGCCGGCGACAGCACCGAGAGCGCGCCAGCCAGGCCGTACAGCGGCACCTGGCCGCCGATGCCGTTGATGAAGACGTCGTTGCCGCAGACCTGGACCGGGATCTGGTTGTTGGCGGCGTTCACCAGGCTCGAGCCGTCGTCACCGGACTTGTTCTGCTGGTTGTTCATCTCGGTGCAGCCGCGGTTGTTGATGGCCTTGGCCTTGGTGACCGAGCCCGGGCTGAGCAGGCTGGCAACCAGCGCGTCGCCCTCCACCGGGACCTGCCCGCCGATGACGTTGCCGTACACGTCGTTGCCGCAGACCTGAGCCGGAACCTGGTTGTTGCTGACGTTCACCAGGCTCGACGGACCCGACATGGTTGCGGCACTCGCCATCGGCGCGGCGAAGCCGAGCAGCCCCGCGGTCGCTACGGTGAGCGCGAGAGCGTGGGTCTTCTTGACCATACTTACCCTTCCCCCTTTTTTCCCACCGCCGGGCAAGCTCCGGCGATGAATTCGTACGTCCTTGCCAGTCGCAAACCATACCCGAGGCGATCACCGTGAGCGACTAAGTCGATGCAGTTCAGCGAGATTTCCGCCAAGCATTCAAAGAGACAGTGCCACTTGATCCATGATGAACCCATTTATGCTCATCATCGCAGCTCAAGCGCGGTATAACTGCATCGCTCCGCCGGTAAATGCGAGGGCGCGAATGCCACGGATCCGGCATTTTCTGGACGACACGCGGCACAAGTTACACAGAGCGCGGAACCGCGAATAATGCACCCAATAAATTGAGCGCGGCTAACCACTGAGGCTTCTTCCCAAAACCCTGCGCCCGCATGCCTGACTTCCAGAGATAGCCGAGGAGAGCACGGTGGCCCGACGCGGGCGGAAAAGATGAATAGCCCGGCGACACTCCGGCCAGCGCGGGCTCAGGAGCGGCGCTGCGGCCGGAAGCGCGGGCGGCGGCTGGTGCGCTGGACGACGGCCACCGACGGGTCGAGCGGGTCTTCCCGTCCTGGGCGGTAGATGTCCGGCTCCAGGTAGATGGTCTCCGCGATCGGGACCGCGGCCCGCACCCGCTTCTCCGCGGCGTCGATGCCCGCCGTCAGGTCCGCCGCCGTCAAGTCGGCGGCCACCCCGATCTTCGCGGCGACCAGGAGGCTCTCCGGGCCGATATGCGACGTGCGCAGGTGGATCAGGCGGAACTTCTCCGGCCCGTCCTCAATCGCGGCCACGATCCGCGCCGACGTCTCCTCCGTGGCCGACTCGCCGATCAGCAGGCTCTTCGTCTCGTAGCCGACGATGAAGGCGGCGCAGGCGAGCAGCAGGCCGACCCCGACCGACCCGACGCCGTCCCACTGCTCGTGCCCGGTCACCTGGGAGAGCAGCACGCCGAGGAAGGCGAAGCACAGCCCCATCAGGGCCGCGGTGTCCTCAAGGAGCACCACCGGCAGCTCGGGCGTCTTCGTCAGGTGGACGAACTGCCGCCAGCCGTGGCCCTGCTGCCGCACCGCGTTCGCCTCGCGGATCGCGGTGCGCAGCGACAACCCCTCGAGCACCATCGACAGGGCGAGCACCACGTAGGCGACGACCGGCGAGTCGAGGTGACCGGGCGAAAGTATCTTGTGGATGCCGTCGTAGATCGAGAACACCGCGCCGACGGTGAACAGCATCACCGCCACCACGAAGGCGTAGAAGTAGCGCTCCCGGCCGAAACCGAACGGGTGCTCGGCGGTGCGCGCCCGGCGCGACCGGCCGCGGCCGATCAGCAGCAGCGTCTCGTTGCCGGTGTCGGCCACCGAGTGCACGGACTCGGCGAGCATCGACGCCGATCCCGTCACGAGGAACGCCGCGAACTTGGCGATGGCGATGCCCAGGTTGGCCGCGAGCGCGGCGACGACGGCCTTCACCGGCGTAGCATACCCGTCCCAGGAGCAGCAACCTTTACCAGATGCATGGGTTTAGCCCTATTCACGCCCGGTCAGGTCGCGCAGGTCCTTGATCGCGGCGATCGCCAGCGGGTCGATGCCCGCGGCGATCCCGAGGTAGACCGAGGCGTAGTCGAGGAGCTGCACGGTCGCGGCCAGCCGGCGCAGCGGGTCGGCGCTGGCGTCCATCGCGATGTCCGAGACGTCGACGCCCCTGAGCGCGGCGAGGGACGCGGCCGCCGCCCTGGTCCGCTCCACGACGGGGTGCTCCCCCGCCGGGTCCGCGATCAGCACGAGCCGCAGCGACTCCTCGTCGCCCGACAGGCCTTCCAGGTCGGCGTCGTCCTCTTCGGAGAAGCCGAAGTCGTCGTCGCTGAAGGCCCGCGCCACCGAGGTCCTCGGCCGCGGGGAAGGCAGGCTCTGGCGGCGGCGCGTACGGGACCGTCGAACGTCGCCACCTGGTCGTGTCCGGCCTCGGGCAGCAGCCCGACGAGCGCCGGGTACTTGGCGTTCGCCGCGAGCTGGGAGGCGAACCGCCGGGCCGCCGCCGCCGCGACCGGCGAGCCGCCCCAGATCAGCGGGAGCCGTCCCACCAGGTCGAGCGCGAGGGACTTGGCCGGGTTGACGAACGACTCGCTACTGACGGGCGGCACTGGTGCGAGACGTCCTCCATGGCGGCCGCCGCGGCCTCGTAGGCCGCGTCGTCGATGCGCGCCACGCCGAGCCTGGCGGCGGTGACGAGCAGCGGCACGGTCAGCGCCCAGGGCATCGCCCTGGCGGGCCCGACCGTGTGCCACCGGGATGAACGTGCCCCGCGCGTGCGCGACGAGCTCCTGCAGCGCCGAGTCGGGCGCGCTCACGCCGACCAGGTCGCAGCCGCGCCGCGCCGCCTCGCCGGCCAGCGCGAGCGCCTCGGCCGTGTGCCCGGAACGGGACACCGTGATCACCAGGTCGGCCGCGCCGACCCAGCCGGGAAGCTGGTAGCCGGACACCCCGGTCACCTGGACGGGCGAGCCAAGGCCGCAGATGGCCGCCAGCGCGTCGCACGCGAACGCCGAGCCGCCCGCGCCGCCGGAACCTGCCACCACGATGGCGCGCGGCCGGGTGTCCGGGCCGAGCGCGGACAGGTCGGCCTCGGCGCACGCCCGAAGCGCCGTGCGGACCTGCGCGGCCGACGAGGCGACCTGCCGCAGCATCCCGCCGGGATCGCCCGCCTCGACGATCTCCGATGTCGTCGAGGCGGAACGCCGCGAGCGCGGCCCCGCCAGGCGGCGTGTTCACGCGGCCACGCGCCGGTCGCGGTTCCGGGTCATGGCTTACGGGCTTCTTCGATCAGCAGCACCGGGATGTTGTCGCGGACCGGGTAGGCGAGCCCGCACCCGGTGCAAACCAGCTCGCTCGCGGCGTCATCGGCGCGCAGGCCGGCCCGGCACTTCGGGCAGACGATGATGTCGAGCACCCAGTCTTCGAGTTCCATCTTCACGTATCCCTCGCTGTTTCGGATCAAACTCCGTTATTCCGAACGACTGCCGGTTCCACGCACCAGGCCAAGCACTTCGTCCCTGATGGCGGCCATCTCAAGTTCATCGGCCGCCTCCACGTTCAGCCGCAGCAGCGGCTCGGTGTTGGACGGCCGGAGGTTGAACCACCAGGTGTCGCCGAGGATCGTGAGTCCGTCGAGCTCGTCGGTGGTCACGCCGGGCTGCGGCGCGTACACGTCCTTGACCCGCTGCGTGGTGCTGGCCTGGTCGGTGACCTCGCTGTTGATCTCGCCGCTGGCCGCGTACCTGGAGAAGTCGGCGAGGATGGCCGACAGCGGCCGGTCGTCGTGGCCAAGCGCGGCCAGGGTGTGCAGCGCGGCGAGCATACCCGAGTCGGCGAACCAGAAGTCCCTGAAGTAGAAGTGGCCGGAGTGCTCACCGCCGAAGATGGCCTTGGTCTCCGCCATCTTCGCCTTGATGAACGAGTGGCCGACGCGCGTCCTGACCGGCGCGCCGCCGTGCTCGCCGATGATCTCGGGGACGCCCGGGAGGTGATCAGGTTGTGGATGACGGTCGCGCCCGGCTCCCTGGCCAGCTCGCGGGTGGCGATCAGCGCGGTGAGCACGGACGGGCTGACGACTTCGCCGCGCTCGTCCACGACGAAGCACCGGTCGGCGTCGCCGTCGAAGGCGAGGCCGATGTCCGCCTGGTGCTCCCTGACCGCGCGCTGCAGGTCGCGCAGGTTCTTCGGCTCGATCGGGTTGGCCTCGTGGTTGGGGAACGAGCCGTCGAGCTCGAAGTAAAGCGGGACCGTGGTGATCGGCAGGCCCTCGAACACCGTCGGCACTGTGTAGCCGCCCATGCCGTTGCCCGCGTCGACGACCACCTTCAGCGGGCGGATGCCCGAGATGTCGACCAGCTTCTTGAGGTACTCGGCGTAGCCGGGGAGCAGGTCCCTGCTCGAAATCGTGCCCGGCGTGCCGTCGTAGGCCGGAACCCCGTCCGCGACCATCCGCTTGATCTCGGCCAGGCCAGTCTCGATGCCGACCGGCTTCGCGCCCGCCTTGCAGAGCTTGATGCCGTTGTACTTGGCCGGGTTGTGGCTCGCGGTGATCATCGCGCCGGGGATGTCGAGGAAACCGCTCGCGTAGTACACCATGTCGGTCGAGCCCAGCCCGCCGTGGATGACGTTCGCGCCCTGCGACGCCGCGCCGCGGCCGAGCGCCGCGGCGAGCGGGCTCGCTGCTGCTCCGCATGTCATGCACGGTGACGAGGGACTTCGTGCCCGTCAGGCGGACGAACGCCGCGCCGACGGCCTCGGCCACGGACTCGTCGAGCTCGTCGGGGACGATGCCGCGAATGTCGTACGCCTTGAAGATCTTGTCCAGGTCCGGCAACTTCGTCCCCGCCTTCTGAGTGCGCCCGTCGTTGGCTTCCCAATTGACTTCCAGGGATCAACCTATCGGTCAGGCGGCACCGACGCGCAAACGAGGCACCGCCAGCCGAGACTAGCGGGCAAACCGGGCACGCGCGGGCGGGTTTGGTTACCGGCGGGCTACGACTCCGGCTGCGGCGCGGGGGCGGAACGGACGACGCGGAGGTGACCCCGGCGGCCGACCTCGACGCCCTGGCCGACGGGTTCCGCGGCGGCGGCAGCGCCGGGTCGCTGGCCGCGGCTGGGCCACCGGGCGCGGGCCGCGCTCGGCGCGTCCCACGTCGCGGACGACGTTCGCCAGCGCCTCCAGGTCGTCGGCTCGCTCCTGCGCCGGGTCGGGCGGCAGCCGGACCACGTCCCAGCCGCGCGGCACCACCAGCCGCGCGGCGTGCATCTCGCACAAGTCCCACGAGTGCGGATCGACGTAGCCTGCGAGCGGGCCGAGCACGGCCGTGGAGTCCTTGTACACGTACGTGAGCGTGTAGACGGGAGGCTGCTTGCACGCGGTACGTGAGCAGCAACGGGAATTCACCAGCCCACCACCCTCACCAGATCGATATTGATCACGACAGTGGCCGCAGTCCCCCCGCTGATAAGGACCAGGTACGGGTGAGCGTCGTCCGACCGTCTCGCCGCCACCCGGGCCGTCGGCAGGTATTGGATCTCACTCACAACGGCTGACGGTACCTATCCGAACGCGGTTACGCCATCACCCGGGCATGGTTCGCGATCGTGTCGTTTTGTCTGCCTCGACTTCCCCTTGCCCGCGGCCACGTCCTCGACGACGTGTTCGACCGGCAACAGGCCAGCTGAAAGCCCATTCGGGAAGCGCTGGGAGGGGCACTGGCCGGGCTACTGGACGGGCACCTGCGCGAGCGACAGGCTGTTGGCGTCGGGGTCAAGGACTTCCACGTGGCGCACGCCATTGCCGTAGGTTTCCACCGGCTCGTGCTCGATGCCGTGCTGGGCCAGCCGGGCCAGGATCTCGTCGAGGTCGGTCACGCCGAGCGTGATCATCGTGCCGCCCACCCGGGCGGCCCGCATGTGCCGGTTGTCGATGACGATCCATGCGTTCTCACCGACCTGCCAGAGGTACTCATCGCCGATGACCTCGTCCGCCGGCCGCCCGAAGAACACCTCGAACCACTTCCGCGATGCCGCCAGGTCACGCACGCACACGACGCTGTACAAGTCCACCGGGACCGCTCCTCCCTGTCGATTCAGATGTCAGACCATTGCCGCGGCGGAAACTCATCGGCGCCCGCATACGGATAAGCAGCTGCCGCGGCTAAGCGAGGTTACTTGGAGCCCGAGAAGCGGACAATCGCACGTTTGCGGTCCGTTGTGGGGACATCCATCCTTCCGGACCCGGACCTGCGCGGAGGTACGATGCTCCGCCCCTGGCCGGTTACTAGGTCGGCAGATCCGCAGACATCAGCAAGGGCAACAGTGCGTCGCGGAGTCCGGCGGTTGTCTCGCTGACCCGTTGGTGAGCCTCGATGCTCTCGTTGAACGTATTGAGAGCCGCCCCTATGGCCCGCTGGTCGGATAGCGGAGGCAGCCAGACCGGCAACGTGCCCAGGACCTGACTGCTTATGTTGGGAATCGACGTCCCCCGGGCGTTGCGCTGCACCCAGTCGGCGACGGCTGGATGAGTGAAGTAGAAGTTCAGGAACAGCGGATCTATCGGGCTCTGAGGCTTGGCCCGAATCCGGATAAGTCCAGTCCCGAAGATCCAGCCGTCTTCCCCTTGGCTCGCTAGGCCGACTCTGCCTACCGTCCCGGTTCGAGTGCACAGCAGATCACCAGCCCTAACCTGGTAGCGCAGCAGCCGCTGGGCTTCCTGTGTGGTCAGCATGTCGGTTGGACCGGCTAGGCGTCCTAGGACGAGGTTTTTAGGCTTGAGGACCGGCACGGGACCGTTGGGGGCATCATGCGTTGGCGTTCCCGGCACTAGCGGGCAGAGGTCGGCGAGTTGCACCGCGGGCCAGTGGACCGAACGAGAACTGATGAGGTCGTTCAAGGCGGCGGGGTCCAGCACCAGGTGCGTGACGGCCGAGTGCCTGTTTTCTGCGATCGCGCGGGCTGCCCCCAGCTTGGCCGCTAGCTCATGGGCCTCCGGCAAGGCTTCTTCGACCCGGGGGGCGGCATATGGTCGTCTCAGAAAGTTAGCCGGGTTGAGGTCGTGGCCTCGGTCTCGGATCGTCTGAAGCGAGACCAGGCCACTGCGGATCGTCGCATCGCTTTGGGCAACCGGATGGCCTGTCCGCCAGTTCTCGACGATCTGGACGATCTCCCGGGCTTCGGAATCCTCGAGTTCCCTGAGGGTCCGGTTCACCATGCGCCCGGCGTTAGAAGCGTCAATGAAGAGGATCTCGCTCCGTCGGGTGCCTGCGGGAGTCAGCAGCCAGATCATTGCGGGCACACCAGTGCCGCGGAAGAGAGCAGGAGGAAGTGAGATCAGTGCCTCCACGCAACCGTCCTCGACCATCCGCATCCGTATCTCCTTCTCGGTGCGGTTAGTGCTCGACGCCGCGCTGTTAGCCATGATGATGCCGGCTCCTGCCGCCAGGTTCAAGCCGCTCTGACGGCATCCTGCAGCCAGGCGAAGTTCGCGTTGTGCTGAGGAGGCTTCCCATAGTTCCAGAGACGATGATTTCCACGGTCCCAGTTCGAGAGGTTGAAGGGTGGGTTGGAGATTATCCGGGAAAACTTGCGTGCTGGCCCGGCCATGGCGTCATGACCGATGGCATCTCGCCTGCCAAGTTCCCCATCTACCTCATGCAGCAGAATATTCATCTGCGCGATCCCTAGGAACCAAGAACTCGGCATGTTTCCGTAGACGTGGAGTGGCGCGTGGGGGAAGTTCGCACGTACGTCGGACGCCACCGCAATTAGAAATTCGCCCGCCCGGCAGAACGGATCATAAACCGTGGAGGCGAGGGCCGTGTCAAGCATGCGCGCGAGAGCCGTCGTAACGGCCTTGGGCGTGTACACGCCTTCTGGCGCCTTGGCGTAAAAGGCGAACTCGTCGAGGAGCAACTGAAAGGTCTCGCTATCGCCATGCTGGCTGGCGACTGAGTCGATAGCTGTAAGCGTCTCTATGAGGGCTGCTCCCGGGAGCAGATCGCATATTGTTCGTATGTTGCCCTCAACGGACGGTTCGAGTTCTCGCCCGAGCCGCTCCAAGATGAAGACTGCCTCACGGGGAGGCGCGGCTAGCAGGCTGGCCCACTCTTCCTCGCGTGTGGCGCGCAGGAAGACGAGGGTAAGTGCCGTCAGGCCGAACGTGGGGGCATCGACGTGCCCCCGCATGCTCTCAAGGCTCCGGAAGAGCGAGCTGTCTGAGGCGTCGTGTTTAGCGAGCATGGTTACCACGTCCAGGTCGGTTGGCGAGTACCTCTGGCACCCGGTCGAACTCGCGCATCCAGGCTGTGGTGTAGGGCTGAATATAAGAGATCAGGCGGTAAATCTTTGAATGGTCAGCGGCCAGGTCGCGATGAAAAACAGGCTCGTGATGCATGACCCGGTTTCGCAGGTGGCACATGGCCTCTAGGTTGTCATGCAGGTCTCGACGGCGTCCGTGGTACCCAGGGAAGGCTTGGTGCAGCACGGGAACCCAGAAATGGCGGTCATGGCGCTGGCTCAGCAGGTTGACCCAGAACCCGAACGTTAGCTGAGCGGCGACATCGTCCGCGTTTGGCTGGCTCCGCTCCCGTCGAGCGTCGCCCATCGCCTTGCTTACCTTGGCCTGATCGTGCGCGGAAAGCGGCGCTGCCTCCCACAGTCAGGCCGGTGATACCAAGACTTGAGTCGTTCGTGGACGGCGTGCTTATATGAGTTCTCCAGCATGCCCAAGGGGGTGTGAAAGGCTTCCGTTGCCTGGATGTTCCAAAGGATAAGGTCTAGCGTTCGGATGCCCTCACGCTTTGCCGCCTCCTGATACGGGGCGATGCGGTGCTCGCCGAACGTGTCAGCGAACCATGGCGGAAGGTCAACAGGCACAGCGGACTCCCGTAGCGTGAGGGGGTTGCTTAGAGGGCGGTCCTTGGGTAGCTTGAACATGTACGCCCCGGGTCCGCCTCTGCTTCGGCATGCCGCCCGGGGCACGGCCTTTTATGCGCCTGCGCACGCAGGCTCGATGGCCCCGGTTAGCCTCTCTGGATCTCCTGTCCAGCACTCGCGACTCGCGGGAAAGCATCCGCTTGCGTCCTAACGTAGTCAGTACAGCTTCTGAATGTCAACTCTGTATGCCAATACAGGTCTCCTTTTGTCTGACCAAGGCGGAACGACACTGTCCTCGGGCAATCGGGCGCGTACTGCGGGATCGCGAAATGTGACGCCAAGCGTTCCTCCGCCTGGACGTAAGCATCCCACCTGCGGCTGAGTTTGCCCTCGATCAGCCCTCCACCGTTCCCTCGGTAGGCCGATGGTGGTGGGCGGTCGGCGCTACCCGGCGCGGGTGTCGTGGATATAGCCTCGGTTACTGTGCACATCGGCGATAACGGGGCTGCTCAGCCCCCACGGCTCCGGCGGCGGGACCGGCACGGGCGGGGTCTGCGCGGTCGGCTCGTGCCGCCGGGAGTGCCGCTCTACCGGACTCGCTCACAGCAGTTCGACGACATGGTGCTCGACGCGGTCGCCCGCCTTGAGTCGCGCTGGGAGACCGAGCTAGCCGGCGTGGAGTTCGCCGTCCAGGAGGTGCCGGAGGCTGACGAGCTGGTCGACGACAGCGTGCCGCTGCCGCTCGCCAGGACGGTGCCGGGGATACCGAACTCGGGCGACCCGAGCCGCCCCGCCACCCCCACGCGCATCGTGGTCTACCGTCGCCCGCTGATGGCCAGGTCGGAGAGCGAAGCCGAGCTCACCGAGCTGGTCTTCGACATCGTCGTGGAGGAGTTCGCCGCCTTCCTTGGCCTTGACCCCGAGGCGGTCGACCCCGGCTACCGGGGCGGCCTCGATTAGGAGTTCGCCGCGGGCAGGACGGCCGTGTAGGAGTCCTGGGCCGGCGGCAGGGTGATAGACGTCTTGGCGCTCGAAACCGGCAGCAGCGAGGTCAGCGGGGCCGACAGGCCGCCGGTGCCCGAGGTCACCACCCGGACGGCGTAAAGCGGACCGGAGCCGCGCTGTGGCGTGACAACGATCGCGTACGGCTCCCGGCTGCCCTGGGCGGGCCTGGAGACGGCCACGGCGAGGGTGTGGCCCGCGGCGACGGCCACCGACTGGTCGCCTGCGGGCGTCGTGACGGTGCCGTCCGCGCCGATCACCGAGATGCTCGCCCGGGCCGCGGCCGACGGCGCGGTGAGCAGCAAGCCGACCGTGATCCCCCTGGTCGCCGGGTTCCCCGCGACCACGCCCTGCTCGGCGATCGGCGCTACCCCGGTGGTGAACGACCCGATGCCTGTCCCCGGGACGAGCACGCCCGCCAGGATCGGCTGGTTGGAGGTCAGCTTGAGCCCGGCCGCCGAGGCGCCGAGCGAGTTGAGTGCGATCGGGGTGGCCGCGCCCGCCGACGCGTCCACCGGGCTCCCAGGGAACTGGTTGACCGCGCCCGCCGGGGTGTAGGCCACCACCTTCAGCTGCGCGTCGGTGGAGCCGGGGACCACCACGAACAGCTTCGCGGCGCTGCTCGCCACCGTCAGGCCAGGAATCACCACGGACGTCGAAGGCGCGTTGGCCTGCGGCAGCCAGGCGCCGCCGGAGCCGTTGCCCTCCCAGGCCGAGGCGGCCACCTGGCCGGTGTTCGTCTGCACGTGCAGGGCTACTGCCTGCGAGCCCGTCACGTACTTGGTGATGTTCTCGGAGACGGACTGGCTCGGCGCGATCGTAATGGCACTGCTCAGGCCGCTCTGCAGGCCGGTGTCGGTGAGGATGGTCACGTCGGCGCTCGCGGTGAGGTTTCCCGTGTTCATCAGGTAGAGCCAGACCTGGGAGGCGCCGGCGGCCTGCCCGGTGCCCACGAACCACATGTCGGAGCCGGGGTGGGTGCAGCTCACCAGCCCGGTGCCGGACGCGTCCGACTGCTCCGCCTCGAAGCCCTCGGCCATCTTGCCGGTCGCGGCCACCGCGGTACCGCCGTTGCCTGGAGCGGTAACCGTGGCGACCGCGCCAGGCGTGGTCTCGGTGACGGGCTGGCGGCGCCTTCGTCTTCGCGGCCGCGCTGGCGCCTTGCGCCGTGGCGGTCTTGCCCGCCGCGGGCGACGTGCCGCTAGCGGCGGCCGCGGTGGTTACCGCGCTGAACGTGGCCGAGCCGGTGGACGCGGTGCCCGCGTTCGCGCCGGCGCCTTGGGCGGGCAGCGCCACCATCGAGATCCGGGCGGTACTTGAGCCCGGCGCGGACGGCGGGCAGGACCTGGTGATCGAGGTCACCGCGGTGTCCTGGCCGGCCGCCCGGTGGCCTGGCTGGCCCCCGGCCGCGTGCCCCACGCGATCACGAAGACGGCCGCGAGCGCGAGCAGCACCGCGCCCGGCAGGGCGAGGCCACGACGCGTCACGACTCGCCGTCCCCGGACGAGCGGTTGCCACGCCAGCGGCTTGGCTTGCCGTGCTTCGCCGCCCGGTGCGCGCCCTTTTCCTGCCGGGCCGGGCGCGCGGCGGTCGGCCAGGACCCGGATCCGGTGCCCGAATCCCGCTCGGGCTCCGGCTCCGCGGCCCTCGCGTCGCGGCCGCCGGGAACGGCGGCCCAGTTCGACGCGTCGTCCCAGTCACCCGACTCCCACGGCGCCCGCTCGACGGGCGGTGTCTCCTCCGGCGGGACCGGGTGCGCGCCCGTCCCGGAGGCAGGCTGATCCCCGGCCCGCACAACCGGCGCGGCGGCCGGTTCGGCCGGGTGGAAGGACGGCTGGGGGCCAGTCGACCCGGCTGGGTGGAACGACGGTTGAGGGCCAGTCGACCCGGCTGGCCGGAAGGTCGGCGGCTTCCCGGCCCGTCGACCGCGGCGCGACGGGCTGCGCGCCCGTCCGGGCGGCCGGCTGGGAGCCTGTCCATGCGACGGGCTGCTCCCCGGTCCGGAAGGCTGGCGGTGATCCGCCGGGCGCCGCCCGGTCGTTGTCCCACGGGTAGCGGGGCTGCGCGCCGGTCGAGGATCCTGGGCCGCGCCGCGCGCACAGCGTTGGCCGGGGGGCCTGTGTTGGTCGAAGGCGCGGTGTCGACGGGAGGTACGGGGGCCTGCGGGCCGCTTTCCCAGGGCGGGCGCTCCGCCCCGGACTCCCAGGGCGGCCGGGCTTCCGATACCGGGGTGCCCAGGGCCGGGCTTTCCGGTCGCGAGTTTCCCCTGGCCGACGGGTATTGGGCGGGCAGCCGGACGGAATCGGCCCGCTGCCCGGTCACCCGGGACGGGTCGTCGCGCTGCCCGGCACCGGCGAGCGGCTGCGACGTGTCCAGCGGATCGGCTGTCTGGCGTTCCGGCGCGCCGGCCCCTGGCCTGTCCCAGTCACCGGACACGTCCCAGGGGGCCCCCGGCGCGCTGGCGCCGCGGTCATCCCCGGCGTGGCGGCCCCGGCGGCCGTGGCCCCGGTCGGCCGGGCCGGTCGGCCGCCCGGCCAGTGTTGGGCCGGGCGGCGTCGGCCAACTCCGTGTCCCTGGCCCACCCGAACGCTGGCACCTGCTCCGTTGCCGCCTGGTCCACGTGCGACTGCGCCGGCTTCCGTCCGGGCGGTCGCTACCCCCGCCATCGCCTCCTCGCTCGCCGGCTCCGGCTCGGGCGGCGCCTGGCCCGCGCGCCGCCTGCCGGCGAAGCGCGCGCCGAACCGGTCCGCGCCGCTGTCCGCCCGGTGCCCCACGCCTGCCGCGCGCAGGGTCCGCGGGGCCCGCCGCGCGGAACTTACCGCGCGCTTGCCGCTGCGGGCCTCGCGGAGCGCGGTGAGCGCCTGCGCCTCCTGCACCGGGTCGACGCGCTTGCCCGGCAGGGCGAGCAGGCAGACGGCCAGCGTCGCGATCAGTTCAAGGAACAGGGACAGCTCGCGGGCCAGGTTGTTCCTGGTGATCGAGAGCTGGCCACCGCCAGAAGGCAGCACGAATCCCTGGGCCCAGCCGTCTACGGGCGTCGCGACCGGCTTGAGCGCCCGCCCGTTCAGCGTCGCGGTCCAGCCGCCGTACGGCTCGGCGAGGATCAGCGTGCCCCCGCTGGCGGGGGCGGTCACGTCGGCCATGTTCACCGTGCCGGAGGACAGCACCGTCGTCGTGCCGTCGGCGGCCACGACGCGAACGCGGGCGACGGGCCCGGTCACCTGCCACAGGTCATAGGACGAGCCCTTGTTCAGCGCCACCAGGCCGAGCGATGCGTCGAGCCGCTGGGCGAGGACGGCGTCCACGGGGCCGGGCAGCAGCACCCATCTGATCCCGAACGAACCGAGGACCAGGCCGGGATCGCCCGCGTCGGCCCCGTCAGGCGCGCCCAGGGCCGCGACCTGGCGGCTCAGTGCCGCCCCGGCGGACGCGGCGGTGCCGAGTTCCGGCTCGCCGAGGGCCGGGTCCCCCTGGCGGACGACCAGGTAGTCAAGACCCGCGCCGTCGGGCCGCAGGATCAGCGTGCGGTACTGCGCGCCGGAGGTGGAGGACGCGGAGACGAAGGCGGGCACGCAGCGGCGCGGAGATGCTGCCGACCGGGCCGCTGCACGCCGTCCTTGACCCAGTACGCGGCGACGAGCAGCGGGGCGGTCGCGGCGGCGGCGAGCGCGACGCAGGCGAGCACTCGCCTGGAGCGGCCGGGCCCCGCCGGACGGGACGACGTGGCCGTACCGAGTTGGCCGCTGCCGTTCGGGATAATCTCCGTCAGCCACTGGGCGGCCGGCGCGGACGCGAGCAGCAGCCCGAGCGCGGCGAGCGCCATCGCGACTCCCGGCCAGCCGCTGGCGGGCTGGCCGCCGCCGGCCGGCGCCACGCTGACCCGGCTGACCAGCACGGCGGCGAGGATGCCGACGATGGCCACCGCCCAGCCGGCGATGACGAGCCCGGTGCGCCTGACCGGCAGCAGCAGCGTGACCAGGGCGAGCCCGAGCCCGACGGTGACCCAGACCGGCGGCAGGCCCGGGCCGCCGGGGCTGAGCGCGAGCAGGGCCGTCGGCGACAGTCCGCGGGTCGTGAGCCCTTGGGTCGACAGGCCCGCCTCGGACAGGAAGGCCGACGGGTTGGTGAGCAGGTGCAGCGACCAGGGGAAGAGCACGAAGAACGGGGTGACGACCACGATGGCGGCGTTCACCGGGTCGACGGCGATCAGCCACCGCCGCGCGGCGAGCGCGGCGGCCGCGAACACGAGGCCGAGCACCCAGGTGAGCGGCGCGAACGCGGCGGCCAGGGCGATGAGCAGCCCGGTCGCCCAGGCCGCGCGCCGGGCCTGGCGGGGCGGGGCGGTGAGCATACGGCCCGCGCTGAGCGCGACCAGCGGGAGCAGGACGAACGCGACCGCCGTGCCCAGGCGGCCGGCCGCCACGGCCCCGGTGGCGACGGGCAGCAGCGCGTAGGACGCCGCGAGCAGCGCCCGGGCCGGCGTCGCGGTGATCAGGCGGCGCGTGGCCAGGTAGGCGGTCAGCCCGGCGAGCGGCACGCAGCCGAGCAGCAGCACGTCGACCGCCAGCCACGCCTGCCCCGCGAGCACGGTGGCGAGCCCGGCCACGACGGCCAGGTACGAGCGGCGCGGACGCGGTGGAGCCCACGCTCACCGCGTGGAACCCGGCCAGGTACTCCCGCCACAAGGCGGCGGCGCCGCCCCAGGCGGGCACCAGCGCGCCGCCGCCGAGCGGGGCGGCGGCGAGCAGCCTGCGCTCGGCGATCAAGGCGATAAGCAGCAGCGCGAAGAACAGCTGGACCCCGGGGTGGCCGATGATCCGGCGGATCAGGGACTGCTGGTCGGTGAACTGCTCGTCTTCTTCCGACTCTTCGACGGTGGCCTGGTGCCGGCCGTAGGACGCCTGCGGCGGGCCGTTCGAAACCAGCCCCGCGATCTTCTCCGCGAGCCGGAAGAGGGTGCGGGCAGGCGGGATGAAGACGCGGACCGCGTAGTACCCCTCCGCGATGCCCGCGGCGCGGCGTCGGCGGCCCCGGATGAGCCTGACCGGGTGCGCGAACAGGGCGAGCACCGAGTAGGCGTAGGCCGCGGACAGGTCAAGCTGCTTGGTGAGCAGGAAGTAGGCGGCGCGGAACAGGGAGCCGACGACCGCGCCGCCGACCACCCGCAGCATGGTCAGCAGCGGCAGGTTGACGGCGAGGACGAACAGCGCGTTACGCCGGTCGAGGCGGCGCGCGTTGCCGTTGTCGATCGGCCGACGGCGCCGCGCGCCGAGCTCGCGGTGGTACACGATGGCATCGGTGACCACCTGCACGCGCAGGCCCGCGGCCTGGACCCGCCAGCAGAAGTCGATGTCGTCGCGGAAGAAGCGCAGCGCCGGGTCGAAACCGCCGAGCCGCTCCCACACGTCGCGCCGGACGAGCATGCCGGCCGAGCCCACGGCCAGCACGGCCCGCTTGTGGTCGTGCTGGCCCTGGTCGATCTCGCCCGGGTCGATGCCCGTGACCCGGCGGCCCGCGCGGTCGATGGAGACGCCCACCTCGCGGAGGGTCCGCCGGTCCTGTCCGTCGAGCACCTTGGGCCCGACGACCACCACGGCGCGGTCCCTGCTCGCCGCCCACAACAGCCGCTCAAGCGCGTCGGGGGCGGGCTCGCAGTCATCGTGCAGCAGCCAGATCCACTCGACCCGGGTGACGCCCGGGTCGGTCATTCCCGACCGCCGCTGCGCCGCGTGCCGCAGCGCCACCGCGACCGCCTCGCCGTAGCCGGCCGACGCGGCTCATGCCGAAGACCGCGTCCTGGCCGATCAGCTCGGCGAGGACGGCACCGCTGCGGTCCCGGCTTCCCGTGTCTACCCCGACCGTCTGCTCAACCTGGTAGGTCTGGGCCTTCAGGGCCTTGACGAGGGCGGGCAGCAGCTGAGCACCGTCGTGCGCGACGATAAGCGCGGTAACGGTATGCCTGGTTTGCGGAGCGGTAGTTGACAAGGGGTCCAGCGCAGGTTGGGGGTCGGGGCCGTCCCGCGAGACGGCAGGCCAGTCCGGTCAGCTCTCCCCGCGTTGACGCTGTGAACAATACATCCCGTGCACGCACACGGCAGGATTACGGCCACATGTCGGTCCCGCCGCAGCTTGGCCACACCACGCTGACCTCGGACGAAGCGAGTCAGCGGGGCCTGGGGGGCGTCCCCGAGGGGAATACCGTGCGTAGGGAAGGCTGCGCGGAGCGCACCAGCCGCCCGCGTTAGACGATTTCCCGCTTCATGCGACGACGCTCCCGCTCGGACAGCCCGCCCCAGATCCCAAACCGCTCATCGTTCTCAAGCGCGTACTCAAGGCACTCAGCACGAACCTCGCAACTCCGGCAGACCCGCTTGGCCTCCCGGGTGGAGCCGCCCTTCTCTGGGAAGAACGCCTCCGGGTCCGTCTGCGCGCAAAGCGCCCGGTCCTGCCAACCCAGGTCATCCAGGTCCTCAGGACGGACCACAACCTGTGTCAGCGGGACGATGACCTCAGTCATAGCGCATCCTCCCTCTCGGAGCCCCCATTGACACTCGTCGACATTCCCGTGTCGGCGAGAATCACACCAATGAAATTACACCCGCGTGTCTTGCTTTAAGTCAAGCGAGGAACGTGGTATTGGCCCCCTGGTTGTCCAAGATGCACGGTAAGTTCCGCGAAAAACTTCGCTCCGTAGTCGATTCACCGGCTCTGATCACGCTGCGTGATCGAGTGCGGCATAGCGTCGGTGTCACGACGCAGCCTTCGGTCGCGGCGTGCGGGCCTGATACGATCGCGGTTTTTGCGATCAGGCCCGCACGCCGCGACGGCCGGGGGGTACGGGGGGTCGTCCCCCCGGGGGATAATCAGCCCATGCGGATTACCGTGCTCGCCGGCGGCATCGGCGCCGCGCGCTTCCTGCGCGGCCTGCTCGCGGCGGCCCCAGACGCGACGATCACCGTCATCGGCAACACCGCCGACGACATCACCCTCTTCGGCCTGCGGGTCTGCCCGGACCTGGACTCGGTGATGTACACGCTCGGCGGCGGCAGCAACGAGGAACAGGGCTGGGGGCGCGCGGACGAGACGCATCGCATCGGCGACGAGCTCGCCGCCTACGGCGCGGAGCCGTCCTGGTTCACGCTCGGCGACCTCGACTTCGCCACGCACATCTTCCGCAGCCAGCTGCTCGCGTCGGGTCAGCCGCTGTCCGAGGTCACCCGGGTGCTGTGCGAGCGCTGGCGGCCGGGCGTCCGCCTGCTGCCGATGTCCGACGACCGGGTCGAGACGCGCGTGAAGGTGGGCGGCGAACTGATCCACTTCCAGGAGTGGTGGGTGCGGCTGCACGCGGCCATCCCGGCGGAGGCGATCACGCCCGTCGGCGCCGAGGGCGCCGCGCCCGCGCCCGGCGTCCTCGAGGCGATCGCGGACGCGGACTTCGTCCTGTTCCCGCCGTCCAACCCGGTGGTGTCCATCGGCCCGATCCTCGCCGTGCCCGGCATCAGGGCCGCCGTTGCCGCCAAGACCGTCGTCGGGCGTTTCCGGAATCATCGGCGGCGCGCCGGTCCGCGGCATGGCCGACGCCTGCCTGACCGCGATCGGCGTGGAGACTTCCGCCGTCGCCGTCGCCGCGCACTACGGCCCCGCCCTGATCAACGGCTGGCTGGTCGACGAGCAGGACAAGGCCGCGGTCGACGACCCGTCGCTGGCCGGCATCGCCGTCCGCGCCCTGCCCCTGTACATGCGCGACATCCCGTCGTCGGCCGCGATCGCGCAGGCCGCCATCGACCTCGCTAAGGAACTCATCACATGACCAAGGCACCGTCCGCCGGGGTGTCGGCCGTCCCCGCGGCACCGGACGAGGCTCCGCAGCCCGTGCAGATTTACGGCATTCCCGGCATTCCCGAAATTTCCCCCGGAGACGACCTGGCCGGGCTGATCGCCGACGCGGTAACCGCTCCCGGCGCCCCCGGGCTCACCGACGGGGACATCCTGGTGGTCACCTCGAAGGTCGTCAGCAAAGCCGAGGGCCGAGTGGCCGCCATGACCCGCGAGGACGCGATCGCGGCGGAGACCGTGCGGGTCGTGGCCAGGCGCGGGCCGACGACGATCGCGCAGACCAGGCACGGGTTCGTGATGGCCGCCGCGGGGGTAGACGAGTCCAACACCGCGCCCGGCACCGTGGTGCTGCTGCCGGAAGACCCCGACGAGTCGGCCCGGCGGATGCGCAAGGCGCTGCGCGGCCGGACGGGCGTGCGCGTCGGCGTCGTCGTCACCGACACCTTCGGCCGTCCCTGGCGGGCCGGCCAGACCGACACCGCGATCGGCGCGGCCGGCGTGCTGCCGGTCCGTGACCACCGGGGCGAGGCGGACGCGTGGGGCAACACCCTCGACGTCACCGTGGCCGCGGTGGCCGACGAGATCGCGGCGGCCGGCGACTTGGTCAAGGGCAAGGCGCGGCAACTGCCCGTGGCCATCGTTCGCGGGCTGTCCGCGCTGGTCACCGAGGCCGACGGGCCCGGCGCGCGGGCGCTGGTGCGGCCGTCGGACGAGGACATGTTCCGGCTCGGCGCGGCCGACGTGCTGCCCGCCAGGCGTACCGTCCGCGAGTTCACCGGCCAGCCGGTCGACCCCGCGGCCGTCGAGCGGGCGGTCGCCGCCGCGGTCACCGCCCCCGCCCCGCACCACAGCGAGCCCTGGCGGTTCGTGATCGTGTCCTCGCTGACCGCCCGGCTTGCCCTGTTGGACGCGATGCAGGACGCGTGGGTGGCGGACCTGCGCGGCGACGGGTTCAGCGAGGAGCAGATCGCCCGCCGCGTGCGGCGCGGCGAGCCGCTGCGGGACGCCCCGCTCATCGTGGTCCCCTGCCTTGAGCTGTCGGCCGCCCATGCCTACCCGGACGAGCGGCGCTTGCGGGCCGAGCGGGAGATGTTCGTGGTCGCGATGGGCGCGGCCGTGCAGAACCTGCTGGTCGCCCTGGCGGTGGAGAACCTGGGCTCGGCGTGGATCTCGTCGGCCCTGTTCTGCCAGGATGTCGCGGCCGGCGCCCTCGACCTCCCGGACGGCTGGCTGCCCATGGGCGCAATCGCCGTCGGCCACCCGGCCGGCGCGGCGCGCCCGCGCCCGCCGCGCGACCCGGCGGCCTTCACCCTGACCCGTTAGGAGTGGGGTGCCTGCGGCATGCGGCGCGCCGGTGCCGGGGAGCTTTTCCGATCAGTCCCGCAATGGGGCTCGCGTTATCGGTGGGCCGTTCGCCATGATTATGGAAGTTTTGCGGGCATATAGCGCAATGTCTTCACGTTAGTCATCCCGGCTTCCGCATCCTGCCCGTTGTGCGAAGAAAATCCCCGCTCCCCGTGCGGCTCCGCCACTTTAACGCGGAAACTTTTCCGAGCGCGGAGACTTTTACAAGCCAGAGCCGGCAAATGTTCCATCTTAGGAAAAGCTTCCGCGCTAATGGCCCGCTCGGGGCCGGGGCGACCCCGCGCTGACCGGCGCACATCCCCGGTGGCCGTCATGCTTCACTTCAATCACGCGTACCGCATAGGCGTGCCCGGCGAGCGGAACTCCGCGCCCCTTAGATAAAGGGCATTGCGAGTATAGCGTTCGAAATTTACACAAATACGAAACCGCCCTTTGCGCCCTTGGGTTTCCGGGGCAGAACGGGCTCGGCGCGGTGGCGGAGCCTTTGCTTGACACTCCGGCACGGCGGCGGGGACGCCCGCTGGCGGTCAGCCGGGCTCCATGCCGTGGCGGGCCATCAGGGCGCGTTCCTCGTCGGGAGTCGGCGGGGTTCCCTTGACCACAGCGCCTCAAGTTCGACGAAGTAGGCATCCGCCGCCGGGGCGTGCATGACGAGGAGCCTGGCCGGCTCGTCGCCGTCGTTGCCGAAGGTGTGCGACGCGCCCCGCGGCACCAGCAGGAAGTCGTCGGGTCCGCCTCGCTGCTCCGCGCCGTCCACGACGAACGTGATCGTCCCGTCGAGCACCCAGAAGGCTTCCGAGCAGTTCACGTGCCGGTGCGGCAGCGGGCGGCGGCCGCGCGGCGGCACGGTCCGCTCCATGAGGGAGAAGTCCCCGTCGGTTTGCGCGGCGATGGCCTTGAACGCCATCACGCTCCCCCGCGCCGTGACGACCTTGCCCTTGCCCGTGGAAACGATGCTTGACTCGCTCACGCCGCCTGTCTACGCCTCCGCGGAGCCCCGGGCAATGTGACCTTCGTTGCACAAGGCCTCGACGGCGAGCGGGCGGTTGGTGCCGGATGTCTAGTTCGTGCCGGTTAGCCAGCGGGACCACGGCATGGCGATGACCAGGCCCACGATGACCAGGGCCGCGGCGGCGATGAAGTACAGCGAGGACGGCGTGGTGGAGCACGTGGGCGGTGGTCCAAGGCGCAGGCCGCTAGCGGTTTACGGGCTGGGGCGGCGCAGGTGCTCGTAGGAGGCGGGGGCGAAGGTGGCGAGGCGGTCGCGGAAGGAAGTCGCCGAGTCCGGCCACAGCAGCGTGACCCGGCCCGTCCGCTCGTCGCGGTACCAGCTAGTGCACCCGCCCTGGACCCAGACCGTGCCCTGGGCCATCTTGTCGATATCGCGCATGTAGGAGTGCACCGCCTCGGCGGTGACGTCGAGCGCGTCCGCGCCGGTGGCCGCGAGATGATCGAGCGCGGACAGGACGTAGCCGACCTGCGTCTCGATCATGTAGATGGCCGAATTATGGCCGAGCGCCGCGTTGGGGCCGTCGAGCACGTACATGTTGGGGAAGCCGTGCACGGTGGTGGACGCGTGAGCGGCCATGCCGTTGCTCCACTCGTCGGCGAGCAACCGGGACTGGCGCCCGCGGATGTGGCCGGCGATAGACGGCCGGGTGGAGTTGAACCCGGTGGCGAGCACGAGCACGTCAAGCTCGTAGCTGTTACCGCTCGCCGCGACCGCGGTACGGTTTCCTCCTTCGCCGGTGATGCTGCCGTCCGGGATCCGGGCCAACGGGGTCGGCTCCAGTCGCACGTGGCCGAGCTGCAGCGCGGCGTAGTAGTCGTCGGAGAACAGGATCCGCTTGCAGCCGATCTCGTAATCGGGAGTCTGCAGGCGGCGCAGTCCCGGGTCAGGGACGGCGGCGGCGAGGTGGTCAAGGGCCCGCTGGCGGAGCAGGTCGATTTCCGGGTGCCGCTGCTGCCTGGCCCCGATGCCGAGTTCGGCCTCGGCGAACAGCTCGTCCCTGAGCGCGGTGACGGTTCCCGGGTCGGCCGCGAAGCGCTCCATCTCCTCCCGGCTGTACTCCCGGTCGCCGCGCGGCAGGATGTACGGTGCGGAGCGCTGAAAGACCACGACCTCGCTCGCCTCGGCCGCCAGCCGGGGCAGGATCTGGATCGAGGAAGCGCCGGTGCCGACCAGGCCGACTCGCTTGCCGACCAGGGATACTTTCGCGTTCCAGCGGGCCGAGTGCCACCAGCGTCCGCCGAACCCGTCGAGGTTCTTGATCGGGGGAATCTTCGGCTCGGACAGCCGGCCGGTGGCGATGACCAGGCTGGCGGCCGAGAACTCGCCCCGCGTCGTGCGGACCAGCCAGCGGGCGGCGTCGCCGTCCCAGCGCGCTTGTGACAGCGCGCAGTTCAGCAGCAGGTGCTCGTCGAGTCCCTCCTCCCGGACGCACGCGCGCAGGTAGTCGTGGATCTCCCGGCCCTCGGCGAACACGCGGGACCAGCCGGGGTTCGGCCGGAAGGAGAACGAGTACAGGTGCGAGGGGATGTCGCAGGACACGCCCGGATAGCGGTTATCCCGCCAGGTGCCCCCGACGTCGTCTGCTTGCTCGATGATGACGAACGATTCCCGGCCCCGCCGGGCGAGCTGGATGCCCATGCCAATCCCGGCGAAGCCGGCGCCGACGATCAGGACGTCGACCCGGGTCTTCGGAACCACCGGCGCGTTGCTTGCGTCACGCACGGGCGAGGACCTCACCGTAGTCGGTGGTGCGCTGCCGGATCGGCCGGCCGAGAGCCCGCGCGACCCGCGCCACGTCGTCGAGGGTTAGGACGAGCCCGGCCTCGGCCCCCGCGCCTGGCGCGAGGCGGCCGTCGAGCAGCAGGCCGCCGAGGTCGTTGGCCCCGGCGCGCAGCAGGTCGACCGACGGGTCAAGCCCGTACTTCGGCCAGGCCGCCTGGATATTGCGGATGTGCCCGTGCAGCATCAGCCGGGCCACCGCGTGCACGGCCAGCGACTGCCGCCACGGCGGTCCGGGAATGTCCCGGCCGACCAGGCCCGGGGCGGTGACCGCGGCGGCGGCGGGAACGAACGGCATGGCGATGAACTCGGTGAACCCGCCGGTGCGGTCCTGGAGGCCGGCCAGCAGGCGCAGGTGCGCGACCTGGTGCGCGGGGGTCTCGACGTGCCCGAAGACCATGGTGGCGGTAGAGGTCAGCCCGGCGCGGTGCGCGGCCTCGATCACCTCCACCCACTGGGACACCGGGGAGTCCGGGGCGCCCTTCATGCGGGCCCGCACGTCGTCGTCGAGGATGCGCGCCGCGGTGCCGGGAACCGAGCCGAGTCCGGCCTGCCGGGCGGCGGTGAGGAACTCCGCGAGCGGCAGGCCGCGGCGGGCGGCCCCGTCGAGGAGCTCCGCAGGACGAAACGCGTGCAGGTGGACCCCGGGCGCGGCCGCCTTGACGGCCGCGATCAGGTCCAGGTGGTCGTCATCGGCGTCGACGGGCAGCGGCCCCTGCATGCAGATCTCGGTCGCGCCGAGCTCATGCGCCTCCGCTACGAGCGCGGCCAGCCGCTCCCGCGACCCCGGGTCGCGGCCGGCCACGGCCGCCGTGTCGAGGTTCCGGTTCACCACGTAGGTGAGCTCATCGCCCACGGCCTGCCGGCGCAGCGAATCGGCCAGCTCGCACAGCTCCGCGAGCTCCGGGCCGTCCGCGCCGAGCAGCGCCACGTAGCCTTCGTCGGGCAGGGCCGCCGGGTCCGCGGCCGCCGCGCCCAGCCATTCGCGGACCTTGTCGGGTGACGGAAGACTTATGCCGGTGGCGCCATCGCCGGTCACATCGCGACTCATTCGCTCAGCATAAGCGGGAGAGCGGACGACCACCGCTGACCAGAACCTCGGCGCCGGGCTCGTGCCAGGGCCGGGGCTGCGGCAGGGCGGACTCGTTCGCGAGGCCGGTTGCCGGGTCGACAAGGGCGGCCACGTGCGCGGCCACGTGCGGGTCAAGCCAGGGCTCGCGGATGTACGGCGGGTAGATGGTGAGGCGCTCCTTGAGCGTGAAGCCCGCGGCGGCGGTGATGCCGGCCAGCTCGTCGAGCTGCGGCCAGGGGCGCTCCGGGTTCACGTGGTCGGGCGTGAGCGGTGAGACGCCGCCCCAGTCGTCGATGCCGGCGTCCAGGATGAGCTGGTACTGGTCGCCGACCAGGTTCGGCGGCGCCTGGACGCGGGCCTCCGGTCCGAGGACGAGGCGGGTGACCGCGATCGTGGCGGCAAGGTCCGCGAGCTCCGCGTCGGGGGTGTCGCGCATCTTCGTGTCCGGCTTGGCGCGGAAGTTCTGCACGATGACTTCCTGGATGCCGCCGTACGCGCGCTGCGCGTCGCGCAGCGCGAAGATCGCGTCGACGCGCTCCGCCAGCGTCTCGCCGATGCCGATCAGGATGCCGGTCGTGAAGGGGACATTGCTCCGGCCCGCGTCCTCCAGGACCTGCAGGCGGACCTTCGGGTCCTTGTCCGGCGAGCCGAAGTGCGCCTCGCCCCTGGTCTCGAAGAGGCGGCTGGACGTCGTTTCGAGCATCATGCCCATGGACGGGGCGACCGGCTTGAGCCACCGGAAGTCCCGCTCGGTCATGACGCCCGGGTTGAGGTGCGGCAGCAGGCCGGTCTCCTCCAGGACCCGGACCGCCATCGCCCGGACGTAGGAGAGCGTGTCCTCGTAGCCGTGCTCGTCCAGCCACTCGCGGGCCTGCTTCCAGCGGGCCTCGGGACGGTCGCCGAGCGTGAAGAGGGCTTCCTTGCAGCCGAGCCGCGCGCCCTCGCTAGCGATCGCCAGGACCTCGTCGGGGCTGAGGTAGAGGCTGTCGAGCCGGTGCGGGACGGTCGCGAACGTGCAGTAGCCGCACCGGTCCCGGCAGAGCCGGGTCAGCGGGATGAACACCTTCTTCGAGAAGGTGATGACTCCCGGCCGTCCGGCCGCTTCGAGGCCGGCGTCCCTGGTGCGGGCCGCCAGGCCGAGCAGCGCCGTGAGATCGTCGCCGCGCGCCTGGAGCAGGACCTCGGCTGCCGGCCGGTCAAGCGGCTCACCGTCCCCCGCCCGGGCCAGCGCCGCGCGCGTGGCCGCCTCGCTGACACCGCTGCTTTCAGCCTGATCGATGCTCGAAGCGCTCATACTTCGCACCTTACGGCACTCCCGGTTGCGACCTTGACGACGTACCGGGCGACCAGCGACTGGTGCGGCCAGGGGCCGCTCCACTCTCCCAGAACCTCTGCCAGGCAGGCCGGGCCGGACGACAGCGTCGGCGAAGCCGGGACGATGAAGGGTCGGTCCGTGGAGCTGGCTCAGGGGGACAGCTCGCTCCGGCTGACGATGAGCCGCAGGATTCGGCACACGTCGGCGCGCGCCCGGCTGAATCGCTGATGGCCGTTCGCGACCGCGCAGCCTTCCCCGACGAACCATTCGGGATAGGCGGCGGACAGCGCTAGGTTGCCGTCGGCGTCGCTGATATCCCCCGACGCGCCGGCAAGCAGGACGTGCTCGGCCACGGAGACGATCAGGTTCCGGTACCTCGCCGGGTCGGTCGACCGGCCGGGCACGTTCCGCACCAGGTACGCGCGCCGGGTAGTGAAGCGCTCGTGCAGTGTTCTCTTGCGGAAGCGGTCGATGACCGTTTCATCGACCGGCGCGGGCGCTTGGCTGGCGAGCATGTCTTGCCGCGCGTCCGCCACGACCGAGACATCATCGACCGGGTAAGCCCCCAGCTGACCGCGCAGCCGGTGCGCCTCGCGGACCAGCACCCGGCAGAAGTACGCCCGGAGGTTCTCAATCCCTCCTGGGTTCCTCACCTTGGCGACGGCATAGAACGCCTCCTGCATGGCGTCCTCCGCGAGGTCAAGGTTTCCCGCCTCGCGCCGGGCGAGGCCTCTGACCTGGGGATCCTGCTGGATCTCGACCAGCCGCCGCAGGAATTCCGATTGTCCGCCGGGGGATGTGGTGCTTGCCAAGGCGCACCCCCAATTCATGGATAACCTTACTTGCCTCTACCCAACTCAACCAAAGTTGTGTAGAGTTTGGACGAGACCATCTGTTTTATGGTAAACCTTCTTGATGCGTAGCATCAATAGGCCGAACTGCGCTACTGTGCGTGAATAGCTCTAGAGACTGCTGGCCGACCACGGCGTGCCCAGCGTCGCGGTCCAAGGCATCCCTGGGGGAGGTGACGTCAATGCAGCCTGCACCCCCCGCAGCACTGGAACTTGCCCAACGGCTCAGGCAACTCAGGCAGCAATGGCCACGGCTGACCCAGGACCAGTTGGCCGTCGCCTTCAGCGCGGAGGGGAGGCTGGCCTCCGCAACGGTGTCAACCTGGGAGAGCCTGAGGTCGCCGAAGCTGCCTCCCGCGCACCGACTGAACGCGTACGCGCGCTTCTTTTCCACCACGCGATCGGTGGAGGGGGAACCCCGGCTGCTTCAGACTCGACGAACTCACCGCGGACGAGCAGAAGGCGTACGAGAAGCTTGAGGCCGACCTGCTCCGGCTCAGGAGCGCGGCCAGCGGCGAGACCCCAGAAGCAGAACAGACATTCAAGCGATCCTGGCATTTCCCGGACACGGCCGGGATAACTTGGTTTGCGCGAAACTCCCTGCCGACCAGATCGGACCATTCGGTGACCCATCTAATCCTAACTACACAGAACTACAGACGTACGCCGATATGGATGCCCTGGTAGAGTTGTTCGGACACATCCGCGCGGAAAACCCTACGTCTGAGGTGCACTTCAGGACGCCTTCTGAGATAAAGCGCGATGATCTTAGCGGACACCTTATTCTGCTTGGCGGCGTGGTCTGGAACGATATAACCGGGAGGCTGTCCGATATGGCCAATTTGCCAATTACGCAGGTCGAGCATCCAGGCCTCGACTCCGGCGAGATCTTCATTGCCAATGTCGACGGCGAATCACGCGAATTCTGGCCACAGTGGCAGGACGAGGGAAGGGCTGGCCGGGTGCTCACCGAGGACGTCGGACTGCTCGCCCGGGTGCCTAACCCGTTGAACGCCAGCCGGACGCTGACCATCTGCAACGGCATCCACAGCCGTGGCGTCTACGGTGCAGTTCGCACGTTGACCGACGCGGGACTGCGCGAAGGCAATGAGCGCTACATCTCGTCGAACTTCGGCGACGCCGCGTCCTTCGGCATCCTGATGTCGGTACCAGGTGATCGAGAACCAGACCATGACGCCGGACTTCAACACCCCGGGTGTCGTTCTCTACCAGTGGGGACGGGACGCCGCATGATCACCCCCGCCCAGCGTCCGGTCCCGGCCACTAGACGGGAACGCCGGTGAACCCTTCCGCCGAAGAGATCAGACAGTACGGGACGCACAACCCACTGACGCAGCGAGACCGGGGTGGACCGCGTTCCGCGGGAACCGCAGCGCCTAGACGCGATCATCGTTCCCGGCTCACGTCCCGCGCCGAATCTTGACGAGGCGATCACGCTGGCCCGCGCCGCAGGCTGCTTGGCTGCTCATCCTGTGCAGTCGCGAACTGCGCGGCGCCGACGCGGTGCGCCAACTCGCCACCCGTTCCTACCGCAAGGCGATCGTCATTGACGTGCCGACGTCATATTCACACGAGCTGTTCCACTTTCCCAGCCTGTCCGCAATCTCTCGAGAGCTTCCCGAGGAACGTCACCTCTACACCACGGACCTAAGCCTGAAGCGCAATATCGGCCTGGTCATGGCACGGATGCTCAACTGGCGGCGCATCTTCTTCCTCGATGACGACATCAGGGATGTCAGCTATCCCGACTTGCAGACCACGGTCAACATGCTCGGCTCGTATGCGGCCGCCGGCCTTTGGATCACAGAATACCCAGATAATTCGATTGTCTGCCATGCCAATCGAATAACCGGCGGGTCGCAGGACGTGTTCGTCAGTGGTGCCGCCCTAGCCGTGGATTCTGCCGCAGATATCGGTTTCTTCCCCAACGTCTACAACGAAGATTGGCTTTTCTTCTTCGACTACGCGGCGCAAAATCGGCTGGCAAACTCGGGGTTTCAGGTTACTCAACTGCAGTACGACCCGTTCGCAAAGCCACGGCGGGCGGCTTGGCAGGAGTTCGGCGACGTCCTGGCGGAAGGGCTATATACGCCTGCCTGCACCTTGGCCGGTCGGTGGACGACGCGACAGCCGATTACTGGGGCCAGTTTCTTGAGGCGCGACGCAGTTTCCTCGAGGACGTCGTCACCCGCGCCGACAGCGCGCCACGGGTGTACCGAGACCAGGTCGTAAATCGCAGCCAGCTCGTATACTCGGTCCAGCGGGCGCTGAAGTGCCTGCGGACGATCGACTCCGACCTGTGCGCACGGTACGTCAAGGCGTGGCGCAAGGATCTCGTCGGCTGGCGGCAGCAAGTGGCAGAGATCGGCGAGGTCTCGGTCAAAGAGGCCCTAGCGAAGCTGCGACTGGCGTCGGCGGGGCGGGTTTTCGACGGCACCGCAGATCTGTTCCGCCAGGACGAGGCGGCGCGGTTCATCACGGCCGGGGCGGTCGCCCTCCCCCGGCTCCAGACCATGAACCAAATGCCAGAACACGCCGCCCGCGGCTCCCCAGCCAGGATTCACTGGTTGTCACCGGTTTTCGCCAAGCACCCGGTACTGAAGGCCGTGTTTGCGCAGGTCGTCCTGCCGGGCGGCCAGGGTGGCCTGTCCTCCTAGCGCGTCAGGTTCCAACTGATACTCGTACCGGAGTTCCGTCCTGCCGCTCTGGTCGTCCAGTTCCTGGCGGGTCACGTACGTGAATCCCATGCGCTTATACAAACGGATAGCGGTTTGATTCTTATCGAAAACCCAGAGGAGAAACCGGCTTACACTTGGGCTTTTAGCACGCTCAACCTCGAAGAGAAACCTCACCAGCCGCTCCGCCACGCGTTTACCGCGGAGTTCCGGGTCTATCCAGACCGACTCGATGAAGCGCGCCGCGACCGGATCAACATCCCGGTCCATCTCATGATGTGGCCACCGAGCGACCGCGAAGCCGACGACCTTATCGCCTCTTTGAATGACTGCCCAGGTAGAGGAGGTGATCTCGCTCTCCCAGTAGTCCGCTTCCTTGTCATCGAGGTCGTCGATCGTCGTGAGGAAGGCTTCCGGCGACGTGGCGAGAGCCGCGCGCATCGCGTTTTCCAGCATTACCGCGTCACGGATCCTGGGCCGGGCCTGGGCGTCAACGGGATCCTCCGCGCCAGAGGCTGGGTTCGCCATGCCACCTCCCCTTTTGCGGATCCCGTTGTTCGCATGCGCGATCAGTGCTAGCGGCCAGGATACGTGGCGGCACTCCGGCTCCCATGCCCCAGGGGCCCAATCCAAACCCGGCTCAGCCGGCGGAACTGTCACTCCCAGTCGTCTCTGCTCCTCTTCCCTTTCGGAATGCCGGAATGAATCTCGCGGCAGGACGACGGGATTAATCGGGGGAAGGCAGATGGAGAACCTTTGCTATCGAATCGGCTGTATCGGCCCCGCGACCGGGCCGACGGTCAAGATCACGCAGGCCAGGCCGAGGAGCCGGCCAATGTCTCACCGGCCGGGCGGGGGTAACGGTTCGAAGCTTCCCCTGGTCTCGGCCAGATAGGCCGGGCCGTCGAGCGGGACCCGGGAGGCGATTTCCGCGGCCGCGGAAGAGGGAACCGGCGGAACGCAGGCCCTCGGGTCGATCGCGGCCTGTCGCCGGGCGGCCAGGTAAGCCCGGTCGGCGTCCCCGCCGCCGCCCAGTCGAGGCGGCACCGGCCCCACGCGGCGGCGGCCAGTGCCGACCAGTCCGTGCGGGTCGCCGACGGGTCAAGCGCCGCTGGCGCCCGCTCGGCCCGCAGCGCGGCATCGGCCCAGCGCAGAGCGCGCCTGGTCCAGTGCCCCGTGAGGCTGTGCACCGGCCGCTTGCCTTGGACCACCTCAATCCAGCTCGCAGCCAAGTCGTCCGGGGGGAAGGGCAACCGAATCGCGGCCCGGGCCCTGGACCCGACGACGGTGAAGTCCGCCTGCGCCAGGATCCGGCGAACGGCTGGAATCACGAGCCTGGCCCGGCAGCCGGCAAGCGCGCGGGGATCGGCTCCCGGCGCGAGCGATGCCTCGACGACAATCCGGGCCTGACCGCCTGCGCGCAGCACCACGAGGTCGGAGTACGGCGACAGCCCGAACCGGAACAGGCCTTCTGGCACCATGCCGGGATCAAGCATCCACTGCGGCCCGGCCAGGTACGTGCAGTCTTTTTCCAGGCGCTCGACCTCGGAGGCTACGTCCAGGGCGGGCGCCCGCGCCGCGGCAGGCGAAGGCCCGGCCTGGACGCCGGGCATGGCGGGCAGCCCGGCTCGCTCAGCGAGTTCGGCAGCCTCGGCCGCCCACCAGGACGAGCGAGCCGACGCCGGACTGGTGGCCCGGGTCGCGTGGAGACGCGCCAGCCTCGACAGTGCGCCGGCCAGTTCCCGTTCGGGACCGAGCACGGGCGGTGCCCGCCGCTCGTCTCCAGGCGGGAGCGCGGCTCCAAGCACCACCCCTGGTGCCTCCGGACCGAACAACCGGATAAGCAGCGCCGCCACCTGCGCGTCGATGGCTATGGACCCGTCCGCCCCCGCGACGTCCACAACCGCCCGGCAGAGCCGACCGTCGACCCGGTCGAAGGTCAGGTCCAGACCACGCAGAGGAGTCAGCAAGGCCTCTCCCGCCGCACCGCCAGGCAGTCCGTCGAGCGTTACCTGGCCGGCCTCGCGCTCAAAGCTCGGCCTGAGGTCATTCATGATGACAACTCCCCACCGTCTTCCCCGGCGAGCCCTATCTCAGTGAAGAGGCGGGCGGACCACGGAAGCTGACACAGTCGCCGTGCCCTGGGTGTTATCCCGTTACGAACTCGGCGACGGCGGTGGCCAGGGAGGCGAGCGAGGCCGCGGTGAAGCCGTCGGCGTCGAGGGGCTGGATGACCACGTGGTCGGCCCCGGCGTCCAGGTGAGAGCTGAGGCGCTCACGAAGCGGCGCGGGACCGTTCGGGATGACCTGGGAGATCAGCCGGTCGCTGCCGGTGCCCTGGAAGTCGGCGGGACCGAAGCCGAACCTTTCCAGGTTCTTGGTGTAGTTCGGCAGCCGCAGGTAGCGCTCTGCGTAGGCGCGGGCCGTGGCCGCGCCCGCCGCCGGGTCGCCGGCGAGCGTGCAGGCCAGCTCGGGGACGAGCAGCGGAGCCGGGCCGAGGACCTCGCGGGCGAACCGGGTGTGCTCCGGCGTCGTGAAGTAAGGGTGCGAGCCCAGCGCCTGGTCGCGGGCGAGCTCGAGCATCTTCGGGCCGAGGGCCGCGATCACGATCGGGGGAAGTTCGTGGTCCCCGCCGTGGTACGCCGGGTGGTCAAGCTCGTCGAGGAACTTCTCCATCTTCCTGAGCGGGCGCTGGTAGGCGTGCCCGAGCGTTTCTACGAGGGGCGCGTGGCTGACGCCGACGCCGAGGATGAACCGGCCGGGAAAATCGGCCGCCAGCGCCTCCGCCTCGGTCCGCAGCGCGGCGGGCTCCCAGGCCCAGACGTTCACGATGCCGGTCGCCACGACCAGCCGCTCGCTGCCCGCCAGTTGCGCGCGGAGGCGGGCGAACGCGGCCTTGTCCGGGTTGCCGCCGCCCACCCAGACCGACGTGAACCCGGCCCGCTCGATGGCCGCCGCGGTGGACACGGGGTCCACGCCGATCCGTTCGGGAGGCGGCATCCAGATCCCTACGCGGCCGAGCCGCGAGCGCAGTTCATCGGGCGTCATGTCCACTGTCAGCTTCCCGCGCCGGCGGTTCATTCCCGCGGCCCGCCGCCTGTCGCCGCACGGTTCGCGCGTTCGTTGCGGCAGTCACCGCGGCCCGTTCGGGAAAATCAAGAGCATTATCCGGAACGGAGGCGCGGTTCCTCCATCACCCACCCTGGACCTTACGGCTGGCCCGCCAGCCGCGCGCTCGCCTCTGCCGCGGCAGGGGCCGGATGACCGGACTGGTCCCGGCCACTGCCTGGGCGCTTGTCCGGTGCCGGGATGAGCAGGCTGACCCGGTCGCCAGCGGCCAGGGTGATGCCGCTGTGGGGCTGCCTGAGCGAGCCACCGCGCAGCACTGACACGGGGATGCTCCCCGTCGGCCAGTGAGCGTCGCCTAGCCTCTGCCCGGCGGCCGGCGAGTCAGGGGTGATGCTGACCTCGGCGACGTAGTAGCCGGACAGCGGGACAGTCGGATGCTCGGCCGTGGCCCGCGCGTCGTCGTGCTCCCAGTCGGCGGCCGCCTGCGCCTCCGCGGTCTGGGCCGCGGTGCCTGCGACCCGGTGGCCGAGCGCGCGCAGCACGCCCGCGCTGGTGACCCAGCCTTCCAGGTGCCGCTCGTCTGGTGACACCACCGGCAGCCCGTCGCGACCGTAGACGGCCAGCTGGCGCAGCGCCTGGCCAAGCGATTCCGAGGCGAACAGCGCCTGCACGTCATGCCGGTAGGCAATCGGGCCAGGAAGGGCCGTCTCCTCCTGCCCCTCCCCGGCGCCGGCCTCTCCGTCGGCGGTGGCTAGCGACTTGCCGTCTGGCGGGACGGGAAGCGCGGGCCGGATGGGTCGCATGACGTCGGTGATCTTCAGGTCCTGCAGCGCCCGCCAGGGGGCGGCGTGGTCGATGTCGGTGCCGCGGCGCAGCAGCTTGGTGGTGTAGATGGTGCCGTAGGACAGCGCCCGGGAAACGGTGGTGGCGATCGCGACCGCGAGCATCACCGGCAGGGTCAGCGAGAAGTCGCCGCTCATCTCCACCACGCTGGCCAGCGAGGTCAGCGGGGCGCGGGCGGCGGCGGTGAACACCGCGCCCATCGCGACCACCGCGTACAGCGCCGGCTGGCCCGCGCTGGCGCCGAACAGATGGTTGACGATGTCGCCGTAGGCGTAGCCGGAAGTGACGCCGATGAACAGCGACGGGGCGAAGATCCCGCCCGAGCCGCCGATCCCGATCGACAGGCTGGTCGCGAGGATCTTGCCGAAGGCGAGGATGACCAGGAACCACAGCGCGTAGCCGCCCGCGGTGGCCTTGTCCATGACCGGGTAGCCGACGCCGTACATCTGCGGCAGCGCGAGCAGCAGCAGGCCGAGCGCGACCCCGCCGACGGCGGGCCTGGCCCACTCGGGACGGCCCTTCCACAGCGCGTCGCACCGGTCCTCGACCTTGTACAGCACCTTCGCGAACGCCAGCCCCATCAGCGCGGCGACCACCGCGAGCCCGGCGACGAGCAGGTAGGTGGCCGGGTGATGCAGCGCGATCCCGGCCGGGAACCCGGACAGGAACGGCTTGTCGCCGAGAAACGGGATCGCGATGACGTCGGCGACCATGGCCGAGAGCATCACGGTGAACAGCGCGTCGGCCGCGAACTCGCGCAAGATGATCTCCACGCCGAAGAACACGCCCGGTGATCGGGGCGTTGAAGGTCGCGGAGATGCCGCCGGCGGCGCCGCACGCGACCATGATCCGCAGCCGGTTCTCCGGCATCCGGACCCACTGCCCGATGCTGGAGGCCAGCGCCGAGCCGATCTGCACGATCGGGCCCTCGCGGCCCACCGAGCCGCCCGACCCGATGGTCAGCGCCGAGGCGAGCGCCTTGACCACGCTGACCTGCCAGCGGATCCGGCCGCCGTTGTCGGCGACCGCGATCATCACCTCGGGCACGCCGTGCCCGCGCGCTTCGCGTGCCCACTTGTAGATCAGCGGCCCGTACAGCAGCCCGCCGATCACCGGGATCACCACGAAGAAGCCCAGGCCGAGCCACGGCAGGTGGCTGCTGCCGACGTAGCCGGCCTGCCCGAACTGGCTGTGCCCGGTCGCCAGCCAGGTGAAGAAGTAGATCAGGTACCGGAACGCCACCGCGCCGAGCCCGGCCCCCGCCCCCACCACGAGCGCGAGCAGGAACATCCCGCCGCGCCCGGCGCGCAGCCACGCCAGTGCCCGCGTCACCGCCGGGCTGCCCGCCCCAACCGCCGTCATGCCCGCCCCTTCAGCTTCACACCGTCACCGACGGGCGGGACCGCGTGCACTAGTCAATATTTGTATATCGCAATAGTTGTATCATACATGTAATGACAACGCGCGGCGCGCACCAGACGCGGGCAAATGTTGGTGCGTGCAATAGTTGGGTCACGCAATGACTACGAGGCGGAAGGCTCGCTGGAATGCCATCAACACACGATCAGGACCGCTCCGGGCTCGCCCCCGGGGCCGCGGAGGTGCTGCAGGCCGCGACGCGGGTGCTGGCCGGGGTGGCGCTGCGGAGCCTGGACGCGCTGGACTCCGCGGTGACCCTGCCGCAGTTCCGGCTGCTGGCCGTGCTCGCCGACCTGGGACCGGTGCCGACCGGGAAGGCGGCCCGCACGCTGGGCCTGGACCCGTCGACCGTCACCCGGCTGGCCGACCGGATGGTCGCCGCCGGGCACGTGACCCGGGGCACCGAGCCGCAGCACCGCGGCGTGGTCACCCTCGAGCTCACCGCCACCGGCCGGCACCTGGTCGCGGTCGCCGACGGATGGCGCCGGCAGGAACTGGCCGACATCATGGCCCGGCTCGCGCCGCGAGATCAGGAGGCGGTGACCGCCGCGCTCGGGCTGCTGGTCGCCGCGGCGGGCGACGACTACGGGATCACCGCTCACCGCCCGGTACCGCTGTGACATCTGAGTACCGCCCGAGGTACCACCTGCGGCGGCCGGGGAACTGGACGAGGAGTCGTCGGCCTGGCTGCGCCGCCTGGGCGCCGCGGGCGCGGAGCGGGCGGTGGCCGAGCGCGAACTGCACGCCAGGCTGGTGCGCATCGCGCTCGCCGAAGTCCGGCGCCGGTCGGCCAGCACCCCGGTGACCGGGCGGGAACTCGATGACGTCGCGCAGCAGGCCGCCGACGACGCCATGGTCGCGATCCTGGCCAAGCTCGACGACTTCCGCGGCGAGAGCAGGTTCACCACGTGGGCCTACCGGTTCGTCATCCTCGAGGTATCGAGCAAGCTCGGCAGGCACTACTGGCGCCACCCGCCCGTGGCGCTTGACGCCGGGCAGTGGGAACTGCTTCCCGACCGTTTCGGGATCGATCCGGCGCGGCACGCGGAGGCGGCGGCTGTCTTCGCCGAGGTGCGCCGGGTCGTCGACGAGGAGCTGACCGCGCACCAGCGGCGGGTCTTCGTGGCAATCGTGGTCGACGGCATACCGCTCGACGCGCTGGCCGCCGAGCTCGGGCTGCGACGGAACGCGCTTTACAAGGTGATCTTCGACGCCCGGCGTAAGATCCGCCGGGCACTGGTCGCTAACGGATACCTGGACGACCCGGGCTTGGAGCAGTGATGAACGACCTGGAGAGGCTGGACCGGTTCCTGCGGACCGACCCGCGCGATGTCGGCTGCGACGAGGCGATGGCGGTTTTGCACGTCTACGTCGACCTCGTTGCCTCCAGCCAGGACGCGGCCGAACGGTACCCCGGGGTGGCGGCTCACCTGGAGGCCTGCGGGCCGTGCGGTGAGGATTTCGCCGGGCTCCTCCTGGCGGTCACCGGTGGCTAGCACGCCGGAAAACCAGGCAAGCCCGGTGAGCGACCGCAAGGTGCTGGCGTTCGACTTGTACGGGACGCTCGTCGACCCGATCGCCATCGCCGGCGAGCTCGGACGTCTGCTCGGTGAGGCCGACGGCCGCGAGGCGGCGGGGCTCTGGCGGCTCAAGCAGCTGGAGTACGCCTTCCGGCTCACCGCGATGGGCCGTTACGAGGACTTCCGCTGGGTGACGGCCCGCGCCCTTGACTTCGCCCTCGCCTCCCTGAGGGTGAACCTGCCGGACGGGCAGGCCGAGCGGCTCGTCGAGTTGTACGACCACCTGCGGCCGTTCCCGGACGCCGTCCCGGCGCTGCGGGAACTGGCCGGCCAGGGGTACGAGCTCGCGGTTTTCTCCAACGGCACCCCCGCGATGATCGGCAGCTGCCTTGGCAACAGCGGACTCGGCCGCTTCTTCGGCCAGCTGGTCAGCGTGCACGAGGTCCGCGCATTCAAGCCGTCGCCCGTGGTGTACCGGCACGCGGCCGGGCAGCTGTCCCTGCCGGTCGGGCAGATCCGGCTCATCACAAGCAACGCGTTCGACTGCGTCGGCGCCAGCGCGGCCGGGATGCGCACCGCCTGGGTGAACCGCTCCGGCGCCCCGTTCGACACGATCGGCGCGCCACCGGACCTCATCGTGCCCGCGCTCGACCAGCTACCCGCGGCGCTGGCGGGCTGACCGCGCTGGTCAGGCGGCAGGCCCCGGACGGGCGTCAAGCTCCGGAGGGCACGATGCTGACGTCCGGGGGCGCACCCGCGAGATCCACCGGTAAGAACCTCGGCGCGCGCGACGCCTACGTAACGGCGGTGCTGTCCGGCACCGTGGCTGGCAACTGCGTAGGAGAATCGCGATGCCCCTGCTGAACCCCGGCGACCAGTTCCCGCGGCTGACGATCGACACCACCGACGGGCAGGCCCTCACCTTCCCGGACGCGTTCGCCGGCGACTTCGCCGTCGTGCTGTTCTACCGGGGCGCCTGGTGCCCGTACTGCAACGCGCAGCTGCGCGCCTTCGAGCGGGCCAGGGAGACGCTGGCGGCCAACGGCATCCGCGTCGCCGCCCTCTCCGTCGACGGCAAGGAGGCCACCGCCGCGCTGGTCGAGAAGCACAAGCTGACCTTCCCGGTCGGCTACGGGGCCGACGCTCGTGCCGTCGCGGAGCTGACCGGCGCGTTCGTCAACCAGGACCCGGTGTACCTGCAGTCCACCGACTTCGTGCTCGATCCCGCGGGCAAGGTCGTGGTAAGCGTGTACTCGAGCGGCGCCATCGGCCGACTCGTCCCCGAAGACGTTGTCGGCCTGGTCCGCTACCTGCGCGAGCATTCCGCGCCGGCGACAGCGTGACGGGAGACGGCAGCATGACCGATGCGGACATCCGCTTCTACTTCGACCCGGTGTGCCCGTTCGCCTGGATGACCAGCAAGTGGGTGCGCATGGTCGCGGACCAGCGGGACTACACCGTCGACTGGCGGTTCATCTCGCTGCGGCTGATCAACGCCCAGGTCGACTACGACCGCCACTTCCCGGCCGGCTACGAGGAGGGGCACACCTCCGGGCTGCGACTGCTGCGGGTCGCCGCGCGGGCGCGGGCCGAGCACGGCCGGGATGTCGTCGGCCCGCTCTACGAGGCGGTCAGCAGCGAGATCTTCGACTCGCCGGGCGCGGCGGAGCTGACGGCGACCGTGCGTGGCAGCCGCGCCTTCGTCGCGCCGCTCCTAGAGAAGGCCGGCCTGCCGGCCACGCTGGCGGACGCGCTCGGCGACACGCGGTGGGATGATGAGATCCACGCCGAGGGTGACGAGGCGCTGTCGCTGACCGGCCGGGACGTCGGCACGCCGATCATTCAATTCGGCCCGCCAGACGGCACGGCCTTCTTCGGGCCGGTGATCAGCCGACTCCCGGCGCCGGAGGATGCCGTCCGGCTCTGGGACCACGTGACGGGCCTGGCCGCCTTCCCCGGCTTCGCCGAGCTCAAGCGAAGCCTGCGCGAGCGGCCCCAGCTGCGCAGCTTCGGCGTGCAGCCCGGCACGGCCGGGGCGGAGGAAGACTGGCACGCCGGCAGCCGCAAGACGACGCGGTAGCCGCCTGGGCTTGGGATCGTCATTGCCCACTACCCAGGCGGTGTGCTTGGACCCTCGTGCGCCCGCTCGCTCGCCTCCCCGTCCGGCTGCCCGTGGCCGTCCTTCCCCCGGCCCGGGTGCCGGTGGCTCCGGCGGTTGTCCACCCAGGACCGCAGCCAGGCATCGTGGAACCAGCGCCCGAACAACTGGCCGCCATAGACGACCCAGCCGACGCCGATCAGCCACGACTGCACGATCAGCACGGTGCCCAGCGCCCCGTAACTGACCGCGTTCGAGACGATGAGCGGCTGGAAGACCAAGGCGGAAAACGCCCGCAGGCCAGCCAGGAACGCCACCGTGGCCACCGCGCCTGGCAGTGCCGCCAGGTAGCTCACCCGGCCGCCGACCAGGAAGCGAAGCCCCCACCAGAAAAAGACGATGCCGAGCACTACCGCCACCGAGACCCGGCTGACCGTCTCGGCCGGCGAATGGCGGGTCACAGTGCCCACCGTGGCCGCCGCGTAGATGTAGGCGATGAGGGCGGCCAGCCACACCGCCTGACGCCAGATCTTGTGCCACGGCCCCGCGGGAAGGCCCCAGACCCTTTCGAACCCGGCCTGCACGCTGCCCGCGAATGTCACCCCGAAGACGGCCGCCAGCAGCAGGCTGAAAGCGCTCGTCGTGCTCAGGACCCGGGCCGGCGCGGAAAACACCTGTTCCACCGCGCGGGCAGAGGAGCCGGTCAGGCCCATGCCGTACACCACCCATACGGCTACACCGTGCTGCGTGGCGGCGCTGGCGGCGGCGACAACGACGAGCAGGGGGAACACGGTGAGCATGGCCAGGGCGGCGAAACCCATGGCCCGTTCCATGAGTTCAAACTCCTTGCCGCTCCGGTGGAGGTCTGTGAACCGGAGGTCGTGCCAGACCCACTCGGCGCTCCGGCGCACTGCGTGGTGCACCGCCCGGATCGGGACCTGGCTCAGCTGCCGAGGAACACGCCCGCCGCGCCCCTGCCCCATCACGCTACCCCCTTGCTGGACAGCGCCCTGAGCCGCGAAAGCCGCGACCCCGGCAACGCAAACGTTGCGTCATCACGGAGTTCATTCTCCAAGGCGCTGGCTGCTGCGGCTCGCGCGACTAGCTTGGTGAGGTAGCGGCGCCTGCGGGTGAAGCCCCTGTCGTTCCGTTGAGCCGCTCGCGCAGGAAAGCCAGCGCCCGGGCCTGCAGCCGGGATACGTGCATCTGCGAGATGCCCAGCCGGGCTCCGACCTCCTCTTGCGAGTGGTTGCCGTAGAACCGCAGGATCAGGATCTGCTGCTCGCGGCGGGGCAGTTCGTCCCAGTGCCGCTCTACCGCCAGCATGTCGGTGGACTGCCCGAAGCCGGCGTCGTCTCCGCCGAGCAGTTCGCCGAGCTCAGCGGAACTCTCGTCGTCGCCCGCGGGTGCGTCCAGCGACAGGGCGCTGAACCCCTCGGCGGCCTGCCGGGCCTGGCGGAGTTCCTCCGGCGTGACGCCGAGCCGCCCGGCCAGCTCGGCCTCGTCCGGCTGGCGCCCGAGCTCGTGGACCAGGTCCCCGGCGGCGCCGCGCATCTCCAGCACGAGCTCTTGCAGGGGGCGGGTGACCCGGACCTGCCACCGCTTGTCCCGGAAATGCCGCTTGATCTCCCCGGTGATGCACGGCACCGCGTACGCCTTCAGCTCGTTGCCGAACGCCGGGTCGTAGCGGCGGATCGCCTTCATCAGCCCGACGAAGCCCACCTGCATCAGGTCGTCCGTCAGCTCCGGACTGTTCCTGTACGGGCGAACGCACGCGCGGACCAGCGGCGTGTACCTGCGCACGAGCGCCTCACACGCGGCATCCCGCTCCCGGCCGTGCTCGTACGCGCGCAACAGCGCGAGCAGATCAGCGTCGGAAAGGCTGCCAGGAGCGGCCGCCGCCGCAGCAAAAACGGACGAGTCGGGCACAGCCACCATCCCTTAGCGAACTGGCTGCGATCCGAAGTAGCAGGCGACGCCGGTCCCGACGGCAGTTCAGTGAGCCTCGACTACCCGCTGATTTCCCGGTCATGCGCAGTCCGACCAGATCGCGTCCGCGGATCACAGGTGAGATTGCGTTGGTATCCCGGTTGACTCACCCGGCCGTGGGTAACTGCCGGCCAATGATCGGTATCGGCGGCACCTCTGACGAGGGGGTGTTGCTCGACGAGGGGTTTGACGCCGCCACCCTGCACCGGCTGCGGGACCGGGTAGCTTCGTGCGCGGTCGCCGCGGGCATGGCCACCAGCCGGGTAGCGGACATCGTCTTGGCCGTGCACGAACTGGCCGCGAACGCGGTCAGGCACGGCGCCGGAGCTGGCCGGCTGGTGATGCGCGCGGTCCCCGGCGGTGCGCTCACCTGCCGGGTCAGCGATACCGGGCCGGGCCTGGAGACCTGGCCGGTACGCCAGGGCCACGGCCTGTGGATCGCCAGGGAAACCGCCGATCGGATGACCGTGTGGTCCGGCCCCGGCGGATCCCGGGTCACCGTGGTGTTCGGTAAGAGCGGCACGGTCGGCGAGTGAGACGAGCGTCGGTGCGTTCACCCCGGCAAGCATGATCAGCGGTGCTAGTCCCGGGTTGCCAGCGCAGGACCAGGAGGGCGATGTCGTCCCCTGGGCGCTCGCGTCCGACCAGGGCCTGCATGACCGAGACGCTGATCTCTTCTGGCGAGCCGGCGGACACCGCCTGGCACAGGCGGTTAATGCCTTGGTCGATCGGCTCGTTCCGGCGTTCCACCAGCCCGTCGGTAAACAGGCAGAGCACGGTGCCAGGGGCCAGGGTCAGCGTGGTGACCTGGCGGCCGGAGGGATCGGTGACGCCGATCGGCGGGTCGACGGCGATCTGGGCCAAGGCCGCGTGCTGGCCGGGGGTGGCGATGACCGGCGGGAAATGGCCTGCCGATGAGATGGCCAGCTGGCCGGACTCCGGGTCGAGCACGGCATAGGCCACGGTGGCCATCAGGTCGTCTTCCTCGAAGTACTGCATCTTGCGGTCCAGCTTGCTGAGCACGTCAGCCGGGCCGGGGAACTCGAGCGCGTACGCGCGCAGCGCGCTGCGGATGCGTCCCATGATGACCGCGGCGGCAAGCCCGGAGCCCGCCACATCGCCCACCACCAGGGCCACCGGTCCGGAGGGCAAGGCGAACACGTCATACCAGTCGCCGCCGACGTGGCCAGACCCTGGCACGTACCGGGCAGCGACTTCCACCCCAGGCAAGACAGGCAGCACCGTGGGCACCAGGCTGCGCTGCAGGGCGAGCGCGGCGGCACGATCCTCGCGCGCCCGCAGCGACTGGACGGCCGTCGCGGCCCGGTCGGCGGCCAACTGGAGCAGCGCGGCGTCGTCAGCGGTGAAGACCCGGTCCCGCAGCGTGCCGACGTGCAGCACCCCCAGCACCGCGCCCTCGGCCAGTAGCGGCACGCCCACGAGCGACCGGATGCCCTTCTGCCACAGCAGCGGGTTGAGCACGACGCCGTGCTCGACCCGGTCCAGGATGACCGGCTGCCGCTCGGCGGCGATGCGGCCCGCGAAACCCAGGCCAACCGGAATCCGGACGCCCTGGGCGACTTCCTCCTCCAGGCCGCTGGCCGCGACGGCGGTCAGCTGACGGCCCGAGCTGTCCAGCAGCAGCACCGCGGCGGTATCGGCATCGAGGATCGCCCGCACCCGGTCCAGCAGGATGGCGAGAAGCTCATCAGCGTCCAGGTGCGACAGCGCCGCATCGGTCACCGACCGGATATCCCGCAGCTTGTCCTCCGCATCCGGAGGCGGGCGCAAAGGTATAAACACGACGAAAGAGTAGCTTCACCGGCATCAGAACGTCAGCGTCAAGCTTCACGAACGCCTCGACGGCGCCTCCGTCACCCCCGCGGTCCGTACGCCCCTCGAACGCTCCATCAGCGACACGACCTGACCACAGTCACGCCGCTTTCCCGTAACGCACCTAATTTCCCGGCCGCCCGTCATCACGCCTGAGACAACGACAATCTCATGAATTGCTTCAGGAACTTCGGTCGAACCGGTCAGGAAATCGACGCGGGCAGGAAAAGGCGCCGGATGCGCTAAAGCGCGAGATACCGGGTAGCTGAGGTCATCGACCCAAACTTAAATGGTAAAGGAGGAGCCGATGAGTTCCGGCGTGGCGCGATGGGCATTTGTGCATCTAGACAGTTGCACCTGGCTCGTCGCGGAGTACCGCGTCTGGGTGATAACGCTCGCCACGATAGTCGGCCTCGCAGCGCCGCTCTTGGGCGCGGCCAGGAGACACCTGCCAAGACCAGCCCCTTCATTGGTCATTCGCAGCGGCGCCATGGCACTGGCCTTTTCCGCGGCCACAGTGACTATCTGCTCGCTGCTGCACTTCAGCGACCTACGCTGGCTGACGCCCAGCCAGCGTACGACCGCGCACGTGAGTGCACCAGGGGGCGTGCTTAGTTTCGCCAAGCCAATCGTGAATGCGGTCAATTCAGTCGTGGGCATCCCGGCCGAATTCCGGGCGACCCAAGTGTCAGTCCACATCGCTGTCGTCTGCGCGTTGCTGGCGTTGGCAGGCTTCTTCTTGGTGGCCATAACCTGGCGCCGCGCCCGCCGAGCCGATATCCGGCAGATCGTGCAGGAAGAAATGCGCAGGTCGACGAGAACATGGGTGCAGGGACGATGATCACATGTCGTGAGCGCCTCAAGCGGCCGCCCACACCGCGGACGCGCTCTGGCCGATCGTGTCGAGCGGGAACTTCGCGGCCAGCTCAGCCCGTCGGCGCGTGCCGTCTCGGCCACGGCGGCCAGAAGACAGCTGGTACGTGCTTAGCCCGGGGAAAAGCGGGTAGCGCAGGGCACCTTGCAAGAACGACGAAGGGACCCTAAGCATGTGGGCATTTTTCTCCCGGCGCCTACGAATGTGGCTGCTGCTAGCCATCGCCCTGCCACTGACCCGGGCGCTCGTGCACCGTCTAGCGCTGGCTGCCGTGCGACGTGATCCGTCTACCCGGACAGCGAAGGCGCTGTTCAAGGCCGACTCTGCGGTCACCGCCGTATCCCGCCGGGCGGCCCGCAAGAAAGAAATCACAAGGTAAAGCGCTGACCTGTCCGCACGGACCTGCAGTCTCGTGAAATCACGCCTGGACTGAAGATGGCTTCTATGGTCGCATGGATCGGAACGTCAGGGTGGAGCTACGACCACTGGCAGCCCGAACTGTACCCGCCCGGTGTTCCGCCAGGCAGCCGGCTTGGTCAGGGGTACAAGCGCAGATGCATTCGGATCGCCGTCCCGCCGGGGCCGCTGCGGAACTCCACCAGGTCACAGACCTGGTGGACGATCCAAAGCCCGTGGCCGCCGCCCCCGTCCGCGAGTGGGCGGCGCCGGCCGGCGAGCGGATCGGTGATGTGGCCGCTGTCCTGGACCTGGCAGATCAGCTCATCCCCCGTAGCCCAGATGGCCAGGACGCCGCCTCTATCGGTGTGGCGAAAAGTGTTCGCGGCGAGCTCGCCCACCGCGAGCACCAGGTCCGCGACGCGGTCCGCCGCAAGACCGAGGCTGGCGGCGTGCCGGGCGGCGAATGCCCGCAGCGCAGCGAGGTCTGACCGGTAGGCCAGGGCCGCGACTCCGTCAGGCGGCGCGGGCAGTGGCCGGTCACACTCGTCGGGAACCTCCGCATCGCCGCTCGCGACCTGCGGCAAAAGTTCGTCGGCAGCCGCCGCGGCCCGCCCCCTGCCCGCGCCGCACGCCGCATGCGACTCCGTGCCACCCGGGCGCGAACCGCGCTTGTCCCCTACAGCCATGGCGCCTCACTTCACACCGTGCCAGTGAATGACCACAGGCTGCCAGGGTCCAGGACAGCGCCGTTACCTGCTATCGCCGGGTACCTACCCAGCTGGAGCCAGATACCCGCAATCGCTCGGCCGGACTCACCGGCCGCTTCATTCTGTCCCGGTTGCGGGATTACGGGGGAACTCGCGAATCCACGTCCAGCGATGAGCGATACGGTCCTGCGGGTTGCGCGGGGTCGCCACCGACGACGAAGACGTCACGGGTCGTGCCGTCCTCGCGCAGCGCGCCGAGGAACTCTTCGAGCGCCTGCTGGTAAGGCAGGCGCCGGGCGGAGATGTGCGGTACCGGGGTGAAGCCCCAGCCGGCGGCCGCGCGGATGGCGGTGCGGCGCATCCCGAAGTCCTCGTTGCCGAGGTACGTGACGTTCACGCGGGTGCCCGGCCGGAGCAGGGCCCGTGCCTCGTTGAGGGACGGCACGTCCTTCCCGGTCATCTCCACCGAGTAGTCGTCGAGGATGTCACTGAGCACGGTGGTCACGACGCGAACACGATCGTCGAGTTGCCGTCCCGCAGCACCCGGTCCTCGCAGTGCCAGCCGACGGCCCGGGCCAGGACCATGCGCTCGACATCGGCACCGCGCCGCATCAGGTCGCGCACCGTGTCCGCGTGGCTGACCCGGACCACGTCCTGCTCGATGATCGGTCCCTCGTCAAGGTCCTCGGTGACGTAATGCGCCGTGGCGCCGACGAGCTTCACCCCACGGTCCTTGGCCTTCTGGTACGGCCCGGCGCCGATGAACGCCGGCAGGAAGGTCAGCTCGCTGAGTTCTGGGGGCATCGTCATCTCGCCCCTGGTACGCAGCCAAGATCTCGCTGATCAGCTCATCATCAAGGTCGTTCTTTCCCGAGATCGCCAGGCACGGTAGGTAAGTGCTTCGGCCCGCACGCGCGTTAATAGGGTGTGGATCACCTGACTGCGGATTTCGCCGACTTCTACGCCAGCGCGCGGGATGACTGCCTGCGTGCTGTCTTCGCCAGCGTCGGTGACCGGCAGGAAGCCGAAGACCTGGCCGCTGAGGCGTTCGCCAAAGCATGGGCACGATGGGCAACTGTGAGGCGTCACCCCGCCCCGCGCGCATGGGTGGTGCGGACCGCGCTCAATGCCAGGATCTCCCGATGGCGGCGCCAACAACGAGAAATCGTGGTTCCCGACGCCGCACCGGACGCGTCCAGTGACGGCTATCTGGACGGCGTCGTTGATAGGTACCTGATGACGAAAGTGCTGCGACTACCGGACAGACAGCGGCAAGTTGTCGCGCTGCGGCTGTTCCTGGACCTGGACACTGCCCAGACGGCCGATGTTCTCGGCATCGCGGCAGGTACGGTCACCGCTCACCTCGCCCGCGCGATCGCGACGCTGCGCCAAGACCTCTCCAATGGAATGGGGCTTGAGGAAAAGATATGAACGACAACGAGGTACTGGCCGCGGTCCGGGACTCGTTCTCGGATGTGCACATGGACACACCGCTGGAACAGACCCTACGCAGGGGGCGGGTCTTGCGCGCGCGCCGACGCGGGTACCGCGCCGCGGCACTGGCAGGGGCGGCAGCAATCGCCGCGGTGGCAGCAGTCACGACAGCCAACCTGGGCACGTCGGCCAGGACTCCGGCGCTGGACGCCTGGACAGTAACCGTCGGTCCCGACCACACCGTCAGCGTCACCATCCGGCAGCTATCCGATGCGGCCGGACTGCAGCGCACGCTCCGGGACGACGGAGTACCCGCCCGGGTCACCTTCCAGTCCGGCACCCCGTCCGACAGCCCGCCGCTGCCAGCCGGCTGCCGCGACGTCTCGATGTCTGACACTGAGAACGCAAACTTGCAAAGCAAGATCCTCGGCCCGCCAGGCGAGATATCCAACGGGGTCGCACTCACGCTGCACCCGCAGGCAATCCCCCACGGGGTCGGCATCTTCCTGGCCATCGAGTCCGGATCCAACAGCCACGCCTGGGGATGGGGGCTAGACCTAGTCCAGGCAACACAGTCATGCACCGGTTAGGCGGCCGCGCGACATAACCGGGGGGCCGTGTCACTTAATACGATGTCCTTTTTGGATTGGCCTTTTAGGAAGGAGGAATGGGGCGAAAGCGGGCCACCTTGCTCGTCCCGCGGAAGCGGCCACCGCTCGCGGCCGCGTCGTCCGTGCAGGAGCATGGCGGTCCCTGCGACCCCGCTCAACGCCTCGCACCCGTTAGCGCCTCGCGCGGAAGACGAAGGGCCGGCCCGCCACTTCAGGACAGCTGTTGTCGCCAAACGGGCTCGGCGCGATCTCGGCCGCAGGCCTAGACGAGGCAGGTCGCACGCAGGACACGCTGCCGGCGCGTCACGCCGTCGCGGCGGCGGGCAGGCCGGCGTGCAGCCGGGCCGCTTCCTCGGGAGCGAGGCAGGCGTCGGTGTCGGCGAGTATCTCGCCGTGGCGGACGCCGACGGTCTTGAGGAAGCGCTGCTGGCCAAGCGTCAGCGCGATGAAGTGGCCGAGCTCGATGAGCTGCGGCTCGGTGAAGTGCTCGTGCAGGCGGCTCCAGAGCGCATCGTCGGCCAGTCCCGGGTCCCAGGCGATGGCCATCGCCCAGGACAGGGCCGCGCGCTCGCGGTCGTCGAAGCGCCCCGACGACTCGAAGTCCAGGATGTCGTCGACCTGCGACTCGGTGGCGCCCTGCTCCCTGGCCAGCACGGAACGCTGGCCGCCGCAGTACTGGCAGTCCACGGACTTGGCGATGTAGAGCCGGCACAGTTCCTTGATCGCGTGGTCGGTCACGCCCTGGCGGAAGAAGACCTCCCAGGCATTGTTGAATGCCTTCATGACTGGCGGGTTGTGCAGCCGGATCGCCTGGCTCTCCGGCCGCGGAGTGCCGAACCGGCGCGCGCGCTCCATGATCGCCACGAGCTCGGGATCGGTGACGGTGGCCGGGTTGACGTAACTGATGTGTGTCATTGCTGCTCCTGGCTCGAATCGCTGATCGGTCCTAAGCCCAGCTTCCTGCCGACGCGATAAGCTGTCCAAGACATAATCCGGCTAGCTTCGATCGTGAATCGGTATGGAACTTCGACAGCTGCGCTACGCCGTCGCAGTCGCCGCTCACCGCCACTTCACCCGGGCGGCGGCGGCCGTCCCGGTGGCCCAGCCTGCCCTTTCGCATCAGATCCGGCTGCTTGAGCAGGAACTCGGCGTCGAGCTTTTCGAACGCTCGCGCAGCGGGGTACGCCTGACCGAGGCGGGGGAGATATTCCTCCTCCGGGCTCGCCGCGCCCTCGCGGAGGTCGATGCCGCGCGGGCGGAGATCGCCGCGCTCAAGGGCCTCGCCAGCGGGCGGCTGGTTATCAGCGCGATGCAGGCGCTGGCCGGGCTGGACCTCCCCCGGCTGCTCGCCACGTTTCACGCCGCCCATCCGGGCGTCGACGTATCGCTGCGCGAGGACTCCACCCGCGACATGCTCACGATGGCCGCACACGGCGAGATCGACCTCGCGATCGCCGCGCTCGACGTTGAGCAGCCCGCCGGACTTGAGGGTTCTCCCGCTCGTCAGCGAGCCGGTGCTGGCGGCGCTGCCCGCGGCGCATCGCCTGGCTACGCTTGAGATCGTCCCCGTACGGCAACTCAGCCAGGAGACGTTCGTCTTTTTCAAGGAGGGCACCGGGCTCCGGGCAGTCTCCGAGCGTGCGGCCGGTCAAGCCGGTTTCGTCCCTCGCGTCGGCTTTCAGGTCAGCAGTCATGACCGTCTCCTGGCGCTAGTCGGCGAGGGGCTCGGGGTTGGCTTCGTCCCGGCGTCCGCTGTCCGCGAGCCGCGACCGCCAGGGGTGACGGTTCTCCCGGTGTCGCCCGCTATCCACAGGACCGTTGGCGCGGCATGGCGCGCTGGCCAGCGTCACACGCCGGCGGCCAGCGCGTTCCTCGCCCTGCTGCGGGAACGCATCCAGGCCATCTGACGTCCCTGGCCCCCGGTTAGCCGGAGTCGCCGGTGCTGAAGAAGGAGGCGAAGCTGCCCGCCACCGCGGTGACCACGAAGATCGCCCAGGCCTCGAGGGCCACGTCCACTACCTTGCCGCCAGCGGTCAGCGGGTTCGTGACCGACGATGAGATGGTCAGCAGCTGGACGGCGGTGAAGAAGACCGCATCGCCGAACCCGTTAATGTCCCCGCCCTTCACGCCGCTCTCGAAGGCCCAGATGAGGACGGAGCCGATGGCGAGGACCACCAGTGTCAGCCCGGACGCGATGAGGAGGCGCGCGACAAGCCGGCGATGGCGCTCCTGCCAGGTAAAAAGCCTTGCCAGTTCCTCGCGGATCATGCAGCCCGCCCTTCTGCCGGCCCCGGACAGGGCAGCTTGACGTCAGCCGGCCATAGCCCGGCGTGATCACCGGACAGCCGCCGTGCATCACCCTGACTGCCCCGGCACGGCGGATGGAAGCATCCAATGAGCACGGACTTAGGCCCGGCGCTGCTAGCAGCTGCGCCCTGGCCCACTCCGCTGAGGGAAGACCGCGACCAGGTCGTGGAGGCTGATTCAGTGGGCGTCATGGTTCGCAAGCATCAGCAGGAAGGGCGACTCGTTGTCTTCCGCGGCGGATGGGCTGATCTTGAGTACTGGGGCGGCGGGCCTTCGGATAGGCCGGTGATCGAGGCTCCGGGCTGGGACGACTGGATGGACCTTCCCGGCATCGAGCGGCTGCTCCGGCGGTTCGCGGGCCTCTTCGAGTGAAGGTCTGCCAGTGCCATCGTCTCGGCCGCGCCTGGTAAGGACGGACATATAGGCGCTGACGACCGCCTTCACCTGACCGCCTCGGCCGGCGGCCTTACCCCGGTTGCCCGCAGGCTAAAGCCGGGTCCCGCCGCGGAGGGCCCAGGTGCGCGGCGACGACCCGGGTGATCTCCTCGGGGTCGTCGCCGAGCTGCGCTGGCAGGTTCCCGTTGAGCCAGAGCGTGGCCAGCCCGTGCACCATCGACCAGGCGGCGACCCCGTAGGCCATTCGCTCCCGGGTGATCTCCCCGGTGCCGTAGAGCAGGGTGGCCGCGGCTGCCCGGGCGCGCCCGAGCTCGGCGTCGTCGCGGTGGTACAGCTCCGGCCGGTACATAACCTCGAAATGGGCCCGGTGGGTCACCGCGAAGCGCACGTACGCCACGCCGGCCTCCAGGAAGCTCCCGCGAGTCTCCTGGGCCCCGCGCAGAGCCTCGGCCAGCAGGCGGTAGCCCTCGGCCGCCACGGCGGTGAGCAGGCCGGCCCGGTCGCCGAAGTGGTAAGTGGCGGCCGCGTGGGTGACCCCGGCGCGGCGCGCCACCGCGCGCAGGCTCATTGCCGCGGGCCCGGACTCCTCGATCTCGCCGATCGCAGCGGAGATGAGGGCCGGGCGGAGGTTGCCGTGATGGTAGGGACGGCTGCCGGATGCCACGCCAGCAATCATAGTTGCAATCTTACCGCTGGATAGATTATCTTTCCAGTGGACAGATTCCGTGAATCTCAGGAGGACCCCGATGCCGGCCCTGCCCTGGCTCGAGCGCCAGCCCATCGATCCGCAGCGCCGGTACGTCGCGATGGCGTCGCGGCTACCGCTGAAGTCCTACCGGTTCATCCCCGGCTTCATGCGCGACACCATGCGGATCCGCCGCCAGCTCGGGCAGGCAGCCGGGCTGGTCGGCTACACGCTGAACGCCGGCCTGGCGCGAAAGACGTTCTGGACGTTCTCGGTCTGGGAGGACCAGGCCAGCCTGGACAAGTTCGCAGCCAGCGACCCCCACCGCGCCATCATCGGGCGGCTGCGCCCGCGGATGAGCCCGACGCGGTTCGAGTCTTTCCCGGTCTCCGGGTCCGACCTGCCGCTGACGTGGGCGCAGATCACCGCGCGGGTCAGCTGACCGGCGAGAGGCCCAGGCAGTCGCGCAGCGCGCGGCACCCTGACCGCGCTGCACCTCGACAAGCACTCGCCGCCGGCCCCGGCCGAGATCACGGCAGGGCTCCTGCCATCAGGCCTCCCCGCGGGAAATAACCGGATGATCTGCGCGTGCACGCCAACGCCGTCGGCATAGTACCCAGGCGCCCCGAGTCGGCGATCGGCGCACCTGCCATGCGACGCTCACTTACGGCGCGTAATCGATCTCGGCCAGGCCCGTTGTCATAGCCGTCACGGTCGAGCGGGTGGGCGCGCAATGCCGCCGCCGGCCGGGCACTGGTTGTATCGGATCGCCGGCGAGGCAGACGGTTCGACGCCGAGTGGTGTCGCGGTCGGCGGTGTCGAACTGGCCGCCGGACCGATTCAGGTGATCGTGGACGATGCGACCGCGCTGGAGCGTATGGCGGCCGCGGCGGCGCGGGCTAGGGCCGCGACCGACAGGGACGTGCTGTGGGCGGGCCAGGCGAGCAGGAGGACGACCGGGGGGAGGTCCGCCATCGGAACGGTGATCAGGTCGTCGCGCAACGGCCTGGTCAGTACCCGGGGCAGCACGGCGACCTTGCGTCCCAGGGCGATCAGGTGCATCAGTTCGCTGATGCTCTTCATCGCGCCGGGATCGGCGGGCTTTCGGTGCAGGTTTTCGCCCGCCAGGTCGGCCATCTGCAGGCTCGCCCGTTGCGCGAGCGGGTGGGACGCGGGCAGCACGGCGACCGGTGCTTCGGTCAGCAGTGTTTCGGTGTCCAGCCCGTCCAGTTCGTCGGGCGGCGCGTACAGCAGCGCGGCATCAGCCTGTCCTTCGCGCAGCATGCGAGAGGGGCCGGCCCCGAAGACCACCTCGACCGGCAATGCCTCTGGCTCGCGTTCGTATGCGGCGAGGATGGCCGGGAGCAGGCCCGCGTCGCCGCCGGGCTTCATGGCCAGGATCAGGCGCGGGTCGCGGGTGCCGGCCCGCTGCGTTCGCAGCGCCGCGGCGGACACCGCCTCCAACGCGGCGCGCGCCTCGCGGCTGAGTACCCGGCCGGCCTCGGTCAGCGCGACCGCGCGGCTGGTCCGCTCGAACAGGGTGACGCCCAGCCTGCGTTCCAGCTGCCGGACCGTCTTGGACAGCGCGGGCTGCGCGATGCCCAGCCGGGCCGCGGCGCGGCCGAAGTGAAGTTCGTCGGCCACCGCCAGGAAGTACGCCAGTTCCCGAGTCTCGAGCCGGTCCATTCCTCCAGGCTATCGGTCGCAGCCCGGCCGGTCTTGGACGCACCGCGTACACCGGTGATGAGCTGAGGCCATCTCACCCGCATGGCCGGCGCACGACCCTCATCCCAAGGAGATCACCATGCCCGCAATCGCGCTCGTGGCCGCCGGGGCACGCCTCGGCTTGTCCCTCGGAAAGATCTTCGGCGGTCACGGCTTCGATGTCGCGCTGATCGCCCGCTCGAAGGAGCGGCTCGGTGAGCTCACCGAGAAACTCGCGGCCGAAGGGGTCACGGCGGCCGGCTTTCCCGCCGACGTCACCGACCGCTCCGCACTGGCCGCAGCCTTGGATAGCGCCGCGGGACGGTTCGGCGGAATCGACGTGCTGCACTACTCCAGCCCAGGCGCGGGAACCACCGAGACCCTGCGCAGCACCGGAGCGCTGGACGTCACCGTGGACAACCTCCGGCCGCAGATCGAAAGCGTCTGCTACGGCGCGATCACCGCGACCCGCGCGGTGCTGCCGGCCATGCTGGCCGCCGGCACCGGAACACTGCTGTACACCACTGGCGGCTCCTCGGTCACACCCGCGCCGGTGTTCGTCAGTGCCGGCATGGCGGGCGCGGCCCTACGCAAATGGGCCCTCACCCTCAACGGTGCACTGGCCGGCCGGGGCGTCTACGCCGGCCATGTCGCGATCGGCACATGGATCGCCGGCACGCCAGGCGCCCCCGAAGGCGCCCCACTCAAGGAACCCGACGACATCGCACGCCTCTACTGGGACCTCCACACCCGCCGCGAGCCCGCCGAACACCTCATCTCCGCCTGATCCGGCGGTCCATATGGCCCCGATGACGTTTGCAGCCGATCCGGCGTACCGACGGCGCGGCTACGCGCGGGCCGCGCTGGAGGCGCCCGACGGGAGCACGCGGCTGGAGCTCTCAAGCTTCGCCGCGAGACCACCGGCCCGGTTCGCCGGCGGCCCCCGCCAACGAGCTGGGATTGCGCAACGTGGCCTTCGAGGTCAGCGACCTGCAGGCGGCCGTTGACCAGGCCGCCGCGGACGGCTACCGGCTGGTCGGTGGCATCGGCGAGGCACCGCCGTGACAGCGACGCAACTGGCGTCCGGCGTGTGTGCCCCTTTCCGGCGTTGGCACACGGTGCGTGATCATCCTAGGCCGCGAACCGCGCGCAGTGCCGCCGATCTGGCGCAGGTTGCCGCTGCCAGGATGTGGGCTGACTGGGGCGGCAGATCCGTTGTTCGGGAGCGGCTTGGAGCATCGGCGGCTGTTCCCTGGCAGACCCGCGAGCGGTCATCCGGCAGCGCGTGCCCAGGCGTTTCTGAGGGCAAGGATCTCGGCGGTACTGTTCTCCCGGGCGATATACGGGATGTCCAGTGCGTAGCGCATCCGCTCGCGCGGAATCCGGCGGTGCACCCCGGCGACGTCTTCGAGGATCTTGCGGTACAGCGACGCCCCATCCATGCAGAAGACGTCAATCAGCACAAGCCGCCCGTCGGCGGCTCTGCGGATGTGGGCCTCGTTCAAGTCGCACCTGCCCCACCAGGGCGTCGACTTCCGGTACCCCGCATCGATCATCTGCGCTGCCCGCCGTACCTCCTCGAACTCCGCATCACCGGCCGCGGTCCGCCACTGCTCGGCGACCTGCCCGGCGACCGCATGGTCCACGGGAGCGGCGAACTCCAGGAAGACGACCGAACCGCCGCCTTCGAGGTCGGCAGCCAGCTCGATCCTCGGCAGCCATCGGTTGCCGGCGCACTCGCGGCACAGGTCCACGAATGCCCAATATGCCGGGTCAAACGGGCATACCCTCGCGACGACGGTTCCCTCCGGGGACCGCAGCGCCACCGCCCAGTCGCCCACCCCGCATGGCACCCACCCCCCTGCGGCTAGCTCGGCCAGGACCTGGCGATGAGACAGCGACTCCCAGGGCAGGCCGGGAATGGGAGGAAGGCCTGCACTCAGTTCAGGCACCGCAGCAACATACCGGCACGCCACCGGGCGACGCACCTGATTTACCTGGCCGCCATCCACCATCGATGCGGCCTGCCGGCATAGCCACCCCGTCATCTGATCCACGGGACCCGGCCTCGTCCTCGGTGATCTCGTAAAGCAGAGCGGTGTGGCCCATGCGAGGATGCGGCCGGACGCCTCGTGCATCTGATGAACAGAATTGGCGATTCTGCACCGCACAACGGATGAATTATCGGCCGCTGTCAACAGCTCGTAATCGGCAGGGCGCGGCACACTCGTGCCGCGATGCGGGGGCAGCACCGGATTGTCAGCTGGTGAGCTCCTTGGTGAGCCAGATGATCACGTCGTGGTCCAGGCGTACCTGCGTGCCTTCGCTGAGCGGGCGCTGGCCCTGGCAGGCGCCCCTGCCGTCGGGGATGTAGCCGCGTCGTCCGTACATCCGCTGCGCCGGGCCGTACTCGTCGAACAGGCCGACGGTAATGCCCAGCGTCGTGATGCCGCGGTCGGCGGCTCGCTGCTCGGCCGCGTCCATCAGCAGCGTGGCGACGCCGCGCCGCCGCCACGGCTCGCTCACCGAGATCTGGTGGACCAGCGGGATGCCGCGGCTGCGGAATCCGGCGTAATTGGACTCCCAGATGACCGCGACGTAACCGACGGCGTCGCGACCGCTCGTGGCGATAAGGCTGATCCCGTCTGGTTCCACGTGCCCGGCCAGGTACCTCCGCGCCTCGGCCTCGCCGTCACAGGCCCACTCGCTGAGAAACCGGACGGCCGACTCGGAGTTACCCTCATCGACGAGCTGGACGGCGATGCCGGGAAGTCCCATGACGCAACACTGGCATACGCCGCGTGGTTCGCTCATGCCACGCTGAGGATCACCCGGCCAGTGTCCTCGGCGCGCACTGAGCTGGCATGCGGTCCCGGTACGGATCCCGGCAGGCCGCAGCCGGTCAATGTGCCGCGTGGGACCAACGCATAACCGCAAGATCTGAGCGCAGGTCCCGCCCCTGCCCGATGCAACCACCCCTGGCAGATACTCGGCAGAGGGATATGTGGGGTGTCGGTGGCCAATGAGCCGTTGCATGACGTCAGGTCCCGTCGGTAGCCGGGAGGTTCGATGTACGGCCGCTGGCTAGACCGGTGAATCGGCCGGAAGCCCTGCTGCGATGACCGCGTCCAGCAGGCGCTTGTCGTAGGTGACGAACGACGTCAGGGCTTGGCGGGCATGCAGGGCGGTGCCGAGGTGGATCGCGTCCAGGCTGCGTACGGTGGCGGGCCGGGCGGTCTGGGCCAGGATCTGGATGGGCGGGTCCAGGGGGATCAGGTCGATCAGGTCCAGCACGGCAGGGAGCCTGGATGCGGACTCGGGCGCGTACCTGGCGAGCGCCCGGAACGACTCGATCTCTGTCAGCACCGAGCTGATCCAGCCCGTCTCGGCCCGCTCGTCCAGCCAGCCGCGCAGCGCCGCCGATTCTGCCTCGGCGTGGACGAGCTTGACCACCGCTGCGGAGTCCAGGTAGATCATCAGCGCTCGCCGGAGCGGTCCCGGGCCAGTTCTTCCGCCACGTTGACGCCGTCCGGCTCGCCGAGTTCCATCCGCAGGACCTCGCGGCGCATCCTTGCGGCGCGCTCCCGGCGGCCGGCTGTCTCCAGCACTGCCTGCCGGATGGCGGCCGACCGCGAGATGCCCCCGGTGGTCAGGACGTCGAGGGCGTGCTCGGTCTCGTCGTCGGTGCGGATGGTGATCGTGTCGGCCATACCTGAACTGTAAGACAAACTGTCTTACAGTTCAAGTCCTTCCGGACGCCGGGCCACTATAGTGGCCCGGCTCTAGCGGGCGATGGCTAGAAGCCGCGGTAGTCGCGGACGGGCATGCGCGGGCCGCGACGCGGCGGGCCGCCCGTGCCGTAGCGCGCTACGCCGACGCCGGCGGCCGCGCCTGACCCGGCGGCCTGGCCGGTGCCGTTGCCCCGGCTGAGGCCGATCAGCCGGGTGGCGCGGTGCCGGTGGCCCTTGAACGGCTCAAGGAGTTCCAGCATCTCCTCGTCGGTCGACCGGGGTCGTCCCGCGAGGGCCCAGCCGACGATGTTCTTGAGGTGGTAGTCGCCGACGGAGACCGCGTCCGGGTCGCCCGCCGCGCGCTGCCTGGCCTCGGCCGAAGTCCAGACGCCGATGCCGGGGATCGTCCGCAGCTTGCGGTCGGCCTCCTCGTGGGTCAGCGTGAGCAGCCGCTCCAGGCTGTCCGCCACGACCGAGGCCCGGATGATCGTCTCGGCCCGGACGCCCTCGACTCCGGCCCGGTGCCAGTCCCACGACGGGATGCGGCGCCACGTGCCCGGCGGCGGGAAGACGCGCATGCCGCGCGGCGCGGGGCCGGGGGGCGGGGTGCCGTACTTCGCGAGCAGGATCCGCCAGGCGCGGTGGGCTTCGAGCACGACGACCTTCTGCTCGAGGATCGCGGGAACGAGCGCCTCCATGAGGCGGCCGGACCGGCCGATCCGCAGCCCGGGGTTCCGCCGGGCGGCGTCCCTGATGACGGGGTGGGCGTCGGCGGCCAGGGCCTCGAATCCCGAGACATCGTCATAGAGGCCGAGGGCGCCGGGGAGCGCGTCGAGCAGCCACTGCGCGCCGGGACCCCACGCCTGCGCCCGCACGCGGGTGGCCGGGCTCAGCGCGGGCAGCACGCGGATCGTGCCGGGCCCGTCCGGGGTCAGCGAGGTCCGCCAGATCGCGCCCGCCTCATCGGTCCTGAAGGTCGGGTCGCCCCTGCCCCGGCCCTGCACGGAGAGCGTGCGCCGCACGTCGACGGCGAACGGCGCGACCCACTCGCGCTCCGCCATCGCCTCACCCATCGCAGGCCGTCATCACGCCGCCGGTCAGGCCGCAATCGCTATGACCGCCACGTCGGCTCATGGTAGACGTCGGCCGTCGGGCGAGGGCCCGGCGCCGAACTAGGCGTCGGAGGAGAAGCGCACCGAGGTCGCCTCCAGGCGGGTGCCCGGCCAGAGCCGCAGGCCCCTGGCCAGCTCGTTGCCCGGCCCGACGTACGCCTCGTCACCGATGACCACGCCGTGCACGGACGCGCCGCCCGCGATGACCGCGTCCTTGCCGACGATGCTGTCGCGGACGAGCGCGCCGGCGCCGATGACGGCGCCGTCGAAGATCACGCTGCCGGAGACCATGGCGCCGGCCTCGATGACCGCGCCGCGCCCGACGGTGGTCCCGCCCGACAGCCGCGCGTCTTCCGCGACGCTCGCCTCCTCCAGCACCAGGCAGTCGCCGGGCTCGCAGGCCAGCGCCGGTGACGACAGCGCGCCCAGCACCACGTCGCACGAGCCGCGGACGAACGCTTCCGGGGTTCCGACGTCCAGCCAGTACGCGTCCTCGGCGTAGCCCATGACCACCGCGTCCGCCGCGATCAGGCCCGGGAACGTCTCCCGCTCCACCGACACCACCTGGCCGGCCGGGATCTGGTCGATCACGGACCGCCGGAAGACGTAGCAGCCGGCGTTGATCTGGTTGGTCGACCGGGTTCGGCGTCTTCTCCAGGAACGCGGTGACCCGCCCGCTCGCGTCGGTGGGCACGCAGCCGTACCGGCTCGGGTCCTCCACCGGGACGAGGTGCAGCGTGACCGCCGCTTCCTTCTTCCGGTGCAGGTCCACCTGCGCCGGAAGGTCGTGCCCGGACAGGACGTCGCCGTTCAGCACCACGATCGGGTCGTCGGGGCCGCCGCGCAGCAGGCTGGCCGCGTTGCGGATGCCGCCGCCGGTGCCGAGCGGCTCGGCCTCGTGGACATAATCGATCGCCAGCCCGAACTGCTCACCGGTGCCCGAAAGCCGCGGTGAACATCTCGGCCCGGTACGAGGTCGCCAGCACCACGTGCGTGATGCCGCACTCCGCGGCGCGCGCCAGCTGGTGCGCGAGGAAGGGCACGCCGGCCGTGGGCAGCAGCGGCTTGGGGGCGGACAAGGTGAGCGGCCGGAGCCGGGTACCCTTGCCTCCGACAAGAAGAATCGCCTCAAGCGGTTCACGCGGCATAGGTTGCGTCACCTTAGCGGTCGGTTCCATGGACAGCAGTGCCACCGGTTCGCCCGGCGACTTGTGCAGCATACTCACCACACCTTGGTGCTACCCCAGGACAAAGAGGAATTCGCCGCAAGCGCGTTACCAAGCACCGCGGCCTTTCGTTACCAAGCGCGACGTCCCGGGCACTCAGCCGCGGGCCTGCACCGTCCGCTGCTCCGCGGCCCGCTTGTAGCTGGCCACATGCGCGGCCGCCGATGCCGCCCAGGTGAAGTCCATCGCCCGGTCATAGCCCGCCCCGCTGAGCGCGGCCCGGCGCGCCGGGTCGTCCAGCAGCGCGCGGAGCGCGACGGCGATAGAACCCGCGTCCGGCTCCGTGTACGCCACCGCGTCGCCGCCGACCTCGGGCAGTGCGCTCCGGTGGGTTGTCAGCACCGAGGCGCCGCAGGCCATCGCCTCGAGCACCTGCAGGCCGAACCCCTCGCCGCGGGATGGCGCCGCCACCACGACCGCCCCGCCGAGGAACCCGGGCAGATCACCGAACGGAAGGTAGCCAGGCCGGACGAGCCGCAAGTGGGCCGGGACGCGGGAGACGGCCTCGTCGAGTTCCTGGCTCCAGCCGCCACCGCCGGCCAGCACCAGCGCGGGCGGTTCCGCCATGTCCCTGACGGCCGCGGCCCACCCGTTGACCAGGGCCGGCGCGTTCTTACGGGGAGTCAGCGAGCCGAGGAACGCGACGTACGGCTTGCCGTGCAGCCCCAGGCGCGCGGTGACCCGGCTGACCTGGACCTCGTCGGGCCGGTGGAAGAGGCGGTGGTCGACCCCGTGAAGGGCCACGTCGATCTTCCCCGGATCGATCTCGAGCACCCTGATCAGGTCGTCCCTGGTGGCGTTGGACGGGACGATCAGCCGCGTCGCCTGCCTGCCCGCCGTCTTGGTCGCCGACGTCAGCGAGACCGCGTTGGTCTGCGTGTACCGCTCGGGATCGGTGAAGAAGGAAAGGTCGTGGATGGTCACCACGGTCGGCAGCCCGGGACGGAGCGGCATGGAGTAGTTGGGCATGTGGATGACGTCCGCGCCGACCTGTTCCGCCACGACAGGCAGGCCACTCTGCTCCCAGGCACGCCGCTCGGAGCGGTGCCCGAGCCCGACCGGGCCCGCGACGATCTTGGCGCCAGGCGCCAGCCGCCCGTACCGCTCGTCGTCGGCGCGCTGGCAGGCTACGGCCAGGTCCACGTCGGTCCCGCCGAGTGCCCCGATCAGTCCGTCAACGTAGCGGCCAAGCGCGCCCCGGTCGGTCGGCACGTCAGTCGCGTCGACGAGTACCCGAAGTGCCACTGTGCACGCGCTCCCTTCGACGGTCCTGCCTAGCCGAAGACTACGCCACCGTAGGTGAAGCAATGAAGCATGTGGATGTAACAGTCGACGGGTCTAGCAGGACGGAACCGGCTTGTTCGCCTTGATGGCCTCCAGGTCGGAGACCGCCTGGGACAGGGTCGACACCTTCACGATCTTCAGTCCGGCGGGCACCGCGCCAGCGGTGTCAGAGCAGTTGCCGGCGGGGGTGAGGAAGACGGTCGCGCCGGCGTCGCGGGCACCCACCATCTTCTGCTGGATGCCGCCGATGGGCTCCACCTGGCCCGTTGCCGTGATCTCGCCCGTGCCCGCGATGAACTTCCCGTTGGTCAGGTTGTCCGGCGTGATCATGTCGATGATGCCGAGCGCGAACATCATGCCGGCGCTCGGGCCGCCGATGTCACCCACGTCGATCTTCACGTTGAACGGGAACTTGTAGTTCTCCTCCACCTGGACGCCGATCACCGGCGTGCCGCCCGACGACTTGCTCGTGACCGACACGTTCAGGGTCTGCCCGGACCGAAGAACCTGGAGCTGGAGGGTGCTGCCCGCCGGGTGGGCGGTGATCATCGAGCTGAGCGACGTGGAGCCGGTCACTGCCTGGCCGTCCACCTTTTGAATGACGTCCCCGGCCTTCAGCGACTTGCTCGCCGGGTAGCCGGCGGCCGTGGAGAGCACTTCGACCTGCGTCTGGAACGGGATGTGCAGTTCGTTCAGCGCGGCGGCGGTGGCCAGCTCCTGCGAGGAGGCCATCTGCTCGGTGTCCTGCTGCTGGGTCTGCTGCGCGGTCTGCCCGGGCGGGAAAAGCTCGCTCTCGGGAACCACGGCCTCCGACGGGGCCAGCCAGGCGCGGAGCGCCTGGAAGACGTTCAGGGTCACCCCGGGGCCGCCCTGGTAGCTGATCGTCACCAGGTTCAGGTGCCCGCTGGTCGAGTACGTCTTGGTGCCGCTGATCGCGATGAGCGGCTGCCCCGAGGAGTCCTTGCCGAGCGTGTTCAGCGTCGGCCCCGGTGTGAGAATCACGTACGGCACGGAGATCAGCACCGCGGCCGCGATCGCGGCGACGGTCGCCAGGCCGGCGACGGCCAGCGTGAGGGAACGTCGGGACATGATCGGAATACTAGGCGCTACGGCTACTACTCTTTCCTGAAAGGTCCCTCCCGTAAGGCTGAGCGCCGGTGGCCGACGGCCTCGTCGTCTCGTTGCGCCGAGCCTTGGCGCTGGGTGCAACGAGGCGCGGCCGAGCTGGTTGTCCCGACACCGGACGGCGCCTGCCCGGAACGTCCCGTATCTCTGGTTCGTCCCGCGTCCGGCGGGCGGCCTCGTCGCTTAGCGCGGACGCTTTCCCGAGCGCGGATACTTTTACCGGCCAGGGCGAATTTCCGTGCTCGGAAACGTTTCCGTGCTATTCCATTTCATGGCCCCAGCAATGCACCGGGGATCACGGCGATCCCGTCTGGACGACGGTAGGCTTCCGGGCCGCTGGTGATGACAACGGAGTCGAGTATCGCGCCTCCGCCACCTGCGCGTACATCGGCTACTAGACCGTTTTGACCTCCTCTACTAGCCAACTTTGCGGGCCACCCCCGGCTCGGTTCGGTGGACCTATTTTCGTCGCGGGAGAGGCATCCGCCCCCATCCACCTCCTGCCGCATGTGCCCTGGTTGCTAGAACGTGGCGCGGTCGTCGCTGCGGTTGTCGGTGACCTGGCGGGCATCGTACAGCTCGGCTCGGGCCTGTCGGCGCCACGGGCGGGCCTTCGTGACGGCGACGTCGATCGATTCAGGCCGGTTGTCGATGTCGGCGATGGCTACCCCTTGCTGTCCGTCGCTCGGGCATCGGGCGGCCCAGCTGCCATCCGGGGCGATAACGCCTGCGGGTGCGGCAAGGCTGTGCTGCGCGGATATGGCGAAACTTATCCACAGGCTGTTGACGGCGGCGTGGGCTTGCGCCTCGGTCGCGAACGCGGCCGCCCCGTCAGGGCTGGCCCGGCCCCGTCGTGGAGAAGAGCACGCCGTCGACGTCTAGGCGCTCGTACTCGGCGAACACCTCGGGGTAGTGCACCTCGATGCCCAGCGCGCACCCGAAGCGCAGCCCGTCGACCTCGAACGTCACCGGGCCGGAACCGGGGGTGTACATGTACGAGAGCTTGGTGTTCGACAGCAGCCGCTCGTCGTAGCGGGTGACCAGTTCGCCCCGATCGGAAATCACGTACATGCTGTTGTGCGGCCGGTGCGGCGGCGTCAGCGGGTGCACGGAGCCGAGCACTGTCCACAGCCCGAGCTCACCGGCAAGCTGAGCGATCGCCGCGAGTTCCAGCCGCAGGGCCTGCCAGTCGGCCCGGTCCCAGTCTGCCGGGCCGACCTCCGCCGGCCCGTTAACCGACATGATCCGCTTGTGCGGGGAGCACGTGGCCCCCTCGGGGAAGTGGATGATCCGGGCGCCGGCGCGGCGGGCTTGTCGCATGAGCTCGCGTACGTCGTGGCCGCTCCGCCGCAGCTGCGCGGTGTCGCCAGGGTCTTCGCACACGACGACCTGGGCGGTGGCTAGCCTGACCGGGTTCTCCGACATGGTGTCTCCCTGCTGTGCGGGACGGACGTGCCGGAGGGCCGCGGCGTACGATTCGCCGGTCTTCGCCGCGCGTGCGCGCACGCGGCGCTTGAGGTTTCTGTTGGCTGTCATCCGGCCTTCGTCCACGCCTCGGCCACGGCCTCCCCAGCAAGCCTGCCCGAGACGGACGGACCAGGATGACGACCCGAGAGCAGGAGTCCCTTTGCCTCCAAAACGGCCGCGCTGGGGTCAGCCGACGGAGGTTGGGCGTGGGCCACGCCGGAACTCATACTGGCCAGGGCCCGACGGGCATGTCAACCATCTCCACAGTCGCCTTTGATCAATCGAGGCAGGACGGCATTACGCAGCGTGACGCCGTCAGGTGTGTGCTCCTGAGGATGGTCCGCCGCGAGTCCAGCTCATGGGTCGTTCAGCGGTGCCCGTCCGCTTTGGTCAGCGGACGGGCACCGGATGAGCAGATTTACGCCTCGGATACCGGCTACCGGGCGATTGGCTCCCGGCCGGGGATTGGGTCGCCGTTGCAGTAGTCGAGGTAGTCCATGACGGCGGTGTAGGTGCCCTGGGCGTACCAGGCCAGCCAGGTCAGCGCGTCGGCGAGCTCGTCGCGGGTGCGGCCGAGCAGGCGGTCGGCGCCCTGGACCTCGCCGATCAGGTGCGGGGCCTTGGCAGTGCGGGAAATACTGGTGTTCACGATCATCCTCCGGTGACTCGGATGGGTGGTCCAGGGCCGCTGCCGGTGTTCCTGCACCGCAGCGGCCCGCCTGATTCTTGGGGATCAGGATTGGTGGTAGAGCTAATCTATCGCGTGTGTGTACGAATATTGGTGCGCGACACGGTAGCACCTGGATTTTCTTGCCTGCTCCGTGTCGCGTCGCCGTCGACATCCCCGCTAGCCCTGCCCTTTCCGCGGCGCGGGGTGAGACGCGAACCGTTCCCTCGTCAGCACGGCCGACCCGCGCCCGCTTCAGTGCTAAAAGTCAGGTGACACAATGCCAGCATGTCGCCAGTGCGCGTGCTGGACACCTTGGAGACCGATCGCCTCATCCTTCGGCATCGCAGGGTGGGCGAGGCCGCCATCTATCGCCAGTTGTGGGCTGAGCGGGATCTGCGGGTGCCGCCGCATCGGCGGATAAACTCCGAGGGCCGACCGACCGTGGAGGACATCGCCGCGCAGATACGCGCAGAGCGCGGGGAGCCGGGGCCGGGGATTCTGGCGGTGGAGCGGAAGGGAACGGCCGACGTCATCGGGTATTGCGGGCTGACCTTTCACGGGAACGGCTCGCCCGACGAGCCTGAGCTGGCCTACGAGTTGCTGCGTGCGGCTCACGGCCGCGGTTACGCAACTGAGGCAGGCCGGGCCGTGGTCACATGGGCGAGCGAGGCGGGCTACCGGCGGTTGTGGGCAGAGGTCTGGGACTGGAATGTCGCGTCGCGACGGGTCCTGGAGAAGCTCGGGTTCCGCGAAACGGGCCGGGTGGAGCCCGACTCTGGCTACGGCCACAGCCTGCTAGCCGTACGCGAGTCTTGAACGGTGTCAGGACTACGCGCTGCCGACCCATTCGTCGGTGCCGTCGGTGAACCGCTGGTGCTTCCAGATCGGCACCGTCGCCTTCAGCTCGTCGATCAGCTCGTGGCAGGCGTGGAAGGCCTCCCCCCGGTGCGCGCAGGAGACGCCGACGACGACCGCCAGGTCCCCCACGGCCAGGTCGCCGACCCGGTGGACCGCCGCGACCCCAATCACGTCGGGGAACTTGGCCACGATGTCCTCGGTGACCTTGCGCATCTCCGCCTCGGCCGACGGGTGCGCCGAGTAGGCAAGCCCAATCACGCCCTTGTCGGCGTCGTTGTTCCGCACGGTGCCGACGAACAGCACCTCGCCGCCCGCCGCGGGGTCCGCGATCGCGTTCCGCACCTCGTCCACGGACAGCGCCGTATCCCTGATGGCGATCAGCCTGATCTGACTCACCCGTCTACGGTACCCCGGGCGCCAGCAGGACGAGTCACGTGATTAAGCGCTCCCTTAACCTCATGACCTCAGGCCCGACATTACAGCCGGAACGCTGTCCCTGAGAGCCGGGTACGACCGGGATCACGGCGTTACTCGCGGGCGACGCCTAGACGTCGAGCATCTTCAGCGTCTCGCGGTTGGCGTCGGCTTCGTCGGCGTGCGCCGTGTGGCCCTCTTGCCACAGGAACTCGGTGGTCCGCAGGAACAGCCGAGGGCGCAGTTCCCAGCGCACCACGTTCGCCCACTGGTTTAGCAGTAGCGGCAAGTCCCGGTAGGACGAGATCCACTTCGCCATCATCTCGCCGATGACGGTCTCGGAAGTAGGCCTAATGATCAGCGGCTCGTCCAGCTCTTTGGCTGCGACAGAAGCGCTCAAACGTAGATTCGAGCCGCTTGGGGGCGCCGTTCGCGAGCTGCGACAAGTGCCACGCAGGTCGTGATGAGATTGCCGACCAACCAGCCCCAAGCCACCGCTGTCAAGCCATGCGAGGAACCAACCCAGACGCAGGAGCAGGTGCACAACGGCCCCGATTGCATTGACCACGATGACGGCACGGAGCTTGCCCGCTAGGCGGAGAATGGTCTGTAGCCAGTAGTTCGCGGAGATGGGGCCTGCCGCCAGCACGAGAATGACAAGGCTTGCGTAGCCATTGTGATAGTACGACTGCCCGAACGCGAGGAGCAGCCAGCGCCCGATCGCAATCATTATCGCCGCGGTCACCACAAAGAACAGTGCGAGCAGCATCAGGCTCCGCCGCCTGAGTGCACGCATATCGGCATCGTCACGCGAGCCTTCGGTGAGAAACGTCTGCTCCAGTGCGAGAGCGGCCGTATATACGATTTGGGCCAGCTGAAGCGCTACGAAGAAATAGCCGGCCGACTTCGCTCCGAGGCGGTCAAGCAAAATGATCGGAACTATGAGCGTCGTAATCACGTTCATCACGTTGCCGATATAGTTGGCGGCGGAAAACTTCAGCAGCGGCTTGAGCGTCTGCAGCGGCGCCCGCAGGTCGACGCGGACACGCATGGCCATCAGGATCAGGATGAGGCTTGCCACGGCGGCGAGCAACGCGCTCATAGCTGACCCGAGGAACAGCCCGTACGCGCCCGAGCCCGCCAGCAGGATCACCACCACGACCTTACCGAAGCCGCCAATGAAGCCATCGACAACAAGCACATACTTTGACAGTCGCGCTGCAATGAATACATTATCCGTCAGCCCGTTGAGGGCGTACGCAGAGGTAATCAGCGCAAAGCCAATAGTCTGCACCGGACTTTTCTCGACGAATGAGAGATCGCGAGCTATAAATGGTGTCAGCAAAATATAGATAAGCCCGCCAATGGCGCCAACCACGGCGACCGCGGTAAGCGCGGAGCTGATGAGCGCATCTCGGTTGGGTGCGTTCGGCAGGTACCTTGCCAGACCGTTATTGAGCCCGATAAGGGCGAGAATTCCAATAAGGCCGGCCCCGGAGATCAGGGCGCTTCCCGTGCCAACATCGCTGACGCTGAACAAGTGAGCCGTGATTATCCAGAAGAGGAATCCAGTGCCCGCCTGCAGGCCGGTGGCCATGATCAGGAAAAGCGAGTTCCAGATCATCGGGTCTTGACGCAGCCGCGAGATTACGCTCAGCCTGCTTTGCTTACCCTCCTGCTCCGCAGGCGCAGTGATTGTCTCGCTTGACTTAGTGGCGACGGCTACGTCATTGGCGAGGGAAAGCAGTGCGCCGATGCCCGCCATTTGGCGTTCATACAGTCCAATGCTAAATTCCCCGGTTTCCCAGCTCCGCCTGCGTGCGGTTCGCCCGGCCGCCTGAACGTCCGCAGCAAAAAAGGACTCGGCCCGCGTCGGAGGAGTCCGGGGCCCCCGGCTCCCGCCGCCAGCGCCGCCCCGTGTCCAGCGACCGTCCATGAAGTAATAAGGCTCAATCCGGTGCGGGGGCAGGTCGACGCCCCCGACGACCACCGCCAGTGCCGCCGCGCACCTCCTGGGCGTCCCCGAAGTTATACGACTCGGCTTTCGTGGGAGGAGACCGACGCCCGCGCCCCTCGCCGACGCCTCGCTGCACTCCCTGGCCACGTACCCACTCGCCACCGGTAGAGGGGTAAGGGTGCTCCCCCGTGGGCTCAGGCCGCCACCCCGGACTCCCCCCGTTGGCGCCACCCCGCGTCCACTCGCCGCCGCCGCCGTTATAGGGTTTCTGCGGCGAAGGGCCGGGCCAGGCGCCGACTCCGGCCGTCAGCGTCCTCCCGCACCCATCGGCCGTCCCTGAGGTAGTAAGTCTCCTCGGGCACGGGGGCAGGCGGCACAGGGTTAGGCCGACGCCCTGGACGATCAGGTGGCATAATCACATAACCCCGATGCGCGAATGTTACCTAGAGTCTATAGGAGCATCGTCGCCGACTTCTGGTGATACGGCAGACTGGGAAGTCGGGGCCGGTCTTCGAACTGTTACCTAGTGTCATCCGCCCGAAATCTTCGACATTAATCTCTACATTTTTAATCTCTATATTGTTGTTATGTCGCTTCCTGTTGCACTGTTGGCGCCGTCGGGAGAGAACCGGGCTGAGCTGAGCGGCTGGCGCGCTCCGGGGTAGCTGCTGAGCTGAGGCTTTCCGTTGAGACCGGGCGGAAGTGGCGCTCGCGGTTCACCGAGTTTGGGACGGCCGGGCTCACGGACGCCCAGGGCGGCGGAAGGC
>CAWKKG010000035.1:0-31346 GCA_963850115.1 uncultured Actinomycetota bacterium
AACGCGACCTGCGGCCATCGAAGACCCAGCAGAATATTTCTCGGCCGGCTCCGGTCGGAGAAAGCCACCCCGACCGGTACGCCATCCGCGGCTACGCATCCACCGCCGTCAAGCACGGCGTCGCGTGTTCACCGCCATCCGTGACGCCCTCGCCGGAAATCCCTGGATACCGCCTATTCCTGCCGACGCCTGAACCGCACCCAGAACCCGTCACGCACAGCAACCGAGAGACAACTCAAGCGCGCCACCGGACATAAATGTTCAGTCCAAAGATGTGTGATCACCGGGCTCTATACAACTGCTGACCCGCGGATACCTCGTGCTTCTCGCCTCTGCCGTCCGACTCGCGTTCACGAGTGTGATTACTAGCTAAAAACATTCTCCTGGCAGGGCGGCAAGGACAACTACGCGGGATCGGGCGGCCGCGGAGGCCAGGAATTCCTCCATCTCGCCTCCAGTGATTTAAACCCCCCCGAAAGTCCGCACGGCTTGGATCGGAAGGATATGCAGACTACCGGGGGCGCGGTCATCGCTTCCTCTTCCTGTTAGCTATGTCCTATAACCCTCCCGGTTTCTCGGCGGATAGTTAGTGCCCGAGTGGTCGGCTGATTTCCTCTCACGGACGACCCGTGCAGCGAGAACCCGCTGTAAGTGCCATCGGCAGGAACCCGCCGAAGACCGCATAGCAGGGTTTCCCGCTTCCGTGCGGCGGTTCTCCATGACCGCACGGAGCCTAACGACGCGTCGACTCATTCGAGCGCGTCGGATTCAGGACCAGCCGAAATACGAGATCACGAGGGTTATTCAGGCCGTCCGGTAGAAGTGCAGGCTGATCGAATGCCAGAGATAGTCGTCTCAAATGTTTTAAGTGGGCGCCGATAGTCGGTGTGCATGATGGTCCAGTCTTTGAAGTGCGAGATCACTTTCTGCTCGATCATCGAGCGCATCCTGTTAACCTCGGAGTCGCGATCCCTCTGCCAGCTGAGCAGTTCGCCGACCGCAGGCTTCCTGAAAGGGGAGTGATCAATGTTGTTCCCGATGTATCCTTTGTCGCCGACTCAGTTCTTCGGGTTCACAGTCCAGCAGTACGCCGCATACTTTCTGGAGCAGAAGTCGTCGTGGCGGCTCCCGTCGACCGGGCAAAGTTCTGGAAATCGGTGCGCCAGTCTTCCGTAAAGAGCGCAGGCGACCTGCAGGTTCATTCCGGCGGCCTCGAAATTTCCAGAGTACAGTTGCTCGCACCCGTCCGATGACCAGCATGGGAGCAGTGTGCCGTCGAGGTCACCCGGGCATCCGGGTCAAGGTCGTCAGCGGTCGGCACAAATTCGCGTGTCGCTTCCAGAATGAGCGGCGAAATGGCAATAGATACGGCGCCACTCTGATAGTCGGCTGGGATACGCCGAGCGACTCCCGACCTCCGCTGTGTGCGATATTTTTTTTTTTTTTTTTTTTTTTTTTTTTTTTTTTTTTTTTTTTTTTTTTTTTTTAAAAAAAAAAAAAAAAAAAAAAAAAAAAAAAAAAAAAAAAAAAAAAAAAAAAAAAAAAAAAAAAAAAAAAAAAAAAAAAAAAAAAAAGGGCTCAACACCAGGGATTTAAGGCGGTTATGGCTGTGGGCTGGGGTTTCGGGGCTGTTTTGGGCATGAGGTAGGGCTCCTGGTAGGGGTATGGGTGTCGAGTCCTTGCCCTTTTCCTGGAGCCCTGCGTGCAATCTTGCCTGTCTTCCGTCGCTGATGCAATCCGGCCTGAGGGGTCCGCGGTGCCGGGGACGCCAACGGGAACTGTCGTGGTGCGGGCCGCTGACCTGCTGTTTCGTGGCGGGAGGACGGTCACGGCCGGGGGCTGCGGCCCGCGGTCCGGGGAGCTGGCCGTGTTCTGCCGTCCGGTGGTGGCGGCCCCGGCGGTGATCCGCCGGGACGGCAGTGTCCTGGCGGGCGGGTGGCTGCCGGACTTCGCGCGGCTGGGCGAGCTGGAGCGGCATCTCGGCGACGGGGTGATCGAGGCGATCGCGGGCGCGGCGCTGGCGGCGGGCCGGCTGCGGAAGCGGGACCGGCGGCGGCTGATGTCGTATCCGCTGGTCATCCGGCTGATGCTCGCGATGTCGCTGATGCCGGACGCCTCGTATGGCGAGGTGCTGGCCCGGGTGGCCGGGCTCCTGGCGGATGTCCCGTTCGCCTTGGAATGGCATGTCCCGACCTCGAAGGTCGTCACGCAATGGCGGCTGCTGATCCCGGCGGACGTGATGGAGGACCTGTTCTGGCACGCGGCCGGGCCGCTGATCGGCGACGATGAGCCGTCGGCGGTCACGCTGGCGGGCATGGCGGTGCTCGCCGCCGACGGGATGATGGTGAACCTGGCGGACACGCCGGCGAACCGGGCCATGTTCGGCTCGACAGGGACCGCGGACGGGTCGGCCCCGTTCCCGCAGCTGCGGGTCGTCGCGCTGACCGCCCGCGCCGGCCGCGCCCTGCTGGGCGCGGTCCTGGGCAGCGGCGCCGCCGGGGAGCAGACCCTGCTGAAACGGCTCGCGCGGCGCCGCCCGGAGCTGTTCGCCGGCCGCGTGACCTGCTTCGACCGGAACTTTCCCGGTCACGCGCTGATCACCGCGATCCTGGCGGCGGGCGGGCACGTCATCGCCCGGGTGAGCGCCACGGTCGCCCTGCCGCTGGCCCCCGGCGGCGGCTGGCTGCCCGACGGGTCCCGGCTGACCTGGCTGAATGCCCCGTCCGGGAAGAAGGAAGACCGGCTACCGGTCCGGGTCACCGAGCACAACGCGGTCATGCCCGCCGCCGGCGGGAAAGAGCAGGTCTCCGAGACCTGCACCGTCATCACCACCCTCCTGGACCACCGGGCCGCGCCCGCTGACCAGGTGAGGGACGCCTACCTCACCAGGTGGAGCGCGTCGGAGACCACCTTCGGCGAGGACAAGGCCGCCATCGCCGGCGCCGGGAACCGCACCCGGGACCGGTCCTGCGGTCCGGCTCGCCGCGGCTGGTCATCCAGGAGGCCTGGGCCTGGCTGGCCGCGACCCAGCTGACCCGCGCGAGCGCGGCCGCCGCGCTCCGCGGCGAGCACGCCGCCGCCCGCGCCCTGCGCCGCAGGAACCGCGCCCCGGTTACCGCCGACGAGGAATCCTTCACCGCTGCCCGCCATCACATGATCCGCTCCATGACATCCACCCAGGTCACGGCCACGTCATCGCTGGACGCGCTCGCCGCGGCGGCCGGCTCCGCCGCCCGCGCCATCCTGCGCGTCCTGAACATCCCCGGCCGCCAGCGGCATTCCCGGCGCGCGCAGAAAGCAGGCCCGAAATTCCCGCACGCTACCGCGACCAAGCCCACCGTCACCGGGAAACTCCAGGTCACCGTGTTCGCACCCGGATTCTCCTAGCCCCGCGGCCGGAACGCCGCCATCAGGAAGGAGGAATCACCCGCTCATGCGGGCCGCGGCCCGTGGAACCGCGCGCCAGCCCCGCCGCGACACGCGGGCTACAGCCACGTCCGGACACCAAACCGAAACAGGCACCAGGGCACGCACAGAACACCACGACCATAAAGGCCCAGGAAACACGAAACACCTAAAATCCCTGGTGTTAAAAAAAAAAAAAATATATATATATATATATATATAAAAAAAAAAAAAAAAAAAAAAAAAAAAAAAAAAAAAAAAAAAAAAAAAAAAAAAAAAAAAAAAAAAAAAAAAAAAAAAAAAAAAAAAAAAAAAAAAAAAAAAAAAAAAAAAAAAAAAAAAAAAAAAAAAAAAAAAAAAAAAAAAAAAAAAAAAAACCCACGTATAAACTGGCCGTCATCGCGGACACTCAATTTGATGTGGTTATCTTTGCCGTTTCCCGATACCCCTGGCGATGCGGCCGGGCCGTTTATAGTGATCTCCGCCCCGCCGTCTTGCGCGGCAACTGTAACAACTGCGTCGGGATTCCTGTCTTGCAGCAAGCGCTGTAGCGTTTCCGCTTGACGCTCGTTCATGACGCTTTCCCCCATGCCTGAGAGGCGCGGCGCTCAAGGTCGTGAGCAGACTCATCCAATTCCGCTTCTAGCGCGGCACGCTGGGGATGATCCGGCGGAAGTTCCTCGATCTGCTCGCGTAGTCGCTGCCGAGCAGCGAAAAAAGCCGGGTCACTCATTTTTGCGTAATCTGTCGGCATGGCAGCCTCGATAGTGCACGGCTCTGCTGTACGGGCGTGCCCCTTGCCTGACTCAGTTACGGCTCCCGTAGTCATCGCGTCTCCTGCGGGGCTGCTGCGGCGGTGCGGCGCGCGTGATCCTCGCGGACCGACGCGCGCAGCAGGCGTGGGCTAGCTGCCGTCAAGCGCCAATTCGGGTCAGCGTGCGGGACAGCCTTGAACGGCTCCTCGTCGTCTGCTTGGTCGCTGACACTGAAGTCATACAGGGCTGACCAGTCAGCTACTAGGCATTCCCACTGGTCACGCTCTTCGACTGTCATTCTCACGGCGCTTTTCCTTCGGTTTGCGGGGGGCCGGGCGTCCCAGGGACCTAAATACCGGCGGTCCCTGGGACGCGAGACAAGCGTGCAATGCGTGGCGTACCGTTCGCAGTAGGTCACACGCGGTTTTGAGGATGCCCCCACAGGTTTGAGGCGGCACTGTGGCCGTGATGACCGGGAGCACGACGTGAGGAGGCGTGAGATGTCCGGCGGGCGCGGTGAAGATGAGCGGAGCAAGCGCGGCGACGAAGACGAGCGGAGCATGTTCGCCGAGGAACTGATCGCAATGCGGAAGCAGCGCTCGTGGTCGCAAGCGGATCTCGCCGCGAAGATGCTCGTCAGCATCTCGACGGTCGCCAACATTGAAGCCGGATACCGGGCTCCGACGCAGGCTCAGGCAGTCAAAGCCGATGAGGTGTTCGAGACTCCGGGAACGTTCCAGCGGCACGAACGGCGGATGCGGGGCATCCCCTTCTCCGCTGGCTTCCGCCCGTTCCAGCCGCATGAGGCTGCGGCGCGGCTAATCAAGACGTTCCAGCATTCCCTGGTGCCTGGGTTGTTCCAGATCAGGGCATACGCGCAGGCGATCACTGAGGTGTATCCCGAGACAACCGAGGAGATCGCCAAGGAACGGGTAGACGGTCGCATGGACCGCCAGTCGATCTTGTTCCGCGATGACCCGCCGCCGCCGCGCGTCCACGCCATCCTTGACGAGCAAGTCCTGTGCCGGAACGTCGGCGGTCCCGCCGTGATGGCTGAGCAGATGGACCGCCTGGTTGAACTGGCCGGGATGCCGAGGATCAGTATTCAGGTGATACCGTCCGACAGGCCCCACGCGGGGCTTCTGGGTGCTTTTGTGGTTGCGGAGACCGGCCAGCCCCCGGCTATCGTGTACCTGGAGAGCGCGCTGGAAGCGCAGGTCGCGGAGTCCGCCGAAAACGCGGAGGCGATGGACGTGGTGTTCCGCGCGCTCCTGATGGAGGCGCTTACCGGCAGTGCCTCCCTGACCAGGATGAAGGATGCGGCACAGCGATGGAAGGAACAAATCACTTCGTGACGACGTGGCGCAAAGCCAGCTACAGCGGCGGCAACGGCGGTGACTGCGCGGAGATCGGGCAAACCGGCAACGCGCTCGTGCTGGTGCGCGACACCAAGAACCCGACCGGCGCAGTACTGGCGTTCGCCCCCGGCGCATGGCGGCAGTTCACAGCCACGCTCAAGAGCACGAAGCGAGCGTAAGCACCTAAGCCTGTAAGCCTCAACCGTGTACCTGGGGTTGAAGGCTTACAGGCTTACCCGCTAAAGACCGCAGGCGCGAGATATAGCTTTGGCGGGTGAGCAGCTACAGGGTCCGGGTAGGCGACGCGAAACCCGTGCGGGTGAAGACGGGCAAAGTCCGTCACGGACTGCTCATACAGTGCGATGGCGCGGACAAGGTCGCCGGTTGCCCGGTAGGAGCTGGCCAGGTTCGCGCGGGCGTTCAGCGTGTGGGGGTGGTCCGGGCCGTTGGGCCATCCTGCACGCGCTCCCGGACGCCGACGGCCCGCACGCGATCGTGGCCAGGATCATGGACGCCCTGCCGTCCGGCAGCTACCTCGCCATCTCGCACGCGGGCTCAGACCTCCTGGACCCGCAGACGCTGGACAGCGTCCAGACATCGTGACCCAGATGGTGCGCCTACAGCCCGGGTTCCGCGACCGTGAGCAGGTGCTCCGGTTCTTCGACGGCCTCGACCTGATTGAACCCGGACTGGTGAGGGTCGAGGAATGGCGACGCGACCCGGCCGCCGAGGTCGCGGGCAGGTCCACGCTCTGGTGGGCGGCCGTCCGTAAGCCGTAGCGAGGCGGACGGCCCCGCCCGCGAGGGCGGGGCCGTCCGCCGGGGCTAGCCCGGCGGTGCGGGCGCATAGCCGGCGGGCCGGGCGGTGAAGGTGCCCCGGCCCTGGGTGCGGCTGCGCAGCCGGGTCGCGTAGCCGAACAGCTCGGCCAGCGGCACGGTCGCGGTGACGATCGCGGTCCCGCCCCGTACCGCCGAGTCGGTGACGTGTCCGCGCCGGGCGGCGAGGTCGCCCAGTACCCCGCCCACGGCGTCGTCGGGCACGGTCACGACGACCTCGGCGACCGGCTCCAGTAGCCGCATCACGCTCGCGCGCAGTGCTTCCCGCAGCCCCAGCCGGCCTGCCGTCCTGAACGCCATCTCCGAGGAGTCCTGCGGGTGCGTGGCCCCGTCGGTCAGGGTGACCCGCAGCCCGGTCACCGGGTGGCCGCCGAGCGGGCCCTCGGCCAGGGCGTCCCGGCACCCGGCCTCCACCGCCCGGACGTACTCGCGCGGCACGTGGCCGCCGACCACGGCCGACCGGAACACGAAGCCTTCCCCTTCCTCCACGGTCGGCCGGCTCGACGTCCAGGACGACGTGGGCGAACTGGCCGGCCCCGCCGTCCTGCTTGACGTGCCGGTACACCAGCCCGGACACCCCGCGGACGACAGTCTCCCGGTAGGCCACCTGCGGCCGCCCGACGCTGACCTCCAGGCCGCAGGCCCGGCGGATCTTCTCCGCGGCCACCTCCAGGTGCAGTTCCCCCAGGCCGGCGAGCACCGTCTGGCCGGTCTCCGGGTCGCTCCGCACGACCAGCGACGGGTCTTCCTCGACCAGGTTCGCCAGCGCCGCCGCCAGCCGCCCGGTATCGGCTGACCGGCGGGCCTCCACCGCGACCGAGACCACCGGGTCCGTCACCATCGGCGGTTCGAGGACCAGGGGGATCGCGGGGTCGCAGAGGGTGCTGCCGAGCCCGGACTCCCTTCGGCCCGGCCACCGCGACGATGTCGCCGGCGACCGCGCCGTCTACCTCGGAGTGCCGGTCGGCCTGGACCCGCAGGAGCCGGGCGATCCGTTCCGTGCGGCCGGCGCTGGCGTCCAGCACCGCCGTTCCCTTCCGCACCGTTCCCGAGTACACCCGCAGGTAGGCGAGCCGCCCGTGGCCGTCGCGGCCACCTTGAACACCAGCGCGGCGAACGGCGCCGCCGGGTCGGCGGGCCGTTCCCGGCCGCGCCGTCCGAGTGCCGCGCACCGGCGGCACGTCCAAGGGCGAGGGCAGGTAGGCCACGACGGCGTCGAGCAGCGGCTCGATACCGCGGTTGCGGTAAGCGGAGCCGCACAGCACGACGAGGCCGTCGCCGCTGCGGGTGAGGTCGCGCAGCGCCGCCGGACAGCGTCGGCGCGGACACGGTCCCCTGCGCGCAGAACTCCTCAAGCGCGGCCGGATGCAGCTCGGCCACCGCTTCCTCCAGCAGCCGGCGGCGCCGGCGCGCCTCGTCCCGCAGCACGTCCGGCACGGGCCTTCGCCGACCGTCTCACTCCCGTCGGGCCAGGTCAGCGCCCGCATGCGGAGCAGGTCGACGACGCCGGCAAAGCCGTCCTCCCGGCCGATCGGCAACTGCACCACCAGCGGCGCCGGGTGCAGCCGCCCGGATCGAGTCGACGGCCGCGTCGAGGTCCGCGCCCGTCCGGTCCAGCTTGTTGACGAACGCGATGCGCGGCACCCCGTGCCGGTCGGCCTGCCGCCACACCGCCTCGCTCTGCGGCTCGACGCCCGCCACGGCGTCGAAGACCGCGACCGCGCCATCGAGGACCCGCAGTGAGCGCTCAACCTCGCCGGAGAAGTCGACATGCCCAGGCGTGTCGATGAGGTTGATCCGGTGGCCGTTCCAGTCGCAGCTCACGGCCGCGGCGAAGATGGTGATCCCACGGTCACGCTCCTGGGGATCGAAGTCGGTGACGGTCGTTCCGTCATGGACCTCGCCGCGCTTGTAGGTGGTTCCGTCGCGTACAGGATCCGCTCGGTGATGGTGGTCTTGCCCGGCGTCCACGTGGGCGAGGATGCCCACGTTGCGGACGGAGCTCAGGGGGCTGGCGGGAAAGCGGGGCAGGCTGGCACGCACGGCGCAGGGACCTTTCGAGGTGATCGGGGCCAGGGCGGCGCGATTCCCGCGGCGAGCCCGGCTTCCCCAGAGGCCTGTACGGAATCCTGGCGCGCCGGTCAGGCGGGCCAGGAGGCAGGCACGGGTCAGCGACTCGTCACGAACCCAGGCGCCGGCCGCGCGGCCGGCGCCGGGCAACCGGAGTCGCCAGAATCACCTCATGCCGCGACTGAGGGACGGCGACGACGACGCGGTAACCCACGGTCGGCTCCCCTCACTCGTCACGGCGCGCTACTACTCACGGCAGCGCGTGGCTAAGCAACAGGGTAGGGAACCGACCGTCCGCGCGAAACCGGTTTTCCCTGCAGGGTCCGCGCCAGAGTCCGGCGCATCCATGACGGAGCCGACTTGAAGTCCGTTCAGGACTGACTAGCGGCCCTGTTCGCTCTCCGCCCTTCCTGAGCTTCCGTCGTTCCGGTGCAGCTACGGTTATAGAAAAGTCCTATATCGCCGCAAATGGGATATAGGTCGTCGCACGGCCTGCCCCGCTGAGAACGGTCGCCGCATCCGTAAACGAGGCAGATGTTTTTTGTGATGCCAGATTGACACTCGAATAGTTTCAGCCCAAAAAATAGGTACGGACCTTTAGACTTTCCCGCACATCCCCTGCTCACGGGCATGGTTCCCCAGTAAGGTAGAGCATTATAAATCGGCGCTCATGAATTAATCCTAAAGGGCGCCCGCTTCCGCCTAGCACGTTTACTGGGGAGGAAACGTGTTTAATTCGGGAGATACAGCGATCGAATCGATCGTTTCAGATGTGGGGTATTGCTTGAACCCGCGATACTTCCGCCTGGGGAGCCCACAGTGACCATCACAATGGGGCTGTTGCGCAATTTGCTGTGGTGGCGGAATAGATATCCGTCGCGGTCCTTCTGGCTGGGCCTAGTGATCACCATCCTGCTGGTCGAGTTGATTTTGTACGCGCTGCTCGCGACCGCCTGCCTGGACCTGCTGAAGCTCATGGCGCAGGGGACCTGGAAGCTCTGCCGATGGATTCGGGAGCGGGCCCAGGACAGCCCACCGCAAAGGCGGCCACAAGCAGCCGCGTTCCCGCCCCAGGCGTCGCATCGCACTCCGCGGTCAGGTCAGGCACATCGCGGCGGCAGTCCGCAAGACCCCGATCGCAAAGCGGACTTGCCGGCCGATCGCAAGGTGCGGATCTTGGTCCTCGGCTTTCCCGGATCCGGGAAGACGCTCATGCTGGGAGGCTTGTACTACCACTTCGCGCAAGGCGGGCCGAACGGGATCCGGCTCTTGACCGATCACGAGTCGAACAGCAGGTTGCTGAGCCTGGTCGCACAGGTCCGGACCACCCCGGGAGGCTACTTCCCGCCGGGCACCAGCATTACCGAGACGCGGACCTGGTCCTTCACGGTGAGGGTGGAGTCCGAGGACCAGGACGCGGACGCCTTCACCCTGGAATACCTCGACTACGCGGGGCGTCTCGTCGAGGAACTCACCGGTACCGCGACCGGCGACCCGCCAGACTCGGAATTCCGACGGGCGGTGGACAACGCTGATGTCCTCATGGCCGTCATCGACGGCGAGCAGCTCATGAAGCTTATGTCTGGCGCCTATGATCCTGGGGTCGTCGACCACATCGACCGGCTCCTGAACCTCCTTGTCCGTGCCCGCCAGCGGAACATTCACCTGGTAGTGTCCAAGTGGGACCTCCTGGTGCGAGCCGACGGAGGCCGCTACACCATGGCCGACGTCAGGCGCACGCTCGCCGCGATGTCGCCGGCGTTCAGTAACTTCCAGCGCAACCCGCGGCTGGGAAAGCTCCGGATCATACCCGTCGCCGCCCTCGGCATGAACGGTTTCGCCGTGCCCGCGGGCGCGGGCATGAGGCGGAACCCGGGAGTCGAGTGGGCTCCGTGGAACGTGGAGGTTCCGTTCTTCTGCGCCGTGCCCGACATCATCGGGTACGACCTCGACAAGATGGCGGCGGCCGCTAAGCCGGACCAGGCGAATCTCGGCCTCAGCATCGCCAGGATCACGCTGGCCGTGCTGGCCGTCTCCGGGCTCACCGCCACGGTGGGCCTACCGGGCTTTACCCTGAATTTTCCAGTTAGCGAAGCCGCCCAGCGCATCAAGCAACACCTCGGGCAGTACGTGCGGAGCAGCGTGCCAGCCCGGCTGAACGAGCGAACAGCGATCGGGTACGTGGCCAGCGAGTGCTACGGACTGGTCAGCGAGTTTGAGCGCCAGTGGCCTGACTCCCGGCTGGGTACCCGGGGTGCCTGGTGAGCCAACTTCATGGATGAACAGGCATGGCCGTTCCTCATCGGCCGAACCCGCACGCAGGATCACCGCATAGTCGTCATCCCTGACTTCATGACCACCGCGACACTGGCGAGCGCGCTGCGCTCGTCTGTCGGCAGCGGCTCGCCGGGGCCGCCGGACTCTGTTCAGATCCGGGAGATCCAGGCACCCCCCAGCGACCGCCTCACCGTCATCTACCGGGTGAACATGGCGCACGGCAAGGACTGGGGTCGGCCCGGCGAGCGGGTCTTGACCGACGAGCAAGGCAGGCCGATCCTGCTCACCGAGGGCATCGTCCGCTGCCGTCCGGCGGCGGCGGTGCGGCAGGAGGGAGTCACCAAGGAAGACCTTGATCTGGCGCATGCTCTTGTGGTCCCGGCATACCTGGAGTTCTGCGCGAGGGGTCACGACTTCACCCGGCAGGCCGCGGAGTCCTTCAGGCTTGCCGCGTCCGGGACGCCGGTCGCCGTCACCCCCAGCAGCTCGCCTGTCCCCTGGGTCAGCGCTCGCCCGGAAGCTTCCCCGCTGCCTGAATCCGCTACCCCGCCAGGGACTGAGTTGACGGAAGGCGTACCTGCCGGTGCCGTCGCCTACAGGCCCGCTGGTTCCGATGCCCCCGCGCCGGCCGTCCCCGATGCGCCGACTCTCACGGCAAGCTTCTGGTCGCGCAAGAAAACGCCGGCGGTGGTCGCCGGCGGCGTGGCCGTCACCGTGACCGCGACCGCGGCCGTGCTTCTCGCCCTCTTGCTGAAGGGATCAGGACCGGCCGGGCCCGTATCGAGCCCCGGGCGCACCATGGCTGAGCTGTGCACCGCGCTGAGGTCAGGTGATCCCGTCCGTGGCTATGCCGCCACGGCCAGCGCCTACCAACACGAGACGACCGAGCGGGAGTTCGCGGCCAAGCTGCTGCCCCCGGGCAAGCCCGCGGCGATCCGCTGCTCCTACCAAGTCGAGGCGAAACCGGGCCCCGCGACAGCCAGCGCGAGCATGACCGTCACCGAAGGAACCCTGGCTCGCTCCTGGCACGTCACCCTGGTCAAGGCGAAGGGGATCACCTGGCAGGTATCGGCGATCCGCTGAGGGCACCGGGGCTGTGGTCACGGGCGCTTCAGGAACCCCAGGTAGAACGCCGCGAACACCAGGACAATCGCCGCGTTCACGAACAGCCCCGCCCAGAGGTCACGCTTGCCATCATCACGATCCAAGCGAACTACGACCGTCAGTAATGTGACACACTTTAGCCGTGCGACCCCGGATGGTGGAAAGTGGTCGCGGGTCCCGGGGAGGTGGGCGCTTGAAGGCGCGGTCGCTGGTGTTCGACTTGTACGGCGACTACCTGCGGTACAGCGGCGGCCAGGTCAGGCTGCGCGGCCTGGTGACGCTGCTCGACTGCTTCGGCATTCCGGACGCCACGACCCGGGTCGCGGCCGCCCGGCTGCGGAAGGAAGGATGGCTCGCCGCCGACCGGGAGGGACGCGAGACGGTCTACTCGCTGACCGAGAGCGCGTGGCAGATGCTCGACGAGGGCCGCGACCGCATCTTCCAGCGGGCGGCCAGCCCGTGGGACGGCCAGTGGCACATGGTGATCTACCAGGTCCCCGAGACCGAGCGGGCGCTGCGCGAGCGGCTGCGCCGGCGGCTCGCCTGGTTCGGCTTCGGGCCGCTCTCCCCCTCGGTCTGGCTCAGCCCGCACAACCGCACCAGGCAGGTCATCGATGACTTCGCGGACTACCCGGCGGCGCAGCTCGACAGCTTCCGTTCCCGGTCGGCGGGCAACGGCGCCGACCGGGACATCGCCGCCCGCGCGTGGGACCTGGCCGCGCTCGAGCGCGACTACCGCGCCCTGCTCGCCCGCTACTCCCCCAGGCTGGCCGGGTACCGCTCCGGGGCGCTCGACGAGCGGGCGGCGCTGGTGGAACGGATGCGGCTGATCAACGACTACCGGCACTTTCCGTTCCGCGACCCCGACCTGCCCGCCGAGCTGCTGCCCGACGGCTGGCCGGGGCGGCAGGCGCACGAGGTCTTCCTGCAGGCGCACGGGCTGCTGCGCGCCCCGGCGGAACGGGCCGTGGCGGAGCTGGCCGGGGTCGAGCTAGCCGGGGTCGAGACGACAGCGCACTAGCCCGGCGCGGTCATCGTGTGTCATTCTAGAGACGAACGTCACTTCTATGTCACGTTAACGGGGAGGCGGTGGTCATGCGGATCGCGGTCGCCGGCGGCGGCCCCGGCGGGCTGTTCTTCGCGACGCTCATGCGGCGCGCCGACCCGTCCGCCGAGGTGACGGTCTTCGAGCGCAACCGGGCCGACGACACGTTCGGGTTCGGCGTGGTGTTCTCCGACCGGACGCTGGAGTCGATCCACGCCGCCGACCCGGTGCTGCGCCAGGCGCTGCGCGATCACGGCAGGCACTGGGACGAGATCGAAGTGCGGCTCAAGGGCGAGCGGGTCCGCTGCGGCGGCAACGGCATGGCGTCGATCGTCCGCCGCACCCTGCTCAGCCTGCTGCAGGAGCGGGCGGTTGAGGCGGGGGCCACGCTGCGGTTCGCCACCGCGGTTTCCCTCGCTGACCTGGACGGCTACGACCTCGTCGTGGCCGCGGACGGTACCGGTTCACGGATCCGCGGCTCGCTGGAGGCCCAGCTCGGGGCCGTGACCACGACCGCGACCGCCAAGTTCATCTGGTTCGGCACCGACTACATGTTCAACGGCCTGACGTTCGTGCACGAGCGCGGCCCGGACGGGGTGTTCGCGGTGCACGGGTACCCGATCAGCGACCGCGTCTCGACGTTCATCGTGGAGACCGACGAGGCGTCCTGGCGGCGCGCGGGGCTCGACGCATTCGATGCGGGGCAGCCGCCGGGCCCGTCCGACCTCACGTCCAGGGCGTACCTGGAGAAGCTGTTCGCCGCGCAGATCGACGGACGCCGGCTGCTGGTGAACAACTCCCGGTGGGGCAGCTTCCGCACCCGCCGCACGCCGCGCTGGCACGTCTTGTCGCCCCGGCCGGTCGTGTTCCTCGGCGACGCGGTGCACACCGCGCACTTCTCTGTCGGGTCAGGCACCAAGATGGCGATGGAGGACGCGGTCGTGCTGGCCGGGGCGCTCGCCGAGCACCCGGGCTCGCTGGGCGAGGCGTTGTCGGCCTACGAGGAGGCGGCGCAGCCGCCGGTCCGCCGCATCCAGGACTCGGCCCGGCCAAGCCTCGCGTGGTGGGAGCACTTCGGCAGCTACCACGACGCGTTCGAGCCGTGGCAGTTCGCCTACCACTTCCTCACCCGCGCCATGTCCGACGAGCGCCTCGCCCGCCGGGCGCCCGACTTCACCGGCGCAAGCCACCGTGCCTGGGCGGCGGCGCACGGCGAGCCGCCGCTGCGCACGCCGTTCCGCGGCGACGGCTGGTCCGCGCCCGGGCGCGTCGTCGGCGTGGTGGCCGACGGGGAGCGGGCACTCGCCCTGGCGGCGGGGACGGCGGCACTGCCGCTGCTCGCCGGCGCCCCCGGCGGTGCCGGGGGCGCGTGGGGCGCGCTGCTGCGCGCGCCGGACGCCGAGGACGGCCTGGCCGCCGCGGCCGGGCGGCTGGCGTCGCTGGCCGGGCCGGTGCGGGCCGCCGGCCGGTGCTCGCGGCCGTACACGGCGGCACGCCGCTCACCCGGGTCCTGCTGTGCGAGGAGGCCAGGCTACGGCTCGGCCTGCCGGCCCTGCTCGTCGACCCGGGGCTCGACCAGGATCAGGCCGTCACCATGGTGCTGTCCGGGCGGGCCGACCTGGTCGGCGTCCCCGCCGCGGCCGCGCGGGAGTGGGCCACGTGACCGGCGTCGCGCTCGACGCAGTGATCGTTATCAGGGGGGCCGCCGGTGCCGACTTCGATCAGTGAGCACACCGTTCCCTGGCCCGCCGCCGACGCCGCCCGCTACCGGGCCGCTGGCTACTGGGCGGGGGTACCGCTCGGTGACCTGCTGCGGGCGGTCGCGGACCGGCGGCCCGCGGCGCTCGCCGTCGCCGACCCGGTGACGGGCGTCCGGCTCAGCCACGCCGAGCTGACCGCCCGGGCCGACGCCGCGGCCGTGCGGCTGCTGGGACTCGGCCTGGCGCCCGGTGACCGCATCATCGTGCAGTTGCCGAACGGGTGGGAGTTCCCCGTGCTCCTGCTCGCCTGCCTGCGGGCGGGCATTGTGCCGGTGATGGCGCTGCCCGCGCACCGCCGCGCCGAGCTGAGCTACCTCGCCCGCCACGCCGAGGCGAGCGCGATCGCCGTGCCCGGGCGGCTCCGCGACTTCGACCACCAGGCGATGGCCCGCGACCTTGGACCCGAGGTCCAGGCCGCGACGAACGGCCCGTGGCACGTGCTCGTCGCCGGCCACGAGGTCTCCGGCGACAGCGTGGACCTGCGCGCCGTCTGCGCTCCCGGCCCGGTCCTGGCCGCCGACCGCGCGCGGCTCGACGGCCTCGCGCCGGCCGGCGGCGACGTGGCCGTGTTCCTGCTGTCCGGCGGGACCACCGGGCTGCCCAAGCTGATCGCGCGCACCCACGACGACTACGCCTACAACGCCCGGGCGAGCGCGGCCGTGTCCGGCGTGGACTCTCGCACGAGGTACCTGGTCACGCTCCCGGCCGGGCACAACTTCCCGCTCGCCTGCCCTGGCATCCTCGGCACGCTGCTCGCGGGCGGCGCGGTCATCATGCTGCCCTCCCCGAGCCACAGCGGGCGTTCGCCGTGGTCGAGGCCGAGGGCGTCACGCACACCGCCGTCGTTCCCGCGGTGGCGGGACGCTGGCTCGAGCACGCCTCCTCCGCCGGGGCCGGCCGGGGCAGCTCCCCAGCCTGCGGGTGCTGCAGGTAGGCGGGGCCAGGATCGCCGACGAGCTGGCCGCCCGGATCGAGCCGGTGCTCGGCTGCCGCCTGCAGCAGGTGTTCGGCATGGCCGAGGGCCTGCTCAACTACACCCGCCTCGACGACCCGCCCGAGGTCATCACCGGCACGCAGGGCCGCCCGCTGTCCCCCGCCGACGAGGTGCGGATCGTCGGCGAACTGGACCAGGACGTGCCCCCGGGCGAGCCCGGCGCCCTGCTCACCCGGGGCCCCTACACGCCCCGCGGCTACTACCGGGCACCCGAGCACAACGCCAGGTCCTTCACCCCCGACGGCTGGTACCGCAGCGGCGACGTCTGCCGCATGACCGCCGGCGGCAACCTGGTCGTGGAGGGGCGGGACAAGGACATGATCAACCGGGGCGGGGAGAAGGTCTCCGCCGAAGAGGTGGAGAACCTCGTCTACCGGCTCCCCGGGGTTCGCCAGGTCGCGGCGGTCGCCATGCCCGACCCCGTGCTCGGCGAGCGGGTATGCCTGTACGTCGTCCCCGCGCCCGGCGTCACGCTGACCCTGGAGGAAGTCCGCCGGTCGATGGCGGGCGCGGGCATCGCCGCCTTCAAGCTGCCCGAGCACCTGGTGCTGACCGGGGAACTGCCCCTCACGAAGGTAGGCAAGGTCGACAAGAAGGCGCTGCGCGCGGACATCGCCAGGCGGCTAACGGGCTGACGGCTGGCGGCGGACCGGCAGTCGACTCGGTGATGGGGACATGCGCCGACCGCGACCCGTCACAGGGCGACCAGGCGCGGGGCGGCGCGTTCGTGAAGTTCCGCGGCGATCTCGTCGGGCAGCGGCACGGTCGATCCCTGGAATCCGCGGAATGGCCGGAACTCGGAAAGCCCGGCCGCGGCGAGCAGCTCAACCCTGAGCAGGGGCGGATCGATGCGGTAGTCGAACCTGACCTCGGTCCGCCACCGCGCATAGGGAGAGTCGCCGGGGAACCAGTCGGGGTCCTCGTGGGTAGGCCCCGTGATCGTCGCCAGGTAGTAAACGCCGGGCTTGTCTCGGCCGACCACTTGCAGCCACACCGGGTCCCCCGCGGCCGCCCGGTCCCGGTAACGCGGCGTCCGCCAGGAGCGGAGGCGTGAGCCGGCTAGCGCGGCCTCGAGGTCGTGGTGCCGTGCGTTGCCTTGAAAGATCCAGTTGGTCACAGGTCACATTCTGGCCAGTAGCCAGGTTCATCGCTTGCCCGGCCCGGTTCGGTTGACGGCCGGACCGGTGATGTCCGGGTCAGCTGGCGGATGCGTCCGCTAGCTGGCCCATGAGCTGGGCGGCGAGCGCTAGCAACTGCTGTTCGGTCTCGGTGAGCTCGCCGAGGGCACCGGCGAGCCAGGTCGCGCGCTGGTCGAGGTCCTCGGTCAGTGCGCGGGATCCGGCCTCGGTGATGGAAAGGATCGACGCTCGCCGGTCGCTTTCCGAGCGCTCCCTGGCGACCAGCTCATCCTCCTCCAGCTCCGCGAACGTGCGGGTGAGGGCCTGGAGTTGCAGGTGCTCGGCCGCGGCCACAGTGCTGGGGCTCGACGGCCCGTGTCGTCGCAGGTAGCTGAGCACGCTGACCTTGTTCGACGCGAGCGCGCCGGCCGGTCGCTCGTGGCGCAGGCGCGAGCTGAGCCGCAGCGTCCCCTGCAGCAGGATGCGGGCGCAGTCGTCGGTAGCCATAGCTAAATACTAAGCTAATATGTAGTATCTGTGTTGAATATTTTCATGATATTCGGTCTTGATGTCACCGTTGAGGACGAGGAATGCTAAGTAAAGTCTACAATCCTCTCGTAACGATGACGGCCGTGCTGCTGTCGTTCGGCACGGCGGTGGCGCTCGCGCATGCCGGCGGGTTGCCGTCCCCGGCGCTCGCGGTTCCCGGAGTGGTGTTCGCGTTCACGCTCGCTCGTCGCCCGGGCGGCGAGCCGCTGCCGGAGAAGCTGGCGGCCGCCGTCTTGTTCTCCGTCCTGGCAGGAGCGAGCGCCTGCCTCGGTCCCCAGCTGTCGCGGCACCCGGTGGTCAGCGGGGCCGTGTTCGTCGCGTTCATGGGGGGCTCGGTCTGGGCGCGGCGGTTCGGGGCGGCCGCTACCCGCCTCGGGGCGATGGCCCCGGCCGTGGCGCTCGCCTGCCTGCTCGCCGCCCCGGCCGCCGCCGCCGACGGGCCCTGGTGGCCGGGGTGCGGGTGGACGGCCCTGGTGGGCCTGAGCGCCTTCGGCTGGGTCCGGGCGGTGCGGTGGCTCGGCCGGCGGCTCACCGGGCTCCCCGGACCGCGGCTTCGCCCGGCCCCCGCCGGGCGGGCTAACCCGCGCGCGGGGGTGCCCGCCAGCACGCGGATGGCGGTGCAGACGACGCTCGCGCTCGCCATTGCCCTCACGGCCGGGCACCTGCTGTTCGGGGCGCACTGGCAGTGGTGCGCGATCAGCGTGATGGTGGTGAACATGGGCACGGCCGGCCGCGGCGACCTGGCCCTGAAGGGAATCGAGCGCGGGCTGGGAGCGATGGCCGGCACGATCGTGGCCACCGCGCTGGCAGAGGTGGCCCAGCCGCACGGCGCGGCCGCCATCGCGACGATCTTCGTGTTGCTGGCCCTCGCCTCCGGGCTCGCGCCAGTACAGCTACGCCGTCTACGCCTGCTGCGTCACGGCCGTTCTGTCCGTGCTCTACGGGTACTTCGGCGAGTCCGCTCAGGAGTTGCTGCCGATCCGCCTTGGCGCGCTCTCGCTGGGGGCGGCTATCGCCGTCACCATCGGGTGGTTCCTGTTGCCGGTGCGCGCGCGGGACGTGGTGCGGGCCCGCCTGGCATCGGCCCTGGCCGCGCTGAGCGCGCTGCTTGAGGCCCGGCGCACCGAGTCTGCGGTGCCGGCCGCGATCATCGCTTTCGACGCCGCGGCCGAAAGCGTCTGGGCGAGCGCGCGCTCCCATCGCCTGCACCGGGCCGTGCTCAGGCTGACCCGGACGCCCGGCGACGCGCACCCCGCAGACATCGGCGACGCGCTGCGTGAAGCCCGCGTGTCCGTCCGCGCCATGGCGGCGGCCGGCGCCGCCCCGCGCGAGCGCGCTACCGCCGCCGCCGTCGGCTCGCTGCGCCGAGCGCTGGCCGACCCGGCCGCGCCGCTGCCCCACCTGCCCGAGCCTGCCCATCAGGGACCGCTGGACGGCGTCGACGCCGCCTTGCGCCAAGCGGCCGCGGCCATCCCTGCCCTCAGGCCGCCGCGCGCCGCGGAGGAACGGCAAGGGCGCAGCGTTAGGGCCGACGTGACCAAGGCGGAGGGCGATCAGGCCGGCGGTCGCCGGCGTGATCCCGGTGACCGCGGTCAGCGCGGTCATCAGCTCGGCGCGGCCGGCGCTGTGGCCGAGCGGGATCCGGCCGCCGGCGACGCCGTCCGCGAGCGCGGCCAGGGTCGCGGCGGTTCCCGGCGGCAAGCCGAGGCTGGCCAGGTCTCCCCCGGCCAGGACCTCCGCGGAGGGGAACAACCGCGTCAGTCCGTGAGTGAGGCCGGGCACCCGCGGCCCGAGCCGCTCCGTTATCCGGCCGAGCTGGGCGCGCGCCTCGCCGGGACTGGCGCATTCCTGGGCCACGACGGCTTGCACCGCTGCCTCGAACGCGCCCCACGCACCCGGCGCCCGGACGGCGGGACTGGCATCGGTCCCGGTCATCCTGCCTGCCCGCGCCGCCACGTGAATCAGGCCCTCCCAGTACGGCAGGTGGGCCCGTAGCAGCAGGTGATCTGACCCGCCCGGGCGGACCTCCAGCATCCCCGGGTCGCCGTCGAGGCTGATCGTGCGGCGGTACACCCCGCCGGACACCGACTCCACGCCCGGCACCGCGGTTCTGGCGAAGAACGCCGCCGTGGCGTCCCAGTCGAACGGCGGCGCGAACGGCAGCCGTATCGTCAGCCCGCCGTCCGCGGCCAGCCGGTCGGCCCGGCGCCGGCGGTCCCGCAGGTCGCGGGGCGGGGCGCGGAACACCTCGCGCATCTGGCGGTTGAACTGGCGCAGGCTGGTGAAGCCGGACGCGAACGCCACGTCCGCTAGGGTCAGGTCGGTGTCGTCAAGCAGCCGCCGGGCGAAGTGCGCGCGCCGCGACCGGGCCAGCTGGTCGGGGGTGATGCCCGAGCTGGCCGGTGAAGATCCGCCGCAGGTGCCGCGGTGACACGGCGAGCCTCGCCCCGAGCGCCGCCTCCGTGCCGGTGTCAAGCACTCCCTCGATGATCAGCTGGACCGCGCGGCAGACCAGCTCGGGTGCGCCCGGGGCGACCGGGCCCGCCGCCCGGTACGGCCGGCAGCGCAGGCAGGCCCGGAACCCCGCCGCCTCCGCGCTCGCGGCAAGCTCGAACGTCCGCACGTTCTCGGCCCGCGGCCGGGCGCCGCAGCCAGGCCTGCAGTAGATGCCGGTCGTCACGACCGCCGAGTACGTCGTCACGACGGCCCGTACCCGTTCACGCGCGTCCGAGGACGGGCGCGAAGTTGATGCTGATCCGCGGGCGGGCCGGAGTGGCCTGCTTGGGTACAGAGTGGCGCCAGTCCCGCTGGGCGCGCCCGCCCATGACGATCAGGTCGCCGGAGGCGACGGCCAGCGAGACGCTCTTGCCGCCCTGAACGGGCCTGATCAGGAAGCGCCGGGTGGCGCCTAGGCTAAGCACGGGCACGGTGCTGACCTGCTGGATCTTGCCGATGGGATCACCGTGCCAGCTGGTCGAGTCGCGGTGGCTGCGGTACAGGTTGAGCCACAGGTACTGGTAAGCGACCTCATAGTGCCGAGTGAGCGCGGCGGTGACGGCGGGCAGCAGCGGCTGCGGGGCGTCCGAGATGTCACGGTACTCGGCCGTCAGCCGCGGCTCGGCGACGCGGCGGTCGTAGATGTAGCGGTAGCGCTGTTCCCACGGCGCAGTTGCCATGAGCTCGTCGAACAGGCTTCCGCTGGCGCGCAGCCAGCCGGGGACGTGCTCGATCCAGGACGTCTCGTCCAGTTCGATCCGACGCGCGCCGGCGAAGCCCGCGTCGACGGCCGGGCCAAGGGACTCGAAGAGATCGCCCTGGCGGGACCCCGGCGCGGATACGCCGCGCCGGTGGCATGTCGGTCATGATCCGTCCGTCCTCCACAATTGCAAGCCCGGTGCCGCCCGGTCAGTCGCGGATCAGCGGGCGGGGAACGCCCCGTTGATGTCGCCGAAGGAGTCGGCGCCGGCGATCGCGTCGTAAGTGCCGGAAGAAAGAGCCTCGGCCGCGGCCTTGCGGGCCAGGGTGTAGGCGGCCTGGGTGACCGCCTGGCCGAGGCTGACCCGCCGGACCCCGGCGGCGCGCAGGGCGGCGACGTCCGGGGCACCGGGGCCTGCCATGACGTTGACCGGCAAGGAGACCTTCCTGGTCAGCTCGGCCAGCGTGCCCAGGTCGAGCAGGCCCGGCACGAAGAGGCTGTCCGCGCCCGCCTCGGCGTAGGCGGAGGCGCGGGCCAGCACGTCGTCCAGGCGCCCTTCTGGCTCGCCGATCGCGAACAGGAACACGTCGGTCCGCGCGTTGATCACCAGTTCCGGCAGTCCGGCGGCGGCCGCGGCCGCGCGGGCGGCGCGGATGCGCCCGGCCTGGGCGGCGGCGTCGAACAGGCCGCCGCCGGGGGCTCCGCTGTCTTCGAGGTTGATCCCCACCACGCCAGCGCCGATGACGGCGGTCACCGTGGCCGCCACCGCGTCGGGCGCGCGGCCGTACCCGCCTTCGACGTCCGCGGTAACCGGCAGGCCGACCGTGGCCGCGATCCTGGCGATCGCGTCCACCGCCTCCTCGCGGCTGAGGTTCTGTCCGTCCGGGCGGCCAAGCGACCAGGACACGCCCGCGCTGGTGGTGGCGATGACCGTCGCTCCGGCCGCGGCGATCATCGCCGCGCTGCCGGCGTCCCAGGCGTTCGGCAGGACGAAGATCCCGTCCTCGTGCAGTGAGCGCAGCGTGGCGGCCTTGGCGTGCTGGCTTTCAGTGACCATCGTGAGTCCTTCCGTCCGATGGCATCCACGATGCCGCCGCGGCGCGGCCGCGTCTGGCCGGATTCGGACACGTTCATGCCCGGGAGGGCCAGCGCCGGCGGCGCCCGCTCCGGAATGAGGTAGTCGGGTATGGTCGGGTGGGGCCCACGGCAGAGTCGGACTTTCGGCAGGCTCGTGATCGCCGTGCTGTCCACCGCTGGGCCAGGCTCCAGCAAAAGCGAGGAGCGCGCGGCACGGGTCCTGACCAGCGCGGATACGATCGAAAGTTTTGTAATTGACATGTCGTATGTCAGTATTTATGCTCACCGTGGCCGCCAATTCGGGCGCGAAAAAGGAGGATTATGAGGTCCGGGAGAATTGCATGGGTCGCCGTGATTCGGGTTTTGACGGTTGCCGGGGCACTCTCCTCCCTGGGTAGTTCCCGGCCTTCGCCGGATCGTGGCTCGCCGGCGCTGTCGGCGCGCGGGGACGCCGCGCAGATGAACGCGCGCCGCGCGCTCGGCAGTCACGTGAACGCGGTGGAGAATGCGCTGTCCGGGCTGCCTTCCTTTGGCGGTACCTGGTTCAAGCAGGCCTGGCAACGGCGTTATCGTGGTGGGCCTGACGAGCCCGCCGACCGCTGCCGTCACCCAGATGGTGGACAGCGTCGTGCCGGCGAACTCGGCTGTCGAGTTCGTCCAGGTTGCGGTGAGCTACAGCCAGCTGAAGGCCCTTTACAAGTCGATTACCGCGACCCCGGTGTCCGCGGACGGCATCACGAGCGTCTGGATCCAGACGGCGGACAACACCGTCGCGGTGGGTGCCGCCACCCAGGCGGTCGCCGACGCTGTCCACTCGAGGTACGGTCACACGGGACTGACCGTCACAGTCGGCGGACCCGCAATAGCGCTCTGAGCTGGCTGATGCTGGTGCGCACTTCCCTGCGGTGTTTGATGGCGCCGATGGCCCGGCGGAGGTCTTCAGGAGCGTGGGCACGTCGCAGTGGGCAAGGCTGGCCGGGCTGAGCCCGGCCAGCGCGGCGCGGGCTTCCGGCAGCCGCTGCCTCCACCACTGTTCCTGCGCGCGAGCCGGCGGGCGGCGCCTGAGCGTCGAGTACGACGCCAGCGCGCCCCGGCTTCTTCCAGGACCCCGAAGGCTGTCGAGCTTGCTGGAGGGCTCGATGATCCTGGCCAGTACCAGGTGCCGGAACACGTCGCCCCGCCGGCCGCGTCCTCGAATCCTGGCACCCATCGGCCGCGATCCCGGGAGTCCACCAGGTGAGCCGCCCGCGAGGACCTGAGCGGCGGCGGGCCGGACGGTCCCGGGCCGTCCAGCCGGAGGCCGAGCTGCCGACCGGCGACCTGAACCAGATCGCGCTCAGCAGCGGCTGGGGCACCGCCTACGCGCGTAGCCGACGAACTCGATGAGCGCTACACCGGACCCGCGACCCACCACGCAAGCCTAATCGGTGACGCTTGCCACCCGGCCGGTCGTCGTAACCAAATTGGGGCCAGATCCCCGTCCTTACGAATGTAGCCACCCCTGCGAACTGCAAACACAAAGGCCAGCGCCACGTGTTCCCCATAAACCCGCGATTGGAGCCAAACTCAGGACCGTCGGGTGCCGGCCCCGTGTCCTGACGAATTACCCCGTCAAGCTGCGCGGATAAGATCGAAAATCTTCGTAATTGACTTGCAGCATGTCCACATTTACGCTCATTGAGGCTGTCCGTTCGCGTACGAAAAAGGAGGATTGTGAAGAAGTTCAGGAGAATTACGGGGCTTGCCGCGATCGGGGTTCTCGCGGTCGCCGGGGCATTCTTCACCTCGGGTAGTTCCCAGGCGTCGCCGGCGCCTGCCTCGTCGGCGCCGCCGACGCAATCGGAGGCATACGCCGCCCGTATTCGGGCCCAGATGGGCCTTGAGTCTGACCTCCCGTACATCCGGAACCTGGAGTCCCAGCCCGGCCTTAACGACACGGAGCTGGGAACTCCCGTGACACCTCCCGAACTAGCGGAACTGCAGGCGCGCCGCGCGCTCGGCAGTCACGTGAACGCGGTGCAGAATGCTCTTTCCGCACTGCCTTCCTTCGGCGGTACCTGGTTCAAGCAGGCCGGCGACGGCACCATCGTGGTGGGCCTGACAAGCCCGCCGACCGCTGCCGTCACCCAGGCGGTGGACAGCGTCCTGCCGGCGAACTCGGCTGTCGAGTTCGTCCAGGTCCCGGTGAGCTACAGCCAGCTGACCGCCCTCTACCAGCAGATCACCGCCACCCCGCTGTCCGCGGACGGCATCACGAGCGTCTGGATCCAGACGGCCGACAACACCGTCGCGGTGGGTGCCGCCACCCAGGCGGTCGCCGACGCCGTCTACGCCAAGTACGGTCACACCGGGCTGACCGTCACCGTCGCCGCACCCGCGGCAGCGCCGACTGCGGCAGCGCCGACTGCGGCAGCGCCGGCCGCAGCAGCGGCGCCCAGCCGGAACTTCACCAGCGGGCCGCTCTACGGCGGCGAGTGGGTAGCGTTCGACAGCGGCGTAAAATGCACGATCGGTCACGGCTACCTGTCCAACGCCGCCGGGCAGCTCTATGCGCTCACGGACGGCCATTGCGCCCCCAACGGCACAGACGCCCACCAAGGAAACAGCTTGAGCGACCCAGTCATCGGCGCGATGCACGATAGCCAAGTTGTGGCAGGCGGCACGACCGACTGCGACTGCGGTTTCGTCGGGCCGATCTCAAGCAGTCAAATCTCCCATCAGACGCTTGTGAAAAACAACAGCCTCTACACCTTCACTGCCACGGGTATACCTTACTCGGGGGAGAATGAATGCCAAAGCGGGGCGGCTTCGTATGAATCAAACGGGGGGAATATCGTATGCGGCCAGGTTATCGCCATCAATGGCTCAACCCCAGTAGGATATCAAGGCGGGAGCTTCACGCTACAGAACGCCATCGTGTGGCTCGGCACGGCGATCCAGGGTGACAGTGGCGCTCCTGTGGGCGACGGCCCCAGCCTCGTGGGCTTCGTAGCGGCCGCTAGTACTACCGTCGCTGGCATCGCGTATTTCTCGAAGGCAAGCATCGTCTACACGGTAACCGGGCTAACCCTCAACTACTGACATGACGCCACGGTAACCGCCGGCCTCCCTGGCCGTCGTCTCCGCCCTGGGGTGCAAACCGGCGGGTTCCGCCGGATTGCACCCCAGGACCCCGACGACCCCTCGCTCAGCGCCTTCCTCCTGAACGACCAGCCGCTGACGCTGGCCGACCTCACCGCCCTCGACCTGCCGGAAACCGACCTGGCCTACCTCGCCGCGTGCCAGACCGCGGCCGGCGACCGCCGACTGCCGACTGCCGACTGCCCGACGAGGCGCTCCATCTGGCCGGCGCATTGCAACTGGCTGGCTACCGCCCTGTGCTGGCCGCGCTGTGGAACGTCGCCGACCGCGAGGCGCCAGATATGGCCGACAGCACGTACGCTCGCCTGCTTGACCCCGACACCGGCCGACCGCAGTCATCGCGGGCCCCGTACGCCCTGCACCACGCCGTCGCCCGGCTGTACCGGGACCGTCCGGGCGAGCCCCTGCTGTGGGCGCCCTACATCCACCTCGGACCCTGAGCGCCGACCCTACAGGAGCCCAGGCCCGACCGGCCAGTGAGGTGCTCGCGGCCGGGCACCACCGGTCCCCCGACCTGGGGGACGCACACGCCGCCACTGATTAAGAGATGGCTTAATCTGCGGCCGGGTTCTCCGGGGGCCGGAGTTACGCTGAGTGGTAGGACCAGCGGGGGCAGGAGGGACGTTCGTCATGGGCGCAGAGCGCACTGAGGTATCCGAAGCAGCGGCGCTTGAGGTCCTGCGGGACGTGTGGCGCGCTCAGGCGCAGACCGTCGCCGACCTGGACGACAGCTGTGAGTCGCACTGCAAGAAGATGACGGACGCCGGCGTCGGCTTCGACGACTACGCCGCCGGCGACGAGACGGACCGGGCCGCGGCGTGGCGAGCCCGGCTGGAGCGCGAGGGCAAGCTCGGCGCCGCGGGCACGCTGCGCGACCTCATCATGCGGCCGGCCGGGGCCGCCGCGGACGACGCCCGCTGACCAGAGCCGCCCGCATAGTGGACGATCAAGGGGCAGTGGACGACCAAGGGGCGGACGACCAAGGTCCGGGCTACCCGGGGACGGTGGCCGAGCTTACCCGGCGCCTGCGGGACGGCGGCTACCTCGCGGACCGCGGGCTGGCCACCAGCCTCCTCGTGTCCCTGTCGCTGCGCAGGCCGCTGCTGCTCGAAGGCGAGGTCGGCGTCGGCAAGACGGAGGTCGCGAAGGCGCTCGCGGCCGTCTTCGGCCGCCGGCTGATCCGGTTGCAGTGCTACGAGGGCATCACCACCAGCCAGGCGCTGTACGAGTGGGACTACGCCCGCCAGATGCTGCAGATAAGGGCGCTCTCGCAGGCCGAGGCCACCGACGAGGGATCAGTGGACAAGCTGTTCGGCCCCAAGTTCCTGCTGGAGCGACCGCTGCTTGAGGCGGTCAGGCAAGGCGACCGCGCCGTGCTGCTGATCGACGAGGTCGACCGGGCCGACGACGAGTTCGAGGCGTTCTTGCTCGAGGTGCTGTCCGACTTCCAGATCAGCATCCCGGAACTCGGCACCATCAAGGCGGAGTCCAGCCCGGTCGTGATCCTGACCTCCAACCGGACCAGGGAACTGCACGACGCGCTGCGCCGCCGCTGCCTCTACCACTGGATCGGCTACCCGACGGCGGCCCGCGAGGCGGAGATCGTCGCGGTCCGCGAGCCCGCCGCCGCCGAGCAGCTCACCAGGAAGGTCGTCAGGGCCGTGCAGCGGCTGCGGGAACTGGACATGGCCAAGCCGCCAGGGGTCGCGGAGACGATCGACTGGGTCCGCACGCTCGGCGTGCTCGGCGAGCCGGACCTCACGCCGGACGCGGCGAGCGACACGCTCGGGGCGGTCGTCAAGGACCGTGACGACCTTGACCTGGTGCGGGAGAACCTCGCGGAGATCGTCTCCGGTGCCTGAAGGAGATGACCGGCGGCCGGGCGGCGACCCGTTCACCAGGGTCCTCGCCGGCTTCGCCCGCGAGTTGCGCGCCGCCGGGCTGACCGTGGGCACGGGCGACGTGCTCACGTACTTCGCCGCCATGACGCCACTTGACCCGACGGACCTCGTCGACCTGTACTGGGCCGGGCGGGCCGCGCTGCTCGGCAGGCACGAGGACCAGGGCGTTTACGACCGGGTTTTCAGTGCCTACTTCCTCGGCGAGGACGCGCCCGCGCGAAGCCAGCTGCTGCTCACCGCGCGGTCGGTGGCCGAGGCCGAGGCGGCGCTCGTCATGCCGGGAACCGAGCCAGGCCCAGAAGAGGACGAGGAGCGGCCGGCCCTCGGCTGGATGGCGTCGGGCGCGGACGCGCTGAAGCACCGGTCGTTCGCCGCGTGCACGCCGGACGAGCTGGCCGCGCTTCACCGGATCATGACCAGGATCCGGCTGACGCCGCCCCGCCGCCGCACCCGGCGGACCCGGCCGGCCGCGCGCGGCACGGAACCTGACCTGCGCGCGACGATCAGGGCGTCGATGCGCATGCACGGTGAACCGCCGGGCCGGCTGTTCTTCGCCGAGCGGAAGACCAAGCTGCGCCCGCTGATCCTGATCCTCGACGTGTCCGGTTCCATGGCGGACTACTCCAGGCACCTGCTCCAGTTCGCGCACACGGCCAGGCGCGCCGCGGCCCGCGGCCCGAGGACCCGCGTCGAGGTGTTCTGCTTCGGCACCCGGCTGACCCGCATCACGCGGGAGCTGGCGCACCAGCGGGTCGACGCGGCGCTCGAGGAGGCGGCGCGGACCGTGGTGGACTGGGACGGCGGCACCAGGATCGGCCAGTCGCTCGACACCTTCGTCAGGAAGTGGGCCCGCGGCGGGCTGTGCCGCGGCGGCGTGGTGGTCATCTGCTCGGACGGGCTCGACCGCGGCGATCCCGAGGTGCTCGCGAAGGCGATGGAGCGGCTGGACCGGTTGTGTCACCGGATCGTGTGGCTGAACCCGCACAAGGGCGACAACCGGGATTTCCGGCCGAGCACGCTGGGCATGATGGTGGCGGCACCGCATATCGACCTGCTGCTGTCCGGGCACGACCTCGCTAGCCTGGAGGAGCTAGCAGGAACGCTGCCGACCCTGAACTAGGCAACGACAGGAGACGTCCGTGATCCGGCTCGGCTCGCTCGCCGGCTACCCGTTCGACGGCCCCCGGGTGCTCGGCGGCTGGACGCCGCCGCCGGTCGCCGCGGTGTACGCCGTCATGTACAAGCCGGAACCCGCGACGAAGCCGGAGAATTACGCGGTCATGTACGTGGGGCACGCCGACGACCTGTCCGCCGAGCGGTTCCCGTTCCGGCACCCGCGGGCCGCCTGCTGGATCAGGCGGGCCGGCTTCAAGTGGAAGGTCTACGTCTGCACCTACGAGGTGCCCGGCGGGACCAGCGCGCACCGCGAGCAGATCGCCCGCGAGCTGATCGCCGTCTACCGGCCCGGCTGCAATGAGCAGCAGTACGACCACGCGTGGAAGGACGAGTGGATCGGCGAGTACTCGGCCGCGCCCACCACTGCCCCGGTCACGCGCCGCGGCCCCGATCAGCGGCCGAAGAACTAGCGCCGTCGCCTGTCACCCCGGAGAGGAACGGGCACTCCCGCGGGTGCGGGCAAGAGCATAGGGCTGGTTTGAGAGACCGGGGTACCAGCTGGCTGAGGAGGCTCGGAATGTACCTGGACCTATGCGGTCGGCGGGTTCCGCTCCAGGACCTGGGGTCGTCGTCGTTCGCGGGGCTCTTGTCGTCGTACGCGCCGGAAATGCTCCCTGGCGGGACGCTGAGGAATGTCCCGGTGCCCAGCGGCATGGCCGGCACGCTGCCGCACGGCACGACGATCGTGGCGGCGACCTGCGACGAGGGCGTCGTGCTGGCCAGCGACCGGCGCGCCACCGCTGAGCACATGATCTCCAAGCGGGACGTGGACAAGGTGTTCCGCTGCGACGAGTTCTCCGCGATGGGCATCGCCGGCGTGCTGGCCCTGGCCATGGAGTTCGCCAAGCTCTTCCAGGTTGAGGCGGAGCACTACGAGAAAATGGAAGGGCGGTCCCTGTCGCTCGAGGGCAAGGCCCACCGCTTGGCCGCCATGATCCGGGACAATCTCGCGCTCGCCATGCAGGGGCTGGTGTTCGTCCCGCTTTTCGCCGGCTACGACACGGACAGCGGCGCGGGGCGCATCTTCAGCTACGATCCGGCGGGCGGCCCCTCGGAGGAGCACCGGTTCTACTCGGTCGGGTCCGGGTCGGTGTTCGCCCAGGGGTCGCTGAAGAAGCTCTACAGCGAGGGCATGCCGGCGAGCGAGGCCGTGCTCTGCTGCCTGCAGGCGCTGTACGACGCGGCCGATGACGACTCGGCGACGGGCGGGCCGGATATAGCCCGGCGCATCTTCCCGGTCGTGACCACGATCACCGCCGACGGCTTCCGGCGACTGGCCGAGGCCGAGGTGGCCGAGGTCGTGCAGCGGGTCGTCGCCGAGAGGATGACGTCCCCCGACGGCCCGACGGCGGCGCTGCGCGGCTGAGGGGCGCCCGGCGGGGAATGGAAGGCGTAAAGGCATCGTCCCGAACGACTTCGGCTTACTCGGAGATGAGCGAATTGCCCTCCTGAGTAAGCCGAATCCGTTCTGGATGACCTTCTTTTCATGAGTGCGGCGTGAAGCCGACCGCGGCGAGCAGCCGGGAGCGGCGGGTACCCGAGGCGGGCTTGGCGGGCTCGGGAACCTCGGGCAGCGGCTCGCGCGGCGTGACGCCGGCGACGATTCCCTCGGCCATGCCGTACAGCAGCGGAAGCGCCCCGGCCACCACGCCGCCGGTCCGGTTGATGTGGTCCACGCCCGGCATGATCAGCCCAGCGTCGTCCACGATGCCGTGGACGAGGCCGGCCCCGGCTTCCAGCTTGGCGCCGATGCGGTCGAGCAGCGTGCCCGCCCAGTACAGGTAGACGGCCAGGCCCGCGATCAGCAAGACGATCACGACGACGGTCAGGACGACGAGCACGGTCATGACTTGACCTTTCCGAGTACCCGGCCGAGGAACAGGTGATGCTCGAGCCCCTCGGCGAGCACCGCGTCCACGCCGGTGGCGACCTGCGGGATCAGCACCGTGTTGGCGGTGTTGGCCTTCGCCGCGGTCAGCGTGGCGGCGATCGAGTCGACCCGGTGGTCGATCCGCTTGATCAGGTAGATGAGCAGGCTGAGCAGTGCCGCTACGGCGACCACGACGACGAAGCCGACGATGATGACGGACACCCACAAGGTGTGCTCGGTGGGGTTCATCGCTACCCTCCCAGCCGGTGCCGGCCGCGCTGCAGCCCGGCGATGATGATGGTGGCGTGCTCGATGGTGGTCTGCAGGGCGCCGAGTGGCGCGGTGTTGCGGACCGCGCCCTCGAGCGCGGCGTTGATCTTCGGCGCCTCGTCGCCGATCTGCTTGGCGAGCACCAGGATCGCCGCGACGAGGACGACGACGGCGAGCAGGATGACGCCGCCGATCACGTAGCCGATGGTCCAGTCGGTCGTCATGGGCTACACCGTTTCGCAGAAGTCGCGGACGGGCTTGAGGTTCGCGTTGACCGAGGTCAGCCGGGCAGGGACGGTCGACGTCAGCTGGTCGACGACCTGCACCCCGCCGGTGAGGGTCCGCAGCGTCCGGCGGATCGCCCACAGGTGCAAGACGATTCTTATCAGGCCGACCGCGGTGAACACGATGATCAGGCCCGCGACGGCGATGGTCATCCAGGCTGCTGCTGGCATGGTTTCCTCCCCTTCGCTAGCCGAGCAGTTTCGCGACGGAGCCCGCGTAGCGAACCGCGCCGACCTTTACTTCTTCGATGGTCTTGTCCGTGACGGCCAGGCCGTCGGGGACGCCTTGCAGCTCGCCGATGAGGGCGACGCCGCCGGCCAGGATGTCGTCGCTCGCCGCGCGGATCCGCTCAAGGGCCGCGAGCACCCGGTTGAGCAGGTAGATCACGACGGGCAGGACCACTACGAGCAGGATCACGTTGCCGATCCACCACAGGACCATGGCTGCCTCCTTTCGCTTAGCTCGCCGCAGGCTGGTAGGGCAGGAAGAACCGGCGGAACACGCGCATCAGCGCCATGCGCGCGGCCCGCACGGCGATGGTGAAGCCCTGGACCGAGGCGGCCCCCGCGGCGGCGATCTGCTCCGCCGTCTCGCCTCGGTCAAGCCGCTCGATCCGGTCCTGCATGGTGGCGGAGAAGTCGCGCATCAAGATGGCGGAGACATCGGAGATCATGCCGCGGCCGTACTGCGCCGCCGCGCCGGACAGCTGCAGGTCCTGGGTGACGGCGACCTTCGTGCCGCGGCCCTTCGGCGACAGCGTGGCGCCGACCACCATCGATGCCTGGCCGCGGCCCCGCTCGTCGGCGCCCGCCGCGTGCACGACGATCCGCTTGGCGGCCTCGTCCCGCTCGGTGATGTCGGCGGTGCCGGTGAACTGGAGCCGGACCGGTCCCATCCGGATCGCGACCTTGCCCTCGTACTTGTCGTCGCCGAGCTGCCCTTGGTCAGCTCCGCGCCCGGCAGGCAGGACGCCACCTGGGGGATGTTGTCGAAGAACCGCCACACCTTCTCGACCGGCTCCGCGACCTCGAAGTCGCTGGTGATTATCACCGCAGCACCGCCTTAACGTAGGCATCCGGATTCTCGCTGAACCTCTGGCGGCAGCCCGCGCAGCAGAAGTAGTAGGCGATCCCGTCGTGGGTGACCGGCGTGGCCGCGG
>CAWKKG010000036.1:0-107797 GCA_963850115.1 uncultured Actinomycetota bacterium
GTAGCCGGTGACGGGGAACAGCCGGAGCTTGGTGCCGAGCCAGGTCTGCAGGATCAGGCCGAACCAGAAGGCCGGCAGGCCGAGGCCGATCAGCGGCACGACGCGGACGACGTGGTCGCGGATCCCGTCCTTGCGGCTGGCGGCCAGCGTCGCCAGCGGCACGCTGATGACGACGGCGATGACCGCGGCGTAGCACAGCAGCCACAGCGTCGTCGGCAGGTGGCTGGTGATCAGGCCGGAGACCGGCACGCCGTAGTACAGGCTCATCCCTAGGTTGCCGTGGAACAGCCGGTCGATGAACAGCCAGTACTGATCGAGGAGGGGCTGGTTCAGTCCCAGCTGACGGTCCAGGGCGGCGACGTGCTGGGGTTGGCGCGCTGGCCGAGGATGGTGACGGCCGGGTTGCCGGGGATCAGGTGGACCATGAAGAACGTGATGATCGTGACCCCCACGGCGGTCGGTACGAGCAGTACCAGCCGCCGCAGGACGAAGCTCATCCGGCCCATGAAGACCTCGCTCGAGACGGTGGGGTCGGGCGGCCGGGCCGGGCGCGACGTGCGGCGCCCGGCCCGGCCGGTGTCGGACTCACGGGGCGGATCCGGTCAGCCCGAGCCCGAGCTCAGCCAGACGTCCTCCATGTGGTAGTTGCCGAGCGGCGTGACGTCGAAGCCGTGCACGTTCGACGCCTCCGCGTACGCATAGGGCGAGTAGTACAGGAACGCCATGAACGCGTCGCTGGCGGCGTCCTGCTGAGCGGTGTTGTAGTCCGCCTGCCGCGCCGCGGTGTCCGTCGTCACCTCGGCGTTCTTGACCGCCTTGACCACGGCCGGGTTGCTGTAGAAGGTGAAGAACGACTTCGAGCCGGACGTCGGGATTAGCCCGAAGGTAGCGAGCTCGTCCGGGTCAGGGATGTCCATCGTCCACAGCGAGAAGTACATGTCGTACTCGCCCGACTGGAAGTTCTCGTTCGCGGTGTTCGGGTCCAGCGTCTGGATGTTCACCGTGATGCCGAGCGGCTTCAGCTCGGACTGCACGATCGTGGCGGTGGTGGCGTAGTCGGAGTTGCCCGACGGCACTAGCAGCGTGGTGGTGAACCCCTTCGGCACGCTCGACTTGGCCATCGCCGCCTTGGCGTCGGCCAGGTTGTACTGCAGGCCGCCGCTGTTCGGGTCGTAGTAGTTCACGTTCGGCGAGAACAGGGAGTTGGCCGGCTGCCCGTTGCCGAACAGCACCGCCTTGACAAGCGCCTCGCGGTCGATCGCGTACGAGATCGCCCGGCGCACGTTCACGTCCTGGAACGGCGCGACGTGCTCGTTGAAGGTCAGGTAGTTCGTCTCGGTGGAGTTGAACAGGCTCAGCTGGACCGCCGGGTTGGCCTTCAGCTGGGTCACCGTGGACCACGCGGGGAACTGGTCGATCTGGGCCTGGCCGCTGGCCACCTGGAGCTGGCGGGTGTTGACGTCGGGCACGTCGGTCCAGGTCACGCTGTCCAGGTACGGCTTGCCGGGCTGCCAGTAGTCGGTGTTCTTGATGAGCTTGAGCGCGCTGCCCTTGTGCCAGTAGTCGAACTTGAACGGGCCCGTGCCGATCGGCGCGTTGTAGAACGCGGTCTCGGTCTTGCCGCCGTAGTTGGCGGGCACGATGCCGTTGGCGAACAGCGCCAGGTCGGCCAGGATGGGCGCCCACTTGTACTTCAGGTTGACCACCACCGTGTCGGCGGACGGGGCGGTCACCGACTTGATGGCGGAGTCGATGTAACCCCAGCCCTGGGAGGCGGCCATCGTCTGCTCCAGGGTGAACTGCACGTCCTTGGACGTCATGGGGGTGCCGTTGGAGAACTTGACCCCCGGCCGCAGCGTGATGGTGTAGGCCAGCTGGTTCTTCGAGACGGTGTAGCCGGTCGCGAGCCACGGCATGACGCCCTTGCCGTTGCTCGTGACGGTGAACAGCGGCTGGGTGATCTGCTCAATGATCCAGATCGAGTTGTTGTCGAAAACATTCGACTCGTTGAGCGACTGCGCGTCCTGCGGGTTGGCGAAGACGAGGTTTCCGCCCTGGACCGGCGTGCCGGCGCTGGCCGAGCTACCGCCGCTTCCAGCGGTGGACGAGCCGCCCGACCCGCAGGCCGCCAGCACCGCGACCGTGCAGCAGGCGGTCATGGCCATTGCCAAGGCTGATCTTGGCCTCATATGAAACTCCCGGGTACCTCGGGCGACGGGGGTCGCGAGGGGGGATTGGGATGCACGGCACAACCCTGTGCCCGGACGGTACGACGCTGTGCCTGGGACTACGCAAACCTTTGCCTAACCCACTGTAAACAGCGAGGTTCCGAAGCGGGAGACCCTTTCGGGACAAAACAAACAGATTTGACCTTGCTGTAACGTTAGTAACGTCCTGGGGCCCTAAGACCGCCTATGACTCTGCGAAGGGACGCCCATGCCCGCGTTGCCCGCCATCGACCGCCGTACCATCGAACTGGCCGGCCTGAACGTGCCGTTCGTCGAGGTGACGGGTTCGGCCGACGGCCCGACCCTGACCGTGATCGCCGGCGTGCACGGCTGCGAGTACGCCTCCATGGCCGGCGTGCGCCGCTGGCTGCGCACCCTGGAAGCCAGGGCGCTGCGCGGCCGGGTCCGCGCCGTGCCAGTACTGAACGTGACGGCCTTCGCCGCCCGGACGCCGTTCGTGGTCCCGGAGGACGGCAAGAACCTCAACCGCTCGTTCCCTGGCGATCCGGCGGGCACGCTGGCCGAGCGGCTCGCCTACGACGCCTTCAACCAGCTCATCCGGGGATCGGACGCCTACGTCGACGCGCACTGCGGCGACCTGGTGGAGGCGCTCCAGCCGTTCGCGCTGTACGAGGCGGGCCCGGCCGAGCACCGGGCGCGGGAACTGGCGGCGGCCTACGGTCTGCCCTACGTGATCCGTCAGCCCGCCGGGGCCGGCCGGACGGTGAACGGCACCAGCAGCGCCAGCGCGGCCGGGCTGGGCATCCCGGCCATTACCGCCGAGGCGGGCGGCTGCGGCCTGGTCGAGGAGCGTGCCGTCGACCTGCACGTGGCCGGGCTGAACGGGGTCCTGGCCAGCCTCGGCATGACCGAGGCGCCCGCCCACCCGGCACCGCCGGCCAGCCGGCGTACCTGGGACGGTTCCTGTGGCCGCGTTGCCTGAAGGCCGGCTGGTGGGCCCCCGCGATCAAGGCGGGCGATCCGGTGACGCAGGGTCAGGTGGTCGGTACGGTGTCCAGCCTGGACGGCGCGACCGTCCAGGAGACCATCACCGCGCCCGCCGACGGCGTAGTCATCTTCGTGACCACCTCGCCCGCGGTCTCCGACGACGGCCTCCTGCTCGGCCTGGGCGCCGCGTGAACGGCAACCGCCGAACTCGCTCCGTACCGAGGTGCCCGTGCTGGAGCCCGTGCTGGAGCCCGTGCTGGAGCCCGTGCTGGAGCCCGTGTTGAAGGAAGGCTGACGATGAAGATCTGGATCTCGTGCGACATGGAAGGCGTCGCAGGTGTCGTCGACTGGGACCAGTGCCGCCCCGGCAGCGCCGGGTACGCGCTCGGCTGCGCCCTGCTGCAGGATGAGGTCAACGCGGCAATCGAGGGCGCGGTCGCCGCCGGGGCGACCGAGATCGTCGTGAACGACTCCCACGGCCGGATGGCCAATCTCGACCCGCGCAAGATCGCGGGCGGCGCCGGCTACCTGTCGGGCCGCCACAAGCCGATGTACATGGTCGAAGGGCTCGACGGCAGCTTCGACGCGGTCTTCCTCGTCGGCTATCACGGCTCGATCTCCGGCCGCCCGTCGACGCTGTCCCACACCTACAACCCCGAGGTCTTCGCCGGTGTCCGGCTGAACGGCGAGTACGTGGGGGAGAGCGGCATCAACGCGCTGCCGATGGCGCACCACGGAACCCCCGTCGCCTTCGTCTCCGGCGACCGGGTGACGGCCGAGGAGACGGCGCCGTTCGCGCCGGACGCCGTGAACGTGATCACGAAGGAGTCCATCACCAGGTCGGCGGCGCTGAACCGGCACCCGGACGAGTCGTGCCGCCTGATCCGCGCCGGCGCGGAAGAGGCGGCCCGCCGCGTCGCGGCCGGCGGCGTGCGGCCGCCCGCGATCGGCAAGCCGGCGGAGCTGGACATGGAGTTCCAGACCGGGGACATGGCCGACGTCGCGACCTGGGCGCGAGACACCGAGCGCACGGGCGAGCGGACCGCGCGGATCGCGGGCGATGACCTGTTGCGCGTCTTCCGGTCGTTCGTCGCGGTCACCTACATCACCCGGCAGGCCGGAGGACGCTGAGTCCCGGCCCGCACGACAGAAGGACGATCAGCATGGAGATTTTCGAAGCGGCGCCGCCTGAAAGGGGAGAGCCGAGCCTGGCCCTGCACGGCGGGGCGGGCGGGCGGGTGGAAGAACTGACCCACGCGGGCCGCGCGCCGTACGCGGAGGGACTGCTGGCCGCCTACCAGGCCGGATGGCAGGTACTCGCGGCGGGCGGCGGCGCGCTGGACGCCGTGTGCGCGAGCGTGGAAGTGCTCGAGAACGACCCGCTGTTCAACGCGGGCCGCGGCGCCGCGCTCACCGCCACGGGACACGCCGAACTCGACGCGTCGGTGATGACGGGGTCGGGGTCGGCGGGCGCGGTCGCCGCCTCCAAGCACGCGAGGAACCCGGTCCTGCTCGCCCGCACGGTGATGGAACGCACCGAGCACGTGCTCATCGTCGACCCGGACGCCGGGTTCCTTGAGCGCTACGGGCTTGAGGTCGTGGAGCCCGGCTACTTCATCACCGAGCCGCGTCGGCAGCAGCTGGACCGGGTGCTGGACGGCCGTACCGTCGCCGCCCGGCACGGAACGGTCGGCGCGGTCGCGCGGGACGCCGGAGGCCTGGTCGCGGCCGCCACGTCCACGGGCGGCATGGTCGGCCAGGCCGACGGGCGGGTGGGCGACAGCCCCATCGTCGGCGCGGGCGTGTACGCGCGCGACGCCGTCGCGGCGATCTCGTGTACCGGACACGGCGAGGCATTCATCCGCGGTGTCGTGGCCTACGACGTCGCCGCCAGGATCCGCTACACCGGCGCGGATCTTGCCAATGCGGTGCGCGAGACCCTGCAGGAACTCGCCCGGCGCGGCAGCAGCGGCGGCCTCATCGCCGTCGGCGGCGACGGCGGCATCGTCGTGGCGCACAACTCGCCTGCGATGTTCTCCGCCCGCGGCACTGGGCCAGAGCCGATACTCACGTCATGACAGACCTTCCCGCCGAACAGCTGCCGTTGCGCGACGAGATCTTTCAGCGGATGGACGAGCTGACGCCCGCCGAGCGGAAAGTGGCGCGCGCCCTGCTTGCCCGCTACCCGGCCGCCGGACTCGAGAGCACGGCCGCGCTGGCGGCCGCGGCGGGGACGAGCAAACCGACCGTGCTGCGCCTGCTCGCCAGGCTCGGGTTCGGCAGCTACCCGGACTTCCAGGAGCGGCTGCGCGCCGAGGTCACCCGCTCGATGAGCGCGAGCCCGCTGAGCCGTGCCCAGGCCCGCAGGGACGCGCCGTCCGACGACAGCGTCTTCCTGCGCGCCGTCGGCCTGCGCGTCGGCCTCATCGCGAGGCTGCGGGACACCGTGCCGCCAGCCGAAATCGAGCGGGCCGTCTCCGTGCTCGCCGGCCGCCCGCGGCACGTCGTGATCTCCGGCGGTTACTTCTCGCGGCTGGTCGCCCGCATGCTGGCGATGCAGCTTGACCAGCTGATCCCTAATGTCGACTACGCCGACGAGCCGCTCGGCGCGGACATAGGGAAGTACCTGCGCGCCGGGCGTGACTCGGTCGCGATCGTCTTTGACCTGCGCAGGCATGAGCTGGCCGCCAAGGAGGTCGTCTCGATGGCGAAGAACTGCGGCGCCACCGTCATCCTGATCACCGACGAGTCGCTCTCCCCGTCGGCGGAGGAGGCCGACGTCGTGCTGCCCGTCGCGGTCGATGGCGTCCCCTTCGACTCGTTCGCAGCGCTCCTCGTGCTCACGGAAAGCCTCGTGGACGCCGTCTTTCACGGCGTCGGCGAGGCGGCGATCGAGCGGATGGCCGACTGGGAGCGATCGGTGCACATCTACCGCGCCTTCCGCGCAATGGGGGCATAAGCATGGAAATCACCATCGTCGGCTCCGGCGCCATCGGCGGCGCCATCGGCGCTCACATGATCCGGGCCGGCCACGACGTCACGCTGTGCGACGCCGACGAGGCTCACGTGGCCGCCATCAGGGAGCACGGGCTGATCATCGAGGGCCCTGTCAACGAGTTCACCGTGGCGGCGCGCGCGGTCACCCCGAGCGAACTTCCCGCCCGCGTCCCCCGCGCGATCGTCGCCGTCAAGAGCCTGCACACCCGTGCCGCCGCCGAACTCCTGCGCGGCCGGCTCGCCCCCGACGGCTACGTGCTGACCGTGCAGAACGGGCTCACCGCCGACACCCTCGTCGAGGCGGTCGGCCGCGACCGGGTCGTCTCGTCGTTCGTCAACTTCGGCGCCGACGTGATGGCCCCCGGGCGCATCATGCAGGGCAACGTCGCGACCTTCCGCGTCGGCGAGCTCGCCGGCGGCCGCATCACCCCGCGCGTGGTCGACCTCGTCCGGGCGTTGCCGTACGCGAAGGCCACCGGCAACGTGCTCGGCTACCTGTGGGGCAAGGAGGCCTACGGGGCCATGCTGTGGGCCGGCGCCGTCTCCGACCTAACCATCGCCGAGCACCTCGAAGACCCGCGCTACCGGCCGGTCATGATCGCCATCGCGCAAGAGGTCCTCGCGCAGGCGCCGGTCAAGGTCGAGAGCTTCGACGGTTTCGACCCGGACGACCTCGAGGGATCCATCGGCCGGCTGGCCGCGTTCAACCGCAACAGCGCCAAGAAGTACAGCGGCATCTACCGCGACCTCGTGGTCCGCAAGCGCAAGACCGAGATCGACGAGATGCTGCGCGACATCAACGGCCCCATCTTCAACAAGGTCGCCGAGATCATCCACGACATCGAGGAGGGCAGGCGGGTCAACGAGCGCGCGAACCTCGACGAACTCGCGGAGTTCGTGGCCGCGCTCCCGGCCGCCTGATGCGCGTCGCCGAGGTGCCCGCCGTCCCCGTGCGGGCCGGCTTCTTCTTCGATGACCAGCTGGCCATCCGGGCCGGTGCCGGACACGACGGGTTCGACTACACGGGAGAGCGCCGGATCCCCGGCTTCCGCCGGGAGCGGCAGCCGGGAGAGGCCGTCTCGGTGCTGCTGGCCCGCGCCGACGGGCTCGAAGCCTTCTGCAGCGGCACCTGCAACGAGACGGACCGGTCGGCCCAGGTCACCGCCCACGTGGCGATTGCCTGCTGGGCCGGCCAGGTGCTCGCCAAGCCCGGCACGGGCGTGGACGAGGGACTGATGATCGTCGGCAACGAGATGGCCACGGAACTGGACCCCGCCGTCCACGAACTCGACGCCGTCCGGCTGCCATAGGCCGGCGACCGCGGCGCGGCGGGCGGCGGCGTCGGGCTCGCTCCACACGGCCAGGGCACGACGGGCTCGAGGCCCGGGTGGCCGAGGCCTACCAGCAGTTCGTGGCCGGCGGCGGCTACGCGGTCACGTCCGCCGGCGACGTGGCCCGCCACGACGACATCGTCACCTTCACCGTCGCGCTGAGCGCCCCCGACGGCGAGGTCGCCTGGGCCGCCCGGGCCTTCCTGGTCCTCGGCGGCGACGGCCGGATCCAGGAGGACTACCAGCTCACGGTGAAGGCGCTCGCCGCCTGAGCGCCTGCCCGGAGCGAATGACAGCCGACGGCCGCCGCGGGGCGGCCGTCAGCTGTCGGCCTTCCGGCGCGGCCTGCGGCGCCCCGCCACGGCGGCGAGCGGGTCCGCGAGCGACTTCGAGACCTTCTCCGGCTGCCGCTGGGCGACGCCGATGAAGATCACGTCGACGATCATCAGCTGCGCCATGCGGCTGGACATCGCGCCGCAGCGGAACCGGGTCTCCCGGGAGGCGGTGGTGAGCACGGCGTCGGCGACCTGGGCGAGCGGCGATTCAGGCGAGCCGCCTTCCCGCCCCCCAGGCCGCGCGCACCTCGTACGCGTCGTCAAGCAGCACGGCGTCGGCGGCATAACCAGGCGCCAGCCGGCCGAGCCAGTGGTCGGTCCCGAGCACTCGCGCCGGGACCCAGGTCAGTGCCGTGACCGCGGCGCGCAGGCTCATACCGCACCGCCCCGTCGCCAGCCGCAGCGCGCGATCCTGGGTCAGCGTCGAGCCCGCGATCGCGCCGGGCGCAGTGTTGGCCGCACCGTCGGCCGCACGGTCGGGCGCGCCGTCCGGGCCCGCCAGCCGCGCCACCCCGTCCACCACGGCCACGCGGAGCGACCCAAGCCGGTACGACCCGTCGGCGGCGCCCGCCGCGGCCATCGCGTCGGTGATGAGCGCGACCCGGCCGTCGGCCGCGTCAAGCAGCAGCCTGGCCACGTCCGGGTGCACGTGCACGCCGTCCAGTACCAGTTCCGCGGTCACCCGCTCGTCCCTGATGGCCGCGACGACCGGTCCCGGCGCCCGGTGCCCGATCCCCGGCATGGCGTTGAACGCGTGCGTGAGCAGCCGGGCGCCGCGCTCGAAGGCGGCCTGGGCCTGCTCCTCGTCGGCCTCCGTGTGCCCCACCGCGACGACCACGCCCGCTTCCGCGAGCGCGCCGACGGCATCGAGCGCGCCCGGCAGTTCCGGTGCGATCGTGACCTGCCGCAACGTCCCGCGCGCGGCTGCGAGCAGCGGCTCGACCACGGCCGGCGAGGGGCTGATGAGGAAGTCCGGGTTGTGCGCGCCCTTGCGCGACGGGGCGAGGAAGGGTCCTTCGAGGTGGGAACCGAGGACGAGCGGGTCCCGCTCCGCCAGGTCCGCGATGGCCGCGAGCGACCGCTCGAGCGCCGCCACCGGGTTGGCGACGAGGCTCAGCAGCGAGCGGGTCGTCCCGTGCGCGCGGTGCACCGCCAGGGCGCCGCCGGCCGCCGCCGCGCCCCCGGGCACCGCGGCGACGTCATCGAAGCTGAAGCCGCCTCCGCCGTGGCTGTGCAGGTCGATGAAGCCCGGCGTCAGCACCGCCCCCGCCGCGTCGACCACGTCGGCGCCATCAGCGGCGTGCGCCGCCCAGCCCGGCCCCTGGCCCGTCGCGGCGATCCGGTCACCGTCGAAGACGACCCAGAACCCGTCGGTCTCGCCGTCAACGTCGCACTTGCGAGCCCCGTGCAGAATCACGCGGGTACCGGAAAGGCTCTGCTGCACACTCACGTCCTTACGCGCCGCGGGCGTCACATGTCCCGGGTGGGCATCATACGCCGCTGCCTTCGGCCGCCCGGATACCGCCGCGCCGGCGCCGGCGCAGGCGCAGGCGCGCGGCCATGGCGAGCCACCGCGAGACAAGCGCGGACGGCAGGGGAGTCAGCCGGATTCGTTCTGCTGAATCTTCTCCGGCGCGGCGGCGGTGGCGCGAAAGCCCCGCTGCCCGGGCGGCGGGGGGTCAGTGGTCGTGGCGGACGCGGCCCGCGGTACGGGTCAGGTGCTCGCGCATGATGCGGGTGGCGTCGTCGGCGTCGCGGCGGCGCACCGCCTCGACGAACCGCTCGTGCTCCTTCGTCCCGAGGCCGCCCATCTCCGGCGCGACTTCCCTGGCCTCCTTCAGCGACATCAGGATCGGCCCGCGGAAGGACTCCACCAGCATCACCAGGGCCGGGTTGTGCGTCGCCTGCGCGACCGCGGCGTGGAACTCGAGCGACATGTCCATCGTGTAGTCGCCCGCGCGCAGCGCGGCCTCGGACCGCTCGCAGATCTTCTCTAGCTCCGCGAGGTCCTCCTCGGTCGCCCGCTCGCAGACCAGCGGGACGATGCCCACCTCGAGGATCAGCCGGACCTCGGTGACGTCGGCCGCGCTGATCACCGACAGGGTGAGCAGGTCTGCGAGTCCCTCGCCGACCCGGTTGCTCGACGGAGCCGTCACGAACGCGCCGCCCCGGGCGCCGACGCGGATCTCCACCAGCCCCGCGGACTCCAGCATCCGCAGCGCCTCGCGCACCGTGACGCGGCTGACGCCGAAGCGCTCGCACAGGTCCCGCTCTGGCGGCAGGCGGTCACCCGGCTTCAACTGACCCTGCCGCATCAGCAGGCGGATCTGCTCGACGATGATCTCCGAGATCCGGCCGACGCTGACCCGGCTGAAGAGCTCAGGCTCGGCGGGAGCGGAAGCGCCGTCCTTGCCAATGGGCGCTATACCCCCCGACCCGGGCATCCGCTTTCCTCCTTGGGCCGCCGACGTTCTTCGGAACACCCAACTATACGGTAAGGCATTATGGTTCGGCCAATAGCGCGCCGGCGTGGCGTAAGCGCTTTCCACAGCCGAAGCCTGCGGGCATCACGGGCAACCCGAATCCCACGTCCGCCAAAATGGGCCGATCCTAATTCGGCCCGGCTGTTGCCCCGCCGCCCTCCGTCCTCCATAATGGTATGACCTTAGTCCTATTGGAGGATCCAGGTGTCCTACGACGCTGACGTTGACGCGCTGATCGTCGGGCCGGCCCCGTCGGCCTGTACGCCGCCTACTACGCGGGCTTCCGCGGCCAGTCCGCGGCGGTGATGGACTCGCTGCCGGAGATCGGCGGCCAGGTCTGCGCGATGTACCCGGAGAAGCTCATTTACGACATCGCCGGCTTTCCCGCCATCCGTGGCCGTGACCTGATCACCGGGCTCGCCGAGCAGGCGGCCCGCTACGGGCCGCGCTACCTGCTCGGCCAGGAGGCCAGGGCGCTCGCCTACGACGACGGCGCGCCTGTCGTCACGACGTCGGCCGGGTTGCGGGTCCGCGCCCGGTTCGTGGTGGTGACCGGCGGGATCGGCACGTTCACGCCGCGGCCCCTGACGGCGCTCGCCCCGTTCGAAAGCCGGGGGCTCGCGTACTTCGTGCCGCGGCCCGAGGAGTACCGGGACCGGGACGTGGTGATCGTCGGCGGCGGCGACAGCGCGTTCGACTGGGCGCTCACGCTGGCGTCGCTCGCGCGCTCCGTGACCGTGGTGCACCGGCGCGAGACGTTCCGCGCGCACGAGGCGCTGGTTAGCCAGGTGGCCGAGCTGGGCGTGCCCGTGATCACCAGCGCCGAGGTCGTCGCGGCGAGCGGCGGCGGCTGGCTTGAGGCCGTCGACGTGCTCCGCAAGCGGACGGAGGAGACCACCAGGCTCAAGGCCCAGGCGGTCGTCGCCGCCCTCGGCTTCACCGCCGACATCGGCGCGCTCGACTCCTGGGGCCTCGACGTCGCCCAGCGGCGCCTGGTCGTTGACACGGCCATGGCCACGAACCTGGACCGGGTGTACGCGGCGGGCGACATCACCGAGTACCGCGGCAAGGTCCGGCTGATCGCGGTCGGCTTCGGCGAGGCCGCAACGGCGGTGAACAACGCCGTCGCGGCGCTCGACCCGGCGGCCCCGCTGTTCCCCGGCCACTCAAGCGACCTGACCGCGCAAGCCGCCTGACCGTGAACGCAGCCAGAATCAGGAGCCAGCCATCATGCCCTACTTCATCGCCTCCCCGTGCATCGACGTGATGGACAAGTCGTGCATCGAGGAATGCCCGGTGGACTGCATATACGAAGGCGACAGGAAGCTGTACATCAACCCAGGGGAGTGCATCGACTGCGGCGCGTGCGAGCCCGCCTGCCCCGAGGGCGCGATATTCACCGACTTCAAGGCACCGCCGGACATGGCGCGGTTCGTCGCGGATAACCGGGCCTTTTTCGCGGAGCCGCTCGACGGCCGCGCCGCGCCCCTCGGCGCCCCGGGCGGCAGCGGCAAGGTCGGCCGCGTCGGCGGCGATACCGACCTCGTCCGGTCGTGGGACGCCGCCTGACGCGGAGACCTCGACGCAAGTCGATGGTCAGAGGTATAATTGTTAGACCGATAGCGCTCATACCTTCGGGGACAGCCCCCGAGCCCCCAGAAAAGGCGAAGGAGAGTCATCATGGCGAAGAGCGGTCGCGTGTTCCTCCGAGGAATGACCTCGGAGACTTACGGCCTCAAGGAGTTCCGGACGGCCCAGCTGGCTGCGCCCCGGGTGCGGGACGACTCCGTGGTCGTGGACGACGCCAAGGTCGCCCACTCCGGAGACTCCGACCAGTCACGGACCTGGTGGCGGGTCGGCCCCGGTGACGACCCGTTCCTGACCCAGACGCTCCAGGTGCACTTCGTGCAGTTGCCGCCCCGGTCGTCGAACCACGGTCACGGTCACCAGAACGAGGCGGCCTTCTACATCCTCGAGGGCAAGGGCTACGAGGTCCACGACGGCGAGCGGTACGACTGGGCGAAGGACGACCTGGTGCTCGTGCACACCGACTCGGTCCACCGCCACTTCAACCCCTACGACGAGCAGGCGACCGCGCTGGTGATGAAGGCCAAGTGCGCGTGGATGTACCTGGGCCTCATCCAGCAGGGGCGCAGCGGCCCGCTCGCCGACGCCGACCGCTTTGGCCCGCGGGTGGACTGGTCGCAGGTCTGGACCCCGGGCGTCGAGAAGCGCAGGAAGGTCGTCAAGCCGGCCGACACCACCTGGGAGACGACGCCGCTCGGCCGGGTGCGGGTGCTGTCCGCACCGGAGACGACGGACGTCCGCACGTTCAGCGTGGACGCGTTCGAGCTCGAGATCCCCGCGGGCAGCCGTTCCGGGAAGCGGTGGCACATGGCCGACGAGATCCTCTACGTCCTCGGTGGCCAGGGGTACAGCCTGCACTGGGAAGTCGCCGCGGACCTGGACGACAAGTACTACGCGCGGATCGCCAACGAGCCGACCAGGCACGAGATCAAGGCCGGCGACACGCTCTACGTCCCGCAGAACACGGTCGCGCAGCACTTCAGCGCCGACGGCCAGCCGCTGCGCCTGCTGTCCGGGCAGAACCGGGTGTTCAAGCAGCTTGGTTACGACCGGGTCGCGTACCTGGAGAACGCGCCGGAGTTCGGGGCGACGGCCGGCCAGCCCGCGGTGCCCGGAGCCGCCGGGGTTACCGCGTGACTGCCCAGGGCGAGCAGGCGGCGGCCGCCTGGCGGGACACGGACTTCGCTCGCGACTGGGCCCGGGACGACTCGTTCCGCGACCTCCTCGACTTCCCGCGGCGGATGGCCGCCGCCATCGTGGCGGGGGATGACCGGGCGCCCGCCACGATCATCGACGTGGGCGCCGGCCCGGGCGCCGTGCTCGAGGTCTTCCTCCGCCGGTTCCCGCGGGCGAGGGGCATCTGGACGGACGCGTCCCGCGCCATGCTCGACCTGGCGCAGGAGAAGCTCGCGCCGTTCGGCGACCGCGTCGAGTACCGCATCGCCGACATGACCGACCTGGACGGCGCGGGCCTGCCGGACGCGGCGGACGTCATCACGACGTCCAGGGCCGCCCACCACCTGGACCGGACCGGGCTCGCCGGCTTCTACCAGGCGGCCGCGCGGCGGCTGGCGCCGGGCGGCTGGCTGGTCAACCTCGACCACATCGGTCCGGCCAGCCAGGCGGGGCCGCCCGCGGCGGCCGGGTTCGACGACGCGTGGGACAAACGGCTGCGGGCGGCGCGCAAGGAGTTCGGTGTCTCGCCCGACGGGCCGAAGCACCACCACAACTACCCGCTCACCAGCGTGCAGGACCACCTCGACGCGTTCGCGGGGGCGGGCGTCACCGACGTCGAGGTGCCCTGGCGGGCGTTCTACACCTGCCTGTTCATGGGCCGCAGCCCCGCATGAGCCCCAGCCGCCGGAGTGAGCACGGCCGTCCCGTGTTGCACGAGCGAGAAGAGACAGGACAGCGACCGCGATGCTGAAGCAGGAGATCAACGATCTGCTCACCCAGACCGGACCGGGCACGCCGATGGGCGACTTGTTCCGGCAGTACTGGATCCCGGCACTGCTCGCCGAGGAGCTACCGGAAGACGACTGCCCGCCGGTGCGCGTGAAGCTGCTGTCCGAGCGGCTGATCGCCTTCCGTGACACCGAGGGCAGGTACGGCCTGATGGACGAGTTCTGCGCGCACCGGGGCGTCTCGCTCTGGTTCGGGCGTAACGAGGAGTCGGGGCTGCGCTGCTCCTACCACGGGTGGAAGTACGACGTGAACGGCCAGTGCGTGGAGATCCCTTCCGAGCCCGACGAGCGGCACAGCAGCCTGTGCGCGAAGATCAAGCTCAAGAGCTACCCGGTGGTCAAGATCGGCGACGTGCTCTGGACGTACATGGGCGCCCCCAACACGGCGCCGGACCTGCCGCAGTGGGAGTTCGCCCGGGTCCCCGCGGAGCAGAGCTACACCTCCAAGCGGTGGCAGGAGTGCAACTGGCTGCAGGCGCTCGAGGGCGGGATCGACTCAAGCCACGTCTCCTGGCTGCACAGCGACGGGCTGCGGGACGACCCGCTGTTCAAGGGCGCCCAGGGCAACAAGTACACCCTCACCGACCGCAAGCCGTTCTTCGAGGTGGTGGAGTCCGACGGCGGGCTGTTCATCGCGGTCCGCCGCAACGCCGAGGACGGGCACTTCTACTGGCGGATCACGCCGTGGGTGATGCCGAGCTTCACGATGATCCCGCCGCGCGGCGACCACCCGATTCACGGGCACTTCTGGATACCCATCGACGACGAGAACTGCTGGGTGTTCACCTACGACTACCACCCGGTGCGCCCGCTTTCCGTGGCCGAGGTCCAGGCGATGAAGGACGGCAAGGGCGTGCACAACGAGTTCGTCCCCGGGACGTACCGGCCGCTACAGAACAAGGACAACGACTACATGATGGACCGGGCCGCGCAGAAGCGCGGCGACACGTACTCGGGTGTCAAGGGCATCTCCATGCAGGACGCGTCGCTGCAGGAGAGCATGGGCCCGATCGTGGACCGGACGAAGGAACGCCTCGTGTCCACCGACAGCGGCATCATCATGGCCAGGCGGAAGCTCTGGCGGGCCGTGGAGGCGCTGCGCGACGAGGGCGTGACGCCGCCCGGCGTCGACGTCATGCACCAGGCGGTCCGCTCAGCCGCGGTCGTGCTGCCGAAGGACCAGTCGTTCGCCGAAGCCTGCGCCGAGGCCCTGCGCGTCCGCCCGGGCGAGAAGCACGCGTCGGTGTGAGCGCGCCAGCCACGCGGGCCCGGCCGGCCAGCCGGCACCAGCCGACGCTCCTGGGCAGCTGCGCCCTCGCCACCACGGCCGCCGAGGCCAGCTACCGGATCAGCTATCCCGAGTTCGCCCGCCGCAGCTCGCGCGTGATCGCCCTCGGCGCGGAGTCGGAGCGGAGCGTTCGCGCGATGGGCGGCCGGCTGTGGGGCGGCGGTCACTTCCTCGTGTTCGAGTCCGCGGTGCCCGGCGACGCCCTGCTCAGGCACGCCGGGACCGGCGGCACGGCCCTGCTGAGCGAGGAGCTCGCGGACGCGGACACTGTGGTGATGGTCGCGTCGGCCGGGGCGAACGCGGAGGCGGCGTCGGTCATCGGCGACGCCGCCGCGGCGCGCGGCATCATGTCCGCGGGCCTGGTGCTGCCGGTGCCGCCCGGTAGCGGCGGCTCGGTCAACGAGCTCGTGTCCGCCCTGCGGCCTAACGCGATGGTGCTGGTCGTGCTCGGGGACGCGGCGGACGTCCCCGAGGTCCTGTCCGCTCTGCGGGTGTAGGTAGTCATGAACGAGAAGGTCACGGTCGGCGCGCTGCAGCAGATGAAGCGCGACGGCAGGAAGATCGTCGGCGTCGTCGCCTGGGACTACCAGATCGCGGCCATCGCCGACCGGGCCGGCGTGGAGATCGTGTCCGTCGGTGACTCAGTCGGCGTGAACCTCTGGGGCCACCGCAGCCCGCTCGAGGTCACGCTCGCGGAGATGATCATCGTCGTGCCGGGCGGTGCGCCGCGCGGTCACCAAGGCACTGGTCAGCGTGGACATCCCGTTCGGCCCCGTGCAGGAGGGCACCGACAGCGCCGTCCGGGCGGCGGTCAGGCTCGCCAAGGAAGCGGGCGCGGACCTCGTCAAGATCGACGGCGCGGCCGACTTCCCCGCGGCCGTGGCCGCCGTGACGCGGGCGGGCATCCCGGTGTGGGCGCAGCTCGGGGTCACCCCGCAGACCGCGCTGCGGCACGGCGTCGGGTACGAGGCGATGCTCGCCCCCGGCGCGCGGGTCCCCGCCGGCATGAAGGACGAGCTGGTCGCCGACGCGCGCCGGCTCGAGGCGGCGGGCGCCGCCCTGCTCGACTTCACCAACTCGGGGCCGGTCGCGGGCCCCGAGGTCACGCGGGCGGTCGGCATCCCGGTCATCGGCGGTGCGGGCGGCGGCCCGTGGCTCGACGGGCGGGTCCGGATGGCGCACGCTGCCATCGGTTACGCCGCGCGGACGCTGGACGACAAGCCGGACAGCTACGCGCACGTCGCCCAGGTCACCATGGACGCGCTGACGGCGGTGACCGCGGACGTCCAGGCCAGGCCGGCCCATCAAGGGCGATCTCGCCGCCACCAGCTAACGCGCGGGCCGCCGCGCCAGGAGAGGACCGTCCATGCCGACCGCCGTGATCGACGGCATCGCCACCCACTACGAGGTGACCGGGGACGGGCCGCCGCTGCTGATGTTCTCACCCGGCGGGTTCAACGCGATGCTCGCCAACTGGACGTCGTTCAGCATCTACGCGCGGCTCGGCCTCGTGGACCGGCTCGCCGCCGCCTACACCTGCGTCATGTTCGACCGGCGCGAGTCGGGCGCTTCGGGCGGCCGGGTCGAGCGGGTCACCTGGGCCGGCTACGCCGCGCAGGGCAAGGGCCTGCTCGATCACCTGGGCATCGCCCGCGCGCACCTGATGGGCGGCTGCGTGGGCTGCTCCGCGGTGGCGGTCTTCGCCGCCACCTGGCCGGACTCGGCCGCGTCGATGGTGCTCTACTCACCCGCCGGCGGCGCCAGGTACCGCATCGCGCAGCACGCCAGGTTCGCGCGCCACCTGTCCTTCGCCGCCGAACGGGGCCTGCCGGCCGTCGCCGACCTGGCCCTCTCCTCGGAGCAGGGGTTCACCCAGGACCCGCGCGTCGGCCCGTGGGTGAACTGCGTCCGCAGCGACCCGGCGTTCGCGGATGGCTACCGTGCCATCGACAAGGGGCGCTACGAGACGCTGGTCGCGGGGATGGCGCGGACGCTCTTCGACCGGGACACGGTGCCGGGGCCCGAGCCGGAAGACCTGCTGCGGCTCGACGTCCCCGCGCTCATCGTGCCTGGCCAGGACCCGTCGCACGCGACCTCGGCGGCCCGGTACCTGGAGGAGTGCCTGCCCCGCGCCGAGTACTGGGACGTGCCGGTGAGCGGGCAGACGGCGCGGACCGCACCTGATCGCGTGCTCGAGTTCCTGGGGTCAGCCGGCACTGGATGACCTAGTCGTCCTCGCGCGCCCTGGAAGAGAGATTCCCGGGGACCGACGGGCGCCCGGGCAGGGGAGCGCGGGAACCACGAGCGGGTCTACTAGATCGTTGACCGGCTCCGGCGGTAAAGAACCGCGTGCCTGGGAAGTAGCTGTCCAGAATGCCGACGGAATCGGTGACGTCGCTGCAGGCGACCAGCGTGCCGCTGACATCGCGGATGGCTTCGAGGTGCCGGCGGGCGATGTACCCCGCGACCCGATGTAGTCCGAATGTAGGGGCAGTGGCACGAGAACCCAGCTAAGGCCGAAGGCGCTGGCCGCGTCCAGGACGATGACCTCCGGGGTGATGATCACCCGGTCGGCGTCGGCCGGGATGCGGGCGCTGCGCGGTGGCGACGTTCATCACGGCCGCCAGGTGAACGGGCCGATGAGCACCTCGGTGCCGGTGATTTCCAGACTGGCTGTCCGGCGTTCGGCGAGTCTCGTGCGGGCGGCGCCGCGCGGGCGGGAGGATGCCGCTTATGGCACCTATGGGGAGTCGCGCCTCCTGTGACGGCGAAGTAGCACCGCGGTGGGAGCGGTACCACGCGCGGACAGTCGGGCGCGGGCCCCGCCCGCTCCTGCTGAGGGCGTGCGAACTGCTCGGCCCTGGTGAGGGACGGACGGCGGTCGACCTAGGATGCGGCGCCGGGGCGGACGCGCTTGCCCTGGCGGGTCGCGGCTGGGTTGTGACGGCGGTAGACCGGGACGCGGTGGCGCTTGGCGTCCTGCGTGGCCAGGTTCGGGGCGGCGACCTAGTGAAGATCGTGCACGCATCATTCGCGGAGGCGGTGTTGCCGGAGGCGCATCTGGTTCATGCCGGGTACAGCCTGCCGTTCTGCGCCCCCGCTGATTTCCCTGAGGTGTGGGCGGCGGTCCGTGACGCTCTTGTGCCGGGCGGGGTGTTCGCCGGGCAGTTCCTCGGGCCGCGTGACGGCTGGGCCGGGTCGGACGGCATGACCTTCCACGACGCCGGTGAGGTTGGGGAATTGGTCGAAGGGCTGGAGGTCTGCTACTTGCGGGAGCGGGAGTGGGAGGGCCGGGCAGCGAGCGGCCCGAAGCGGTGGCATGCGTTCGGGATCCTGGCCCGGCTGCCCCGCTAGGCGAAGCCGCTGGGCCAGGACGAGTAGCGTGCTATGCGGTTTGCCGGGCCCTGGGCTTGCCGGGAGAGTCGTGGCATCCAGCGTGGCACTGGTGGCAGTCCGACGTGCATTCGCCTGCGGCGCCCCACAGGCCGGCGTCGACGGTCAGTCCGAGCGCGCGCATGGCGGCGACCGTGGCCGGGACACCGGCCCCTTTCTTCCTCGCCGGGGTCGTCGGGCAGATGGTGGATGAAACGGCCGACTACGCGGTCGCAGAACTCGACGTAGTCGGCCGTGTGGAGGATGAACGCGTGCCAGCCTTTGTCTACCTCGGGTGAGGGGGCGAGGCCTGCCCCGGGGTTAGCGGCGCAGGCCGCGAGGAAAGCGAGGGCCTGCTCGGTGATCCGCGCTGCGGTGGGCTGATCGTCACCGTTGTCTGCCATCACGCTGGCGACGAGTCGCTCGAACATGCGGGGGCTGATGAGGTTGCGCGGCCCGGTTTCAAACGCTGCGATTTGTGCGGCCTTTGCGGTGTGGCCAGTGGTTGGGGTCATCGGGGGTTTCCTCGTTTTCGGACGGGCGACCCCACGCGGTTTCGGGGACGCATGGCCCCATCAAGCCGGTGCGTACGGCGGTGTGTGAAGACGGCTTCGCGTATACCGCAAGAGGCTTGCAGACCATGCAAAAACGGTGGCGGCCGGATTGACGCCTGGTTACGGTGAGTTGGGGTGTTCTTACCCGGAGCTGGTGATGGAACAGGTAAGCCAGGAAGACCAGGCCCCAGACCGCCTGGGCGCCATCTCGGCGCGGTCGTGCGCGGGGCGCGCACCGCCCAGGGGGTGACCCTGGCCGAGCTCGGCAGGCGCACCGGATACTCCGCTGCCCAGGTTTCCAGGTACGAACGAGGCTTGGCGCGCTGACTGACATCACGGTGCGGCGCCGGTTCGCCGCCGCCCTGGACATCTCCCCGCAGATCCTGGGCCTGGCACCGGCGGCGTCCCGGGGCAACGGCCGCTAGGTGCCCGGTACCCCGGCGACGGGCAGCGGCCAGGTTCGGTCGGCGAGTCCGTGACGCCGTACGCGGACCGGGGCCTGGTCACGCGGGAGCAGTGGAACGGGATCATCCGCGGCGCGACCAGGGAACTGTGGCTATACGGCATGGCTGAGTACGGCTACGCCTCCGACACCGACGTGCCCGCCATCCTCCAGCGGGCGACCGCGCGTGGCTGCCGGGTCCGGATCTTGCTCCTAAACCCCGGCTCTGCAGTGTCCGCCGCGATCGACCACGATGAAGGGCACCCACCTGGCACCCTCGCGGCGCGGACCCGCGCGGCGCTGGCCCGGTTCGGCGCCATGCGCCGCCAGTGCGGCCCGGGAATGCGGATCAGGGTCTACGATGGGCACCCGACCGTGAACGTCGTCCGCGGCGGCGAGGCCATGCTGGTCACCCCGTACATGCGGTTCTTCATCGGCAGCAACTCCCCGACGTTCGAGTTCCGCGCCAGGGAGGCGCCGAAGATGTTCACCCGCTACATCCGGCACTTCGAAGCCACGTAGACCAACGCGGAGGACTGGCACCGATGACGCGCGCAAAGCAGGCCGTGAGCATGAAGGATGCCCGCGTCCTGGAGACCGAGGTCCTGGTGCCCAGGCCGAAGAGGTTTGTCCGCGAGCTGGTGGAGATGCCCGACGGTTACAGGTGCGACTGGTACTTCACCGACACCGTTCCTGGACACTGAGCGATAGTGAGCATCGCCCGGCGGGCGACCGCGAACGGTCTTCGGCCGCCTGGTCGGGCGGGCGCCCCCGTCGGCCCGTCGCGGTCTTCCGCCACCGCGCGGTGGCCGCCGCTAAGCCCTGATCGGGGAACCCGCCGTCCCTCGCGCGCGTCCGGCGCGGGGGAGCTCAGGGGGTAGCTCTCACCCCGGGATCCCGTCCGGTCCCGGCGGTGTCACACCTGCCCGTCAGCACACCTTCGCGTCTTCAGTGCGTAACATCATGATAGCACTAGAACGCAGTATCGTGCGCGAAAGCTGCACTACTCAGCGAACGGCTCAAACCTCCGCGCCTGGGCAAGCCTCGCGCCAGACCCCAGGCACCCACCCCGGCCCGCGCGGACGGCACTCCGGATTTTCTCGGTGGCAAGCCAATTGCGGAGCGCAAGGCGCCCTCGGCGCCTGAGCACCGCAATTGGCGCGGCAGTAGCTCAGGCCCCAGCCTGCGGAGACAGCAACCCAGCACGGACCACCCTCAGCCGCCGCTGATCTCCGCCCGAAAACTCAGCCACTGACCAGCCCGGGCTTCCGCAGCGGCCGGGTGACCTGCACAGCGATCCGGGATGGCGGCTGGCCAGCCGGTTCCGGCCCTCCGTGCCTCGTGCGTGGCCTGCGTAAGGAGGAGTCGCATCCGTCTGCGCCGAGGTGACGGTGGTCAACTGAGCGGCGGTGCCCCTGGTCAGCGGTGGCCGTTGCGGAAAAAACCGAGAAGGACGGTGCTGTTGGCGTCTGGCTCGCGGGGATGGCTGGGGTCTACCCGCGGGTGCGGCACCGTCCGGGCTTCCCGGCTGTGGTCCTCATCTAGCCCGGGCTCCTCCGCCCGGCCCCTTGGGATCACTCGTCTAGCCGGCACTGATCGGCTCGCCGCGTTCCAGCGCCGCGATCTGGTCAAGCCTGTCCTGGTGACGCCCGCCCTTGAATGGCGTTGCGAGCCACAGCCTGGTGATCATCTCGGCCAGGGCGGGCGCGACGATCTTGGCGCCGAGGATGAGCACGTTCGCGTCGTTGTGCGCCCGCGCGATCTCCGTGGTGAACAGGTCATGGCAGACGCCGGCGCGCACGCCGTTGACCTTGTTGCACGCGATCTGCTCGCCGGAGCCCGAGCCGCCGATGACGATGCCGCGGTCGGCCGCGCCGCCGGCCACCAGGCGGCCGACCGCGGCGCACAGCGGCGGGTAGTCGACTACCGCGTCGCCGTGGCTGCCGAGGTCGTCGACGTCATGGCCCTCGGCGGCGAGCCACCGGATGAGGCCGTCCTTCAGCGCGACGCCGTTATGGTCGGCGGCGATCACAATCCGCACAGTCCGCACTCCATTTCCCGCGCTCGCCTCCGGGGGCTCGGGACCCCTGTCCTTCCCACGTCACGGTGAAGCTCGTTCCTCACTTCACCGCTCCGCAGTCGAGGACAGGGCGCCCCCTTGGCTCGCGCTCAGTCTTAAGCCGTCAGGTCGCCGGTGCCCGCGGCGAAGATGTCCTGCGCCGCGAGGGGCTTGTCAAGGATCTTCTGGTCGACCGCGTACCGGATGAGCTGGTCGATCATCGCGCTATTGGGGGCGATGCCGTAGGGCATGGGATCGGCGCCGGTGATCTGCGCGACCCGCAGGTACATGCGGTCGGCGGGGGTGGGATCGGAGATCGCGCCGCTGGCCAGCGCCGCCACGTAGCGGTTCTTCGCCGCGGCGTACGCGGCGAACAGCTCAGCGGCGAGGTCAGGGTGGGCCGTGAGCAACTCGTCCTTGACGACGACGAGGTGGTTGATCGGGTACAGCCCGCGCTCGCGCAGCGCGCGATAGCCGGCCTCCGCCGCATCAGGGATCAGCGGCGCCAGGTCCCGGCGGTCCGCGGGAACGCCGATGCCCGCGGCCAGCTCACCGGAGGCGACCAGGTCGGCAACGTCCTTGCCGGGCGCGACGGGCACCACGTTGGGCGGCGGCTCGTACTCGAGCACGTGCTCGTCGCCTGACAGTACCCAGGTGACGCGGTCGAGGTCGACGCCGTACTCGTCAGCCAGGATGCCGCGCGCCCAGACTCCGGTGGTGACCGTGTAGCCGCGGTTGACCCCGACCGCGCGGCCCTCCAGGTCCGTCGGGACCAGGCCGTCGGCCTGCGCGGCGCGCAGGATCGCGCCGTGGTGGAAGCCGCGCACCAGGAAGACCGGCAGCGCCGTGAACGGCTTACCGTGCGCCTTGGCGACCAGGTAGGTGGTAAACGCCATCTCAGTGACGTCGAAGTCGAGGGTGCGCACCATCCGCCGGAAGGCCTGGACGAGGACGGGCACCTCCTCGAAGTCCAGCGTCCACCCGGCGGGCCGCACGGTCCCGTCCTTCAGCGCCCGGGTAGCCCCCTGGGTGCGGGTCACGGCGGTGAGCGTGGACTGTCCCATAAGTGGCACTCTAGCATGGTAATCTGTCAGACCAATAGACCTTTCTGGTCGAACCTTCCAGGTCGAACAGGGCACCCAGTAGGGAGCGTCGCTCATGGCTGAGCAAGTGCTTGCAGCGGTAAGGACGGGCCCGGGACGCACCGAGCTGCGTGAGTTCCCGATGCCTGACATCCCCGAGGACGGAGCGCTACTCAAGGTCGAGGTCGCGGGCATCTGCGGGACCGACGTGAAGATGTACGCGAAGCCGCCGTTCGCCGCGCCCGTGATCATGGGGCACGAGAACATCGGCGTGATCGCGAAGGCCGGGCGCACGTTCGCCGCGCGGCAGGGCGTCCGCGAGGGCGACCGGGTCTTCGTCGAGCACTACGTCGGCTGCTTCCAGTGCGACTGGTGCCGGGCGGGGGAGTACCGGCACTGCGAGCTGACCGACTGGCGGACGAACCCCGACGCGCGCCGCTTCGGGTACACGTCCGCGGAGAACCCCTACCACCTGTGGGGCGGGTTCGCCCGGTACATGTTCCTGCCGTGGAACGCGGTGCTGCACAAGCTGCCCGACGGCCTGTCGCCGGAGCTCGCCGGGCTCGCCACGCCCATGTCCAACGGCATCGAGTGGGCGCTGTTCGCGGCCGGCGTCGGCTACGACTCGACCGTGCTGATCCAGGGGCCCGGCCAGCAGGGGCTGGCGCAGGCCGTCGCCTGCAAGCAGGCCGGGGCCTCGCTGATCATCGTCACCGGCACCACGCGGGACGCCGCGCGCCTTGAGATGGCCAGGAAGCTGGGCGCGGACCACGTAATCGACGTGCAGGCGGATGACCCGCTCGACCGGATCATGGCGATCACCGGCGGCCGGGGCGTGGACGTCGTGCTCGACTGCACGTCAGGGCGCGGGCACGGCGCCGGTGCTGCTCGGCGTCGACGCGCTGAAGCGGCGGGAGGGGACACTGCTGATTCAGGGCGAGCTGGCCGCCTTCCCCGACTTCCCGGTGAAGAAGGTGACGGAGAAGGCGATCACGGTCAAGAGCGCAAGGGGTCACAGCTACCGCGCGTGCGAGCTCGCCGTCAAGCAGCTCGCTTCCGGGCGCTTCCCGCTCGGCTCGCTGGCCACGCACACGTTCGGCCTCGGCGAGGTGGACCGCGCGATCAGCGCGATCGGCGGCACGGGAACCGACGAGGACGTCATCCACGTGTCCCTGCTGCCATGGCGGGCGTGAGCATGGGAAACCAGACTGCGGGGCCGCGGCCCATCGGGGTGATCGGCGCGGGCCGGATGGGACTGCCCATCATCGGGCACCTGGTCAAGGCGGGGTTCCCGGTCATGGTGTACGACGTCGACCCGGCCAAGCGGGACACGGTGGGGGGCAAGGGCGCCACGTTCGTGACCGACGGCCGCGATTTCGCGGCGCACTGCGGTACCGTGCTCGTCTGCGTCGGCTTCGAGGAACAGCTCAACCAGATCATGCTTGGCGGGAGCCTGGCCAGCGACGGGGGCATGCTCGGCCGGCTGCCGGCCGGGGCGCTCGTCGCCGTGCTCAGCACGGTGTCGCCCGCGGTCATGCGGCAACTGCACGCGGCGGCCGTGCCGCACGGGGTCGACGTCGTTGATGCCCCGGTGTGCCGCGGTTCGTGGGCGGCGGACGCGGGCCAGCTGCTGTCGCTGCTCGGCGGGACCGTGGCCGCGACGGCGCGGTTCACCCCGGTGGCGCAGGCGTACTCCGCCGATGTGGTCCGCCTCGGCGACGTCGAGGCCGGCCAGGTCGGCAAGGCCGTCAACAACCTGATCCTGTGGGCCTGCCTGGTCGCCGACCACGAGGGCCTCGCGCTGGCCCAGCGCTTCGGGGTCGACGTCGACAAGCTGCGGCAGGCGCTGCAAACGAGCAGCGCGGCCAATCACGCGCTCGGCAATTGGGGCAACCAGACGATGGCGTGGGCCGAGGACGACATGAAGATCGTCCAGGAGATGGCCGCCGAGGCCGGCGTCGGACTTCCCCAGGCCGCACTCAACCGCGAGGTCTGCCGGACCCTGAAGCCGCGCCGCTACCACCTAGACGAATACGGCCGCTGACCGCCCGCTCTAGCCTGATTTTCGCTCGGGCGGCAGGCGCATGCGGGGAAGTCAAGGCAGGAATCCCTCGGCTCGTCCGGCTGCCGCGAGCACTGGGATGAGGTCGCTTGAGGCGGCGAAGCAGACATGGCGCGGCACCCAGGCGGGCTGGTACTTCAGATTGGCCCGGTAGAGGGATTCCAGCTGCCACCACTGGGAGGCGATCAGCAGCAGTCGTCGGTGGGCGCGCAGCACGGGCCCGGCGCCGATGCGCGCCCCGATGGCGAACACTTCGCGGAACATGGCGAAGTTCAGGGAGACCCGGTCCACCCCGAGGGCCGGGGCCTGCGCTATCAGTTCGACGATCAGGTACTCGAACAGCCCGTTGTCGGCGTCCCGGTCACGGCGCATGAGGTCAAGCGACAGTCCGGCTTCGCCCCAGGGGGCGAAGCCGAGCACTGCCCGCAGCCGGTTGTCCTCGTCGCGGCATTGCAGCAGCAGGTAGTCGGGGTCGCTGGAGTCCCCGATCCGGCCCAGCGCCATCGAGAAGCCGCGTTCCCTGGACCCGTCGCGCCAGCGCGCGGCGGCCCGGCCGATCGTGCCGAGGGCGCCGGGGGCGAGCGGCCCTGCCGGGCGGCGGTGGCAACGTAACCTGCGCGGGCCGCCCGGGCGTGCGCCTGCCGCACGTTACGCATGGCCCGCCCGCTCAGGTCGAACTTCGAGACCTCGATAACGGCCTCGTCGCCGAGGGTAAGCGCGTTGAGCCCGGCGAAGCGCTGGTAGGCAATCGCGGCCTGTTCGCTGGCGCCGAGCACCGCGCAGCGCCACCCGTGCCGCTCGGCCTCGTCCCGCCAGGCAGTGATCACCCCTGGCCACGCCTCCGGGTCGCCAACGGGGTCTCCGGCGGCCAGGCTCACGCCGCCGAGCACCCGGTAGCCAATCGCCGCCTTGCCGGTCGGAGAGAAGATGAGGTCCTTATCCCGGCGCAGCGCGAAGTAGCCCAGGGAGTCCCTTGCCCCGTGACCGGCCAGCAGGTCCCGCAACCGCGCCTCATCGGCATCGGTCCGGCCCGGTGCCTGACGGGGGCTGCGCAGCAGCACGTACAGCACGACCGCCACCAGCAGTCCCGCCGTCAGGTTGATCAGGAGGTTCACCCACCAAGGCACCTGGACCGCACTGGTCACGGGCCACAGGCCGGTGTCGGCCACGGCGCGTTCTAGCACGTAACCGGCCCGCTGCCAGCCCGGTGCGCCGCCGGTATCGGTTCCCGCGACGACGGTGAGGCCGAGCACCACTCCCAGCGCGGCCACCGGGACCGGCCAGGCGAGCCGCCGCAACCCGGGCCGGTCGCCGGGGATGCGAAACGCCCGCCACTGGCCCGCCAGGGCCGCCATCAGCGTCAGATGAGTGGCGACCGCGACCCAGAACCACGCCGATACCTGCGCAAGCGGCCAGCCCCAGGCCGCGACGCTGGCCAGGAGCCCCAACGGCCCCGCAAGCACCAGGCAGGCCGCGAAAAGCCGGAATGCCATCGCCCGGCCCCGGCGCAACCCGGAGGACAGCACAAAAAGCAGCATGGCGAACCCGATGCTCGGCGCCCCGGCCAGCAGCCAGGTGACGGAGTACAGGTAAACCGGCAGGGTCGCGTCCAGCCAGTAGCCCAGCGGGGTCACCTCGGACACGAGCGACAGCACCGCCCACAACAGGCAGAGCCGGGCCAGCCACCGTCGGCGCCGGACCAGGCGCTCGCGCGTCCCCTGGTCGCTTTGCCCCAGCCGCGGAGTCTCGGGGCCGTCGACGCGATCACGGTCACGGGCCGGCGGCGGGGGAGAGGGCATCAGGCTGGGCATACGGTCATCCTCAGCCGCCCGCAGCGCCGCGTGCATGCTACTTCGGCATGGAATCGGCCGCCGACGGCCGGCCGCGTCCGCGACTTAGCGGGCAGGCCGCGTTCCGTTTGCCTCGCCCGGCTGGGTAAGGGGATCGCGGCACCAGAAGGTACCCGGGCGGGTGATGAGCTTGCACGGGCCGCTGAAGTGCGCCTTGATCGGGGGGACGTAGAGCTTGGTGATGCCGCTGGCCTGGGTGTGGACGGGGAAGAGGACCCGCAGGTCGGGGGGTGCGAGCTGCTGCCACATCCAGGCCAGCGCGTTGGGCAGGGCGGCTGACCACTCGTTGGCGGTGTCGCCGGCGTTGAGCTTGAAGAAGGGGACCTGCTCGATGCGGTTGAGCGCGGCGGTGAAGACGGTGGCGGGCTGGTAGTCGGCCTTGTCGTTGGTGCCGGCCGCGACCCAGAAGGCGGGCAGGGGGCTGCCGTCCGGCGTGAGCCGCTCGGCGAGGTACAGCGGGCTGTTGGCCGCTTCGAGCGGCTGGCTGTGGTTCAGCGCGGTGCCGGCCGGGCCGTCGGCGGCGCGGAAGTAGCCGTTGATGACGGCGGCGGCGCCGAAGGAGGTGCGGTGGCGCAGGGCGAGGTCGGCGGCGCAGAACCCGCCGGAGGAGTACCCGGCCAGGCCCCATTCGTAGGCGTCCCGGCTGACCCGGTAGCGGGCGAGCACGTCGGTGCGCACGTCCTTGGCGAGGTAGGTGTCGTCGCTGGTGCCGGGCCCGTTCACGCAGTCCTGGTACTGGTGGCCGGGGCCGTTGATGGACGGCATCACGAAGACCATGGGCCCGATCAGGTGCCTGGCGATGAGCTGGTTCGCGACCTGGCCGATCCGCAGCACGGTCTCCCAGGTGAGCGGGTTGCCGGGGGTGCCGTGGAACAGCTCGACGACCGGGAACCGGACCCGCGCGTAGCGCGCCTGGCTGTACTGCGGCGGCAGGTACACCAGCCCGCGGCGGCTGTACCCGCTGAGCTTGCCGGGCAGGGTGACCCAGCCGATGCTGCCCGAGGAGGCGCTCGCCGTGCTGCTGCTGGTGGTCGCCGGGATGGTGCCGAGGTCGCCGGTGCCGCCGTTGAAGTCGGCCGCCAGCTGTCCCCAGGTCGTGTAGTAGCCGTAGTAGTAGTTGACCGCGGCGACCCCGCCGACCATCGCCACGATGATCGACAGGCTGCCGCAGGCAATCTTGACGGCCAGCAGGCGAAAGCGGATGACGCCCGCGAGCAGTCCAACGCTCGCGAGGATCAACAGCGCCGTCAGCAGCCGCGAGTCAGGTCCTAGCACGCCTGCCGCCGCCTACACCGGACCGTGCCATCGTGCCCCCAGGCCCAGGGCACGAGCAGCGCGGACCGGCGGCCCGATCGGCAGGAGGGCATTCGATCATCTTCGGCCCGCCGTAGCGGGGACGGAATGCTACTTAAGGAGGGGATCACCCGCCGATGGTCGGGTATGTCGAATGTCGTCCTCTGGCCGGGACCATACTCGCGTCGGGTGCAGTACCGCATGCCTGGCCCCTTAGGCTGAGCCATGAGCGCGGAGGGAGGTGAGCGTGGGTTCAGTCACGGTGATGGTCGTCGACGACGAGGCCCTGGTGCGCTCCGGGGTGTCGATGATCCTCAATGCGGCGGACGGGGTTAGGGTCGTGGCCACCTGCGCAGGGCCCGACGCGATCGGGATGTTCCTTAAGTACCGGCCGGACGTCGTGCTGCTTGATATCAGGATGCCGGTCACGGACGGGTTGACGGTGCTAAAACAGCTCAGGGAGCAGCGCACTCCGCCGGCAGTGGCCATGCTTACCACCTTCAGCGCCGACGCGCAGGTTGCCGCGGCGCTACGCGACGGTGCGGCGGGGTTCCTGCTCAAGGACAGCGAGCCCGACGACCTGGTAGCCGCCGTCCGGGCGCTGGCCGCGGGCAGCTCAGTGCTCTCGCCCCCGGTCACCGGGACGGTGATCGCGGGCTTCGTCGCCTCGCACACCAGCGGGGAAAAGTTCGCCAAGGTAGCCACCCTCAGCGACCGCGAGCAGGAAATCCTCGCGCTGGTCGGGCAGGGGCTGTCCAACGTGGCGATCGCCGAGCGGCTCTACCTGTCCCTGCCCACAGTGAAAGAGCACGTCAGTGCCGTCCTGCTCAAGCTTGGCGCGGAGAATCGGGTCCAGGCGGCGGTCATCGCTCACCAGGCGGGGGTGATCCTCCGCCCATGATCTTCACGTCCCCGTGGGAAGCGGGCGCGCTGGCAAGCCGGTGGCGGGGGCTGCGCGGCCGTTGGTGGGTGATCGCCGGCGTCGAGGCGGTGATCCTCGCGGTCGCCGCGGTCGACGCCGTCCCCACCTGGTCAAGCCCGCCGGCGTCGGACTGGGACTGGACGGTGTCCGCCGTCGCCGTCGCCGGGCTGCTACTGCGTCGCCGCTGGAGCCTGGTCAGCTGGCTGCTGTGCCTGCCCACCATCATCTGGGGGACAGCGCTGATCGCACCGCTGGTCGCCGTGTTCACCGTCGCCGACCACGCCAGGCGCCGGCTCGCGGTCGTGATCGTCGTGGCCGTGACCTTCGCCGCCGGAGTCATCGGGGACCAGCTCGACGGTGTCGCCGGCGGCGGCAACATCGCCGTCTTGCAGGGCCTGGTCTACGCCGCCCTCGTCGCACTCGGCCCGGCCGCGCTCGGGCTGCTGCTCGGCGCCCGCCGCCAGCTCACTGCCCAGCTCCGGCAGCTCACCGAGGCGCAGCACAGCGAGCGCGTGCTGCTCGCCGGCTCCGTGCTCGCCGAGGAGCGCAGCCGCCTGGCCCGCGAGATGCACGATGTCGTCTCCCACCAGGTCAGCCTGATCGCGCTGCAGGCCGGGGCGCTCCGGGTGACCGCCACCGCCCCGGAGACCCGCGACATCGCCGCCACGATCCGCGACCTCGCCACCCGAACCCTGGATGAGCTCCGCGTCATGATTGGCGTCCTCCGCAGCGGGCAGGCGAACGAACTGGCCCCGCCGCCGCGGCTCGCCGACATCCCCCGGCTCATTGACGACAGCGGCCTGCCCGCCCGCCTGGACAGCGACCTGACGCCCGGGCTGGAGTGGCCGGACGCGGTCCAGCGGGCGGCCTACCGCACCGTCCAGGAAGGCCTGACCAACGCCCGCAAGCACGCTCCCGGGGCCCCGGTCACCGTCTGCCTCCGGTCTCATGGCGGCTCCCTGGCCATCCACGTCCACAACGACTCGCCGCCTCATGCCCCGGCGGCCGTCGCGACCGGCTCGTCCCGTGACAGCTTGCCCTCCGGGGGCCACGGGCTCATTGGCCTTCGCGAGCGCGCCGAGCTCCTCGGCGGCCACCTCCAGGCCAGCCAGGCCGACACCGGGGGCTTTGACCTGCTGGTCACGCTGGGCCAGAAACGGCCACCAGCGTTAAGGCTTGCGCGCCACGCCGCCGAGGAAGGTCGCCGTGGGCAGCGTCCGCTGCGGCACCACGCCGTCGGTGGACCAGTACCTGACCGGGACGACCCCGGGAGGCACCAGGCAAAGACCGTCGAAGAAGCTCTCGATTTCCTTCTGCGAGTGAATACGGACCTGCGCCGCTGTGTAGGCCGAGGTGAAGTTCTCTCCCTCGGAGGGATTGCCGGAACCACAGGAGATGATCAGGTAACCGCCGGCGGCGATCGCCGTCCCGAAGTGACCGGCGATCGCCGCGGGCGGTCCTCGCGTCGGTGAAGTGCGGGACGCCGGACAAGATCACGCACACGGGCTCGGCCAAGTCGATCAGGCTAGTGAGCCCGTCATCGGCGAGGATGCGCTTGGGGTGGTTCATGTCACCGGGTACCGCGATCACGTGGGGACTCTTAGCGAGCAGCCCGCGGGCGTGTGAGATCACCATCGCGTCGTTGTCCACGTAGGTCACCCGGACCTCCGGATCGGCCCGCTGGGCAATGTCATGCGTGTTCAGCGCGGTGGGCCAGGCCGGCGCCGACATCGATGAACTGCCGCACGCCAAGGGCCGCCAGGTAGCTGACGGCGCGCCCGAGGAACTGGCGGTTCTCGCGGGCCATCTGCGCCGAGACGGGATGGACTTCCAGCATCTTCTCGGCCAGCTCACGGTCGGCGGCGAAGTTGTCCTTCCCGCCCGGATAGTAATCACATATCGGGCTGGTAATCACAGTTGCGGGCTTGGGCGCGCTGAGGGTTTCCTCGCAGCCGCCTGGCACCACGGTGCGCCGGACGCTAGGACGGCCCTGGCGAAAGGCTACTGCTTCTTACGGTTTCCCCTATGATGAGTGGAGCGGCAGCCGCGCCTGCCCGCTCCGAGCCGGGGCACTGCCCACGCTGGGCCCGGCGACGAGGACAAGGGTCACTGACTCGCGCGCATTCTCGGTACGCGTCGTTATCGCCTGGCGGGGTGCGTGGGGCCGCGCCGGAAGGATACGCAGTGACCAGCGACCATGCCCGCAAGAAGGCGATCCGCGCACGGATGGACGCCAGCGGCGAGCCCTACAGCGTCGCCGCCCGCAAGTTCAACGCCGGCCCGGCCGCCGACGCCCAGTCGGCGGTTGCCGATGTCGCCGCCCGCGTGAGCAGCACGCTCGCATCGCCACGGGCGCAGATAATGTTCCGCACCGACTGGGCCTACAGCCTGGGCACGGAATACCGCCTCAATCCCGTCGAGCGGCTAGCCGCGTCCGCTGCCCGGGCCGTCGGGAAGCTCACCCCTTCCCGGACGTACCTCGGGAGCGTGCGCGAGAGGGTCACGCGGGCCATCGTGCATCCCCAAGGCGAGGGTTTCATCGAGCCGGCCGCCGGGCGTTTCCAGCTGGTTTACGGCGGCGCGTACGCCATTATGCAGCTCGACGGCGAGCGTTATGATGGCCCGGCAGGGGTACCGCTGCAGGACCAGCACCGCAGACGGCCGCCGGAACCGGAGGAGCCGCTGGGGCTCATAGAGAAGCTCCGCGACGTGACAGACGCCCGGCAGACGGGCCGGGAGGCGGTGCGCGGGACGCCGTGTCGTGTCATCGCGGTCACGGTCGGTCCCGGCCGAGTTCACGGTCTGGATCGACGATGAGCACGTCCGGCGGATTCAGACCAGGTCGGGCGGGTCGAGCCCGCGGGCAGGAAGCCTCTCCCTGATGAAAACGCTCGAGCTGTGGGACTTCGGCGCCCGGGATGTCTCGGTCGACTGGACCCGCCTGCCGGGTTTCCGGGCGGCGGGGCACGAGACGGCGTCTGGTCGTTAGCTACCGGCCTCACCAGGTCCCGCGCTGCGCCGCGTCAAGCGGCTCGCCTCCGCCACGGCTGACCGCCCGCGCAGACGGCGCCGGATTTCCGCGGCGCAGCGCAGGGCCGCCACGGTCCGCATGTCCGTCCATTTCGTCCCGCACCCCCATGCCCGGCGAACTCGAAGACGGCTCTTCGGTACCGCCCGCGCTACCCTGTGTTTAGGGGAAGCAGCCGCCCAGTAAGTAATCATAGTTTGGGCTAGTAATCACACACGCACCATGCCGGATACGTGCCCAAGCGCGCAGTACATCATCTATCCGTGCTGATCGCGGCGTTATAGGGAGCGGTCTGTGGAACCGTCGGCTGTGTCTACAAGGGCATCCGGAAAGCTGGACGTGATCCACTGCCTGATCCGGCTCTATATGGAATCAAGGCGGCGCCGCAGGGCGATGGCGCCCGTCCTCCGGCCTTGGGAAGGCCCCGGCCGACGCGCGCCGGCCCTGGTGCCCTCGGCCGCCACTGATCAATCAGGTTCTCCCGGGTACGTAACTGGTGCTGCACGGGGGCCGTCTTCCTTCCTCGGCGACACGTTTGTCCCGCTCACGGCCGCTGCGTCTAGGTCGGCTCTGCGGGCCGTCGCTGCGCGATCGGCTTCGCCGAACCTGGACCCAACGTCCGCTCGCCAGGGGTCGGCGCCTATCGACGAAGACGGAGGAGACCAGCAATCCGGGCCCCGCGTCCGTACACTGCCCCACGTCAAAGGCCCCTTCCAGTCATGGAAGGGGCCTTGTTGTGAACGGGCCTACTGCCAGCGTGGCCGTGAGCCGGTAGCGCAGGCTCAGGTTCGGGCAGATGCGGAGCGAGCGACAGTGAGGTACCAGGAGCCACCCGCGAGATTCAGCGCCGCAAGAATCAGGAAGAAGGCTGCCCATCCGTAGACGCCGTACGCGAAGCATATGAGGCCCGCGGCGATCTGGACACTGCCACCGGCAATGCGCGTGACCCCGAAGCCGCGGAGGTGGCGGTACTCAAAACGCGGGATTATGCGTCTCATGCCGGTGCGCGGGGGAGTGGTGTTGTCATTCTGTGCGTTCATCGGGTGCCTCCTGTGGCCTTCGGTGGCCGGGCACTCCGGTCATCTATCAAAAAGATATCACTTTGATACATATATATCAAGGGCGGCAGCTGCGCGGGTCCGACCGGGAGGGGCAGAGCAGACGCACCGCAACGACCCGTCTGGCTCAAGACCAATGAAGGCGACGACTTGACTGTGCCCGTCAGCGGCGGCCACGGCTAGACCGCATGACGCTGGAGCGTGCTCGGCGTGATCAGCCTGCTGGGGTACAGATCTGTTCTGGACGTGGCCTGACTCGGCGACCGCAGCGGACGATAGCAGCCGACCATAGTTGAGTTGTAAGGGGCTTGGTCTACCGTGCCGAATACGTGCCTAACCAGTAGGTTGATAGAGCGTTTGCACTGGTCAGGGCGTTGTGGGGAAGGTCTGTGAAGCCGTCGGCTTAGGGCCTGCGGAGTGAAGATCTCGCGCGGAGGCACCGGACGTGTAGATGACACCTAGCCTGCCCGATTAGTGTGTTTAGAGGAAGTGTCCGCCGAGCCAGTAGTCCCAGACCCTGGCGATGTTGGGCTTGGTCACGTCCAAGGGCTGCACCGTGCTCGCCTCCGTCCTCTCCCCGGAACGCCTGGCGGAGCGGGGGGTTCCGGGCCTCAATAGTGTGGCATAGCTCACTGACCCAAGACCTGGTGTACCGACAGCTCAGGTCGACTGGCTAACCGGCGACGGCCGCTAACCCCGCCGGGCCCTCGTCAGGCACCCAGCCGGGGCCGCCCGCCCGCCCGTCTCGCTCCCGCCGAGTGAGTCACCATATTGGGGCCTAGCTCAGGCCTAGCTCTCGGCGGGGAACAACGGTCAATAGTCGCTGATAACAGCAAGAAGCGCGAAGCGCCGGGCCGCCCTGGACTTGAGGCGGATAACAGCAAGAAGTGTGAAGGTAACCAGGGCCGGATGCGCCGGTCTGGTTACCGGAATTTTACTAAGACGACTTCTTGTAAATGGTATGACCTTATGCCATGATCGGGTGATCGGGCGCACACCACGCCTCTTCCCGGTCCGTCGGCCGGGTCGGCCCGCTAAGACCCCGCACCGCGGGCGGCCCGCCCTTACCAGTCTCTGTCGCCTTCCGTCGCGCCGCGCGGCGCCCGCCCGGCCAGCGGGCGCAGTCAGTCAGCAGACACCATCACACCCGCCCGGGTGCGCTTCGGCATACCCGGGCAGACGGCCCGCGGGCACCGCCCCGGGGGCGGCGAGATAGGGTCCCGATGACGCACGATCTGTTCTCCGGCTTTTCGCAACTGCTCACCCCCGAAGCGATCGGGCTGCTGTTCGTCGGCATGGCGATCGGCATGTTCATGGGGATGCTCCCCGGCATGGGCGTGTCGCTCGCGCTTAGCCTCATGCTGCCCTTCCTATATCACATGAGCGTCATCCCCGCGATCACGCTGATGCTGGCCACGCAGGCGGCCTCGTACTACGCGGCCTCGATCACCGCCATCTTGCTGAACACGCCGGGCGCTCCCGAGTCTTACCCGACCACGCTTGACGGGTTCCCGATGGCGCAGCGCGGCGAGGCGGGCCGTGCCCTGGCCATCTCCGCCGCCTCCACGTGGGCGGGCGGCTGGATCGCCTGCGCGGTGCTGCTCGCGCTGCTGCCCGTGTCCGGCTCGCTGGTCAACCTGTTTCACCCGCCGGAGTTCGTTGCCATCATCATCCTGGCGCTCGTCCTTATCGGCGGCACGGGGGAGAGCACCTCGAGCGGCAAGGTCATCTTGTCCGGCGCGATCGGCCTGATGTTCTCGTTCATCGGCGCCGACCCGGTCACCGGGATCGACCGGTTCACCTTCGGCAGCGTCGCCCTGATGAGCGGCCTGAACGTCGTCCCCTTCGCGCTTGGCGTCTTCGCCATGACCCAGATGGTCGCGATGTACGGCAGGAACGAGTCCGTCGCCGCCGGCCAGCGAGCGATGCTGCGCGACGCTTTCCGCCGTCAGGTCGGCGAGGGCCTTCGCGACGCGGCGAGGTCGTGGATCCACATCGTGCGCTCGGCGCTCGTCGCCAGCGTGCTCGGCCTCATCCCCGGCATCGGGGGCTTCAGCGCCAACTTCATTTCCTACAGCCTTGGGCGGCAGGTCTCGCGGAAGTCCGGCGAGTTCGGCACCGGGGTACCGGCCGGCGTCGCGTCCGCCGAGGGGTCCTCGCTCGCGAAGGAAGTGGGCTCCCTCGTCCCCGCTGTCGCGCTCGGCCTGCCGTCCGGCGTCGGCATGGTCATCTTCATCGCCGCGCTGTCCATCCTCGGCATCCAGCCGGGCCCCACCCTGCTGCGCTCCGAGCCGTCGCTGCCCTACTCCATGATGTGGGTGATGGCCATCGTGGGGCTGCTGTCCTGCGCGGTCGGCCTGGCCATCACGCCGTGGCTCAGCCGGGCGACGAACGTGCGCGGCCCGGTCATGATGCCGGTCATCGTCTCGCTCGCGGTGCTCGGCAGCTTCGCGGCCGTGACCGGCTTCGTCGGCGTAGTCGAGCTCGGCGTGTTCGCCGTCGTCGGCGTGGTGCTGCGCAAGCTCGGCTACTCCCTGGCGGCGATGACCATCGGCCTGGTGCTCGGCGGGACGTTCGCCGACAACCTGCACCTGACGCAGAGCATCTACGGCTGGGGGTTCGTCGCCCGCAGCCCGCTCGCCGACGTGTTCCTGGTCATCAGCATCGCCCTGCTCGCGCTGATCACCTGGCGCGGGCACCGCGGCCGGGCCGTGATCACCCCCGAGCGGGCGGCCCGGGGCCCGCGCCCGCCGCACCCGGTGCTCGAGCCGGCCACCGAGGCCGTGATCGCCGTCGTGTCGGTAATTTACCTGGTCATCGCCCTCGGCTACCCCGCCGACGCGGGCGGCGTGCCCGCCATTATCGCGGCCATCGCCGCCGCCGTGGCCCTGTTCCAGCTCGCGGCCCGCGGGATCGGCGTGCTACGGCACCGCACCGTGCCGCCCGAGACCGTGCTTCACGAGACCGTGCGGCCCGGGGCTGACCGGGCCGTCGCGCCCGGGTCTATGAACGCCGAGCCCATGGAGAGCGTGCCCGCGGTCATGGACGCCGCGCTCGCGACCGTCCCGGCTGGCCGCGACTCGGGCGCCGGCCGGGAAACCCTGGCCGGGCACGATGCCGCGCGGGAGCCGAGACCGCAGGAAACCACGCCCCAGGGAAGCGGAGGCCCGGCCGCGGAACAGCCCGCGCGCGGGCGCCGCTCGCGCCGGACGACGCGCGAGCTGGTGGCGCTCGGCTGGATATGGGCCGCGGTGGGCGCGAGCTACCTGTTCGGCTTCGAGATCGGCGTGCCCCTGGTCGCCGCGGCCTACTGCCTCACCTCGGTCGAGTGGGGCCGTCGGTGGCAGCGCCTGACGTACGCGGCGGTAGTCACCGGCACGTGCTTCGGGATCGCCTACGCCTTCACCTCCCTGTTCAGCCTCACCTTCTCCGGGGTCTGGAGCTGACCCCGGGACCGGCCGGCCTGGACTCGCCGGCTCCTGGCACGGCACGAAACGTCAGCATCGCCATGAACACGAAAGGCAGGATCATGTCCGATCACGCAACGCAACGCATTAGATCGAATGCGTCAGGACGACGGATCGCCGCGGTCGCGGTCGCGGCGGTCTCCGCCGCCCTGCTCGCCGCCTGCTCGTCCGGCTCGTCCTCCGGGTCCGCGAACACCGCGTCCGCCAACACGGGAGCGGCGGGCGCCGGCGGGGGAGCGGGCTACTTCAAGGGCAAGACCATCACGCTCATCTCCCCGGACAGCCCGGGCGGCAGCTACGACTCCTACGCCCGGCTGTTCGCGCCCTACGTCGGGCAGGAACTCGGGGCGACGATCAACGTCGAGGACGTGTCCGCGGCGGGGACGCTCCAGGGCAGCAACCAGATGGCCGCCTCCGCGCCGAACGGGCTGACCATCGGCATGGTTAACGTGGGCGGTGACATCGCGAGCCTGGTGGAAAAGCAGCCGGGCCAGTCCTTCACCATGGCGAAGCTGAGCTGGATCGGCCAGCCCGCCCAGATACCGAACGCGCTCGTCACCCAGCCTGGCTCCAGCGTGCAGAGCTTCTCGGGGATGCTGCACGGCGGGAACGTGACCGTGCTCGACATCCGCAACGGCATCGGCGACATGCTCAACCGGGTGATCTACGGCGCTTTCAGCGTCTCCTACAAGCTGGACACCGGCTTCGAGGCCACCTCGGCGCTCAAGCAGGGCTTCCTCGCCAAGGACGGGCAGACGATCCTCGAGGCGATGTCGACGCTCTACCCGCTGATTTCCGGCAATGAGGCGAAGCCGCTGCTGGTCATCGGGCCCGTGTCACTGTCGAGCTACCAGAAGGTGCTCGGCGGCGTGCCCACGTTGCAGACCGAGATGTCCACCGCGGGCCTGTCCGGCAGCAAGCAGGCGGCGGTCACGGAGGCGCTCGCGCTGAGCAACCTGTCCGACGACTTCGCCGCGCCCGCTGGCCTGCCCGCCTCCGAGCTGTCCACCCTGCGGCAGGCGTTCGCCAAGGCCGCCGCGCTGCCCGCGCTGCAGGCGCAGGCGGGCAAGGAATCGCTCCCGCTGTCGTTCATCGGCGGTGCCACGCTGTCCGGCCAGGTCAACAGCGCGCTCGCCAACTCGAACTCGATCGCCCCGTACGTCAACCAGTAGGAGGCTTGTCGTTGAGTACGAAGACCACCACCAAGGTCGCTCACTACCACGTGCAGAAGCAGCGCCGCGCCGAGTTCATCGAGGCGTGGCGGGCGAACCAGCGCACGGTCGTCGCGCTGGAGGACGTTGAGATGCACGACACCGGGCGGCGGATGCGCCGCGGCGTCTACGTCGGCGCCGACGGCGGCCGCCCGACCCGGTCGATGGACGCCACCGCGCACGAGATCGACCCGGGCACGGTCAGTACGGTGCACCGCCACTCGTGGGACGCGATGGTGTTCTGCGTCGCGGGCGAGGCCTGGACCGAGGTCGACGGGACGCGGATCCACTGGGGCCCGGGTGACTCACTGCACCTGCCCGCCTGGAGCTGGCACCGGCACGGTAACGAGGGAAGCGGCACGGCCCGGTTCCTGACCTTTTCCTCCGAGCCGATGCTCGAGACGATGGGCATGGCGATCCTGGAAGACGGCGGGGACGCGGACACCGCGACGCTGCCGCCGAGGCCGCCGTTCTCGCCGGGCGCCGAGGGCACGGACCCGTACGCGGAACGGCTGCGACGGCTGGCCGCCGACCAGCAGGCGCGGCGGGCCGCCGGCTGCACACGAGCTGGGACGACCTGGAGATGCTGCCCACCCCGCGCGGCACGAGGACAACGTTCCTGGTTGACCGGGCGATCGGATACCAGGCCTCGGGCATCACGATGGCGATGTTCGAGATCGGGCCCGGCCGCGCCCAGTCGATGCACCGGCACCCGGGGGAGGCGTGGCTGTACGTGGTCGACGGCAGCGGCCACTCTTACCTCGGAGCGGAGCCCGAGGGCGGGAAGACCTACCCCTGGAAGAAGGGCGACATCATCGTCGTCGACCACTTCCTGTGGCACCAGCACATCAACGACGACCCCGAGCGGACGGCGCGGGTGGTGCGGATCCACATGTTCGACAGCCTGCTCGAGACGATGCGGGCGCTGTGTGACCCGCTCGTCCTGTTCGAGGAGCCGCCGGACCACATCAGGGACAAGCAGGCCGGCGACCCGGGCAGCGTCGACTGGCCGCCGCTGACCCGGCCGACCTGGCCGTGAGCGAGCAGGCGCTTCCGCGCGGCGTCACCGGGGTGCACGTGCTGCCCGCGGGCCATCATGACGGGCCGTGGGACAGCATCGTCGTGCCGGAAGGGACCAGGGGACGGCTGCTCGGGACGGCGCTCGTGGCAATGATGCACGGGCGCCGCCTGGCCGCGCTCCCGGCACCGCCAAGCGGACTGATCGTGCTCGCCGGGCCGCCGGGCACCGGCAAGACCACGCTGGCGCGGGGGCTCGCCCAGGCGGCGGCCCTCGCCGTCGCGGCGCGCGGAGCGACGACGTTCCTCGAGATCGACCCGCACGCCCTGCCAAGCGAGATGCTCGGGGAGAGCCAGCGGAACGTGACCAGGCTGCTGCGCGACGTCGTTCCCGCGCTGGCCGCCGCGCGGCCGCACGTCGTCGTGCTGATCGACGAGGTGGAAAGCTTCGCGGTGCGGCGCGGCCTCGCGTCGTTCGAGACGAACCCGGTCGACGTGCAGCGGGCCACCGACGCGGTGCTCGCCGGCCTTGACCACCTGGCGGCGACGGTGCCCGGAGCCGTCGTCGTGACCACGACGAACTTCCTGGCCGCGGTGGACGAGGCGTTCCTCTCGCGTGCCGACCTGGTCGTGGAGCTTGGCCTGCCCGACGCCGAAGCGCGGGCGCGGATACTGGCGGCGGCCCTCGCTGACCTGGCCGCGGCGTGGCCGGAGCTCAAGGAGCTGGCCGCCGACGACCCGCTGCACGAGGAACTCGCCGTCCGCACCGCGGGATGGGACGGGCGGCGGCTGCGCAAGCTGCCGCTCGCGGTGCTCGCAGGCAGCGCGGCGCTCGCCCGCGACCCGGCGCGGCTCACGGCGGCGGAGTTGCGCAGCGCGGTCGGCGGCCCGGCCGGCTGAGCGCGGCGGAAGCCCCGCCGGGGGGCACCGCCAGTTACCGGGTTGGTGTTATCTGTACGTGACCTATATGTTATCGTCCCGAGATGTGTCTCACGACCCGCGCTGGTTCCTCTCGCTTGCCCGCAGGCCCGCCCCGGACCTGGCCCTTCGGCCCGGCGTGAGACAAGGGGAGAGAGCCAGGCGGCGGGTGGTGCTGTGCCTGATCGCCGCGGTGGCCGTGCTGGACCAGGCGGCCAAGTGGTGGGCCTGGCGGCAGGTCCCGTGGACCAAGATCAACTCAGGGGGCGACATCCTCGTCGGGACCACGGTCGGCGGATGGTACGCCAGCCCGGTCACGGGCGCGCTGCTTGACCTGCTTGACTTCGGCCTGCTGAGCATTGCCGTCTCGGCCCTCGCGCGCTGGCGGGTGCCTGCCGCCGTCCGCGTTCCCGGCGCCCTGATGATCGGCGGCTGGGGCAGCAACCTGCTTGACCGGCTGGGGATCCACTACTGGACCGCGCCGGGCAGCGTGCGCGGCGTGGTCGACTTCATCCACCTCGGCTCGCACTACTACAACGTCGCGGACTTCTTCATCATCGGCTGCACGCCGCTGTTCCTGCTGGCTGCCGCCTGCCAGGCCGTGCTGGCGGCGAGGCGGCCCGCCGCGGCAAGGAGCGCGCCGGCGCCGGCCCGCAGCTGGGTGCGGCTCCGGGCCCGGATGCGCGACTCGGCGCTGGCCGGCGCCGGCCTGATCCTGGTCGTCACGCTCGGCGCGGCGAACTACGGCGGCGTGAGCGCGGCCTCAAGCGAGCCGCCGGCAAGCGGCCATGCCTGTCCGATCGCGGCCGCGGCGATCCGCCCGCTCACCGGCATCCGGGTCTGCGGGTAGCGCGGGGCCCGCGTGGGACGATGGAGCGGGCGGGACCGGGCGATGGAAGGGGCAGACAGGATGAGCCGCGTGGTGGTCATCGGGGCGACCGGGCACATCGGCACCTACCTCGTGCCGCGGCTGGTTGACCGGGGTCATGAGGTGATCGCGGTCAGCCGCGGCACTCGCGGCCCGTACCGGGCCGGCCCGCAGTGGGACGCGGTGACCATGGTGGCCGCCGACCGGGAGCAGGAAGACGGGGAGGGCCGGTTCGGCGCGCGGATCGCCGCGCTGCGGCCGGCGGCCGTGATCGACCTCATCTGCTTCACCAGGGCGTCGGCGCGGCAGCTAGTCGAGGCGCTGCGCCCGTCGCGCCCGCTGCTCGTGCACTGCGGGACCATCTGGGTCCACGGCCCCGCGCTGCGGGTCCCGGTGACGGAGGACGAGCCGCGCACCGCCTACGGCAGCTACGGCACGGGCAAGGCGGAGATCGAGGCCCTGCTGCACGCCGAGACCCGGGCGGGCGGGGTCCCCGCGGTGGTGCTGCACCCGGGGCACATCAGCGGGCCGGGCTGGCCGGTCATCACCCCGGCCGGCAACCTTGACCCCGCCACCTGGACCGCCCTCGCGACCGGGCGGCCGCTCGCGCTCCCCGACCACGGGCTCGGTGTCCTGCACCACGTGCACGCCGACGACGTGGCCCAGGCGTTCGAGCTAGCGCTGTCCCGGCCGGCGGCGGCCGGTGGCAGCTTCCACGTGACCGCCGAGCAGTCGATGACGCAACGGGGCCTGGCGGCCGGCGTGGCGGGGTGGTTCGGCCGCGAAGCGGCCCTGGACTTCGTCGGCTGGGACGAGTTCGCCCGCCGGGCGGGGACCGAGCACGCCGAGGTAACCCGCGAGCACACCACCCGCAGCATCACCGCCAGCATCGCCCGCGCCCGCGAGGTGCTCGGGTACGCGCCGCGGTACACCGCGCTCGACGCCCTGCGCGAGGCCCTCTCCTGGCTCGCCGCCAACGGCGGGGCGGACATCGGCGGCCTGCCGCTCCCGAGTCGCTAGCGCGACGGCGCCGGCCTGCCGTGAGGGCCGCCCGGCGGAACGCGGCTAAGCCGCCGCGTCCAGATGTTGAAGCGTCCGGTTCCGCGTTACCGCCTTCCTGGCGCATACTGGTCCGGTGGAACCGGCAGCCTCTTTCGCCGGGGGCCAGATCCGGCCCTTCGTGGGCCGCCTCGGGTGGGCACGCCGCTCGCGGTTGGCAGGGCCGTCCGACCAGGCCTTGCACTGGCTAGCCGGCTGGTACGCGATTGCCCTGCGCCTCGGCGGCGCAGTCTTGTTCTCCGCGGTCGCCGTGCTGGCCGGGACGGGGCAGGCCTCCGGCTGGTGGCTGGGCGCGTCGCTGACCGCGCTGTGCCTGTGGTCGGCCGCCTTCACCTGGCTCGTGCGGCGGTCCGGGCTGGCGCCGGCCCTCGTGCTGGCCGACGCCGCGGTCATCGCGGCGCTGGCGCTGGAGCAGCGGCACCTGGTCCCGGCGGTGCTGATCAACGACAGCACGACCTGGATGCTCCCGCTGGCCTGCACGTCGGTCTACATCCTGCAGATCGCGCTGCGGCCGCGGCTCTCGCTGCCCGCCGCCGCGGTGGTGGTCATCGCCTACGGGCTGGGCGTCGGCTCCCTGGTCGGCGGCTGGCTGCTGGCGGTCGAGACGATCGTCGTCGCCGGCCTCATCGCGGTGATCCGCGGCGGCGCCCGGCAGGCGGACGCGATCGTCGCCGCCGGCCTGGCGACCGAGCGGCAGGTCCGGGCCGAGGAAGCGCGGCGGGCCGACGAGCGCGAGCAGCACCGCCAGCTGCACGACACCATCCTGTCGACCCTGACCATGGTCGCGGCCGGCGCCTTCGCCGAGCCGTCCGCGGCGCTCACCGGGCAGGCCGCCCGGGACCTGCGCGTCCTGCAAGGGCTCGCGGACGCCCCCGCGGTCCAGAGCGAGCCGGCGCCGCTGACCGACCTGAGGCCGCGGCTGGAACGGGCCGCGGCCAGCACCGACGACCTCGCCGTGCGGCTGCGGCTCGGCACTGTCACGCTGCCGTCCCCGGTCGCGGACCAGCTGGCGGCCTGCGTCGGCGAGGCGCTGCGCAACGTCGAGCGGCACGCCGGGAGCGGGCAGGCGGACGTGACCGTCACCGGCGGCGCGGGCTGGGCGGTCATCAAGGTCACGGACCACGGGCGGGGCTTCGACCCGGCCGCCATCCCGCCATCCCGCCGGGGCATCCGCGAGTCGATCACCGGGCGGATGCTGGCGGTCGGCGGCCGGGCCGCGATCGCCAGCCGTCCCGGCGCGGGCACGAGCGTCACCGTGAGCTGGCCGGCATGACCGCAGTGCAGCCGCGGGAAGCGACGCCGCCGCGGGAAGCGGCGCGGCCGCGGGCGACGAGCTCAGCCGCGGTCGCGAGTGCAGCCGCAGGCGACGATGTCCGGCCGCTATCAGCGGGCCTTCACCCTCGCGGTGATCGTCCTGGTCGCGGGCTGGCATCTCGCCGGAGCGGGCGGCCAGCTTGTGCATAACCGCCCGGCCTACGGCTCGTTCGCCTTCCAGGCCGCGATGTGGCTGGTCATGGCGCTGGCGATCGCCGCCGGGTCGGTCCTGGTGCTGCGCGGCCCGCCCGGCTGGCGTCCGGCCTGGACGGTCGCCGTGGTCGCGCTGGCCGCGAGCACGGCGGCGGCGGCCGCCAGCCCGGCCGGCCAGATGCTGGCGGTCAACTGGTCGTGGGGGAGTGCCGGCTGGACGGGCGTGCTCATGCTGCACCGCCGCCGGTTCCCTGAGCTCGCGTCGTTCCTCGCCGCCCTGGCCCTCGCCACGCTGGGCGTCCAGGTATGGGACGGTCTTGACCGCACCGGCCTGGCCGGCTTCCTCGCCGTGCTGGCCTGGTCGACCGGTGGCCAGGTGGCCGTCGCCGCCGGGGTCAGGGCACTGGATGTCGCCGCCGGCCAGGCCGCCGCGGCGGCGCGCAGTGAGGATGCCGCGCGCGAGCGCGCCGCCACCGCGGAGGTGATCCGGGCGGCCCGGCAGGCCCGCAGGCTGGTGCTGCAGGAAGGCGCCGTCCCGCTGATCGCCGAGCTGGCCGCGGGGACGGCCGACCCGAGCGACCCGCAAGTGCGGGTCAGGTGCGCGGTCCAGGCCGCCCGGCTGCGCCGGCTGCTGGCCGAGGGCGATGACGTGTCCGAGTCGCTGGTACACGAGCTGCACGCGAGCGCCGACGTGGCGGAGCGGCGCGGGGTCGCCGTCGAGATCGAGACGGCCGGCCTGCTGCCCGAGGTACCCAGCCCGGCGCGCCGGGTGATCACCGACGCCGCCATCGCGATCCTGACGGCCGCGCGCAGCCACGCGCGGATCACCCTGGCGGCGGTGGCCACCGGGATCGCCGTCAGCTTCGTCGCGGACACCGGGGTAGTCGTCCGGTTGCCCGCGGCCGGCGAGGGGGTCGCCATCGAGCATCAGCAAGACGGCGCTATTCTCTGGGCGGAGGCGCGATGGAACAGCCGGTAACGGTGGCGATCATCGAGGACCATCCGGTCGTCACCGAGGGGGTGGCGTCCTGGATCCGGTCCGATCCCGGCCAGCGGGTACTGCTGGTGCAGACGGCGCGCGACCTGACCGGGCTGGCGGCCGGCCCCCAGCCGTCCGCCGACGTGGTCATCCTGGACCTGGAGCTGTCCGGCGAGCTGGTCACCGCGCACATCCCCGGGCTGGTGGCCGACGGGTACCGGGTGGTGGCCTTCTCCGGGCACAGCGACCCGGCGATCGTGATGGAGACGCTGGACAACGGCGCGCACGCCTACATCTCCAAGGACGAGGGCCGCGACCACCTGGTCGAGGCCGTGCTCGCGGCGGCCGCCGACCGTCCGTACGTGACCCGGTCGCAGGCCAGGGCGATCCTCGCGGACCAGAGCCCGGCCCGGCCGGCGCTGTCGCAGCAAGAGCAGCAGGCGCTGCTGCTGTGGTTTCAGGGCATGTCGAAGGCATCGGTCGGGCGGCGCATGTCGATCAGCGAGAACACGGTCAGGCAGTACATCAGCCGCGCGCGCGCCAAGTACGCGGCCACCGGGCGGACCGCGCCCAGCAAGGACGCGCTGCTCGCCCGCGCGATCGAGGACGGCGTGATCTCACCCGGAGAGATCACGCCGTACCAGTCATTCGCGCGCGCCTCGGCGGACCGCCCCAGCCCAGGTACCCCAGGCCAGTGACTGGCCAGGGCACCCAGCCCCCCCGGGGCGGCCGCCCGGGGCGAAATCTGCTGCAGGTCGGCACCGGGCTGTACGGCTCGGTGCCGCGCCATCACCAGATCGCGCTCTAACACGCCTCAGCATTCCCGATCGAGGCGGCGCCGTCACGACACCCGATCGGGTGACACGGCTTATCGGGTAACACGGGCCCGGCGCGCGCTGACGGCCGGGCCCGGGTCAGTACCGCTGCGGTATGAGGACGGCGCAGCAGGCGATGGACACGACGATGGTGGCGACCAGGAACAGGAAGCCCGGCGTGTAGCTGCCCGTAGTCGACAGCATCCAGCCGACCAGGGCGGGGGCGCCCGCGCCAGCGAGGTTGGTCAGGGAGGAGAAGACGCCGCTCGAGCGCTCCGCCTCGTCGGTTGGCATCAGGCTGTGCAGCAGGCCCCAGTTGGCCACGATGCACCACGCGTTGCCTGCCAGCCCGAGGAACACCCACACGCCGATGACCAGCGTGTTGACCGGGTACAGCACGGCGCCGAGTATGCCGATCGCCTCAACGGCGAAGCCGGCCGCGGCGACCGAGGCCCGTCGCATCCGGCGGTCGGACCACATGCCGACCAGGACCATGACCACGATCGACAGGGCATTGGCCGCGGTGAGGATCACGCCCACCATGCCGAAGCTGATGTGCCGCTGCTCCTTCAGGTACAGCGGCAGCCACGTCACCAGGCCGTAGAAGGGGATGTTGGTGCCCAGGTACATGACCATCGTGAGCCAGTACCGGTAGTTACGGTACGGCGAGTCGGGTCCCGCCTTCGGGATGAGCCTCGTGTTCTCGAACCGGTTCTCCTCGATGTGCGTCACCTCGGCCGAGCCGACCGTGGCCGCGCTGCGCGGGTCGTCCCTGATGAGGAGCAGCGTGACGCCGAAGGCGAGGACCAGCGCGATGCCGGCCTGCAGCCAGAACGCGCCCGCCCAGCCCAGCGACGTCAGCGAGACGGCGGTCAGGGAGGAGGCGACGGTCGAGCCAACGAAGATGCCGGACAGCCACGACGCGTTCGCCCGGGCCCGCTCCTGGATGGGGAACCAGCGGGCGGTCAGGGTGTGCGCGACGGGATAGAAGCAGGCCTCGCCCGCGCCGAGGGCGATTCGCGTGCCGTAAAGCTGCGGGATGGTGTGCACGAAGGGCGTCACGGCGAGCGCGATCACCCAGATGCCGCTGCCCAGGAGCATCGCGCGCCGCGGGCCGATGCGCTTGACCAGGTAGCCCCAGCCGAGCATGGCGAGGCCGTACGCGTAGAGGAATGAACTGGACGCCCAGCCGACCGCCGAGGAGTGCGGCCCGACGTGGAAGCGGTTGATGAATTCCGGACTGGCCGCCACGATCCCCATCGACGTCTTCACCAGCTGCGCCACGGCGAAGCTGACCAGCAAGGGGAAGCTGATGTAGAGCCACCTGCGCGTGCCGGAGGAGACCATTACGCCAGGTTTGACGGCTGTCTTGTCTTCGAGCATTTCACCACGCCTTCATGGGGCGCCGTCGCGTGGGGCTGCTGACGCCCGGTGGTTGTGCGCGACCCGCAAGTGACGGCGGAGTCGCGAGGACTGCTGCCGCGCCGGCCGGGCCGCGAGGGGAGAGCGGCCCGGCCGGCGCGTGTCGTACGCCCGCGCCCGGGTTACTTGCCCTGGTCGTCCTGTGCCGGCTGCGCGGCGAGGAGCTGCGCGGCCTCTTCGGGGGTGAGCTGGACCGGGTGGCGCTCGATCTGGTGCAGGCGCATGGTGCGGAGCAGGCCGGTGTCCTGGATTGCCAGGTAACGGGAGGTGTCGGCGGAGTCGCCGTTGAAGTGCTGGTGCCAGGCCCAGCGAGGCGGGGCGAACAGGGTGCCCTCGGACCACTCGACGACCTGCTCGGGCTCGCCCTCGTAGTTGACCACCGTGAAGCCGTGTCCCTTGACGCAGTACAGGTAGGCCTCGGTGGTGTGGCGGTGCCGGACCGAGCAGCTCCCCGGCTTCAGCTCAGAGAGGTGGGCATTGAGGATCTCGTACTCGGCGAGGTCGAACCACTGGCCGCGGTTGTTGCGCCACGGCCGCTCGGGCAGCTCCATCTTCCTCAGGTCGTGCGGCACGACGAGGCCCGTGAGCGGCGGGTGCTCGCGGTTGAAGGCGTCGCGGGCGGTGAGCTCTGATGCGGACTTCTGGCTGGGAGCTAGGACGCCGGGTTCGTAGTCCTTGCGCACGGGGGCTCCTTCCGGAGGAGGTCAGGGACGGCGGCGTGCGTACTTGCCGTACTGTGGGTCAGATCACTCAAGGCTGGCATAAGGTCATACCATTGACAAGAAACATCAATGTAACGCTTTGGTAACGGGGAATTCCGGCGAGTCAGAAAGCGGGAAGAAGGGTGCACATGGGAACCTTGGTGCTAATGCGGCACGCGGAGAGCGAGTGGAACGCCAAGGGCCTGTTCGCGGGCTGGGCGGACGTGAGGCTCGCGCCGAACGGCCGCCAGGAGGCGGAAGCCGCCGGGCGGATGCTGGCCGACGCGGGACTGCGCCCGGACGCGGTGCACACGTCGGTGCTGACCCGCACCGTCGAGACGGCGAACATCATGCTCGACGTCATGAGCCTGAGCTGGCTGCCGGTACGCCGCAGCTGGCGGCTGAACGAGCGGCACTACGGCGCCCTCCAGGGCAAGGACAAGGCTCAGGTCCGTGAGCAGTACGGTGACGAGCAGTACATGCGCTGGCGCCGCTCCTATGACGTGCCGCCGCCGCCGCTTCCGGACGATGACCCGCTCTCCGCCGCCCGTGACCCGCGTTACGCCGAACTGCCGCCCGGGCTGCTGCCGCGCACGGAGTGCCTGCGGGACGTGGTGCGCCGGCTGCTCCCGTACTGGTACGACGGGATCGTGCCCGACCTGGCGGCGGGCCGCACCGTCCTCGTGGTCGCGCACGGCAACTCGCTGCGCGCCCTGGTCAAGCACCTGGACCGGATCGGGGACGCGGCCATCGCCGAGCTGAACGTCCCGACCGGCATCCCGCTGGTGTACGAGCTCGACGCCTCGTTCGCGCCCGTCGCCCGCGGCGGCCGGTACCTCGACCCGGAGGCGGCCGCCGTCGCGGCGGAGGCCGTGAAGAACCAGGGCCGCCGAGAGTAACCGCGCCTCCGTTCGGGCTGATGTCCTTGATTATCCCGAACGGAGGCGGGTGACTCCCGCGGCGCCCGCTGAACCGCGCCGCGACCGGCGCCGCCGGCGCCGGACCGCGCTGGCCGCGATAACGACGGCCGCCAGGATCGCCTCGATCTCCCCGGTCCTGATCAGGTTGCCGGCGTTGGCGAGGTCGAACCCGTCATCGGACTGACCGGTGATCACGCCGGCCCTGGCCTGGTCCAGGCGTCGCAGGACCTCAGGTGAGGGAGCCCGCCGGATGCCGCCGCCGATGGCGGTGCCGCTGCCGGAGGCATGGGCCCACAACAGGCCGAGCCCGACGATGACCGCCACCACGAGCAGCACCGCGGCGAGGTGCCTGAGGAACTTCACCGTGGCCGCCGCCCGGGCCGCCAGGCGGCGAAACGGCGGGCCACGCCGACGATCCACCGCCAGCGAAGCGCGGCGTGGACCGGCACGAGGATGAGCGTCAGCGTCGCCGTGGTGTCGTGCGCCTGCCGCCAGAACGAACTGGGCGCCGGGGTGATCCCCAGTTGCGGCAGCGCCACCTCGGAGATGAGGATGCCCGACGCGATGCACAGCGTCATGGACACCAGCAGCAGCAGGTTGACCAGCCAGATGAACCGCTCCCGGCCGTTCGGGCGCAGCAGCTTCCCGGTGGTGCGGACCACCCAGTCCCAGTGCAGCGCGATGTGGACGAGCAGGGCCGCGCCGAGGCCTATGCCAAGCCATTCGTGGGTGGCGATCCCGGTGAAGCCCAGGCTGTAGGCAAGCGTATAGGCCACGAGCAGCAGGGCGTCGAGCCAGAAGTCAAGCCGGGTCCTGGCCAGCACCCGGCGGCGGCTGGCGGTGACCGGGCGATCGGTCAGCGCGCTCGGGGAGCCTGGCTTCATGCGTCAACAGTGCCGCGGCGCGGCGGCCCGGCGCATCGGCCTCATGGGCGATTTACCGGCCGCCGTAGTCCCCGGGGGTAATTCGTGAGAATTACCCCCGCCTGTCGGCCCAGAGGCGTATCGCCTTATCGGGCGCTGAGCCAGCTCTTAAGCCGGTCTTAACGGCGTGAATCGTGACCATTGCCGTCACTACCGTACTGCTAATGCCCGGTCGCCGCGGGCGCCGCTGCGGCCCCTCCCGACAGAGAGGCACGTCAATGCAGGTTTCCCGCCGCACCATGCTCGCCGGGTCGGCCGCCGCGGTCGCGGCGCCGCTGCTCGGCCTGGCCGTCCCCGAACTGCGCCGGCCGCTGGCGGGACCGCCGGCCCGCAGACCGCCCGGCTGGCGGCCGCGGACACGGCGGCCACGGTCTCGTTCAGCATCCAGAACAACACCGGCTCCGACACCGTGTACGCGTTCGTCACCGGCCAGGCGATCAGCAACGGGAACGCGCTCATGCTGCTCGAGGCGGACGGCGAGACGCCGTATTACCCGGCGTCCCCGTCCGCCGCCGGGAGCCCCCTGGCAGTCGACTGCGCGATCCCGCTGAACGCCTCGGGCGGCGCGCCGGTCACGGTCACGGTGCCCCAGCTGGCGGGGGCCCGCCTGTGGTTCTCCGTCGGCGCGCCGATCACCTTCCTGCTGAACCCCGGCCCGGGGCTCGTCGAGCCGTCCGTCACCAACCCCTCCGACCCCAACATCGGCATCCAGTGGGACTTCGCCGAGTTCACGTACAACTCCGCGCAGTTGTTCGCGAACATCTCCATGGTCGACTTCGTCTGCATCCCGATCGGCCTCACCCTGACCGACACGTCCGGGAACACGCAGGCGGTCGGCGGCCTGCCCGCGGGCGGCCTGGACGCCGTGTGCTCGGGCCTGGCCGCGCAGCAGGCCGCCGACGGGAACCCGTGGACCGACCTCGTCGTGGCCAGCGGCGGCGCGAACCTCCGCGCGCTCAGCCCGCAGAACGGGATCGTCTACAACTCGTCCCTGCTGTCCGGCTACTACGACGAGTACGTCACCCAGGTCTGGGACATGTACTCCGCGGCGACGCTCACCGTCGACACCCAGGCCTCCTACGGGACCGTGACCGGCCAGGTGACCAACGGGCTGCTCACGTTCCCCGGCATCGGGTCATTCGCCCGGCCGTCGACCGCCGACATCTTCAGCTGCTCCACCGGGCCGTTCAGCACCGCCGGGGCGAGCGGCGCGGTCCTCGCGATCATCCCCCGGCTCGCCGCCGCGTTCAACCGCAGCACGCTGCTCACCGACTCCGACCAGCCGGACGGGGAGAACCCGGCCGGGTACTACGCGAACGCCATCACGAACCACTACGCCCGGATCGTGCACGCTACCGAGGCCGGCGGGCTCGGCTACGCCTTCCCGTACGACGACGTGACGCCGGACGGCGGCGTCAACCAGGCGGGGCCGGTGTCCAGCGGCAGCCCGGCGCTGCTGAGCGTCACCGTGGGCCCGGTGCATTAACGCCGGGGCGCGCCTGCCCGGGGCGTAACGTCAGGGCGCCGGCACGGTGACCGTCACCAGCTGGCCGTCGCCGAGGTTCAGCAGGCGCCCCGGCCTGGCCCGCTGCGCGGCCTGACCGCGGGTGAGCCGCACGCGATCAGCTCGCCGTCCCAGGCCGCCGCGTGAGCGCGCCGCGCCTGGCCCGCTTGGCGTCGACCTGTGTGGTTCGACATTGGGTGCCGGCATTGGGTGCCGCGGTCGAGACCGGCCGTTTGTGACGCCGGTCATGTCGAATTAGGTTTGTCAGGAAGATGCGATGTTATGCCCACTATGCGGACTTCATCGGGGGCCGGGCCGACCCGATGCCGCACCACTGTCCCGGCAAGCCGGCGAGGAACAGGCAGTCCAGCGAGAACGGGAGAAGCGATGCCGATCGGTAGTTACGCCCGCCTTCAGGGGACGCCACCGCACGAGACCGAGGGGTCCGCATCGACGTGGTGGGTCCGTGCCGCCAACATGATCACGGCCTATTCCGAGGTCGTGCCCGGGTCCGTGCTTTCGCGGGCGGACAACGCCGACGAGTACTTCGTGTGGGCGCTGTTCACGCCCTGTCAGGTGACCGCGGGCGGCGACACCGTGGACGTGCCGGCGGGCTCCGTGGTGGTGGTGCCGCCCGGCTCATCGAGCATCCGGTTCACCGCGGCGGGCTCGGTCTGGCGCGGGTTCACCGCCCTCAGCCCCGACTTGCTCGGCACGGCGCCGAACAGCGGCGAGTACGCCACGCACCCGGCCGGCGTCGCGCCCGTCGAGCCCTGGCCGATGCCGGCTGACGGCTACAAGATCCGCGCCTACCGCCTCGATGACACCCCGGCGGGCAGGCCGCACTGCTACGTGCACCGCACCGCGATGACCAACTTCGCCTGGCCGGTGGCGACCAAGCCGCGCCGCACGGACGCGATGAGCCCGCACACGCACGAGGACTTCGAGCAGGTGTCGATCATCCACTCCGGGACGATGGTGCACCACATGCGCAGGGCCTGGTCGCGCGACCTCAGTGAGTGGCTGCCGGACGAGCACGTCATCCTCACGTCCCCGGCCATCGCGATCTCGAAGCCGCCGGACATTCACACGACCCAGGCGGTCACGGCGGGCGAACGCGTCGGCCTCATTGACTTCTTCGCCCCGGTCCGGTGGGACTTCTCGAACATCGACGGGATGGTCGTCAACCGCGGCGAGTACCCGATGCTCGAGGAAAAGCCGCCCTCCTACGCCGGCGTTACCACCGTGTACGCCCCCGACGACCCGCGGGCGGCGCTGAACACGCGCTGAGCTAAGCCGACCGGCGGGCCGAGGCGGGCCGCCGCGACCTTCTTCGGCACGACCATGCGCCAGGCGTCGATGATGAGCTCGCGCATCTCATCCGCGCCGAGGGCGTCCATGTGGGCGTTGATCCAGTGGAATCGCTGGTCGGACAGCTTCGGCAGGAGGAACACGTCCGGCCTGCTGTCGATCAGCGCGTCCCGCTCCTCCTTCGGGAAGCCGAAGCCGAGCCTCGTCTCGTCGGGCGAGATCGAGGCGTAGACGATCTTCCCGACGCGGAACTTGACGTGATCGCGGATCAGGTGTTCCTCGGTGCGGGGGAGTGACATCGCCACTGCCCGCACCTCCGCCGCAGTGATCATGCAAGACGCTAACACGGCGCCACCGGGGCCGGAAGGCCGCGCCGCGGCGAGCGGCCTCGGCACCGGGAGTCGTCGATCAGCAGGGCATAGACGCGGCTGTGGTGCATGCAGCGCAAGGTACGTCCTTTTCGCTCATTCGTCAGGCCCGCAGCGGAGCCCGGTTGAGTGGCGTCGTTGGCTGGGCGTTAGTCCGGATCTTGCTCGGCGCCGAGGCGCACGCCCCCCGACACGGGCTCGTCGGCCGCGACCTCGGTGATCTCGGTCGTCGGCTCGCCCCGGGTGTTGGCCGCCCGCAGCCCGACGACCGCCGCGACGAGCACGAAGATCGACGCAAGCAGCAGCGCCCGGTGGAACCCGGCGGTCAGCGCGGCCGTCCGCGCCGTCCCCTCGGCCAGCAGCGCCGAGGTTCGCGCGGTCGCCACCGCCGAGAAGATCGCCAGCCCGAGGGCCCCGCCGACCTGGAACGACGCCGTGATCATCGCCCCGGCCAGGCCCGCGAGCGACGGCGGGACCCCGGCGTTCGCCGCCGTCTGCACCCCCACGAACACGTTACCGAGCCCGAACGACATGATCAGGAACCCGGGCAGCAGGTCGGTCACGTAGTGCCCGTGCACGCCGATCATCGACAGCCAGAAGATGCCGCCCGCCGCGACCACCGCGCCCGCGACGATCAGCGGCCGGGTGCCGACCCGCGTGATCAGGCCGGACCCGAGCCCGGCGGACGCGCCGACCATCACCGCGACCGGCACGTACGCCGCCCCGGCGCGGAGCGGGGAGTAGCCGAGCACGTCCTGCATGTACAGCGTGACGAAGAAGAACACCGAGTAGAACCCGGCCATCCCGAACACCTGCGACCCGTCGGCGGCGATCAGCCCGCGCACCCGGAAGATCGCCGCCGGAATCAGCGGCCGGGCGACGCGCGCCTCGTTGAGCGCGAGCAGCGCGAGGAGCGCGGTCGCGGTCGCCAGCTCGCCTATCGTCCGCGCCGAGGACCACCCGTCATCGGGCGCGCGGACCAGGCCGAAGATCAGCAGCAGCATCCCGGCGGTGCCGAGAAGCCCGCCGGTGAGGTCAAAGTCCCTGAACGCGAACGAGGCCGGGGCATCGGCGGGTATGGCCCGGTAGACCGTTCCGAGCACGGCGGCGCAGACGGGCAGGTTCACGAAGAGCACCCACCGCCAGCCCGGCCCGGCGCTGAGCACGCCGCCGAGGAAGACGCCGAGGACCGACGCCAGCCCGGCCATCGCGCCCCAGGCGCCGAGGGCTCGTACCCGGTCGGTTCCGTAGCTGAACGAGGTCGTGAGCAGGGACAAGCCGGCCGGCGTCATGACCGCCGCGCCGAGCCCCTGGACGAGCCGCGCGCCGACCAGCGTCCCCGCGTTGGGCGCCAGACCGCCGGCCAGCGAGGCGATCGCGAACAGCGCCGTCCCGGCGACCAGCGTGCGGCGCCGTCCGAGCAGGTCCGCGAGCCGCCCGCCGAGCAGCAGGAAGCCCCCGTAGGTGACTACGTAGCCGCTGAGCACCCACTGCAGGTTCTGCACGGAGAAGCGCAGGTCACGGGCGATGGACGGGAGGGCGACGTTGACGATCGAGGTGTCGAGGTAGTCAAGGAAGGCGACCGCGCACAGCAGGGCAAGTGTGACCTTGCCGTCGCGGGTCGCGAGGAAGGACGAGGCGCCGGGCGGCGGGCCGGGAGTCGTCGGCTGGGTCATGACAGGCGATCCTCCTGTGATGCGAGTCAGCTTGTAACTATGTAATCAGTCATGCAACTAACTTAGTAGGCTGGCATGACGCGGTCCATAGCGGGGACGACTTAGTTATCTTTCTGACTAAGCTGAGAGCCACAGCCTGGCCGGGCCGAAAGGCCGGGAACGAGAGGGCAAAGCGATGAACGGCACGGCGGGCGCCTCCCGGCACGCGGGCAGGCGCGGGAAGCGGGAGCGGCTGATCGCCGCCGCCCGCGAGACGCTCTACGCGAACGGCGTGGACGGTACCTCGCTGGCGGACATCGCCGCCGCCGCCGACGTGCCCCTCGGCAACGTCTACTACTACTTCCGCACCAAGGACGACCTGGTGCGGGCGGTCATCCAGGACCACCTGGACATGGCCCGCGGCCTGCTCGAGTCGATCGAGGCCGAGTCCGCCGACCCCAGGCAGCGCTTGAAGGGGTTCTTCGCCGCCCTGGCGGGCGACGGTAACCAGGTGGCGCGGCACGGCTGCCCGTTCGGCTCGCTGTGCGTGGAGCTGGCCAAGCGCGCTGACGGCGCGGGCACCGCCGCCGACCTGATGCGCGTCCCGATCGCCTGGATGGAACGCCAGTTCGCTGCCCTCGGCCGCCCGGACGCCCGTGACCTCGCCATGGACGCCATGGCGCGGTACCAGGGCGCCGCCGTGCTGACCGGCACGCTGCGCGACCCGGCGGTGATGTTGGCCGCCGGGAACCGCGCCGCGGCCTGGATCGACTCCCTGACCTGACGCGAGCCGGCCCGCGGGCGCGGTCGCCCGGCGGGCCGGTCAGCCGGCGAGCGAGTCCGTCAGGCCGGCGGCGGCGGCGCGGGCGCGGATGACCTCGGCCGGGCCTAGGCCGACGAGCCGCAGGCAGGCCGCCGCGATCTCGTGCCCGTAGTCATCGCGCATCTCTCCCGCGCGGCGCAACTGGATAACCGACTCGACGAGCTGAATGAGGAGGGTCGCGGTGAGGGGCTCGTCATGCCGTTCCGCCCGCGGCCGCTTGCCCGAGCCGCCCGTAGACCGCCTGCAGCTGCGCGCGCTCCGCCCGGAACGACGCGAACTCCGCGGCCTGGACCTCAGGCATCAGGTAGAGGGTGGCGATGTTGTGCGGCGCGTGGGTGAGGGTCGCCACGTCGATCAGGGCCAGCGCGTACAGTCCCGGCCGCGGGTCGGCGCGGCACCGGGACTCCAGCTCCGCGGCGACCCGCAGGCTCGGCCGGACCGACTGGGTGAGCAGCTCGAGGAGGAGCTCGTCCTTGCCCGTGAAGTAGTAGTAAAGCGAGGCCTGGCGGATGCCGACCCGATCGGCGATCTGCCTGGTGGTGGTCGCGGCGAGGCCCTGGCTGACGAAGAGTTCCGCGGCCGCGTCGAGTATCTCCGCCCGCGGCGCGACCTCGGTGTCGCTGGCCGGGCGGAGCCGGGGGCGCCCGGCGCGCCGCCGGCCGCGCCCGGCGTCCGCGTGCCCCGGTGCGCCCTGCTGGTTCCGTGCCTGCGCCACGTCAGTCATTGTGGCAGACGGCCAAGGACCGCGTCCGCCCGCGCGCTCGAGTCAGGGCCGTTCCCGCCAGGCGCGCCACCCGCCGTAGCGGGTGATGTCCGTCGCGCCGGCCGTGGCCGCCGGCTCGCACAGGAAGCCAAGCACGTCATCGCCGTCATCGAGGCAGCACACGGCCGACCGTCATCGGCGGGGCGAGGCCGGCCATGAACCGCGCGAACCCGGCGGCGGGCAGCCGCCACACCTCGCCGGCGATCGACTCGCCGCCCTCGGCCTGCCGCACGAGGCCGGGCTTGGGCGGCGCGGTGTCCAGCGCGAACAGCCGGTAGCAGGGCGCGGTTGCGCGCGCGCGCACCAGGGTGCCCCCCGCGGCGAGCAGCTCGTGGTTCAGCGGCTGGCCGGACAGGTGAGCGCCGACGACCAGCAGGTCGACAGGCGCCTGGTCGTGGCGCCCGGCGATCTCGGCGAGCCGCGCGTCGCTGCCCGCGGGGCCGGTCAGCATGATCCCGAACGGCAGCCCGCGCACCGTGCCGGCCGGGACCGCGACCGACGCGAGGTCGAGCAGGTTCGCGAAGTTGGTGTACCGGCCAAGCCCGGAGTTGACGCCGACCGGGTCGGCCGCCACCTCGGCGAGCGTCGGGTGTGCCGTCGTCGTCGGCGTGAGCAGCGCGTCGAAGCCGCTCAGCGCGGCCGCGGCCGCGGCCGCCAGCCGGTCGAGCTTCTGCTGGTCGGCGAACAGCTCGGCGGCGGTGAAGCGGGCGCCGTCGAGGATGATCCTGGCGACGACCGGGTCCAGGTCCGTGCCGATCAGCCCGGCGTTGCGCGGCGATGTGCCCGCCGACCGCCGTGTAGCGCTCGGCGACGAACGCCCCGCCGTACAGCAGGGCGGCCACTTCGAGCAGCGGCGCGATGTCGACCTCGGCCGTCTCGACTCCGGCCAGCCTGAGCCTGGACACCGCGGCGGCGAACGCCTCCGCCCAGCCGTCGGCGAGCCCACCGAGCTGGTCCGGCCGCGGGACGGCGACCCGCGGGGCCCTGGCCCTCCGCCACCCCGTCACCAGCCGGCAGCCGCCACGCGCCGCGCGGGCGGTCACCGAGCAGCGCCGCCAGCGGGTCACGGCCGTCAGGTCCCGCCATCGTCGCGACGGCCTTCCCGCCAGGTCGAGCGAGCGGGCGAAAACGGTCACGCAGTCAAGCGACCGGCAGGCGGGCACCACGCCGGTGGCCGGGATGACGCCGCGCGTCGGCTTCACGCCGACCACGCCGTTCAGCGCGGCGGGCACCCGGCCCGAGCCGGCCGTGTCCGTGCCGAGGGCCAGGTCGACGAGGCCGAGCGCGACCGCGACCGCCGAGCCCGAGCTTGACCCGCCGGATATCCGCGCCGGGTCCCAGGCGTTGCGGACCGCGCCGTGCGGGCTGCGGGTGCCCACTAGCCCGGTGGCGAACTGGTCGAGGTTGGCCTTGCCGAGGACGACGGCGCCCGCGGCGCGCAGCCGGGCGACGGCGGTCGCGTCTTCCGCCGCCTGGTAAGCGAACGACGGGGCGGCCGCCGTGGTGGGCAGCCCCGCCACGTCGATGTTGTCCTTGACGGCGGCGACCAGGCCCGCGAGCGGCAGCTCCGCGCCGCCGGCCACGCGCGTGTCGATCCCGGCCGCCTCCGCCAGGGCCTCGCCGGCGGGACGCAGCGTGATCCAGACCTCCGGCCGCCGGGCCGCGCCGATCGCCGCGTACGCGGCGCGGACCCGGTCGGCCGCGCTCACCGGCGCGGGGCTCACGGGCCGCTCCCTCGGCGTCCCCGTCGGGCAGCACCGCGGCGAGCACCTGCCCGGCCGTTACCTGGGCGCCGCCGGCGACGTAGAACGCCGGCGACGGTCCCGTCGTGCGGCGCGGTGAGTACCGTCTCCATCTTCATCGCCTCAACCGAGATGAGCTTGTCGCCTTGGGCGACGCGGGTGCCCGGCCGCACCGCCACCTGCCAGACGCTGGCGGTGAACGACGCCCGCACGGGCGTGGCCCGCTCGGGCAGCGCGACCGGGTCGGCGTCGGTGGTCACCGCCGGGCCCGGGGTCGGCCCGGTCGAACTCGCCGGCGGCCCGCCAGCGTTCCTTCTCCGCCGTCGAACGCGGCCGCCTGCCGGGACCTGAACGCCGCGATGCCCGCCGCTTGCTCCGCCAGGAACCGGGTGTACGACCCGTAGTCGAACCAGCCGTCGGTCACCGCCACGTGCCCGCGCCCGGCGTCGGTCTCCTCCCGCAGCTCAAGCAGTTCCTCCGCGCTGACCGGGTACCACTCGATCTGGTCGAAGAACCGCAGGCTCCAGGGCTGCTCGGCGAACAGGCCGGCCTTGCGGAAACGGTTCCACACCTGGATGGTGCGGCCGACGAACTGGTAGCCGCCTGGGCCCTCCATGCCGTAGATGCACAGGTACGCGCCGCCGATGCCGACAGAGTTCTCCGCCGTCCAGGTCCGTGCCGGGTTGTACTTCGTGGTGACCAGCCGGTGCCGGGGGTCGACCGGGGTGGCGACGGGCGCGCCGAGGTACACGTCGCCGAGGCCGAGGACCAGGTACTTCGCGCTGTAAACGATGTCGTGGACGTCCTGGACCGTCGCAAGGCCGTTGACCCGGCGGATGAACTCGATGTTCCAGGGCGTCCACGGCGCGTCGGACCGTACCCCGCTCATGTACCGCTCGATCGCCAGCCGGGTCGCCGGGTCGTCCCAGGACAGCGGGAGCCGCACGGAACGAGACGGGACGCGCAGCTCGTGCGTCGGCGGCAGCTCCTCCTCGATCCGCCGCAGCAGCGGGACCAGCGACCGGGCGCGGAGCTGGCCCGCGTCCGTGTGCACCTGCAGCGACCGTATGCCGGGGGTCAGGTCGACGACCCCGTCGATGCCCTCGGCCCGCAGGGCCTCCTGCAGGGCGTGCACCCGCATCCGCAGGCCCAGGTCGAGGACCGGGTCGCCGTACTCGACGATGACGTTGTCGTCGCCGTCACGCCGGTACACGACGGCGGGCGCGCCCGTGCCCGACTCGCGGCGCGCGAGGATGCCGTCGTCACCGTCGCCCCCGGTGCGCGGCAGGGCCGGCACCGCGCGGCGGTCGCGCAGCGCGGCCGCCGCGGCTTCCCGCACCGCGATGAAGCGAACCGTGTCGCCCGGTCGCAGCTGGCCCGTTTTCCACAGCTCGCCGCTGGCGACGACGGCCGGGCAGACGAACCCGCCGAGGCTCGGCCCGTCCGGGCCGAGGATGATCGGCGTGTCGCCGGTGAAGTCGAGCGCGCCGACCGCGTAGGGCACGTCGTGGATGTTGGACGGGTGCAGCCCGGCCTCGCCGCCGTCCTCGCGGGCCCAGGACGGGCGGGGCCCGATGAGCCGGACGCCGGTGCGCGCGGAGTTGTGGTGGACGGTGTAGACGCTGGCGTACAGCTCGTCGATGTCCGCCCTGGTGAAGAATTCCGGCGCCGCGTGCGGTCCCTCGGTGACCCCGATCTCCCAGTCGCGGGCGATCGCCGGGCGCCGCCCCGCGGGCGTCTCCGCCGGCTCGCCGAGCGGTCCGGCGGCCCCGGGGCGCAGCACGTCGCCTGCCTGCAGGGCCCGGCCGCCGTGGCCGCCGAACCGGCCCAGGGTGAACGTCGACGCGCTGCCCAGGTAGCGCGGCACGTCGAGGCCGCCGCGCACGGCGAGGTAAGCGCGCAGCCCGGGACCGGGGATCGCGCCCACCCGCAACTCGCCGCCCGCTGGCACCGCGACCGGCGTCCACCACGGGATGGCGGCACCGTCCGGCCCCGCCCCGTCTAGCCCCCGCCCGACCAGCACGGCGTCCGACACCGCGCCGCCCAGGCAGACGAGCGCGTCGTGGGAGAACCGCAGGGTCGGCCCGGTGGCGGTGATCTCAAGGGCCGGGGCGCCCTCGGGGTTGCCGACGGCGAGGTTGGCCTCCCGCAGCGACGCCTCGTCCATCGGCCCGCTCGGCGGCACGCCGACCTGCCAGTAGCCCAGCCGCCCCGGCCAGTCCTGCACCGTCGTCAGCGCGCCCGGCTCGAGCACGTCGATCCGCGGCTCCGGGTCACCCGCGCCGTCGAGGGTCGACGTGGCGTGCGTGACGGCCCGCACGTCGGGCCGCCGGACGGCGGCCCGCAGCAAGCCGAGGTTGGTGGTAACGCCGTCGACGCGGGTGCCCGCGAGCGCGGCGGCGAGGGCGTCAAGCGCCGCGTCCCGGTCCGCGCCGTGGGTGATGACCTTCGCGAGCATCGGGTCGTAGTGGGGCGACACTTCCTGCCCCGCTTCGATCCAGGCGTCCACCCGGACGGGACCGTCGGGAAAGGTCACCGACGTGACCAGGCCGGGGCTCGGGGCGCCGTCGCGGCCGGGGTCCTCGGCGTAGACCCGGGCCTCGACGGCATGGCCGCGGGGCACGTGCCGCGACGACATGAACCGCGCGACGCCGTCCGGTCCCTGGCCGGCCAGCCTGAGCATCTGCTCGACCAGGTCCACGCGGCAGACTTCCTCGGTCACCGGGTGCTCGACCTGCAGCCGCGCGTTCACCTCGAGGAACGACGCCTCCCGGCGCAGCGGGTCGTACACGAACTCGACCGTGCCCGCCGACCGGTACGAGACGGAGGCGGCCAGGTCACGCGCGGCGGCGTGCAGCCGGCGGCGCAGCGACGGCGGCAGCCCGGGGGCCGGGGCCTCCTCGATGACCTTCTGGTTGCGCCGCTGCAGTGAGCAGTCGCGGTCGCCCAGTACCGCGACCCGTCCGGTGCCGTCGCCGAAGACCTGCACCTCGACGTGGCGGGCCGGGCGCACCAGCCGCTCGAGGAACACGCCCCCAGCGCCGAAGTTCACTGTGGCCAGGCGCCGCACGCGGTCGAACGCCGCGGCGACCGCGGCCTCGTCGGTGCAGGCCTGCAGGCCGATGCCGCCGCCACCGCCGGTCGCCTTCACCATCACCGGGAAGCCGATCGCCCGGGCCTGCTCGACGGCGTCGTCGGCCGACCTGAGCAGGCCGCTGCCCGCGGCCATCGGCACGCCGGCGGCGCGGGCGAGTTCCCGCGCCGTGTGCTTGTCGCCGAACGCCGCGAGCTGCCGCGGTGTCGGGCCGATCCACGCGACGCCGGCCTCCTCGACCGCCCGGGCGAAGCCGGCGTTCTCGGACAGGAAGCCGTAGCCGGGATGGACGGCGCCCGCGCCCGCGGACTTGGCGGCGGCCAGGATAGCGTCGGCGTTCAGGTAGGAATCCTGCGGCCGGGCCGGGCCGATGAGGACCGCCTCATCGGCCTCGCGGACGTGCGGGGCGGCCCGGTCCGCCGCCGAGTAGACCGCCACCGTCCGCAGCCCGAGCGCGCGGGCGGTGCGCATGACGCGGCGGGCGATCTCGCCGCGGTTGGCGACCAGGACGGTGTCGAACGCCCAGCCCCGCGGTTCGCTCACAGCGTTTCCCCGCTGTGACGATCATGCGCAGCGGCGTCGGGTTGAAGTCGTTGCACGGGTTGTTCACCTGGGGGCAGTTGGAGACCAGCACGAGGATGTCCGTCTCGGCGCGGAACGCCACCCGCTTGCCGGGCGCGGAGATGCCGTCCACGATGCCGAGCGTGCCGTCGGCCTCGATCGGCACGTTCATGAACCAGTTCAGGTTGGATACGAGGTCACGGGCGCCCATGCCGTACTTGCTCGCCTCGGCGAGGAAGTTCTCCCGGCACCCGTGCTCGGACGCGGTGTGGTGGCCGTAGCGGAGCGTGTTGGACTCCTTGCCGCACGCGCCGCCGATGGTGTCCTGCCGGTCGATCTCGTTGGCGATGACCGTGGCGAGCGGGTTTCCCTCGTTGGAGCGGAGCACCGTCCCGGTCCGCACGTAGACGTTGCCGCCCCAGGCGATCGTGTCCGGCACGGAGTACCGCTCGCTGGTGTCGTGCGCGTTGTACAGCAGGCAGTCGCCCGACTGGTTGGCGCCGACGTCGACGATGGTGAGGACGTCGCCCTGCTTCACGACGGCGGACCACGGGGCACGGGCCGGGACCACCTCGTCGAGCACGATCTCGCCGTCGGCGAGCGGCCCGGCCAGGTCGAGCACCGTGCCCTCGGCGTAGCGAGCGGGGTCGAGGACATCCTTGAGGTCTTCCGCGCAGTCCGGCGTCCGGCCGGCGGCGTCGGTGACGGTGCTCACCAAGTCAGATTCCCCTTGCGACGGCGTAATCGGCGGTGTTGAGGTAGTAGCGCAGCGCCTCAGGGGTGGCGTCCCAGCGCGCGTCGGCCGGGCCGGTCGGCCGGGACTTCCAGGCGTGCACGCGCAGGGGGCCGCACGTGTACCGCGGGCGGGGGTCGACCGGGTGGGGGACGTTGGCGATCAGGATGATCAGCGGCAGCTCGGCGAGAAGCTCCACCGACGTGCCCGGGCCTGCGCCGCCGGCGAACGAAAGGCCGCCGTCCTGGCCGACCCGGACCCCTTTGAAGAAGGAAACGCTCGGCGGCAGGTCGCGCGGGGCCAGGCCGTGCTTGGCGGCCGCGAGGGTGAACAGCTCGCGCCCTGACGGGCTGGGTCCCTGCGGGGCGGAACCGCCGTACCTGGCCTGGTTGGCCTGCGCGGTGGAGGTGCCGCACAAGGCGTCGTGGCGCCCGGAGTCGTCAGCCACGACGGTTGCCAGGACCCGGCCGTCGCCGGACAGCAGCGGGTGCCCCGCCCCGAGGTAGGCCTGCCACGGGATCTTCACGGTGTCGGCCACGTTGAGCCGCTCCCACGGCTCAAGGGCGTTGTAGAGCAGCACGTGCGCGCAACCGTCGCCGGTGACGTCCTCAAGGCGGACCCGGGTGCCCCGGGCGATGACCTTGTGCGCGTAGTTGCCCCCGGCGACGGTCTCCGCCCAGGTGAGGGTGTCAGGGGAGACACCGGGCGGCGGGAACGGCGTGCTGCTCGCGGGCAGGTACGGCATCGCGTCGGCGACCTTGCCGCCCTGCGCCCGCGCGTCGGCGCGGGCGCTGTGGACCGTGTCGGTCTCGTGCTGTCCGGCTGCGGTGGCCATCAGCTGAGGGACTCCTTCCGTGGAGGGTGGCCTACGCTGCTACTTCGGCCTCGGTGACCTCGGGCGCGGGGCTGGTCATGGTGCCGCCGCGCAGTCGCAGGTGGACCAGGTAGCCGATGATGAGCGTGCCGCCGATGAACAGCGGCGCGCTCCACTGCAGCCACCAGGTGTGCCCGGTCAGGTCGTAGACCAGCGAGCGCGGCCAGGCCAGGTTGATGATGGCGAGCACCTGGTAGGCGACGGCGATGACGGTGACCGGTATGCCCCACTTGCCGAGGCTGAACAGCTTCTTGCCGCGCTCGTCGATGCCCTCGGCGGTCGCCTCGCTCGGCTTGCCGCGCGCGGCGCGGATGCGGTGCAGGAGCAGCGGCCCGGTGACGCCCAGGTAGCCGATGTACAGCATCGCGATGCACAGGCTGGACAGCGCCGTGAAGACGGCGGTCTGCGGGAGGTTGACCACGAGGGCGACGACCGCGCCGACGCCGACGACAATCGAGCAGGCGATGGGCGTGCCGGTGCGGGGGTTTACCCGGGACAGCACTTTGTGGAAGGGCAGGGCCTGCTGGCGCGCCATCGAGAACATCATCCGCGAGCCGGACGTCTGGCAGGCCAGCGTGCACACGCAGATCGCGATGATGACGTCGACCAGCATGATCCGTCCGGCGGTGTTGCCGAAGACGGCCTCGACCACGTACGGCATCCCCACGGTGGCGAGCTTGCCGTCGGTCAGGCTGGGGGCGGCCATCAGCGCGGCGATCAGCAGCAGCGCACCGCCGATCCCGGAGACGACCAGCGCCCGGATGATCGTGCGCGGGGCGATGTGGCGCGGCGAGCGCGTCTCCTCGGACAGCTCGCCTGCCGAGTCAAACCCGACCATGACGTAGGCGGCCATCAGGCCGGAGGCGAGGAACGCCCAGATGTAGGGCGAGCCGGGTGTCGGGGCGGCGCCGGACGTGTTCACCAGCACGGAGACGCCACGCTTGGTGTGGCTGAACAGCGCGATGATGATCGCGATGACGCCCAGCAGCTCCAGCACGACGCCGGTGCTGTTGACGAGCGTCATCAGCCGGATCCCGACGATGTTGATCACGGTGGTGACGACCAGCAGGATCACGCCGAGGATGACCGCGTTCTGCGCGCCGGTCGGGGTTGACGGCGAGGAATTCGCGGCCGAGCCGCCGACCATCTGGAACCCGGTCCAGATGGAGGGCAGCACGGCCTGCAGCGCGATCGCGGCGGCCGCGACGGTGAGGATCTGCCCGATGATCATGATCCAGCCGGTGAACCAGCCGAACGTTGAGCCCGCCAGCCGGGACGACCACTGGTAGATCGAACCGGAGATCGGGAACCGGGCGGCGAGGGTGGAGAAGTTCAGCGCGACGAGCAACTGCCCGGCGAACACGATCGGCCAGGTCCAGAAGAACGCCGCGCCGCCGAAGCCGTAGCCGAGGAAGAACAGCTGGAAGACCGTGGTGAGGATGGAGACGAAGGAGAACCCGGCGGCGAAGGAGGCGAAGGCGCCGACCCGGCGGTGGAGTTCCTGGCTGTAGCCGAAGCGCGCCAGGTCCGCGCGCTCGGGTGTTGCTTCGGTGATGGACGTCATGGCTGCCCCTGGCGCTTGCGATGGCGGCTGGCGGACTAATACCTGTCGTGCGACAGGTATTAGGCAACAGCGTTCAGGGACGGCGTTTCCTCGGTGTGGCCGCTCGTCGACGGCCGTGTAACGAGACGGGCCGCTTGTAACGGGCGTGCGTCGCTTTCCTCACGGTGCTTCTCCGCACGGCGCTTTCCTCACGGCGGCCGAGTGCATCAGGGCTTGTAGGCCACCGCGCCGATGTAACCAACCTCCGCCGGCGGCGGGATCAGGCCTGCTTCCGTCTCCGGGCGCCACTCCGATACCGGGACCAGGCCGGGCGGGACCAGCTTCAGCCCGGCGAACGCGAGGTCCGCGAAGTCACTGGCGGTCCTTGACTGGAACGGCACGCCCGCCCGCTGCACCGCCTGCACGCCGTTGGCGGCGCTGGCCTCGTCGTGGAAGTCGGTGGTCGTCTGCGAGGCCACCAGGTAACTCCCCGGTGCCAGGGCATCCAGCAGGGTGGACACGATGCCCGCGGGCCCCTCGTCGTCGGGGAAGAAGTGCAGCACCGCCACCAGCATGAGCGCGACCGGCTCGGCGAAGTCGATCGTCTCGCGCACGGACGGATGGCGCAGGATGGCGGCGGGATCGTGCAGGTCCGCCTGGACGTAGGCGGTCCGCCCCGACGGGTGGCTGGTCAGCAGCGCCCGCGCGTGAGCCATGACGATCGGGTCGTTGTCGACGTACACGACCTTGCTGTCCGGCGCGACGGACTGGGCGACCTCGTGCACGTTGTGCGCCGTCGGCAGCCCGGACCCGATGTCGAGGAACTGCCGGATGCCGGCCTCCGTCACCAGGTACTGGACCGCGCGGCCGAGGAACGCCCGATTCTCCCTGGCCCCGGTCCGCGCGTTGGGCACCGCCTTCAGCAGCGCCCCGATGGCTTCCCGGTCGGCCTCGAAGTGGTCCTTTCCGCCGAGCAGGTAGTCATACATCCGGGCGGGGTGCGCCCGCGACGTATCGATCTCAGGCATCTGCCTTGCCTCCAGCTCTGGCGTCCGCGCGCGGCTCGGTTGTCGGTGAACATCGCGAATCCTACAAGGATGCGAGCCACCCGACGGCCGGCCCTGTTCCAGCTCGGCACCGAGCTTCCCCGCCGCGATCCTGGCCCGTATGCTCGGCATCCACATCGACGTCGCCTGGCCGCGCATCTCCGCCGGCGACTGGATGACCTACGCCGCCGACATCAGCCGCAGACCCCCTCAGGAGCAACCGAGCCCGTCACCGGGCAGGCCGCTGGAAACGGAGACCTCGTGACCCTGCCAACCCGCGTCGATCGCGGCCTGGTCGAGATCGTTCAGGCCAAGCGCCCGGAGGACATGTCACCCGAGGCAACCCGCGAACTGATCAACTGCTGGATGACCGTGGCCAACAACGGCGGAGCCGTAGGCTTCGCGTTTCCCCCGGTCAGTTTCGACGACGTGAGCACAGTCGCGGTTCAGCTCATCGCAGACCTTGATCCCGAGTACAGCCAGCTCCTGCTGGCCAAACTCGACGGTGTCCTCGCCGGATGGCTGAGCCTGAGCCGATACCGGGACCGGGTCGTTCCGCACTGGGGCATGGTCAAACGGGTTCAGACCCATCCCGACTTCCGCGGCCGCGGTATCGGCGCCGGGCTGATGCACCGTGTCCGCGACGTTGCCCGTGACGAGCTAGGCCTCGAACAACTCCGACTCGAGGCACGGGGCGGAGAAGGACTCGAAGACTTCTACGGCCGACTCGGCTGGCAGGAGATCGGCCGGTGGCCGGGTGCACTCCGCTTCAACCACGGTGACCGTGACGAGGTCCTCATGCTCCTGGCACCGCTATGAGGACCACCAGCACCAAGGCATTCGGACAGTCGTACCAAGACGCGACCCGGGCCAGGGCCCCGGGTCTGTTCGTGCCCCCTTACGCCGGGATCACCCCGTGCGGGTCGATGACGAACTTGCGGGCCGCGCCCCGGTCAAAGTCCCGGTAGCCCTCGGGCGCCTGGTCGAGCGAGATCACGGTGGCGTTCACCGCGTCGGCGATGTGCGCCTTGTCGTGCAGGATCGACATCATCAGGCCCCGGTGGTACATCATTACCGGGCACTGGCCGGTGGCGAAGTAGTGCGACTTGGCCCAGCCGAGGCCGAGCCGCACCTTGAGCGAGCCGATCTTGGCGTCGTCGTCGATGCCGCCCGGGTCGCCGGTCACGTACAGGCCGGGGATGCCGACGCCCGCGCCCGCCCTGGCCACGGTCATGACGTCGTTGAGCACCGTCGCCGGGGCCTCGCCCGCGCCGTGCCCGTGACCGCGGGCCTCGAACCCGACGCAGTCCACGGCCGCGTCCACTTCCGGCTCGCCGAGTACCTGCTCGATCTGGTCGGCGAGCGTCGCGTCCTGCGACAAGTTGACGGTCTCGCAGCCGAAGCTCTCGGCCTGCTTGAGCCGCTCCGGGTTCATGTCACCGACGATGACCACCGCCGCGCCGAGCAGCTGGGCCGAGTAAGCGCAGGCCAGGCCCACCGGGCCCGCCCCGGCCACGTATACGGTCGACCCGGTGGTGACGCCCGCCGTGTAGGCGCCGTGGTAGCCGGTCGGGAAGATGTCCGACAGCATGGTCAGGTCGCGGATCTTCGCCATGGCCTGGTCCTTGTCGGGGAACTTCAGCACGTTGAAGTCCGCGTAGGGAACCATCACGTACTCGGCCTGGCCGCCGACCCAGCCGCCCATGTCCACGTAGCCGTAGGCGGACCCGGGGCGGTCAGGGTTGACGTTGAGGCAGATGCCCGTCTTGCGCTCCTTGCAGTTCCTGCAGCGGCCGCACGCGATGTTGAACGGCACGCTGACCAGGTCGCCGACCTTGATGAACTCGACCCCAGGGCCGGCCTCAATGACCTCGCCGGTGATCTCGTGCCCGAGGACGAGCCCCGTGGGCGCGGTGGTCCGGCCGCGTACCATGTGCTGGTCGCTGCCGCAGATGTTGGTGGAGACGACCCTCAGGATCACCCCGTGCGGGCACTTGCGCCCGATGTTCGCCGGGTTAACGCCCGGCCCGTCCTGCAGCTCAAGCTTCGGGTAGTCGATCGTCTGGACTTCCACGTGGCCCGGCCCGATATAGGCGACGGCTCGGTTGCCTGGCATGGCGACACCTCTTTCGTATCGGCTATCTCCCCGTAGGCCACGATGCTCGGAACGGCGCCGGCCGTCACTGCTCCGACCAGCGGAAACTTTTCGCCCATTTGTGCAGCAGCCTGCTGCACAAATGGGTTATCCGCCCCTGTCCGATCGGGCAGGCGCCCTACAACAGTCCCCAGGCGCTCGCCCGGTAGACGAGCTCGGTCCTGTCGCTCGCCCCGAGCTTGCGCATGGCGGTCCGCAGGTGGTACTTGACCGTGCTCTCGCTCACGTAAAGCTCCCTGGCCACCCGCAGGTTGGTCGCGCCCTGGGCGACCAGCCGGACGACCTCAAGCTCGCGGTCGGTGAGCGGCCGGGCGGACGGGCCGGGCTCGCCGGTCAGCGAGCGGACGACGAGCTTCGCGCTGCGCGGGTCGAACGCGGACTGGCCGCCGTGCACGCTGCGGATGATGCGGGCGAGCTCGACCGCGTCGACGTCCTTGAGCGCGTAGCCGCTCGCGCCGCGGCGCAGCGCGCCGAGCAGCAGCCGCTTGTCGAGGAACGTGGTGAGCACCACCACGCTCACCCCGGGATGCCGCTCGCGCAGCTCGGCGCACACGTCAAGGCCCTCGGCCGGCGCGCGGTCGCTGAGCATCAGGTCGAGGAGCACCACGTCGGGGTTCAGCCGGGCGGTCTCCGTGATGGCCTGCTCGGCGTCGGCGGCCTCGCCGACCACCGTGAAGTCGGGCTCAAGGTCCAGGATCGAGCGCAGCCCCTGCCGCACGATCGTGTGGTCGTCCACCACGAGGATCCTGACCGGCGGCGCCTGCTTCACGGCCCCCCGCTTCATGGTCCCGTGCCAGGGACGGGCGCGGCCGCGGCGGCCACCGGGACGCGGACGCTGATCCGCAGGCCGCCGCCGCGCCTGCGCCGCAGGCTGACCTCACCGCCGAGCTCGGCCGCCCGCTCGGCGATGTTCCGCAGCCCGTGCCGGCCGCGCCGCGGCGGGCCCGGGGCGGCGTCTTCCCGGCCGGCTTGGGCGGTCGCGAGGTAGCGGGCGATGCGCGCGGGGTCGCCCGTGCCGTCGTCGGAGACGCTCAGCAGTATCTGGTCCTCGGTGTACGCCAGGCTGAGCCACGCCTGGGTGGCGTGCGCGTGGCGGACCGCGTTCCACAGCCCCTCCTGCGCGATCTGGAACAGGGAGTGCTCGACCACCGAGGGAAGCTGGCGCTGCCGGGCCGTCACCCGGACGGATACCCGCAGCTGCCCGGCGGAGCGGAAGTCGGCCGCCAGGTCGCGCAGCGCCTGCCCGAGCCCCGTGCCCGGCTGCTCGAGGCCGGACAGCTCCTCGACGGCGGAGCGGACCCAGCCAAGGCCCGCGCGGGCGAGTTCCTTGCTCGCCACCAGCCGCTCGTAGGCGGGCGAGCTCGGGTCCAGGTGCCGGTGGCACCATTCCAGGTGCATGCCGATGCCCACCAGGCACTGGGCGACGCTGTCGTGCAGGTCGCGCGCGATCCGGTGCCGCTCCGCGCTCACCAGCTCGGCCTGGCGGACCCGGGCGAGGTGTTCCCGGGCCCGCCGCAGCTGCTCGTTGCGCCTGGTCAGCTCGGCGGCGCGGCGTTCGGCGCCGCGCCACTGGGCGTAGTAGCCGGTCTTGGACGAGTGCACGCCGACCAGCTGCTCAAGGCGGTCCTCGTCCAGGTCGGTCACGGCGGCCCTCCCTACCAGGCCGCCTGGCAGATCGCGCGGACGTCCGCCTCGCTGACCGGCCGCGGGTTGGTCACGATGTAGGCGTCGTGCAGCGCGCCCCGCGCCACGCGGTCAAGCTGCGCGCACTCGACGCCGATCTCGCGCAGCGTGGCCGGCAGGCCGGCCTTCCCCGCGAAGGCGCGCACGGTCTGGATCGCGGCGTCCGCCGCCTCGGGCGGCGTCATGAGGCCGGTGCGCAGGCCCATCGCGCCCGCGACGTCGGCCAGCCTGCTGGTGGCGACGGTGGCGTTGAACTCCATCACGTGCGGCAGCAGTATCGCGTTCAGCAGCCCGTGGGGCAGGTCGGTCAGCCCGCCGAGCTGGTGCGAGATGGCGTGCGTCGCGCCGAGCAGCGCGTTGCTGAAGGCCAGGCCCGCCTGCAAGCTCGCCCGGGCGAGGCCCTCACGGGGCCGCAGGTCGCCTGGGCGGTCAAGCGCGGGCAGCAGGTGCTCGCAGGCGCCGCGGATGGCGGCGACGGCGTGGGTGTCGGTGAGGAAGCTCGCGGCAAGCGACACGTACGACTCGATCGCGTGGCTCAGCACGTCGATCGCGGTGTACGCGGTGATGTCGTGCGGGACCGTGGTCAGCGTCCGCGGGTCGGTGACCGAGATGTCGGGGACGAGGGCCCGCGCGCCGATCGTGACCTTGAGCCGCCTGGTGGTGTCCGTCACCACGCAGAACTGCGAGACGTCGGACCCGGAGCCCCCGGTGGTCGGCACCATCACGGTCGGCGGCAGCGGCCCAGCCACCTTGCCGACGCCCGCGTAAGCGGCGATCCCGCCGAGCGCCCGTCGGCGGCACCGCGATCCGGCTGGGTGGCCAGGACCGCGATCGCCTTCGCCGCGTCGATGCAGCTGCCGCCGCCGACCGCGACGAGCACGTCGCAGCCGCCGTCGGTGTAGGCGGCGCAGCCGGCGGCCACCTCGTGGTCCTTCGGGTTCGGCGTCAGCGCGTCCCACAGCTGCGCGGACACGCCGGCCTCGGCCAGGTGCCCGAGTACCTCGCCGGTCCAGCCGGCCTCGCCCACGCCCCGGTCGCTGACCACGAGCACGTGGGCCGCCCCCTGCCGCCGCGCGGCCTGGCCGACCTCGGACAGCACGCCGACGCCGAAGATCACGTCGGGCACGAGGAACTTGGCGACCGCGCGCGGCGAATTCGTCCCGACCACCTCCACTGGGCTGCTTTGGCCCTGTGCTGCTGGCACCGTGCTCCTGGCCCGGTGCCGTTCGCGCTGGCGGCTAGCGCCCCCAGCGCAGCCCGGGCGTCTCCACCGGCGCGTCCCACAACTCGGCGAGCGTCTCGCTGAGTCGGCAGACGGTCACGGAGAAGCCCTGCATCTCCAGGCTGGTGATGTAGTTACCCACCAGGTTGCGGGTAATCCTGGCGCCGTGGCCGGCGACGTAGCCGCTGACCTCGTTGTAGAGGCCGTACAGCTCGATCAGCGGCGTGCCGCCCATGCCGTTGACCATGACGAGCAGGTCGCCTTCCAGCGGCAGGTCGGCGTGGATGGCGTCCATCGCGGCCGCCGCGATGTCCCGCGCGGGCCGCAGCGGCGCCCTGGTGCGGCCGGGCTCGCCGTGGATGCCGATGCCGAGCTCGATCTCCGTTCTCCGGCAGGTCGAACGTGGGCTTGCCCGCGGCGGGCACCGTGCACGAGGTCAGGGCGACGCCGAACGACCGGCTCCGCTCGTTCACCTCCGCGGCGACCGCGGCGACCTCGGCGAGCGACGCGCCGCGCTCGGCGAGCGCGCCGGCGATCTTCTCCACGAAGACGGTGGCGCCGACGCCGCGGCGGCCCGCCGTGTAGAGCGAGTCCTGCACGGCGACGTCGTCGTTGACCACCACGGAGGCGACCTCGATGCCGTCGTCGGACGCCAGCTCGGCCGCCATCTGGAAGTTGAGCACGTCGCCGGTGTAGTTCTTCACGATGTGCAGCACGCCGGCGCCGCCGCTGACCGCCGTGGTCGCGATCACGATCTGGTCGGGCACCGGCGAGGTGAAGACCTCGCCCGCGCACGCGGCGTCCAGCATGCCGAAGCCGACGAAGCCGCCGTGCAGCGGCTCGTGACCCGAGCCGCCGCCCGACACCAGGCCCACCTTTCCCGCGGTCGGCGCGTCGGCGCGGGTGACGACCTTGTTCTCGATGTCCACCGACAGTGAGGGATGGGCGGCGGCCATGCCCGCCAGGGCATCCGTCACTACGGTTTCCGGGCTGTTGATGAGCTTCTTCATGGCGTGCCTTCCCGGGGCTTACTGACTGACCGACGGTAACCCCGGGCACGCTTGGTCTCCCGGAATAGTGTTCCGCATTGTAGAACGACGTTTATTACGCGAAACATAGGACGGATGCCCACCGTCCGTCAAGGGCAGTCACTTGTCCCGGCGGAGGGCTGGCGACGTACTCCAAAATGCCTGCATATAAGCGTGTTTATCCGCCACCGTGGGAAGTCAGCCGGTCCGTCCCGGGCGCGCCCGGGTGGGCCGCCGCACGCGCTCTCCCGAACGCTCGCTTGTGCGGATTTTGCCAAAAATTTACTCAGTTGGCACATTGTCCTGAGCGTCGCCCGGTCGTACGTTGAGGCCATGCGCGCAGGCAGAGAGGCCAGCGCGGCGGGAGAGGATAGCCATGGCTGATATCACTCCTCTAGCTTTCCGCGGTGAGGGGCGCACCATCGGACGCATCGGCGGGCCTGTGGGGCGAGTTGCTTTCCGAGTTCTTCGGCACGTTCGTGCTGATCGCGTTCGGCGACGGCGTGGTCGCCATGGCCGTGGCGGCCCTGCCGGGGTCCGGCCGGACGGCGGGCCCCACCGTGATCTTCCAGGCGGCCGGGGACTGGCTGCTGATCACCTGGGGCTGGGCGATGGCGGTCGCCTTCGCCGTCTGGGTGGCCGGCGGCGTGAGCGGCGCCCACATCAACCCGGCGGTGACGCTGGCGTTCGCGGTGCGGCGCAAGTTCGCCTGGGCGAAGGTCCTGCCGTACATGGCGGCCCAGGTGATCGGCGCGTTCGTCGGCGCCGCGCTGGTCTTCCTCGTGTACTTCAACGCGATCGACGCGTTCAACCTCGCCAACAAGACGCCGCGGAGCAGCGGCAGCGCCCTCGCGACGTACTCGATCTTCGCCACCTTCCCCGCCGGGTACTTCCACGGCGGCTACGCCGGGCCGCTGATCGACCAGATCGTCGGCACGGCGTTCCTGCTGATCTTCGTCGTCGCGCTCATCGACCTCAGGAACACCGCGGTCGGGTCCAACCTGGCGCCGCTCGCGATCGGCCTGGCCGTGGCGGCGATCGGCATGTCCTACGGCGCGAACGCGGGCTACGCGATCAACCCGGCCCGCGACTTCGGGCCCCGGCTGTTCGCCTACTTCGCCGGCTGGGGGAAGGTGGCCCTCCCGGGCACCTACAGTTCGGCCGGTCTCACGTTCAGCGACTACTTCTGGATACCGATCGTGGGGCCGCTCATCGGCGGCGTCATCGGCGTCGTCCTCTACGACCTGTTCATCGGCGACATCCTGCACGCCCGGCTCAAGATGGCCGAGGAGGTCGAGGGGCCTATCCCGGAGACCCAGTAGCGCGGAGCCGGGGACGGGCGCGCAGGCCGAGGGCACGGTCCCGGGGACCCGGCAGCCCGACGAGTCGGAGTCCCCCGCCCATAGAGCCCGCGAGTAGCGCAACCGGCCCGAGTAACGGGTATGAGCCCACGGGGGTCAGCGCAACGGGCCTGAGCAAAGACGCCAGAGCCAAGAGAGAGGCAATCATGCCGGATTACGTCGCCGCCGTCGACCAGGGCACTACGAGCACCCGGTTCATGATCTTCGACCATTCCGGGAACGAGGTCGGCAAGCACCAGCTTGAGCACGAGCAGATCCTGCCGCAGGCCGGCTGGGTGGAGCACAACCCGGTGGAGATCTGGGAGCGCACCGCCGCCGTCGTCCAGACCGCGCTGCAACAACGCCGGGCTGGTCGCGGCGGACCTGGCCGCGCTCGGCATCACCAACCAGCGCGAGACCTCGGTCGTGTGGAACCCGAAGACCGGGCGTCCCTACTACAACGCCATCGTCTGGCAGGACACGCGCACCGACCGGATCGCCAGCGCGCTCGACCGCGACGAGCGCGGCGACGTCATCCGGCGCAAGGCGGGCCTGCCGCCCGCGACCTACTTCTCCGGCGGCAAGATCCAGTGGATCCTGGAGAACGTCGACGGGGTGCGGGCGGCCGCGGAACGGGGCGAGGCCGTCTTCGGCAACACCGACTCGTGGGTCATCTGGAACCTGACCGGCGGCGTCAACGGCGGCGTGCACGTCACCGACCCGACGAACGCCAGCCGCACCATGCTGATGAACCTGGAGACGCTGGACTGGGACGACGAACTGCTGTCGTTCTTCGGCATCCCGCGGCAGATGCTGCCCGACCATCAGGCCGTCCTCCGCGCCCGGCGGCTACGGCGAGGTCGCCGGCCTGGCGGCGGTGGCCGGCGTGCCGCTCACCGGCGACCTCGGCGACCAGCAGGCCGCGACCGTCGGCCAGGTCTGCTTCTCGCCCGGCGAGGCGAAGAACACCTACGGCACCGGCAACTTCATGCTGCTCAACACCGGCGAGGAGGTCGTCCGCAGCAAGAACGGCCTGCTCACGACCGTGTGCTACCAGTTCGGCGAGCGCAAGCCGATCTACGCGCTCGAAGGCTCGATCGCGGTCACCGGCTCCGCGGTGCAGTGGCTGCGCGACCAGCTCGGCATCATCTCCGGTGCCGCCGAGGTCGAGCCGCTGGCCCGCCAGGTCAGCGACAACGGCGGCGTGTACTTCGTGCCCGCGTTCTCCGGCCTGTTCGCGCCGTACTGGCGCAGCGACGCCCGCGGCGCGATCGTCGGGCTGTCGCGGTTCAACACCAACGCCCACCTCGCCCGGGCCACGCTCGAGGCCATCTGCTACCAGAGCCGCGACGTCAGCGAGGCGATGGAGCAGGACTCCGGCGTGCACCTCGAGGTGCTCAAGGTCGACGGCGGCGTCACCGCCAACGACCTGTGCCATGCAGCTCCAGGCCGACATCCTCGGCGTCCCGGTCAGCCGCCCCGTCGTCGCCGAGACCACCGCGCTCGGCGCCGCCTACGCGGCCGGCCTGGCCACCGGCTTCTGGTCCACCACGGAAGAGCTGCGCGCCAACTGGAACGAGTCCAAGCGCTGGCAGCCGCAGTGGACGGAGGAGCAGCGGGCCGGCGGCTACCGCGGCTGGAAGAAGGCGGTGGAGCGCACGCTGAACTGGGTAGAGGTCGACTGACCGGGAAACGACAGGAGAAACGTGCAGTGACGGCGCTATCGCCGGCCGGGCGGCGCGACGCGATCGCCCGGATGGCCGAGAACGAGCTAGACATCCTCGTCGTCGGCGGTGGCGTCGTCGGTGCGGGAAGCGCGCTTGACGCGGTTACCCGCGGGCTGACCACCGCGATCGTCGAGGCGCGGGACTGGGCGAGCGGCACGTCAAGCCGGTCGAGCAAACTGATCCACGGCGGCCTCCGCTACCTGGAGATGCTCGACTTCGGCCTGGTCAGGGAGGCGCTGCGGGAGCGCGGGCTGCTGCTCGACCGGATCGCGCCGCACCTGGTGAAGCCGGTGCCGTTCCTTTACCCGCTGCAGCACCGGGTGTGGGAGCGGGCCTACGCGGGGACCGGGGTGGCGCTCTACGACGCGATGGCCTACACCTCGGGCACCGCGCACGGGCTGCACCATCACCGGCACCTGACCCGCGCGCAGGCGCTGCGCGAGGCGCCGTGCCTGCGCAAGGACGCGCTCACCGGCGCCATCCAGTACTGGGACGCCCAGGAGGACGACGCCAGGTTCACCATGACCGTGGTGCGGACGGCGGCGTCGTTCGGCGCGCTCGCGGCGAACCGGGCCCGGGTGACCGGCTTCCTGCGCCAGGGCGAGCGGGTCACCGGCGCCCGGGTCACCGACCTGGAGACCGGCGAGGAGTTCGAGGTCCGCGCCAAGCAGGTCATCAACGCCACCGGCGTGTGGACCGACGACACGCAGGCGATGGCGGACACGCGCGGCCAGTTCCACGTCCGCGCGTCCAAGGGCATCCACCTCGTGGTGCCGCGCGACCGGCTGCCGTCGAGCACGGGCCTGATCCTGCGGACCGAGAAGAGCGTCCTGTTCGTCATCCCGTGGGGCACGGCACTGGATCATCGGCACCACCGACACCGACTGGACGCTGGCGAAGGAGCACCCGGCGGCGAGCGCGCAGGACATCGACTACCTGCTCGAGCACATCAACTCCGTGCTGAACTCGCCGCTCACCCGCGAGGACGTGGAGGGCGTCTACGCCGGCCTGCGCCCGCTGCTTTCCGGCGAGGAGGAGTCCACCTCCAAGCTGTCCCGCGAGCACGTCGTCGGGCACCCGGTGCCCGGCCTGGTCGTGGTCGCGGGCGGGAAGTTCACCACCTACCGGGTGATGGCCGCCGACGCGGTGGACGAGGCCGCCCGGACGATGGACGCCCGGGTCCCCGACTCGTGCACCGCCGAGCTCCCGCTGATCGGCGCCGACGGCTACCGGCCGCTGTGGAACCAGCGGCGGGCGCTGGCGGCGGCCTTCGGCATCCACGTCGCCCGGGTCGAGCACCTGCTCAACCGGTACGGCGACCTGCGTCCACGAGCTGCTCGACATGCTCCGCGCCGACCCGTCGCTCGCGGCGCCGCTGCCCGGCGCCGACGACTACCTCGCGGTCGAGGCGCAGTACGCGGTCACCCACGAGGGCGCGCTGCACCTGGAGGACGTGCTCACCCGCCGCACCCGCATCTCGATCGAGGCGTGGGACCGCGGCGTCGCGGCGGCGCCGGAGGTCGCCGACCTGATGGCGGCCCTGCTCGACTGGACCGACGAGGAGAAGAAGCGCGAGGTCGACCGCTACCTCGCCCGGGTCGCCGCCGAACGCGAGTCCCAGACCAAGCCGGACGACGACTCCGCCGAGGCCGCCCGCCTGGAGGCCCCGATCTGAGACCAGGCGTTCGGAGCGGTTGCGGCCTTGCCTGGACGGCGTCCTGCTCACCATTCGAGCTCGATGACGGAGAACCCGTCACCGTCACCGATCGCCAGCCTCCTTCCGGCACTGGCCAGCGCGCGAACGTCCGCCCGGCGCCGCAGCAAGGATACGCACGCTTTGTCCACCGGATCCCAGAACCGCACAGTGCGGTCATCGCTGCCCGAGGCGAAGTAGTAGGCGGCCGTCGGCGGTGGTGCCGAAGGCCACGGCGTTGACTGAGTCGTCGTGGCCGGTGAGGGGCTGGCCGACCGGCGATGCGGTCAGCGGGTCCGACAGGCGTATGGTGCGGTCCCAGCTGGCGGAGGCGAGTAGTAGGCGGCCGTCGGCGGTGGTGCCGAAGGCGACCGCGTTGACTGAGTCGTCGTGGCCGGTGAGGGGCTGGCCGACCGGCGATGCGGTCAGCGGGTCCCACAGGCGTATGGTGCGGTCCCAGCTGGCGGAGGCGAGTAGTAGGCGGCCGTCGGCGGTGGTGCCGAAGGCGACCGCGTTGACTGAGTCGTCGTGGCCGGTGAGGGGCTGGCCGACCGGCGATGCGGTCAGCGGGTCCCACAGGCGTATGGTGCTGTCGTCGCCACCTGAGGCCAGCAAGGGTCGGCCGTCGGGCGCTATTCCGAACGCGACCGACTTCACCCCGTCGTCGTGGCCGGCCGAACGTACGGTGGCGGCGCGGCCCAGCGGCGGTGAGGTCCCACAGGCCTATCGTCCCGTCGCTGCTGGCGCAGGCGGTGAGCGGGGGCCCCAGCCTGGCCAGGCCAAACGCGACCGCGCTCACGGGGTGCTGCTGATCATCCAGTACCCGGCCGCCAGGCGGGCGCGAGTCCTGTGCCCAGAGCCTGACCGCGCCGCCGGAGTGGGCGGAGATGATGATCTCCTGGCGATGACGCGCGGTGCCTAGCGCTACCGAATTCACCGCGGCCGCAGGGAGGGCCTGCGTCCTGCGTGGCGGCGGGGACGTTTCCGGGTCCCACAGGCGTATGGTCCCGTCAGTGCTGCCGGACGCGAGCAAGACGCTGCCGCTTCCCGTCGTGCCAAAGGCCACGGTGGTGACCACGTTGGAGTGCCCGTAGAGGAGGCCGCCACCGCCGCCGGACGTGTCCCAGGCCTGCACCGTGCCGTCCGTCCCGCCGTAGGCCAGCATGAGGTGACCGTGCGGCGCCGTGCCGAAGGCGATGGCACTGACGCCGCCCCGTAGCGGCTTGGGCAGGTACGACGGCAACATTGGCGGGTAGTAAATGGGCAGGGAGTCGTAGAGGAGTGCCTTCCCGTTCTCCCCGGCAACGGCTAGTTGCGGGCCCTTACCCGGGGAGGTCCCCAGCGTCGCGGATGTCACGCGGCTAGGCAGTCCCAGGCGGGACGTCTGCCGGCGCCAGTCAGCCACCCGGAGGTCGAAAAACCGCACCTCGTTGCCCCCGCTAGCGGCCAGGAAGGGGACCCCGTCCCCGGTAGTGCCGAACGCTACCGAAGTGACGGTCGCGCCGCGTAGGTCTTGCAGGTCCCCAACCCAGCGGCCCGCGACCGGCTCCCACACGCACACGAAACCGTCCGCGCGACCGAAGGCGAGGAGCAGGTCTCCGGCTACGGTGCCGAACGCCACCGATGTGACCTTTCCGTCGTGCCTAGCCAGGGGTTTCCCGAGGGGGACGCCGGCGACGGGGTCCCACAGGCGCACGGTGCCGTCCGCGCCGCCGGAGGCGAGGAGCAGGTTTCTGCCCGCGGTGGTGCCGAACGCCACCGACGTGACCGTTCCGGTGTGACCGGTCAGGGGTTTCCCGAGGGGGACGCCGGCGACGGGGTCCCACAGGCGCACGGTGCCGTCCGCGCCGCCGGAGGCAAGCAGCAGGCGCCCGTCGGCGGTCAGGCCGAACGCTACCGACAGCACGGAGTTACCGTGACCAGTGAGGCAAAAGACGCTGCCGTCATCGCGGGCCAAGGCCAAGACGGTGCGGTACGCGGGCCTGATCCCCGAATAGCCAAGCCAGCTGTCGCCCATGGCGACGGCGGTTTCCTCCAGGTAGGCCGCGTTATAGGACGGATCCTGGCCAAGGAACGGGCTCGCGCGCCGGTAGACGCGGGTAACGTCGCCGAGCCTGGGCATATCCAGGTTGAGCACCGGGCTTAGCGTGACCGGGTCGGCCACAGCGAGGAACCCGGCCTGCCGGACGAGGGCGGCGAGTATGTCCGGCCCGGCGCCCGCGGCGTGCTGGGCCAGATACGACCGGAGGTACGGGTGCGCGAGCCGCCAGTCCGGCCAGGCCGGACTCGTCAACCGGCAGCGTGCTGGTCAGCGCGACCGTCGCGGCTGTCTCGGCCCGACGGTGGGCTTGCGGTGAGGGGGCGGTCCGGGCGGGGTGCCCTGGCTCGGGAGCGTCGCGCAGGTGGGTGGCGAGCAGGTCATGAAAGAGCCGGTATACCGACCTTCCCCGGGGCCAAGGTCCTCGACGACGTAGGCGCCGGCCTTGCGCAGCAGCCAGCGCACGTCCTCATCACTAACCGAATCGGACCGCGGGCCGCCGGGCGGCCCGCGCCAGCTCCGTGGCCACCCTGGCCCAGACGTACTCCCACGGCAGCCCGGGCCCCTTCGCCCAGGCCAGGGCGCGCAGCAGGGCGCGCGCAACGCCGGCCTGGCTGCCCAGCCGGCCCAGGTCTTCCTCGAACGCCTCGGCCACGCTCGCGGGCAGCTCCGACTGCCATTCCGGGCTCGTAATGTCGACCATTTCCGCGCGAGCGCGCACGGAAAGGGCCAGCAGCCGCCCGATGAGGAACGACTCCGATCGCCCGTCGCGTGACGTCGCCCGCTTCGCGATGGCTCGCGCCACCGCCCGGGCCTCCTGAGCCTCCTGGCCGGCTGCGGCCTGGGTCGTTTGGTACGGCGTGCTCACGTTCGGCTCTTCCGCCGCGGTGAGCAGCCGGTAAATGTAGTCGGCGAGCGCGAGCGGGTCGCGGTACGCCTCGCTGTCCAGGTCGATGACCAGGTCGGCCTGCCTGACATCGGTCAGCAGGTGACGCCGGGTTCCCACGACGATGCTCAGCCCGGGCTGCCGCGCCAGCGGGAGCAGGAACCCGCCGAGCATCGCCGCCGGCGAGGGAGCCTCGTCGACCGCGTCGACGATCACGACTTGCCGCCCGGCGGCGGGGCGCTGATCGAGATCCTCGAGCAGCGAGGCGGCGGTCTCCGGCCCTCGCCGCAGGGCCCGTGCGATCTCGCCGGCTACCTGGTCGGTATTGAGACCGCGCGCGTGGACGGCGACGAGTGGCGTGTCGGGCGGGAGGTGGTCGGCGGCCTGCCGGATCAACGAGGCGGGCTCAGCGGACCGCAGCAGGTCGGTGCGCTTGGAGTCCTGGGCCAGGAAGGCGAGCAGGGCGAGCAACGCCGACTTGCCCGCGCCGGGACTGCCGGTCACGACCGCCATTCCCGCCCGGCCAGGGTCGGTGATCCAGGCCGCCAGGTCGGTGGCGGCCCTGACCCTTCCGTCCCTTCCGGTCAGGTAGAAGCCGGTCGTCGATTCTTCCGGGGCCGCGCGCAACCGGGACAGCCAGTGCTGCTCGGCCACGGTGAGCCCGGCCAGGCCGGGACGATGATACGGATTGGGAAAGAACGGCGGAATGCCGGTGAACCCGCTGAGCCGGCGGGAAGACCCGCGCCTGCTGCCCCCGCCGCCGGCCTGCGCGCTGTTGACGGCCTGCATGATCGAGTCGAGGCTCAGGAAAGACGCGGAAGCGCCTGTTGCCGGATGCTCGAGCGCATCGCGAAAGGACCGGGAAAAAATACCCTGTCGCGCGTACTCAAGCGCCCCGGCGCTGGCAATCACCCAGATATTGGGATTACCGATACCGCGCAGGCTATCGCCGAGCAGCTCCATTCCCGCGGTGCCAGAAAAGCAGCAGTCAAGCACCAACAGCACAAGCGGCTGTTCTTCCACGAGGTCGCCATTGTCCTGACGGCGGGTCAGCAGCCTCAGCAGGTCGCCGGCCCGGCAAAGCGGTGCCGATGAGATCCGCCGGCCGCGACTGACGGGTCAGCAGGTAGAAAGCGTCCCGTTCTGGAAGGGTTCCGTGGCCAATGAGGTAAATGACGACGACGGGAGCCGCGGACGCGGACCGCCGGACGTCCGCGCGCAGGTCATCGAGACCGGGATTAAGCCGGTACCCGGGAGGGCCGGTCACTGGGGAGAACCCCAGCCTGGTCAAAGTGTCCACCACGGCGGTAAGTGCGGTTGGGACTTCGGACAAGGGCGCGAATTCGGAAGCGTCATAGACCGCGGTCCCGGCCGCGAGCAACGCGCGGGGAGGATCGGCCGGAGCGTCGGCCGAGTTCGTCACCGGGCCACCCCCATCCCCTCGGCGCGGAACTTCACCCGAGAATATCGTTGAATACCCGGCTGGCTAGCCCAGGTGCGATGTCTCCGATGTGCTAGAACCTTCTCATGGCGGGCGTCGTCGGGATTCATGGCATTGCCCAGCAATTCCGGGGCGGTTACCAGCTGGGGAGCGCGTGGTACGACGGAGTGCGCGACGGGCTGGCGGCGGCTGGTCGCCGGCCGACGGCGGAGGGGCTTGAGCCCGCCGATGTCCGGGTCGCGTTCTTCGGCGACTTGTTCCGCCCGCCTGGATCGATGGCCGCGAACGATCCTCCCTATTCCGCCGCCGATGTACGGCCGGGCGCGGAACGGGACCTGCTGACGGCGCTCTTACGCCGCCGCGGCGGCCCAGGATCCCTCCCTCGACGGCCCCGAAGGGGCGATGGCCCCGGGACGGGCGGCAGTCCAGGTCATGCTGGCCGGGCTGGCGCGCCGCCCTGCCTTCGCCCGCGTCGCCCAGCGTGCTTTCATCGGGAACCTGAAGCAGGTGACGGCCTTTCTCGGCGACGCCGCGGTCAAGCGAGACGTGCTTGCGCGGGTGCGGGAACTGGTCACCGACGACACGGTCGTGCTGATTGGCCATTCGCTCGGGTCGGTGGTCGCCTACGAGTACCTGTGCCATGACCGTCCCGCCGCGGTGAAGTTGCTGGTGACCCTCGGCTCCCCGCTCGGTATCCCGAACGTGGTCTTCGACAAGCTCACCCCGGCCCCAGCAGACGGTGCCGGGACCTGGCCGGGTGAGGTAGCCGCCTGGGTGAATGTCGCCGACCCGGACGACCTGGTCGCCTTGCGCAAGGACCTGGCGCCGCTGTTCCCCGGCACCAGGCCGGGCCAGCGCGTGACCGACCGCCTGGTGGACAATGGCGACGAACCCCACGCCGCGGACCGGTACCTCAGCAGCCGGCAGTCGGGGAGCGCGGTTGGCGACGCCCTTGCCTGATGCTGAGACCACCCGGCTCGCGCCTGGACGGAGGTGCGGATGCGGGCGGAAGATCCCGAAGGCGTCGAGCGCGGCGCCGCCGCAATCGAGTGGGGCAGCGACGCGCTCGCCGAGCTGCTGCGCCGTCTCGGCCTTCGCTACGTCGCGCTCGTCCCCGGCTCGAGCTACCGCGGGCTGCACGACAGCCTGGTGAACTACAACGGCAACCGCGATCCGCAGCTGCTCGTCTGCCTGCACGAGGAGCATGCGGTCGCGGTCGCGCACGGCTACGCGAAGGTGGCCGGCGCCCCGATGGCCGTCGCGGTGCACAGCAACGTCGGCCTGATGCACGCGAGCATGGCCATCTACAACGCCTACTGCGACCGCGTTCCGATGCTGATCATCGGCGCTACCGGCCCGGTCGACGCGGCGCGGCGGCGGCCGTGGATCGACTGGATTCACACCTCGGCCGACCAGGGCGCGCTGATCCGGCCCTACGTCAAGTGGGATGACCAGCCCGCCTCGGTCGAGGCGGCCCTGGAGTCGCTCGCCCGCGCGTACTCGGCCACCCGGGCGGCACCGTCCGCGCCTACCTACGTCTGCCTCGACGTGAGCCTGCAGGAACAGCCGCTGCCCGCGCCGCCGGTGATCCCTGACGTGCACCGCGACCGGTCGCCGCGGTCGCACGGGCCCGACGCGGCCGCGGTCAAGGCCACGCTGGACCTGCTGGCCGAAGCGCGCCGTCCGTTGTTCCTGCTCGGCCGGGTCAGCCGCGATGAGGGGGACTGGGACCGGCGCATCGCCCTCGCGGAGCGGTACGGGGCGCTGGTGATCTCCGACCTCAAGGCCGGAGCGGCGTTCCCGACCAGGCACCGGCTCCATCCGAGCCCGCCCGGCATCTTCCTTCCGGAAGCGTCCGCCCGGCTGATCGGCGCCGCCGACCTGATCCTGAGCCTCGACTGGGTCGACCTGGCCGGGACGCTGTCCGCGGCGGCCGGCCACGGTTACCAGGCAGCGGCGCGGATCATCTCCTGCACGCCGGACTCCGCGCTGCACAACGGCTGGTCCAAGGATTCCTTCGGGCGCGAGCCGGTCGACCGGTCCGTGCCCGCCGACCCCGACCTGCTGGTGCGGGCGCTGCTCGAAGCGGACGGGCCGACGCGGCCGGCGAAATGGCCGGACCAGCGCGGTGCGGCCGCGGCCGCCACCCGCGAGGGCCCCGGCATCTTCATGCGTGACCTCGCCGGGGCGCTGCGCACCGCCCTCGCGGGCTCGCCCGCCTGCCTGGTGCGAGTACCGCTCGGCTGGGACGGCGCCGACCTTGAGGTCGGCCACCCGCTGGACTACCTCGGCATGGACGGCGGAGCGGGCATCGGCTCGGGGCCGGGCATGGCGGTGGGCGCCGCCATCGCGCTCGAGGGCAGCGGCCGGCTGCCGGTCGCGGTCCTCGGCGACGGTGACTTCCTGATGGGCGGGACCGCGCTCTGGACGGCGGCGCATTACCGGGTGCCGCTGCTGATCGTGGTGGCCAACAACTCCGCCTTCTTCAACGACGTGGTCCACCAGGAGCGCATGGCCGCCCAGCGGGGGCGGCCCGCCAAGAACTCCTGGATCGGGCAGGCCATCTCGGGCCCGGAGCCGGACCTGTCGGCGTTCGCGCGCTCGCTCGGTCTCCGCGCGGCCGGCCCGGTGGCCGAGCGGTCCGCGCTGACCGGCGCGCTCGGCGAGGCGGCCGCGGCCGCCCGCGCGGGGGAGTGCGTCCTGGTGGACGTGCGTGTCCGCCCGGACGGGTATCTGGGATGATCCGTCCATGAGGGACATCACGGTCGGCGTCGTCGCCCCCGCCTATGTCAACGTCCCGCTGTGGGTGGCGCAGCGGCGCGGGTTCCTCGCGGCCCGCGGGCTGCACGCCACCGAACGGATACTCGGAACCACCCACGGGGTGACGGGCGCGCTGCGGAACGGCGAGGTGGACATCGCCCTGACCGCGCCGGAGGGCAGCATCGCGGACGCGGCCGCCGGCGGCCCGCTCCGGGTGGTGGCGGGCCTCATCGACCGCCCGCCGCTGTCGATGATCGCGCTCCCCGCGCACCGCGCGTTCAGCGACCTGCGCGGCGGCCGGATCGGGACGTCATCGCTGACCGAGGGAACCCGTCACGTCGCGGAAGCGATGCTGGCGGCGCACGGGCTGCGCTATCCGGACGACTACGACTTCGCGCTCGAGGGCTCCCACGTCGAACGGTGGAAGGCGCTCCAGGCCGGGACGATCGACGCGGCGCTGCAGATGATCCCGTACGACGAGATCGCCACCGACGCGGGCTTCACGAACCTCGGGCCAGTGACCGAGGAATTCGCACTGAACGCCGCCTGCGTCAACCGGGATTCGTCCGAACGGCAGGTGGTGACTCATTTCCTGCAAGCGCTTGCCGAGGCGACGGAATGGTTCCGCGGCCACACGGAGGAGGCAGCGGCCATCGCCGCCGAGCGCACCTCGATCGAGCCGCGCTACGCGCTGCGCGCCTGTCAGGCCCTGACAGCCGACGGCGTTATCCCGCGGGACCTGCGGCCGGGGCCAGCGGCCCTGGCCGCCGCGGTCGACGCGCTGCGGCACGGTGGTCTTATTGAGCACAGTGGTCTAGTCGAGGCGGACTCCGGCGACCCGGCCACGGCCGCCTTCGACTGGTCATACCTCGGATGAGCGCTTATGACTGCGACGTCGCCGTCGTCGGCGGCGGCCCGGTGGGCATGTGGCTCGGGGCCGAACTGCACCGCGGCGGGGTGAGGCCGGTAGTCCTGGAACGGCGCGCGGTCCGCGCGCCGCACTCCAAGGCGATGACGATCTACCCGCGGACCATCGAGCAGTTCGCGATGCGCGGGATCGCCGACCGCTGGCTGGCCGAGGGCACCCCGGTGCCGTCCTCGCACTTCGCCCTGCTGAAAAGCCGGCTGGACTTCTCGTTCCTCGACACCCGGTACCCCTACACGCTGTTCCTGCCCCAACGGCGCACCGAAGAACTGCTCGAGGAGCACCTGGCCGAACTCGGCGTGCCCTACCTCAGAGAGCACGCCGTTACCGGCCTGCGGCAGGACGAGGCCGGCGTCCACCTCGACGTGAGCACGCCAGCGGGGCCGGCCGCCTTCCACGCCGCCTACGCGGTGGGCTGCGACGGCGCCGGGAGCGTGGTCCGCGTCGCGGCCGGGATCGGCTTCGAGGGAACCCCGGACACCTGGCGGACGATCCTCGGCGACGTGGAACTGACCGACCCGCCGCCGGGCCCGGCGCTCACCCTCAACGAGCCGGGCGGGTCGCTCTACCTGGTGGCGATCGGCGGCGGACGGCACCGGGTGGCCACCATCGACCACGCGACCATGTTCGACCTGGCCGACGGGCCGGTGACGTTCGGCGAACTGCGGGCGAGCACGCTGCGCCTGGCGGGAACGGACTTCGGCATGCGGGAGACCCCGGACGCGTGGCTGAGCCGGGTCGGCAACGCGGCCAGGCAGGCGGCCCGCTACCGGGCCGGCCGCGTGCTGCTGGCCGGGGACGCCGCGCACGTCCACTTCCCGGCCGGGGGCCAGGGCCTCAACCTCGGCCTGCAGGACGCCACCAACCTGGGGTGGAAGCTGGCCGCGGAGGTGCGCGGCTGGGCGCCACCCGGCCTGCTGGACAGCTATCACGGCGAACGGTATCCCGTCGGCCTCGACGTGATCGACGACTCGCTCGCCCAGTGCGGGCTGATCGCCAACCCGAGCCGGGAGGGTGTCGCGCTGCGTGAGCGGTTCGGCGCGCTTCTCGCCGGGCACGCGTCCCTGCGCCGGGAGCTGGCCGTCCGCCTGTCGGGCCTGGGCGTCCGCTACCCGTCCGCCGGGCTCGGAGCGGGCGGCGGGCCCGCCGTCGGCTGGCGGATGCCCGACCTTGACCTGCGTGGCACCCCCGCCGCCACCACCTTCGGACTGCTCCACGCGGCGCGGTTCGTCCTGCTCAACCTCGGGCCCGCGGAGGCCGCCCCGCCAAGCTTCGCCGAAGGCCCGGGCGATGGCCGCCTTGACGTCGTGACCGCGGAGCTCGCCGCCGATCACCCGGCGTGGGCCGGCGTCCGCTCCGTGCTCATTCGTCCCGACGGCCACATCGGCTGGACCTCCGGTGCCGGGAACCCGCCGCCGGCCCACTGGCTCGGCTGACGGCGGCACGGCGACCTCGTCGCCGCGGCCCGCAGCAGCCGGTGAGCCGGCGGGAGTCAGCCGCGATCGTTCGGGATCACGGCCTTGAGCCTGTCGTAACACCATGAACTCGGCCGCGCCGCCCTGGCCGCGGATAACCCGCCCGGCGTGCCAGACCTGCCAGTCGCCTCCAGTGCTGCCGTCAGCGACGGCCTCGACCCGGACCACGTTCCCCGTCCGGGTGGTGACGAACTCCCGGTCGCCGGGCGCGATGACCGTCGTCACCCGGGCCCCGTCGGGAATCTCGTACAAGCGCAGCGTCACGCCGTCCGCGTAGTCGTAGTCCGGCCGGTCCTCGACGGCGCCCACCGGGATGACCGCACCCGGCCGCACGAGCAGCGGCACGCTCAGGAACCCGTGCCGCTCGGTGACCCAGCGCGGGCCGGTGACCTGCTCTCCGGTCAGGAAGTGCGTCCACGTGCCGTCCGGCACGTAATACGACACCTCACCGTCGGCCGACAGGACCGGCGCCACGAGCAGGTCGTCGCCGAGCATGTACTGGCGGTCCAGGTGCGTGCAGTTGGGGTCGCCGGGGAACTCCAGGGCCATCGCCCGCATCATGGGGATCCCCTCCGCGGTCGCCTGGCCGGCCGGCGCCGAGCAGGTACGGCATGAGCCGCAGCTTGAGCCTGGTGAACGTGCGCAGCACGTCCACCGCCTCCTCATCGAACAGCCACGGCACCCGGTAGGAGCCGCTGCCGTGCAGGCGGCTGTGGGAGGACAGCAGGCCGAACGCGATCCACCGCTTGTACACCGCGGCGTCCGGCGTTCCCTCGAAGCCGCCGATGTCGTGGCTCCAGTAGCCGAACCCGGACAGGCCGAGCGACAGGCCACCGCGCAGCATCTGCGCCATCGCCGCGAACGTCGCGTCGCAGTCGCCGCCCCAGTGCACGGGGAACCGCTGCGAGCCCACGGTGGCCGAGCGGGCGAACAGCACCGCCTCGCCGTCGCCGCGGCGCTTGCGCAGCAGCTCGAAGACGGTCTGGTTGTACAGGTAGGTGTAGTAGTTGCGCATCCGCGCCGGGTCCGAGCCGTCGAAGTACTCGACGTCGTCGACCGGGATCCGCTCGCCGAAGTCCGACTTGAAGCAGTCGACGCCCATGGCGAGCAGCGCGTCGAGCTTGGCCGCGTACCAGTCACGCGCCGCCGGGTTGGTGAAGTCGACCACGGCCATTCCCGGCTGCCACTGGTCGGTCTGCCAGACGTCGCCGGACGGCCGCCGCAGCAGGTAGCCCTGCGCCTTGCCCTCGTCGAACAGCGCCGACTGCTGCGCGATGTAGGGGTTGATCCAGACGCAGATCCGCAGGCCCCGGGCCTTGAGCCGGGCCAGCATGCCCGCCGGGTCGGGGAACGTCCGCGGGTCCCACTCGAAGTCGCACCAGTGGAACTCGCGCATCCAGAACGTGTCGAAGTGGAAGACGGAAAGCGGCAGCCCGCGCTCGGCCATGCCGTCGATGAAGCTCGTGACCGTGGCCTCGTCGTAGGACGTGGTGAACGAAGTGGACAGCCACAGGCCGAACGACCAGGCGGGCAGCGCGGGCGGCCGCCCGGTCAGCGCGGTGTAGTTGCGCAGGACGGCCTTCGGCTCCGGCCCGTAGATGACCAGGTACTCCAGCGACTGCCCGGGCACGCTGAACTGCAGCCGGGAGACCGCCTCGGAGTCGACCTCGAACGACACCCGGCCCGGGTCGTTGACGAACACGCCGTAGCCGGCGTTGGTCACGCAGAACGGGACGTTCTTGTACGCCTGCTCGCTGCCGGTACCGCCGTCGGCGTTCCAGATGTCGACGACCTGGCCGTTCTTGACCAGCGGCCCGAACCGCTCGCCGAGGCCGTACACGGCGGCGCCCGGGCCGAGGCTGAGCTGCTCGCGCATGTAGTGCCTGCCGTCCGGGTAGCGGGCGTCGTCGGCGGTGGTCACGATCGCCGCGGCGCCCGCCTCGCTGGCGGTCAGCAGCCGGCCGCCCGCCAGGAACTCCAGCCGCCAGTCCGCGCCGCCCCGGACCCGCGCGGTCAGCGCGCCCGAGGTGAGCACCGCCCACTCGCCGTCGCGGAAGGACCGTGCCGTCGTCGACCCGTCGTTTTCACCGGACGCGGTCTCCTCCAGCGCGAACGCGGGCGGGCGGTGCACCTGCCCGGTGAGGTGGGTGATGCTCACGGCGATCACGTCCGGGGCGGGCGCGGTCAGCGTGAGCGTGATCATCGGCCCCTTGAGCAGGTCGCCGCGGTGCCTGATCCGACGGACCGCGGCCCGGACGGTGAGCGTGCCCGGGCCGGTCTCGGCGTCGAGCACCTCGACCGGGTGGAACGCCTCAACGCCGGGACGCAGCATCCAGCGGCCATCGGTGAACTTCATGCGGGGAGTCTGCCTTTCCTGTCCTGGTTACCTGATGGCACCGACGGTGACGCCGCGGGTCAGCGTCCGCTGGAAGATAAGGAAGAAGATGATGGTGGGGAACACCCCGAGCAGTGCCGCGCCGCTGGTAGTGAGCGGGTTCATGATGTGCTGGCCCTGCAGCGTGCCGAGCGCGACGGGCACGGTCTGGTTCTGGTTCGAGACCAGGAAGACCAGCGGCAGGAAGAACTCGTTCCAGGTCCAGATGAAGAAGAACACGAGCAGGACGCCCAGCGTGGGCCGGCTGACCGGCACGACGACCCGCCACAGGATGCGGGCCCGTCCCGCCCCGTCCATCCGTGCCGCCTCGAGCAGCTCGCTCGGGAACGTGCTCAGCACCGACGACAGCAGGTAGGTGCCGAACGCCGCCTGGATGACGGTGAAGATGATGATGACGGACAGCTGGGTGTCGTAGAGGCCGAACTCCTTCGCCAGGTCGTACAGCGGGTAGACCAGGCCTTCCTGCGGCAGGAAGTTCGCGATCAGGAACGCGCCGAGGATCCAGGTCCGGCCCTTCACCCGCCCGATCCCGAGGGCGTAGGCGTTCAGTATCGACAGCAGCACCGCCAGGACGCAGACCGAGCCGCTGATCAGGATGCTGTTCCACAGCGCGCGGCCGAAGTCGGCGGTGTCCCAGAAGGTCGAGATCCCCCCGGTGTAGAAGCCGTCGGGGAAGCTCAGCGGCCCGTGCGCGGAGTACTGCGCCGGCGGCTTGAACGCGTTAAGCGCGATCAGCGCGAACGGGATCAGGATGACGACGGCGACGACGACCACCGCGGTCAGCGTCAGCCAGGCGGCCGGGCCCCTGCGTTTGGCCAGCCGGTGGCGCGCCAGCTTGCCCCGTGCCGCCTTGCCGCCGGCTGTCCGGGTGCGGGTCAGCGTGGCGCTCATGAGGCCACCTCGCTGGCGCTCGGAGTCCGCATTCGCGGACGCACTGTACTTGCCGATTCGCTCGCAAGCTCGCTCATAGGGCGTGCCTGCGCTGCAGCCAGAGGAACATCACGGACACCGCCAGGATGATCAGCGTCATCACGGTCGCGATCGCGGAGCCGTAACCGACGTCGAGGTTGGTGAAGAAGCTCTGGTACGAGTAGTACGACGGCACCTGGGTCGCCACGCCGGGACCGCCGGTGGTCAGCGCGTAGATCCAGCCGAACGCCCGCAGTGACGCGACGGTGCAGGTCAGCAGCACGACGTAGATCTCCGGCCGGATCTGCGGCACGGTGACCCGCCACAGCCGCTGCCGCCACGTCGCGCCGTCGATCTCGGCCGCCTCGCCGAGCGCCGGGTCGGTCCGCTGCAACGCCGCCATGAAGATCACCACCGGGTAGCCGAGCTGGAACCAGATCAGCACCGCCATCACGGTCAGCAGCGCGGTGTTCGGGTCACCGAGCAGGTCGTGCGCGAGGAAGCCGAGGCCGACGTCGCGGAGCGCGACGTTCAGCGCGCCGTACTGCGGGTCGAGGATCCAGCCCCAGACGATCGCGGCCACGATGATCGGCAGCACCTGCGGCAGGTAGATGCACGCGCGCAGGATGCTCGCCGTCCGCGGGCTGAACCGCTTGGCGATCACGTCGAACAGGGCGGCGGCGACCAGCAGGCCGACCACGGTCGGGATGACCGCCATCGCGGCGACAAGCGCCAGGCTGTGCCACATCGACGCCCAGAACTCCGAGTCGTGGATGAGCTGCCGGTAGTTCGCGAGGCCGGCCCACTGCCGTGGCCCGACCCCGGTCCAGTTGGTGAAGCTGGTGTACACGTTCATCACCAGCGGGATCGCGATCACGATGGTGAACAGCACCGCCGCCGGCAGCAGGTAGGTCAGGTAGGCGGCGGTGCGCGCCCCGGCGCCGGATCCGGCGCCGCGGGTCCCGCTGTCGCGGGCCCGCGGGCCGGACCTCCGTCGCGCTGCGACTGCGGTCGCGTTGTCCGCAGGCACAGGATCAGCCAAGGCTGGAGACGTACTGGTCGTAGTCGGTCTGCAGCGTGCTCAGCACCCCGTTCCCGCTCGCCCCGTTCATCAGGTCCTGGGTCTGCGCGAGCAGGGTGTTGTAGAAGCTGGGGGTCGGCCAGTCGGGGTAGTAGGCCAGCCCGTTGTCGTTCGCCAGGGTCTGGAAATTCTGGATGAGCTGGACGTTGAGCGGGTTGGTCACGCCGGCGGTGCTGGCCGTGACCGGCACCGCGCCGTTGTTGGCAAGCAGCTTCTGCACGTCGGGCTGGAGCGTGTCGTTGATGAAGTCGTAGGCGAGCTGCTTGTTCGCGGCGTTCTTCGGCACCACGAACAGGTTGCCGCCGGAGCCCGCGTTGAGCGTGTTGCCCGGCCACAGGAACGAGCCCCAGCTGAAGTTCTTGATGTCGCTCTCGAACGTGCCCGCCCACCAGCTGCCGGACATCATCATCGGGTTCTTGCCGGTCTCGAAGTCGTTGCCCGCCTGGGTGGAGGTCAGGCCGACCGAGTTCTTGGCGATGTAGCCCTTCTTCACCCAGTCCTGGAAGGTGTTCACCGCGTTGGTCCAGGCCGCGTCGTGGAAGTCCACCGCGCCGGTGTACCGCTCGTAGTTCTGCACCTGCTGCGGGGTGGACTGGCTCAGCTCCATCTCGTAGAGGTACTGCATCGCGAGGTAGTCGTCGCCCGCGTTCGCGAAGGGGGTGATGCCGTCCTTCACGAACTTGCCCATGTCGCCGTGAGCTGCGCCATCGTGGTCGGCACGGACAGGCCGTACTTCGCGAACATGTCCTTGTTGTAGTAGACGGTCAGGTACTCGGCGTAGTCGGAGACGCCGTACCACTCGCCCGAGCCCATCACGCCCTTGGGGCTGTACTTGGCGGTGACCTGCAGGTCGGGGCCGAGCAGCTTGTCCCAGCCGTACTTGGTCGCCTCCGGCGTGAGGTCGGTGAGCAGGCCCTGCTTGGACAGCAGGCCGGTGGTGGCGTCGCCCTTGTTGTACTCCATGACGTCGGGGACGTCGGAGGAGTTAAGGATCATCGAGGCGTTTTGCTGCATCTGGTTGAAGCTCTTCAGCGAGAACTGCACCGTCACGCCGGGGTGCTGCTTCTTGAAGTCGGAGATGGCCTGGTCCCAGGCGATCTGGTAGGCGCTTCCCGGGCCCTCGTACCACCAGACCTTGAGTACTTTCGACGACGACGACGCGGTGCCGCCGCCGCCACTGCTGCCGCAGGCGGCAAGGCTGCCCGCTAGGGCTACGAGGGCCGCGATGAGCAGGCCCGCTGATTTTCTCGGCATGGGAATCCTCTCGAACGTTGAGGGGCGTCCAGTCGAAGCGCTTCGCTATGACGTGGAGACTAAGCCAGCACAGCGCACGTTGCAAGAGTGTTAACCCAGTAAATTAGGCTACGGAATCGCATCGATGACGATTCCCGCCGCAGCCGACCGTCAGCCGAGCCGACCGTCAGCCGAGCTCCCCGGCCGGCGCGCCGGCGGACGCGGGCCCGGTGCTGCCGCGGACCCGCAGCGTCGGCGGGATCAGCACGACCTCTCCCGCGCCGCCGTCGGCCAGCCGGCTCATGAGCAGATCCACGGCGCGCGCGCCAAGCTCAGCGGCCGGCAAGTTCACGGAGGTGAGCCGGGGCGATGTCTGCTCCGCGATCTGGTCGGGGCACACCGCGACGATCGACACGTCCTCGGGAACGATCCGGCCGGTGGTGCGCAGCAGGCTGAGCAGCGGCGGGATGACCGCCTCGTTCTGCACGATCAGGCCGGTGGTACGGGGCCGCTCCTCCAGGATCCTGGCCAGCACGCCCGCCGCGGCCTCGTAGCTGCCGCCGCACGGCCGGTGCACCAGGCTCATCCCGGCCTCGGCGGCGGCGGCGCGTATTCCGCGCAGCGTGCGCTCGGCGAACCCGACATGCCGCTGGTAGATCCCCTCCGCCTCGCCGATGAACGCCACCTCGCGGTGCCCGAGCCCGGCCAGGTGCTCAACGCACAGGCGGCCCGCCTGCGCGAAGTCGAGGTCGACGCAGTCCAGCCCGGCCGGGTCGGCGGGCACCCCGATGAGCACCGCGTCAACGCCGGTCTGCCTGACCATGGCGATGCGCTCGTCTTCCATCCCGACGTCGGTGAGGATCACCGCGTCCGCCCGCGCGCTCGTCGCGACCCGCCTGATCCCCTCGGGTCCCTCGTCGTTGGTCAGCAGCAGCACGTCGTAGCCGAACCGCCTGGCCATCGTCGTCACCGCGATCGCGATGTCCATCATGACCGGCACGTACAGGTCCCGGCCAAGGGGGATGACGAGCGCGAGGACGTTGGACTTCGCGCTGGCCAGCGCCCGGGCGCCGGCGTGCGGCTGGTACCCGAGCAGCTTGATGCTCTGCGCTACCCGCTCCCTGGTCTCCTCGGACACCGGGCGCTTGCCGCTGAGCACGTAGGACACGGTGCTGGCGGCGACCCCAGCGTGCCTGGCCACGTCGGCAAGCGTCGCCATCCCATACCTCCCGGAGTTCCCCCACCAGTCGAAGCGCTTCGCACAGATTACGCCATCACGGCAGCCAGCTGAAGTAGCGCACCGGGTAGCATACTGCGATTAACCCGGCCGAGGGGCGCGGACCGATCCCGCGAATCCGCGGTCAGCTGGCGCGCAGCCGTGGCTGGCTCTCCTGCTGCAGCACGCCGGGCTGACCGTGCGCCTCGCCGCCTCGCCGTCAGGCACCCGCCCGGCCATCGGCCCGTGGCGCCGGCGGCAGCAGCGTCACCGAGATCAGCAGCGCGATGCCCGCGAAGGCCGCGCCCGCGGCGAAGCCGTCGTGGAACACGGCGACCCTGGCCGCCTCGATCAGCTGCGGTCTGCCATGGGCGGCGACGGTCAGCGACGCGGCCCGGCGGAAGGCGAACGTCGCCGCGACCGCTACCCCGAGCGCGCCGCCCGCCTCCTGGCTGGTGTTGATCAGCCCGGCGGCCAGGCCGGCCCGCTCGGCGGGCACGCCCGCCTGCGCGGCGATCTGCAACGGGACGAAGGACAGGCCCATCCCGAGCCCGATCATCAGGAAAGGCGGCAGGATCCGCGCCGGGTAGCTGGCGCCGGCGGGCACCAGGGCCATCAGCACCAGGCCACCCGCGACGAGCAGGAGCCCGATGGCCAGCAGGGCCCTGGCGGGCACCCGGGCGACGGCGTTCGACGCGATCCCGGCCCCGACGGCGACGATGACGGCGATCGGCACGTACGCGAGCCCGGTTCGCAGCGGGCTGTAGCCGAGGACTTGCTGCATGAACAGGCTGCTGAAGAAGAACAGCGTGACGACCGCGCCCAGCATGAAGACGGTGGCGACATTGGCGTACCGCAGCGTCGGCGACCTGAAGATCGCGAACGGCACCAGGGGCGCCGCCGCCCGCCGCTCGATGGCGGCGAACGCGGCGAGGAAGACGGCGGCGGCGGCCAGGCTGGTGATCACCATCGCGCTGTCCCAGCCGCGGCCGATCGCGTCGTCGAGCCCGTAGATCAACGCCAGCAGGCCCGCGGTCAGCGCCACGGCGCCGCCGACGTCGAACCGGCGGTGGCCGCCCCTGCTTTCCGGCAGGACCCGGGCGGCGGTGCCCGCCGCGATCACCGCGACGGGGACGTTGATGAAGAAGATCCACCGCCAGCCGGGGCCGTCGGTCAGCACGCCGCCGAGGATCACGCCGGCAACGGAGGCGAGCCCGGTGAGGGCGCCCCACACGCCGAGTGCCCGTGCGCGCGCGGCACCACCGGTGAACGTCGTGGTGAGGATGGACAGTGCGGCCGGGGCGATCAGGGCGGAGCCGAGCCCTTGCGCGCCGCGCGCGGCGAACAGCAGCGCCTGGCCCTGCGCGAGCCCGCTGGCCAGGGACGCCGCCCCGAACAGGGCGAGCCCGGCGCGCAGCATCCGGCGCCGTCCGAAGGTGTCGGCCAGGCGGGATCCGAGCAGCAGGAACCCGCCCAGGGCCGTGCCGTACAGCGTCACGACGTAGGGCAGGTTCGCCTCGGAGATGCGCAGCCCGCGCTCGATCGAGGGCAGCGCGACGTTGACGATGCTGACGTCGAGGAACACCATGAACTGGGCGATGCTCAAGAAGGCGAGCACCAGCCCGGGGCGCCGTACGCCGGGCGCGACGCCCGGGCTCTGGACTGGTGGCTGCCCGGGCCGCTGCCTAAGGTCTGAAGAGGCAAGCGCGTCGGCGGATGCCGGCGGATCAGCGTGGACCACAGGTCGTCTCCTCCGGAGAGTCGGGAACTAAGACGGCCTCACGCTAGTTTCTTTTGTATCGTAGGTACCTAGAGGAAACTGGATGTCATGTGATGCAGGTCACGCTGGAGGAAATGGGGCCGCCCGCCGCCGGCTGCCCCATCGCGTCGGTCGTGGACATCATCTTCAGCCGCTGGACCACGCCCATCTTGTGGCACCTGAACGCGCGCGGCCGGCAGCGCTTCAGCGACCTGCGGGACCTCGTCGACGGCATCACCGCGAAGGTGCTGACCCAGCGCCTGCGCCAGCTTGAGCGCGACGGGCTCGTCTCGCGCACCATGCACGCCGAGATCCCGCCGCGCGTTGAATACGAGATCACCGACCTCGGCCGCAGCCTCGCCCCCGTCTTCGCGTCGCTCGTCACCTGGTCAGACGGCCACCTGGCGGACGTCGCCCAGGCCAGGAGGGACTACGACGACAGCGGCAAGCCGCTGCCCTGACCCGCCTGGTCACGTCCGCGCCTGAACCTTTGGCCGGGCGCGCGGGGCCTCGCTGTCGGCCGCGTCGCGGCGCGTGCGCCGGTTGTCGCGGGCTGACGCGGCGGCGGCCGCCGCGAGCACCACGGTGATGAACGCGGGCGCCGACCAGGCAGGGAACTCCCACACGTCGGCGAGCAGCAGCTTGACCGCGACGCCGCCGAGGATGACGGCCAGGCCGGGCCGCAGGTAGCGGAGCCTGCCCGCCGCCCCGGCGAGCAGGAAGTACAGCGCCCGCATGCCGAGCAGCGCGAACACGTTGGACGTGTACACCACGAAGGGATCGGTGGTCACCGCGAGGATCGCCGGGATCGAGTCGACGGCGAAGATGACGTCGGTGGTCTCGACGACCACCAGGGCGAGCAGCAGCGGGGTGACCAGCAGGCGGCCCCGGTCCTTGCCGTGGGAGTCGTCGCGGTACAGGAACCGCTGGCCGTGCAGCCGGTCGGTGACCGGGAGCCGCCGCCGGAGCAGCCGCAGCACCCGCGACTGCTCCGGCGGGGCGTGGGTCCCGCCGCGCAGCATGTTGACCGCGGCGAGGAGCAGCGCCGCGCCGAAGACGTAGATGACCGGGTGAATGGCCTCGAGCAGCGTGATGCCCGCCGCGATGAACCCGGCCCGCATCAGCAGCGCGCCGATGATGCCGAACATGAGCACCCGGTGCTGGTAGCGGGCCGGGATCGCGAAGGCGGAGAAGATCGCGGCGAACAAGAAGATGTTGTCGACCGACAGGCTCTTCTCGATCAGGTACCCCGCCAGGTAGGCCTGGGCGGTTGCCCCGCCCGCCCAGGCCCACACCAGGCCCCCGAAGCCGAGCCCGAGGGCGATCCAGACGGCACTCCAGACGCCGGCTTCCCGCAGCGACACCTCGTGGGCCTTGCGATGCAGCACGAACACGTCCAGGGCCAGCATCGCGATCACGAAGGCGAGGAACGCGGCCCACGCCCATACCGGAACCGTCAACGCTGGCCCCCGTCCGGCCGCCTGGCCCGGCGGGTCAGCGGGCCGCCGCCGTCGAAGGCAGCAGCCCCGCGTCGTCCAGCATCGACCGGGCGCGGTCGACGGTGCCCCCGCGGGCGACCAGGTCGTACTGGGTGGCGACCAGCTGGCGCACGGAGCTGAAGTCGCGCTGGCCCTTGGTGCTGGCGTGCGCCACGAACCCGAAGACGGCCCCCCACGCGACGCCGAGCGCGGCGCTGGTCGCGGCGACCGCAAGGAAGGAGTGCCCGGACGTGAATAGCCCGATCAGTATGCCGAACAGCAGGCCCGCCCACAGCCCGCTCAGCGCCCCCGCGCCCGCGGCGCGGCCCCGCGTGAGGCGGCCCGTCACCCGTTCGACGAGCTGCAGCCCCGATCCGACAATGTCGAGCTGCTCGACCGGGAAGCCGTCGTCGGAGAGCCGGTCGACGGCCCGCTGGGCGGTTTCGTAGTCGTCGAAGCGCGCGACCGTGTTCCACGCAGCGCTGACCGGATCGAGCGGCCGCACCCTGCTTCCTAGCATTGCAGCTTCCTTTCCTATCCCTGTTGTTCACGCCGTCCAGGCTCGCCGGCGGTCATGCAGGGACGGTCGGGCCCGCGTGGAGATCCGATGGAGACGGTCTCCATCGGGGCTGCACGACCCGCACACCGGGCCTCCCCGCCCGCGTGGCACTACTGAGGGGACAGTCGGAACACCGGACGTGAGGTGAAGAGATGGCATGGGTGGCGCTTGTTGCCGCCGGGTTGTTCGAGACCGCGTTCGCGGTGTGCCTGAAGCTCAGCGACGGCCTGCGGGTGCCGTGGCCCACCGTGGGCTTCGCGCTATCGGCGCTGACCAGCTTCGGGCTGCTGACCGTGGCCCTGCGCGACCTTGATGTCGGCCCCGCTTACGCGGTATGGACCGGGATCGGCGCCGCGGGGGCGGCGGCGGTCGGCATGATCTTCCTCGGCGACGCGGTCTCCACCGTGAAGCTCGTCTCGATCGCCTTGATCCTCGCCGGCGTGGTCGGCCTCAACCTGTCCGGCGTCACCCCGTGACCGGCGGGCTCGCCACAGGCGGCGGATGGCCTCGATCGCCGCGCTGACGGCGATCGAGGCCCCGAAGGCCACGACGAGCCCGGCCCACGGGTTGTCCGCGAAGGCATGGCCGCCGACGCGGCCGATGAGGAACGCGTAGAGGGCCCAGATGACGGCGGCCACCGCGGTCGCGGCGGCGAAGCGGCGGCGCGGATAGCCAGTGAGCCCGCAGGTGAGGGTCACCGCCGTGCGGCCGCCGGGGATGAAGCGGCAGACGACGATGAGCTGCGGGCCGAACCGGTCGAGCGACCGCTCCGCCCACGCGCGTGCCTTCATGCCCTTCTGGCTGGCGAAGAACCGGCGCTGCACGGCGGGACCGAAGCGGCGGCCGAGCAGGTAGCAGAGGTTGTCGCCGGCGAAGGCGCCCGCCGCCACGAAGCCGACGAGCAGCGCGATGCGCGGGTCGGTGCTCCCCGCGGTGGCGACGCCGAGCGCGATGACCGCCGTCTCGCTAGGCACCAGGGGAAAGACCGCGTCAAGGGCCGGCAGCAGGAAGGCGACGAGGTACGAGACCGCCGAATCAACTTGCAGGCTGTCTAGCGCGCTCATCGTCGCGCGGCGGGGACGCGCGCCGCCACTGGCCCGTAGACGTAGTCGGCGCATCGGGTGCAGTACCTGGTCTCCGGCGCGGCGACCAGCAGCGTCTCGGTGATCTGGGTGCCGCACTGCTCGCATCGCCCGAAGGCCCCGGCCGCTACCCGGCCGAGCGCGTCCTCGGTTTCGGCGAGCCGCTGGCGCGCGGCGACGGCGCGGCGCAGCAGCCGGCGAGCGTCGCGGTCCGCGGGGCCCTCCGTGGCGGTCCCGTGGTACGCCACGGACAGCTCCGTTACCTCCTGCAGCCGGATCCGCCAGCGCGCCTCAAGGATGGTCCGCCATCGCGGCGCGAACCCTCCGTCGTCTTCTCGTCGCATTGCGCTCCTCTGCGGTGTCAGCGGTCGTCCTCCCGCCCGCCGGACGGCGGCCGCGAGGCGGACCGCCGCGCGCGGAGCAGGCGGGCAGAGAGCACCAGGAGGCAGATGGCGAAGATGATCCATGGCGCCAGCACGATGAGGTCGCTTCCGGTCATCAGCCCTGCCTTATGCTGCGGTGCTAGTGGTCCCTGTGCTGTCTCAGTCCACCTCGGACGAGTGCCTGCCCGGTGTAGTTGTCATGGTGACGGTGTGGAGGAGCGCGATGCGGCGGTGATGGCCCCATGAGGAAGGGCAGGGCGTGATGGCAGCCACGGTGCTGGTGGTCGAAGACGAGCGCAAGCTACGGGACTTCATCAGGTCGTACCTGGAGCGCGCTGGACTCACGGTGCTCTCCACCGGTTCGGGCGCGGAGGCGATCACCATGGCGGCGGGCGCCGCGCCCGACCTGGTGGTCCTGGACCTCGGCCTGCCCGACGTGCCCGGCGAGACGGTGGCCAGGGAACTGCGGGCGATGTCACCGGTTCCCATCTTGATGCTGACGGCGAAGGCGGCGGAGGAGGACCGGATCCGCGGGCTCGAGCTCGGCGCGGACGACTACGTGACCAAGCCGTTTAGCCCGCGCGAGCTGGTCCTGCGGGTACAGGCGATCCTGCGCCGGGGCGGGACCGCCGCGGCGGCCCACGGCGTCGCCAGTTACGGCGGCGGCGTGCTGGTGATCGACGAGCCCCGGCGGACGGTGACCGTGCGGGGCGCGGAAGCCCAGCTCACGCCCACGGAATGGGGGATACTCGGCACGCTGGCGACGGTTCCCGGGCGGGTGTACTCCCGTTTCGAGCTGATTAACAAGGTGCGGGGATACGAGTTCGAGGGGTACGAGCGCACGGTCGACTCGCACGTGAAGAACCTGCGCCGCAAGATCGAGGAGGACCCGGGGAACCCGGCGATCATCCTGACCGTGCTCGGCGGCGGCTACCGGCTCGGGCTGTCCCGCGATGACTGAGGCCCCCTCGTCACCGCGGCCGCGCTCCGGCTCGTCCGATCCGCCTGCCGCCCCCGGCGGCGTCGGTGAACGACCGCCGGGGCGCGGCAACACGCTGGGGCTACGGCTGGCGCTCGCGTTCCTCGGCGTGGCGCTGGCGGCGGTCGCGCTGATCGCCGCCCTCACCGCGGTATTCTCCGCGGCCGACGTGTCCTCGCTGGCCAGCCAGCAGCGCACGGAGCTGGCGGGCGCGTTCGCCGTGACGGCGGGCAGCTCGTGGCAGCAGCATCAGGGATGGGTGGCCGCCGACCTCGCGCCCCTCATTGACGTGGCCAGGCAAACCGGCGTGCAGCTTCAGGTGCGGGACGCCGGCGGCCGTACCGTGGCGGCCACCGGCGGCTTCACGGCGGCGGAGGCCACGGCCAGCGAGCCCGTGGTGGTCAGCGGGCACCAGGAGGGCTCGGTGCTGGTCGGCCTGACCGGGTCGGGCCTCGGCGCCGCGGACGCGGTGCTGCGCACCGCGCTGCTGCGCGCCATCGCCGGCGCCGCCGGGCTGGCGGCGCTGCTCGCGCTCGTCACCGGCCTTGCGGTGTCCCGGCGGATCACGCGTCCCGTCGCCCGGCTGATTTCGGTGACCCGCGCGATGGCCGGCGGCGACCGGTCCTCCCGCGCGGGCGAGATCAAGGCGCCCGCCGAGTTGCGTGAGCTCGCCGCCGCGTTCGACAACATGGCGGACACGCTCGACCGTGAGGACAAGATCCGCCGGGACCTGGTCGCGAGCGTCGCCCATGAGCTGCGGACGCCGGTCGCCGTGCTCCAGGCCGGGCACGAGGCGCTCCTTGACGGCGTCACCGAGCCGGACCCGGAGGAGCTCGGGTCGCTCCGCGACGAGGTGCTCCGGCTCGCCCGCATGGTCGACGACCTGCAGACGATGGCCGCCGCCGACGCCGCGGTCCTGCAGCTGACCAGGGAACGGCACGACCTCGCCGATATCGCCAGGTCCGCGGCCGACAGCCTGGCCCGCAGGTTCGAGGCGGCGGAGGTCGGGCTCGACCGCGAGCTGGCCGCGGCGCCGGTGGTCGCCGACGGGCGGTGGATGCACCAGGTGGTGACTAACCTGCTCGGCAACGCGCTCAAGTTCACCCCGGCCGGCGGCATTGCACCATCAGCACCGGCACGATCCGGACCGGGCAGGACGGCCCGAGCGCGGTGCTCGAGGTCGCCGATAACGGCGTCGGCATCCCGGCCGACGAGCTGCCGCGCGTCTTCGACCGCTTCTGGCGCGGCCGGGCCGCCGCCCAGACGTCGGGCAGCGGCATTGGCCTGGCCGTCGCCGCCGAGATCGTGGCGGCGCACGGCGGCACGCTCACGGCCGCCAGCGACCAGGGACAAGGGACGCGCCTCACCCTCACCCTTCCTGTCTTGTTACTCTGTGTGTTGATCTGTGCTTCCGGGTACACAGGCAGGGGTGTTGTGACACTGACCGGAGGCCGGGATGGAACAAGAAGTAGTCGGCTACGAGCGCGATATCCGCCCGCTGTTCCGTGAGAAGGACATCACCTCGATGTCCAGGGCGTTCGACCTCGCGTCCTACAGCGACGTGCGGGCCAACGCCGACGGGATCCTGGCGAGGGTCGCGGACGGGTCGATGCCGTGCGACGGCCCTTGGCCGCAGGAGCGAGTCGAGCTCTTCCGCCGCTGGGTCGACGCCGGCTGCCCGGCCTGAAGAGTCTGCCGGCGTCCACGGGCGCGAGGCACATGCGAGGTAGCCTCATAGTTACCCGAAGCGACCACGAGCCTTTCACTGGCCGGGCTGCCGCCGCTGCTCGTCCAGGTCGGCCCGGCCGACCTGCTGCTCAGCGATTCCGAGCGCCTGGCCGCGGCGGCAGCCGAAGCCGGGGTCGACGTCACCTTGGAGATCGGCGCGGGCCTGCCCCACGTCTACCAGCTCTTGCTCGGCACCCCCGAGGCAGCCGCGGCCACTGAGCAGAACGGGAAGTTCCTGCGGTCCTGGGTTCGCTAGCCAGCGGGCCGATCGGCGGCACCTTCGCGGCGGCCGGTCCCGGCCGGCGTCACCGCGCCTGAGCCTGTCCGTGCCGTCGGCGCGGTCTCCATATCGCCGCCACAGCGACGGCACAATGCCTGCACCGCCGGCGGATTAGCTGTGCTCAGCCAGCCTCGAGAAGGAGCCAGCAAAAATGAAAATGACGCAGCGTGCCCGCCGCTCGGCCATCGCCCTGGTGGCCGCGGCCGCGATCGGCGGAAGCGGTGTCGCCGTCGGCGCGGCCACCGCGGCCTCGGCCCCGGCCGCGACCAGTGCCATTGCCAGCGACCGCGAGTTCGGACAGACCGGCCGCGGCCGGCAGCGACGCGCGGGCCAGCTACGCGGACGTCGTCCGCCAGGTGCTGCCGTCGGTGGTGCTGATCAGCACCGGCGAGGGTCTCGGGTCGGGCGTGGTGCTCGACCGGGCCGGGAACATCGTCACGAACGCCCACGTCGCGGGGGACGCGACCGAGTTCAAGGTCCAGGTTCCCGGCGACCCCGCGCCGCGGACCGCGAGTCTCGTCGGCAGCTACCCGCCCGACGACCTGGCCGTGATCCGGGTCGCGGACCCGTCCGGGCTGCAGCCGGCGAAGTTCGGCGACTCGGCCAAGGCCCAGGCGGGCGACGTCGTCCTCGCGGTTGGCAACCCGCTCGGCCTGTCCAGCAGTGTGACCAGCGGAATCATCTCCGCGACCGGCCGGGTCGTCGCCGAGCCCGCGAGCGGCGGCAGTCCGGGCGCCACCTTGCCGGACGCGATCCAGACCAGCGCCCCGATCAACCCCGGCAATAGCGGCGGCGCCCTGGTGACGACCGCGGGCGAGGTGATCGGCATCCCCACGCTCACGGCCGCGGGCGGACAGGGCGGTGGCCAGGTGCAGGGCATCGGCTTCGCCATCCCGGCCAACCTGGCCCGCGACATCGCTCGCCAGCTCATCACGGCGGGCAGCGTGACCAACTCGCACCGGGCCGCGATCGGCGCCCAGGTGGGCACCGTCACCGGCCAGGACGGCGTGCCCGCCGGCACCGGCCTCGTGACGGTCACGAGCGGCGGCCCCGCCGACCACGCGGGCCTGCGGCCCGGCGACATCATCCGGGCGGCGGACGGAACCCCGACGCCGGATACCCAGGCCCTCGCCGGCGTGCTCGCCGCCGCGCACCCGGGTGATGAGCTAACCCTGTCGTTCATCCGCGGGACGCAAGAGCTGACCGTGAAACTGACCCTGGGCGAGCTCCCCGGGCAGACCGGCCTAGGGGACAGCAGCGTGGTCGTGGCTCACGCGGCGGGCAGCAGCCCGGCAAGCGCCGTGCTCAGCGGCGTGGGCTCGCGGCCGAGGAGAGTGGCCAGCGTCGGGTCGGCGGCCGAGAACTCGCGGCCCGGCTGGCGGCGAAGATGCCGAGCAGCTGGTCTGCCATGGCGGCGGGGACGCCGCCCGCCGTCAGCTGCCCGAGGAACTCGTCGTCGGGGACGGTGGTCCTGGCGATGGTCCGGCCGGTGATCTCGCCGACGATGCCGGCGATGCCGGCGAAGTCGAGCGCCCGGGCCGCGGTGAGTGGCGGCGTGGGGCCGTCAAAGCGGCCCTCGTCGGCCAGGATCGCGGCGGCCGCCTCCGCGAGGTCGGCGTGCGCGGTCCAGCAAACCGGCCCGTCCGCGGGGAGCGCGATGACGCCCGACCGCACTGCCTGCCCCAGGAGCAGCGCCGCGCTCGCGGCGTGGAACCCGTTGCGCAGCGCGGTGAACTGCACGCCGCAGGCGCGCAGCGCCTCCTCGGTCACGGCGTGGTCGCGGCAGGCCTGGAAGCGCGACGACGCGCTCGGCGCCCATCTGGCTGGTGTAGAGGATGCGGCGGGCGCCCGCCGCGACGGCCCCGTCGATCGCAGCCTGGTGCTGCTTCACGGCGTCCTCGCCCATCTTGTCGACGGAGACGAGGAGCACCTGGGACGCGCCCGCGAAGGCGTGGGCGAGGCTCGCGGCGTCGGTGAAGTCGCCCTGCCGGACGCGTACCCCCCGGTCGGCGAGCGCGCGCGCCTTGCCGGGGTCGCGGACGCTGACCCCGACCTGGTCGGCGGGCAGGCGCGTCAGCAACCGGTTTACGATCTGGCGTCCAAGCTGCCCGTTGGCTCCGGTCACGATGATCACGATGTGCTCCAATGTCTGGTAACGGTGGAATCATACTAAGCGTATCACTGATACTAACGATGGAACCAGCGATGACGTATCGTTGATATATGCCTCCACGTTCAACCCCGGCCGCCGCCGTCCCGGGCCGCCGGGATGCCGTCCCCGCCGATTCGGACCTCGCGGAGCCCGACGGCACCGCTGGGAGCCGTGAGCTCGTCCGCCAGCGGGTCATCGAGGCGGCCATCGACTTGCTGACGCACGAGGGCCGCGACGCGGTCACCACCCGGAGGGTCGCGGTGGCCGCCGGCCTGCAGCCGCCGGCGATCTACCGGCTGTTCGGCGACAAGGACGGGCTGCTCGACGCGGTGGCCGAGCACGGCTTCGCCACGTTCCTCGCGGCCAAGCACGTCGACGACGACCCGGAGGACCCCATCGCTGACCTGCGGGCCGGCTGGGACCTGGCGGTCGAGTTCGGGCTGGCTAATCCGGCGCTCTACACGCTGATGTACAACGAGCCCGCCAGGGCCGCGTCGCCCGCGTTCAAGGCGGGCACGGAGATCCTGATGGGCCGGGTCAAGCGCCTCGCCGCCGGCGGCTGGCTCCGCGTCGGCGAGGAACTGGCGGCCATGATCATCCGGGCCACGGCGCACGGCGCGGTGCTCACCTGGCTGTCGCTGCCCGAGGACCGGCGGGACCCCGCCCTGCTCGCCATCCTGCGCGAGTCCATGGTCAGCGCCGTGACCAGCCAGCGGCCGGCCGTTCGGGAGCCCGGGCCGGGCGGCGCCGCCCGCGCCCTGCGCGCCGCGCTGCCCGCGCAGACGAGGCTCAGCGGCGCGGAGCGGCAGCTGCTCGATGAGTGGCTCGACCGCCTTGCCGACGGCTGACCGGCGCGGAGCGCGAAGGCCGGGGAGTACGCGAAGCGCCTGAGGAACGGTAGCCTCCGGTCATGGCTGACGGCGCGGATGACCTGGACGGCGCTCACGGCGCCGTCGACGGCGCCGGCCGCAGCGCGGGCGGCGAGCGGCACCGGCAGCGGCGCGTGGCCGCCATCGCGCGCACCGCGGCGACCCTGGCGTCGCAGGGCTCGCTCCCCACGATCCTTGACGCGCTGGCGGCGGAGGTCCTGCAGACCGACGCGCTCGCCGCGGTGCAGATCCTGACGCTCGACGCCGCGGGACGCCAGCTGCGCATCATGGGCTCCGCCGGCTTCGGGCACTGGCCCGACTTCTTCGACCGCCTCATGGAGTGCCGGCGGCGCGGTGCGGCGCTGCGCATGCTCGACGCCTTCCGCCAGACGGAACCGGTGCTCGTGCCGAACCGGTGGGCGATCATCGCCGACGACCCCGCCTGGGAGCCGCTGCGCGCGTACCTGGGCGAGCTGGCCTGGGAATCCTTCGCCAGCATCCCCATGATGGCGCGGGGCCAGGCCGTCGGCGTGCTCAACGCGTTCTTCGCGCCCGGGCAGCCGATGGAGCCGCGGACGCTGGAGTTCCTCGCCGCGATGGCCGACCAGGCGGCGGTCGCCGTCGACTACGCCATGCTGCTGCGGCAAACGCGCGACGGCGCGCGGCGTGACGAGCGGCAGCGGCTGGCCCGCGACCTCCACGACTCGATCGTGCAGCAGGTCTTCTCGATCAGCATGCAGGCCAAGTCGCTTGAGGTGCTGGCCGAGCGCGGCGACGCGGTGCCCGCCGAGTCGGTCCGGCGGATCACCGGCGAGGTGAGCGAGTTGTCCGGCACCGTGCTCGCCGACCTGCGGGCGATGGTTCACGAGCTGCGACTCACCTCGTCGGCCGACCTTGGCGGCCTGGAGGAGGCGATCAGGGCCCTCACCGACAGCACCGCGAACCGGACCGGACTCATGTTCAAGGTTTCCGGGGGCCAGGCGCTCGACCGGGTCAAGGGCGAGCTGGCCGAGGACGTCTACCGGGTTATCGCCGAGGCGATCCACAACGTCGTGCGGCACGCCGGCGCCGGCACGGTGACCATCCGGCTGGGGATCCGCGACGACCGGCTGACCGCGTCCGTCGCCGACGACGGCCAGGGAATGGGCCAGCGGGACACGGGCGCAGGCTACGGGCTGACGACGATGCGGGAGCGCGCCGAGCGCTGGGGAGGCGCGGTGACGGTGCGGCCCGGCCGGAGCCGCGGCACCGTCGTCCGGCTCACGCTGCCGCTTGACGACGCGATCGCGATCCCTCCCGGGTGCGCGGCTTCTGCGGAGCCCGGGGGCGCGCCGTGAACCAGGTCAGCGTGATGATCGTCGATGACCACGCGGTGGTGCGCCGGGGCGTGCGCGCCTACCTCGAGGCCCGCGACGACATGGCGGTCGCGGCCGAGGCGGCCGACGGCCAGGACGCGCTCGACCAGCTCGCGAAGCTGGCCGCCCGCGGGAACCTGCCCGACGTCGTCCTGCTCGACCTGGTGATGCCGAGGATGGACGGCGTGGCCGCCGCCTCGCTGATCACCAGCAGGCACCCGGCGGTACGGGTGGTCATCCTGACGAGCTTCGGCGAGATGGAGCGGGTGCACGCCGCGCTGGCGGGCGGTGCCGTCGGCTACCTGCTCAAGGACGCCGGGCCCGCCGAGGTGGCCACGGCGATCCACGCCGCCGCCCGTGACGGCACCTACCTCGACCCGGCGATCGCCCGCCGGCTCACCAGGGAAATCAGCGCGCCGCGCAGCGGGCTGAACGCGCTGACGGAACGGGAGCGCGCCGTGCTCGTCCTCGTCGCGCACGGCCGGTCTAACCAGGAGATCGCCGACGAACTGGTGATCAGCGAGCGGACGGCCCGCACGCACGTCAGCCACGTGCTGCGCAAGCTGCAGCTCAGCTCGCGCACCCAGGCGGCGCTGGTCGCGGTGCGCGAGGGCCTGGTGCCGCCGGGAACCGCGCCGCGCCCCGGCTCGCGTCAGCGCCAGGGAGCCAAGGGCGATTAGCGGAACGGACGCCGGATTACCCCGGTCCCGGACTGTTGCCTGCCGGTGCGGGCTAGCCCTTGCGGTAGGCGTCCCTGACCTCCCGGACGTACGGCGCCGGGGCCACCGTGGCCCTGATCCCGACCTGCCGGTGGGGCTCGACGGCGGGCTTGGCGGAGTTCGGCCGCTCGCCCCACAGCACCGTGACCGCCGTGCCCGGCTCGCTGGCCGCCGCGTCGACGGTAGCGAGCGACACGAACGCGTGCTCGTTGGCGAGGTAGCCGAGGTCAAGCGACATGCCGGCGGTCGCGCCGTTCCGCAGCACCTTGTCAACCTGGAAGAACGCGTAGCGGGCCTTCGGCATCTCGATGAACTTGGCCGGGGTCCCGGGCTCGCACAGTGACCGGACGGCCAGGGCGAGGTCGTCGGGGTTCCACACCAGCGTGACCTTGTTACGGTGCTCCTCGGCCGCGACGCGTTCCAGCGCCCCGCGGCCGAGGAAGTCATGATCGAACTTGACCGTGCGGCCGTAGCCGACGTCGTACGGCGTGACGTAGTAGTCGGTGATGTCGCCGGAGTCCATGCTGCCGCCGAGCGAGCCGAGCGCGCCGGCGTCGAGCCATTCGCGGTAACCCTTCATCTCCGGCCCGAAGATCGCGGGCACCGCGGTCGGTATCCAGCCCGATTCGAGGTTCGACGTGGAGTAGGCCTTGGCGCCCGCCCGCATGAGACCGAACTCCGCGCCCGCGCGCGAGGATCGCGGAAAGCACGTCCGCGCCCTCGGCCCACGGGCCGAACAGCTCGAAGCCGGGCTGGCCGGCCATGCCGTGCCGCAGCGCCCGCACCCGGTGCCCCGCGATGGCGAAGTCCGTCATGTGGAAGAACTTCACGTCGGGCAGCGGCCCGCCGGTCAGTTTCGCGACGATCGCCGCCGCGGTGGGCCCCTGCAGCTCGTAGCGGTAGAGCTTCGGCGGCCGCCCGGCGGCCCGGTCGACGGAGTTGTCGTCCCGCTCGACCGTGACCCGGTAGTCGCCCGTCTCCGCGTTGTACTGCAGCCAGTTGGCGACCGTCGGGTGGCCCACCAGGTCGAACAGCTCGTCCTCGAGGTGGAAGAGGATGGCGTCGCCGATGAACTGGCCGGCGGCGTTGACCGCCACGTACTGCTTGGCCTTGCCCGGACCGAAGTTGGCGAACGAGTTGACGCCGAACTCGCTCAGCAGCCGCAGCGCGTCCGGGCCGCTCAGGAACAGGTCGGTCATGTGGTGCGACTGGTCGAACAGCACGCACGAGGTCCGCCAGGCGTTCTGCTCGGTCCGCCAGTTGGTGAACTCGGGGGCGACAGGGAAGGCATGCGGGCGGGCGGTCGACTGCCGCAGCAGTTCAACCGGCGAGCCGGCGCGCCGGATCGCGGCCTCGAGACTTATCGATCGCATGTCTCCAGCAACCCCTCACGGCCGGTCCCGGCGTCGACTTTCTCCCGGCGCGCGAAGTCAGCCGCGCCGCCGCGTCAAGTACACCGGCAAGGAGCACGCCGCGCATCGGGCAAGCAGTCAGTCTTGACCGCGACAAATGTCTCGCTCGCCCGAATCCGGTCCTGGACATGCGCGGGCATCGCGAGCAATCCTGGCAGGTGTGAGCATCGGCGGAACGCTAGCCGAGACACGGCGCCGCGCGGGACTGACCGTGGCCGACGTCAGCGCGCGCACGCGCATCAGGGAAGGCCTGATCCAGGGCATCGAGGACGACGAGTTCGATGCCTGCGGCGGCGACTTCTACGCACGCGGGCATATCCGGGCCATTGCCGCCGTCGTAGGCGCGGACGCTGGGATGCTCATCGGCGAATACGACGCGACGCACCCCTCCGGCAAGCCGGTAACAGTGGAGGAACTGCCCGAGGGGCGCTCTCGCTCGCCACGCCACGCGAAGCGGCACCGGTGGCTGGCCCCGGCCTTGTACCTGCTCTGCCTCGCCACGGTCGGTTTCGTCGCCATCTGGCTGACCCAGGTCACCGGCGGCTCCCCGCACGCCGTCGCGTCCTCGGGCATCGCGGCGGCGCGGACCCCCGGTGCGTCCGGCGGCCGCCATCCCGCGTCGACATCCGTCCCCGTGAGTCCCGCGCCAACGGCGGCTCCGGTGACGGAGGTTACCCCGGTCAGTGCCGCGGCCTTCGGCCCTGGCGGCACGTCCAACGGCGACGACCCGCAGGATGCCTCGCTCGCACTGTCCGGCGACCCGGCCACGCCATGGCACACGGACTGGTACAGCACCGCGCGGTTCGGCAACTTGCAGTCTGGTACCGGCCTGCTGGTTGACCTGGGCCGAAACGTGAAGGCCGCCAGCGTCGCCATCCGGCTGGGTAGCGCTCCCGGCGCGGACCTGCAGTTGCGCGCCGGGACGACCTTGTCGGGCATGCCAGTGGTGGCGGGTGCGGGCGACGCGGGCGGCACCGTCCGCCTGAGCCTGGCGTCCCACCCGCAAATCCGGTACCTGCTTATCTGGTTCACCCTGCTGCCCAGGGACCCGCCGGCACCTACCAGGCGGACATTTCCAGCGTCACGGTCTCGGCATCCGACAGCTAGCGCCGCCTGCGCAACACCGGCGATCACGCGAACGTGAGCCAAGTCAGGGCTGGACCGGACC
>CAWKKG010000037.1:0-228667 GCA_963850115.1 uncultured Actinomycetota bacterium
GCTGGCCCGTCATGATGTAACGGTGGAGTGGTCATGGGCCGGGAGCCTCGCCGAGGTCAGGCAGCGGCGGCAGCACGCCCGGCGCCTGACCGGGCTCCGGCTCGCGGCGGTCCGGTACTGCGAGATCGACTACGCCATGCTGGACCGGCCGCGCGGGCAGGAAGGACCCCGGCAAGTAGTCAGCGCGGCCGAGTGGCAGGAACCGCCGTTCCGGCATGAGTTCGGTGACAGCACCGACTACGGCGTGGAGCTGGAGACCGCGTGCGGCCGGGTGTTCACGGTGTCATGGGACTCTCCCGGCCGGCATGAGGGCATCTGGCTCCGTGAGCTGCCGCTAGTCGGTGAAGCAGTGCTCGCCGAGGCGAGCACGGCCATCTGGGACGTCTCGCGTGCTGGCCGCTGGGACGGGTTCATCGGCTACGAGATCTCCGACGTGCAGCTGCATTACCGCCCCTGGGCGCCAGACGATGGCTACTGGTGCACCCGTGTCACCATCACCGTGAGCGGCAGTGACATCCAGTTCCTGGGCGGGCAGGCGAAAGCGCAGGCGCTGGCCCGGTCGGCAGACAACATCGCAGTCCTCTTCCCGCCAGCACGGCTGCCGGAATGGGAGCGATACGACGATGGCGTCTGACACTCGGCTGCGCCCAGCGGCACCCGCGCCTCCGCGTCCCTGCCGGATCAGCCCCGCACCCATAAGGTGCACACGCTCCCCAGCCGGCTACAACGCGAATCCCAGCTCACGGCTACTGGAATGCCGCCGGACCCGTCAGCCCGGCATCAACGCTGAATAGCGGAGGTCAGACGGGTGGCTAACCGATCCGTGGCCACCTCCGGTGACGAGAAGCACGGCGTTTCTGCACGGAACGGACGGGTTAGCTTCAGTGGGGACTGCTAGTCATAAGGCTTGGCTACCAGGGGGCGACCGTCTGAAGCCAGTCTTTGAGAAACAGCGGCTGTGCCTTCTGTGACCTCAAGAGCCAGGATCATCCAAAGAGGGTTGATGTCGGACGCGGTCCTTCCGACGCAGGGGGGTGCGGCTCGCCGGTTAGGACGGAGAGCGCCGCTGCGACCTCGGGTAGTCCGGCGCGGACGTAGGTGCAGGTCGCGCCCATGGCGCATGCGCCCTGGCTGGCGTTCAGATGGCCGGCGTACGCCTGCGCAACGGCGAAACCGAAGCGGCGCTCGACCCACGTCAAGATGGTGTGCCGGATCCAGTGCGCACTGACCTGCTGGGTCTTCACCCACGGCAGGTGCTCGCCAAGGCGGTCCCAGAGGTAGTCGTACCGGCGGGAGGTGATCGTAGGTGGGTCATGAGCGTTGGTGAGACTGGCTGCCAGCGTCGGTCGGCGATCCGGCCGGAGGCGTCGAGGCGGCCAACCCGTAGACCACGTCATCAGGAACTGACGGCATGGACTCCGGGCGGGCTAGCGGCAGCGGTCGGCCCGCGACGGACCTGCCGTGCTGGCGGGCAGCCGAGAGGCTGGAGGGCGGGATGACGGGAGCGAATGCCGCGCGGTCGTGGCCGCCTCCCACCAGGGAGAGCGGGACCGCCAGCGGTACAGGCGGCTGGGCAGCCCGCAGACGTGTTCAGGGGATTGGCAGACGTGTTCAAGCGGGATGCGTGTTGGGGATTACCCACCGCTTCGAGCGCCAGGGACTGGGCTTGACCACGCGATACAGCAGATTCTCCCCAAGCAGAGAAGCCGCCACCGCGTGGTCAAGCGGTGTCCGATTCGGGGAGATTTACCCGGTTTGGGTGTCCGAGGCCCGAATTGAACCCCCATCGGCGTGACCCGCGAATACCGGCCGCTTACGGTGCCGCGTCAGCGGAGTTGCCAGGTGGGGCCGGTGGAGGTGTCTGTTACCTGGACGCCGAGGGCGTCTAGCTCGGCGCGGATCTCGTCGGCGCGCGGCCAGTTCTTTTCCTTGCGCGCCTGGGTGCGCTCGGCGAGCAGCCGCTCGATCGCGGCGACCTCCTCCGGGGTGAGATCGGCCGCGGTGCGGCGCTGGTCCACCTCGGCCGGGTCGAGGTCGGCGAGGCGGAGGCCGAGCAGGGCGTCGGCGGCGGCCACGACGACGCGCAGGCCCTCGGTCGAGATGTCCGGGTCGCGGAGCGCGTCCTGCAGCGTGGCCAGGAGCTTCGGCGTCGCGAGGTCGTTCGCGATCGCGGCGTCGATCGCCTCGACGTACGCGAGCGCGGCCTTGTCGGTGTCGTCGACGAGGGCACGCGCCGCCTCGTAGGTCTCGGCCACCGGAAGCGGGCGCAGCGGCGCGACGCGGGCGATCAGGCGGCGCAGGGTTGCCTGGGCGGCGTCCATCGCGGTGGTCGTGAAGTCGAGCTGGCTGCGGTAGTGGCCGCCGAGCAGGAAGAGCCGGTAGGCCATCGGGTGGTAGCCCCATTCGACCAGGTCGGCCAGGCGCAGGGTGTGACCAGCGGATTTCGCGATCTTCTGCGAGTCGAGCAGGATGAACTCGTTGTGCAGCCAGTACCGCACCCACGGCTGCTTGTCGTGCAGGAACGCCTCGGACTGCGCGATCTCGTTGACGTGGTGCAGCTCGCGGTGGTCGATGCCGCCGGTGTGGATGTCGAAGTGCTCGCCGAGCAGCGCCATCGACATCACCGAGCATTCCAGGTGCCAGCCCGGCGCGCCCCAGCCCCACGGCGAGTTCCAGCGCATCACCCGCCGGACGCCGGGCTCCTCCGCGCGCCAGAGGGCGAAGTCGCTGTTGTGCTTGCGGCCCTCCACGTGCTCGACCCGGCCGGTCTCGCGCTGGCCCGCGAGGTCGAGCAGCGCCAGGTCGCCGTAGCCCGGCGACTTGGACGTGTCGAAGTACAGGCCGGTCGGCAGCTCGTAGGTGTAGCCGAGCGCCTCGAGCTCGATCGCGAACGCGATCATCTCCTCGACGTACTGGCTTGCCCTCGGGTACACGTCGGCGGGCTGCACGTTGAGCGCGGCCATGGCCTCCAGCCAGTCCTCCGTGTAGAACTCCGCGATCTCCTCGACGGACCGGCGCTCCCGCGCCGCCGCGACCTCGAGCTTGTCCTCGCCGGTGTCCGAGTCGGCGACCGCGTGCCCGACGTCGGTGATGTTGACGACCGCCCGGACCGGGACCGTCTTCCAGCGCAGGGCGCGGCGCAGCGTGTCGGCGAACACGTACGGCCGCATGTTGCCCAGGTGCTGGTAGGAGTAGACGGTCGGCCCACAGCTGTACAGGCCCACGACGTCCTTGGACGGCGTGAAATCCTCGATCCGCCGACCGAGCGAGTTGTAAAGCCTGAGCTGTTGTCCTGTCACCCAAGCCATGATAGGGGCTAGGAGTACAGCTCCTCGATCTCCTTCGCGTAGCGGTCGATGATCACCCGGCGGCGGCGCTTCATCGAGGGGGTGAGCTCGCCCGACTGCGCGGTCCACTCGGCGGGCAGCAGCGTGAACCGGCGGACCTGCTCCGGCCGGGCCAGGCGCGAGTTCGCCGTCGCGACGCCGCGCTCGACCTCGGCGATCACGTCGGGGTCCGCCGCCAGGTCGGCAAGCGAGTCGAAGGCGATGCCGCGTTCCCTGGCCCAGGCGGGCGTCGTCTCGGGGTCGAGCACGAGCAGCGCGGTGACGTAGTTGCGCCGGTCGCCGATCGCGCAGGCCTGGCCGATCAGCGGGTGCCGCTGGAGCTCGTACTCGACCAGGGCGGGCGAGATGTTCTTGCCGCCGGAGGTGATGATCAGCTCCTTCTTCCTGTCGATGATCTTCAGGAAGCCGTCGGCGTCAAACTCGCCGATGTCGCCGGTGTGCAGCCAGCCGTCGGCGTCGACCGTCGCCATGGTCAGCTCCGGGTCCTTGTAGTAGCCGCCCATGACGATCGGGCCGCGGACGAGGACCTCGCCGTCGTCGGCCACCCGCACCTCCACGCCGGGGAACGCGCGGCCGACCGCGCCGGACCGGGCCTCGGCCGCGGGCGGCGAACGTCGCGGCGTTGGACAGCTCGCTCATCCCCCAGCCTTCGGTCAGCGGCACGCCGAGCGCGCGGAAGAACTCGACGATCTCCGGGTCGATCGGCGCCGACCCGGTCGCCGCGAGCCGGCACTCGTCCAGGCCGATCCGGGTGAGCACCGCCTGCTTGACCGCGTCGGGCAGCGCGCGGACCGCGGCCGGGCTGACGTCCGGCAGCGCGCCGCGCAGCGCGGCGTGCAGCTTCTCCCAGACCCTCGGGATGCCCATCAGGAAGGTCGGGTGGACCTGGGCCGCGATCTCGAACAGGCGGAGGTGATCTGGGCAGTACGCCAGCGTGACCGGATGGGTCATAGGTGCCCAGTGGTCCAGCGTGCGCCCGGTGACGTGCGCCATCGGCAGGTAGGTGACGATCCTGGCCACGCCGTCCGCGCCGACCTGGTCCGCGAGCGGGGTCAGCTTCAGCGATGCCTCTTGCTCGTACCGGACGTTCCGGTGGGTGATCATGACTGCCTTCGAGCGGCCGGTGGTCCCCGAGGTGTAGATCAGCGTCGCCAGGCTGTCCGGGGTCACCTGGCGCCAGGACCGCTCGAACGCGCCGGGATCGCGCTCCGCCTCGGCCTGCCCGCGGTCAAGCAGTTCCCGCCAGGTGAGAATGCCATTCTCGGCGGCCTGGGCCGCGCCCGCGGCCTGAAGGTCGCCTTCCGCGCCGTCATCGCCCAGGACGACCAGCACGCGCAGTTGCGGCAGCCGGGCGCGGATCGAGTCGATCACGGGGAGGAACTCCCGCTCGGCGATCACCACCGTCGCCGCGCAGTGGTCGATCAGGTCAGCGGCCTGGTCGGCGGCGATCGTGGGGTAGATGAACACGGGAACGCCGCGGGCGTGCATCACCGCGTAGTCGGCGATCGTCGCCTCCGAGCGGTTGCGCGACCAGATCGCCGCGAACTCGCCCGGCCGCAGGCCGGCCGCGGCCAGGCCGAGCGCCGCGTCCCGCACCCGGTCATAGACCTGCCGGTAGGTCAGGGTCTGCCACGCGCCGTCGGCCAGCCACTGGTGCGCCACGACATCGGGTACCTGCGCCACCGTCTGGGCGAACTCGGTGAGCAGCGTGGAGCCCGCGATCTCGTGCTCGATCGACGGACCGGACGGCGGCCACGTCTGCGGGGACGCCGGACAAGTCACTGGAAGTCATGGCGATCATTGTTACCCGCGCACCGCCCGCTGGCTAGACCGGCGAGATTCGCTTTCAAGTCATGAAATATCCGGATTGTCGGGGGGGCGGGCGGTTAGGCGCTCGTGCAGGGCCGTCGTCTCGGCGGCCGGGGGGACGCCTACCTGGTCTCTGAGCAGTGCCGTCAGCTCCGTGTAGTGCCGGACCGCCCTGGCCGTTTCCCCGAGGGCGGCCCAGCTGGTCATCAGCTCGCGGTGGGCCGACTCGTTCAGCGGCTCGTGCTCGACCGCGCGGCGGAAGGCGGTGACGGCCGCCTGGTGGTTGCCCGCCGCCGCGTGCAGCCGGCCGGTCGCGAGCAGTGCCGTCTCGTAGCGGCGGCGCAGCTCGTCGCGGCGGACGCTCGCCCATTCGCCCGCGGTCATCCCCGCGAGGAAGTCACCGCCGTACGCCGCGACCGCCCGCCGCAGGTCGGGGAGCCCGGCGCTCGCCGGGCGGACGCGGCCGGCGGCGGCGAGCGACGACTCGAAGGTGTCGACGTCGCAGTCGAACGCGCGGTCCCGGTTGACCGAGTAGTGGCCCGCGGCGTAGCGGACCCAGTCGTGGGCGCCGAGCGCGCGACGCAGTTCCCGCAGCGCGGTGTGCAGCGCGTTGCCGAGCTGCTGGCGGACAGCTCGGGCCACAGCGCCGCCCGTAGTTGCTCCCTGGTCTGCGGCGGCGACGTGATCAGCAGGAAAAGCAGCTCGCGGGGCTTGGCGTAGCTCCAGTCGGCGGCCGTCAGCGCGGTGCCCCCGAGCTTCCACCGTCGCCTGGCCGAGCGCGCGCACCCGCAGCGGGCCCGACGGGCGGACCGCCGCCCCGCCCCCGGCCGCCCCGCTCCCGGTCGACTGTGCCCGCCGGGCCGGCCGGGCGGGAGCGCCGCCGTTGCCCTGCGGGCTCGCCGACTGATTCGGCGGCGTCCCCGTGAAGATGGCGCTGGCGCCGGTCAGCGGCGAGAAGATCGGCGAGGCCGGCAGGATCGGTGTCGCGCCGGTCAGCGGCGACGCCATGAACCCAACGGAATCGGGGGGCGCTGCCGCCTCGGCCGCGGCCGGGGCGGCCGGGCGCGCGCCGGCTGGAGGCGGGGTAGGCGGGGGCAGGGCGGACGGGCGCGGGGCGGACGGAGGCGGCGCGGACCGTGCCTCGGCGTGCGCCGGAGCGGCCGCGGAGCCCTGGATCACCGTGGGGCGGAACTCGGCTGGATCGGACGCGGCGGCGCCCCGTCGCCAGGCGGCGTCATAGGCGGCCGCGCCGAGCGCGGCCTTGGCCGCCCGGACGGACTGCTCGTGCTGCGGGCGCTCGCACGGCGCGAGGACGGTGCCGATCGCCGCGCGCGTCGCCTCCGCCAGGCCGAGCAGCCACGCCGCCCGCTCCAGGCGGCCCGCGTCCGTGCTGGCGGCGGTGCTGGAGGGAGTACCGGCGGCAGCGCTGGCGGCGGCGCTGGGGGAACCGGCGCGCGCTGGGCAGTGCCGGAGGGAACACCGGCGGCAGCGCTGACGGCGGCGCTGGCGGCCACCGCGGCGGCCGCCTGGTCCTCGAGCACGCTCGCCATGCGCCAGCGGTCCCTGAGGTCACGGTGCGTCGCGTAGCTCGAGCGCAGCCGCGTCTCGGCGTCCCTGAGGTCACCGCGGTCGAGCGCGACCAGGCCAAGCTGCTCCTCGCACCAGGCGATCCCCTCGCGGAACCCGATCGACCGGGACCGGTCAAGCGCCTCCCGCAGCAGCGCGACCGCCCGTCGCGGGTCGGCGCGGTACCGGGCCACCACGCCGAGGCTGATCAGCGACCAGGCGATGCCCTCGACGTCGCCGAGCGCACGGAACATCGCCAGCGCGCCCGTGCACTCGGTTTCCGCCCGGTCCAGGTCGCCTTGCAGCCACGCGACGAAGCCCAGGTAGCCGCGGGCGCCCGCCTCGGCGCGCTCGTCGCGGGCGGCCTTGGCCAGTTCGAGCGCCTCCCCGTGCAGCCGCGCCGACCTGGGGTAGTCGCCCTGCTCGCGGGCCACGCTGCCGAGCGCCTGCAGGCAGGCCGCGGCCCCGGGGTCATCGCCGAGCTCGCGGTACAGCAGCAGCGCGGCGTCGAGGCGGCGGAGCGCGGGCTGGTAATCGCACTGCAGGTGCGCGAGCCGGCCGCTGCCGTACAGCGCCCGCGCGCGGTATGCGGGCGGCGCGCCCGCGCCGTCCGCGACGGCCTGGTCCATCCATTCCCGCACCTCGTGGTAGTGGCCGCGCAGGTACGCGTACCGGCCGAGCTGGCCGACGATCCGCAGCGCGGCCACGGCGTCGCCGCCGCTGCGCGCGTGCTCCGTGGCGGCCCGCAGGTTGGCCTGCTCCTGGTCGAGCCGGTCAAGCTCCGCCTCGAGCTCGCCGGCCGCGGCGTGCTCCACGCGGGCGCCCGCCCGCTCGGCGAAGCGGGTGTAGTAGGCGAGGTGGGCGTCGCGCGCCTGGTCCCGCTCGCCCGCCTGGCTCAGCTTCTCCGCCGCGTACTCGCGGATCGTCGCGAGCAGCTGATAGCGCTCGTTCTCGGCCCGGAGCAGCGACTTGTCCGCCAGCCGGGCCAGCAGGTCGAGCACGTCCCCGGCCGCGATGCCGCCGAAGGCGGCGACCTGCTCGGCGGCGGCAAGCGTGCAGCCGCCCGCGAACGTCGCCAGCCGCCGGAAGACCGCCCGCTCCTCCGCCGTCGAGCAGGTCGTGGGACCAGTCGAGGGTGGCCCGCAGCGCCTGGTGCCGCGCCGGGGCGGAGCGCGCGCCGCCCTGGAGGACGCCGAGCGCGTCGTCGAGCCGCTGCGCCAGCTGCCCGACCGACAGCACCCGGATCCTGGCCGCGGCCAGCTCGATCGCCAGCGGCAGCCCGTCGAGCCGGGCGCAAACCTGGGCGACGGCCTGCTTGTTGGCGTCGGTGATGGCGAACGACGGCGCCACCTGCCGGGCCCGGTCCTGGAACAGCATGGCCGCGTGGGCCCGGCCAAGCGGCGGTACCGGCCAGGACCGCTCGCCCTCGACGCCGAGGGGCTCGCGGCTGGTCGCGAGGATGCGGAGCGCGGGGCAGTCGGCGAGCAGGCGCTCGGCCAGGCTCGCGCTGGCGGCCGCGAGGTGCTCGCAGTTGTCCAGCACGAGCAGCACCGGGCCGCCCCCGGCGTCGCCGCGAGCGCTCAGGTGGGCCGCGATGGCGGCGACCTGGTCCGCTTCCTGGGTCTCGGGCACGCCGAGCGTCGCGGCCACGGCCGGCGCGATGAGCTGCGGGTCGGTCAGCGGGGCGAGCTCGACCCAGGCGACGTCGGTTGGCTGGCCGGCGGCAGCGCCGGCCTCGGGGGCCGTGGGCACGTCCGCGGCGGCCAGCCTGGTCGCGACGGCCAGCGCCAGCCGCGTCTTGCCCGCGCCGCCCGGGCCGGTCAGCGTGAGCATGCGGCACTGGGCGAGGGCACGGTTCACCTCGCCAAGCTCCGCCTCCCGGCCCACCAGCGGCGTCAGCCGCACCGGGAGCTTTCCTGTGGTCAGCACCGCCATGTGTGAGCCCGCACGCTCCGCGTCTGCCGGCTGTCCGGTTTGTCACTCCATTTTCATTCATGAAGCTAACCAATCGCGACGCGGCGCGGAATAGGACACGGGCCCTGCGAGGCGATTATTAGGAATTCGTTTCCCCCAGTGGCCCCCAGTGCTCCCCCTGTGCATCCCCTGGCCAATCCCCCGGTGTTCGCGGGGCCGGCTGAACCGCGCCGGGCGGGCGGCCGTTCGCTGGAACGTACGGGGAAGCACGCCGTACCGGACAACGCCGTACCGGACGACATGCGCCGGATAACACGGGGAAACCAAGGAGGAAGTCCGATGAGCAAGACCAACCGCCGGGGGCTGCGGGTCACTGCCGCAGGGGTGGCCGCGGGAGCAATCGCGCTGGCGGGCAGCGCGCTGGCCGCGTCGTCGGCCGTCGCCCAGGCCGCGCCGCTGTCGCACAGCGCGACCAGCGCGACCAGCTACCAGTTCAAGATTCTGGACAACGCCCACGACGTGGCGTTCAACCAGCTGCTCGGGATCAACAACTACGGGACGATCGCCGGCTACTTCGGCTCCGGCGCGGCCGGCCAGCCGAACAAGGGCTACCTGCTCTACCCGCGCTACGGGCAGGGCAACTACGTGAACGAGAACTTCCCCGGCTCCGTGCAGACCCAGGTCACCGGGCTGAACGACCGAGGCGTGACGGTCGGGTTCTGGTCGTCGATGAACAACGCCAGCATGGCCAACGACAACTTCGGCTTCTGGGAGCGGAACGGCAAGTTCCACAACGCGAACTTCCCGACCGGCGACGCCGGCAGCCCGCCGGTGGACCAGCTGCTCGGCGTCAACGACAGCGGCATCGCGGTCGGCTTCTGGACCGACGCCAACGGCAACAACCACGGCTACACGGTGAACACCAACACGGGCCGGTTCGCCTCGGTCACCGACCCCGGCGCGCCGGCCGCCAGCCTGACCGCCGCGGCGATCAACTCGCGCGGCGACATCGCCGGCTTCTACACCAGCCCGGCCACCGGGAACACCGACGGATTCCTCAAGGCGGGCGGCAAGTTCACCGACCTGTCGGTGCCCGGCGCGTCGTCCACGATGGTGCTCGGCGTCAACGACCACGACGAGGTGGTCGGCACGTACACGGTCGGCACCGGCAGCAGCGCGGCCATGCACGGGTTCACCTGGACCGCGCGCGGCGGCTTTAAGACCATCGACGACCCGCAGGGCATGGGGACCACCACGATCAACGGCGTGAACAACGCCGGCGACCTGGTCGGGTTCTTCGTCGACGCGGTCGGCAACACCGACGGCATGCTCGTCATCCCGCACAAGTCGTAGCCGCTAGCGGCCCGCGCAGCGATCGCCCCGGTTCCCCGGCCGGGGCGATCGTCTGCGCTTTGCCAGGGACGCTGGCGGTGCCCGAAGCCCCCCGGTGAATCCCCCAGCGCCGCTGAACCAGTTCCGGCCCGGGGCCGTTCGCTTGGACGTACGGACTGTGACCGCACCGGACCGGTGCGGACGGGGACACTAAGGAGGAAGTCCGATGCGCAAGATCAACCGCCGGAGCACGGCGGATCGCCGCCGCGACGCGTGGCCACGGGGGCAGTCGTGGTGGCGGGCACGCTGGCCGCGTCCCTGACGGCCACCGCTCAGGCCGCGCCGCTGACGCGGGCCACGTTGACCGCGCACGACTCGGCGAAGCGAGACCGCGCGGGTCCAGCTGACGCCGATGCCGCAGGGCACGGTCAGGCTGGGCCGCGACCGGTCCGGCGCCGTTGACGCGACGGTGAGCGCCTTCGGGCTGACGCCGGGCTCGTCACACGCGGTTGAGCTGGTCAACGGGGACGGCCGGGTAGTCGCCCGCTTCGGCACCCTGACCGCGAACGGCGTGGGCCAGGCCTGGGCCTCCCTCGACAGCCGGTACCGGCATCACCTGGACGGCGCGCGCGTGGTGATCCTGAACGGCACCGCGGGCGACCCGGTCTCGGCCGAGCCCATCGCGCAGACGCGGCACGCCGACGGCGGTGGCACCTACCGGCTCACCCCGGTCGAGGTGAGCGCGGACGGAACGCGCTACGGCACCCCGCAGGGCTGGGCCACCGTCACCTACGACCCCTACGCGAAGACCATCTCGGTCACGGTGAGCGCCAGCGGGCTTACCCCGGGCGCGCACGCCGCGCACATTCACGTCGGCAGCTGCGCGTCGCAGGGCGCGGTGCAGTACATGCTGATGGACTTCACCGCCAACGCCGACGGCCGGATCGTGCGCGAGACCCGGACGGTCACGGGCGTGACGACCCCGCTGCCCGCCAGCGGCTGGTACCTCAACCTGCACCAGGGCAACAGCAACAACATCCTGTCCAACGGCAACCCGACGATCAACTTCCGCCCGCTGCTCTGCGGCGACATCGTGCCGCAGGGCTAGCCGGCCCTCATCCGGGGAGCCGCGGGGGCGCTCCCCGGATAAGGACCCGAGTGACCGCCGCGGCCTGGGAGCCGTGGCGGTTTCTGCGGCGTCTTGCGGGGTAGTTGGGCGGCGGCGGCAAGTAACCACCAGTCGTTCCTCTTGCCGATGCTTTTGATCTTGCTTTTGGTGACATGATTCGCCCGACGGAACCGAGGCCGGGAGGTTGCGGCTATGTGGGAACGCGTGGAGAAGCGGGGCATCCAACGGCGCGGGCTGGTGCTAGGCCCCGGCGACCGGCCGCGCCCCGACCTGCCGGCGGGCACCGACCTGCTCCCCGCCATCAAGCACATCGTGGTGCTGATGATGGAGAACCACTCCTACGACAACTACCTCGGCACGCTCGCCGGCCGGGGCGACGGCCTGCCGGTCGACGCCGCGGGGACGCCGACCGCGGTGAACGTGCTGCCGAACGGGCAGCGCGTCGGCGCCTGGCACCTGCCGACCACGGCCCAGGTCAAGGGCAACCCGACGCAGACCTGGCACGCGAGCCACATCTCCGACGACGACGGCACCTGCGGCGGGTTCGCCGCGTCGGTCTGGCAGACCGTGGCCAGCGCGGACCCGGCCGTTCCCATGGGCTACTGGACCGAGGCGGACCTGCCCTTCTACCACGGGCTCGCGCGGGCCTTCCCGGTGGCGGACCGCTGGTTCTGCTCCTGCCTCGGGCCGACGTTCCCCAACCGGCGGTTCCTCATCAGCGGCACCGCGCACGGCCTGATCGACGACCTGCCCTGGGACCTGGTGGACTACCCGCCCGCCGGGACGATCTTCGACGCGCTCTCCCGGCACGACATCTCCTGGGTGAACTACCACAACGTGCACCCGGCGCTCGTCGTGCTCAGGCGGCTGCTCGGCGGGAGCGGCCTGGTGTTCCTCCGGCGGCTCGCGGCGCTCGGCCGGTGGATTCCCGGGGTGGCGAACGCGGTCCGCGGCAACAAGTCGTTCACCGCCGACCTGTACCCGCTCGGGCTGGCGGGTGCCGTGCGGCACCTGCGGACCACGCCTCAGTTCTTCGCGGACGCGGCCGCGGGGACGCTGCCCGCGGTGTCGGTCGTGGACCCGGACTTCGGCGCTTACTCCGAAGAGAACCCGCAAGACATCGCCGACGGCGAGGCCTTCTCCGGCGCCGTGATCAACGCGGTGATGCACGGGCCGGCGTGGGAGTCCACGCTGCTGCTGTGGATCTACGACGAGCACGGCGGCTATTACGACCACGTGCCGCCGCCCGCCGCGGTCGCGCCGGACGACGTGCCCGCGCAGAACTGGCAGCTCGCCCGGCCCTGGGCGCGCACCCTGCTGCGCGCGCTCGCGCCGAAGCTGCTCGCGCAGCTTGAGAACGCCGACGACGGGCCGGTCAGCTACGAGCGCTACGGGTTCCGGGTCCCGGCGGTGATCGTCTCCCCCTACGCCCGGCCCGACTTCGTGCTGCACGACGTCCTCGACCACACCTCGGTGCTCAAGCTCATCGAGGAGAAGTGGAACCTGCCCCCGCTGACCCGCAGGGACGCCGCCGCGGTCTCCCCGCTGGGCGCGCTTGACCTGACGCGCCGCCCGCGTTCCTGGTCCCGCCGGACCTGCCCGCGCCGGGGAAGGGCGGCTTCCAGCCCTCGGCGCGGCCGGGGCGGCGGCTGGAGCGGCGTATTGAAGGACGGCTTACTGAAGGAGGAAGTCGGCGCAGCGCTCGCCGATCATGATCGTCGGGGCGTTGGTGTTGCCTGAGGTGACCGCCGGCATGACCGAGGCGTCGGCGACGCGCAGCCCGTCGACGCCGTAGACCCTGAGGTCGGCCGGGCTGACCACGGCCAGGTTGTCGATGCCCATCTTGCAGGTGCCGACCTGGTGGTGGTACGTGATCAGGTTCCGCATGCCGTACTCGATGAGCTCCTCGTCCGTGCGGACGTCCGGGCCGGGAGCGATCTCGCGGGCACGGAACTCGTCCAGCGCCTTGGCCTGCCCCACCGCGCGGGACAGCTTCAGCGAAGCGAGCAGGGCGCGCACGTCGGCCCGCTCCTCCAGGTAGTGCGGGTCGATCACCGGGTGGTCGGCCGGGTTCGCCGACTTGAGCCAGAGCCGGCCGCGGCTCAGCGGGCGGATGATGCCGGCCACGATCGCGTAGCCGTCGCCGTACTCGAGCTGCGGGTAGCCCTCGACCGGCATCGGGAAGTGCGACATCAGCGGCTGCAGGTCGGGTGCGGTCATGCCAGGGTCGCTGGTCGCGAAGAAGTGCGCCTCGAGGTTGTTGGCCTTGCCCTCGGGGATCTTCCGCGCGGACTCGTACAGGAGCGTCGCCAGCGCGTGGTCGTGCAGGTTGGCGCCCACCCCCGCCAGGTCCGCGCGCACGTCGATGCCGAGCGGGCGCAGGTCGTCGGCCGGGCCGATGCCGGAGAGCAGCAGCAACTGGGGCGAGCCGATCACCCCGCCGGACACGATGACGTCGCCCGAGCAGCGCAGTTCGGTCGCCGTCCACGCCGGGAGAGCCAGGCGCGGTGCCGAGTCGGCCGGGTCCGTTCTGGATGCAGTAGACCAGGCCGCGGCGGCGACAGGCGCGACGCCGGCCGCGCGGCCGGCGCCGTCGAAGACCAGGCTTTTGACCTGGGCCCCGACGATGACGGTGAGCAGCGGGTTATCCACGATCGGCTCGATGAACGCGGTCCAGGTGGACATCCGGCGGCCGCCGGAGACGGTCATGTGGGTCAGGCCGACGCCGAGGATGTCGTCGGCGTTCGGGTCGTCGTTTCTCGGCACGCCGACCTCGGCGGCCGCCTCGATCATCGCGAGCGTCGCCGGGTTCGGCTCCTTGATGTGCGTGACCGGGAGCGGCCCGCCGACGCCGTGGTACTCGCTCGGGCCGCCCTCGTAGTCCTCGGACTTCTTGAAGTACTCCAGGACGTCCCGGTAGGACCAGCCCGGCGCCCCGTTGTAGGCCCAGGCGTCGAAGTCGGACTTCGCGCCCCGGATGTAGATCATGCCGTTGAGCGCGCTCGACCCGCCGAGCACCTTGCCGCGCGGCCAGAAGAGCGGGGTCTTGAGCGAGTGCTCCTGGGGCTCGGTGTTGTAGGCCCAGTCCTCCGGCGAGTTCCACAGCTCCCAGGAGCGGTTGGGCTTATGGATCGCCGGGTTGTAGTCGGGGCCTCCGGCCTCCACCAGGGCGACCTTGCGCCCGGCGTCGACGAGGCGGCGGGCGATCACGCAGCCAGCGGAGCCGGCTCCCACGACGATGTGGTCGAACTCTTCGGCTGACATGCCGCCTCCCAGATCCCGGGGCCGGGCTGGCGCCTGGCGCTCGGCCATGCTCTTGGTCACATCATGCGAATTTCGCCCGCGATGTCATTGAGGCGGCGGCACAAAAAAGTGCGCCTGGCGTCTTCGTCCTTGTGGCCACGAAGACGCCAGGCGCCGTGAGTGAGCGGGTACGCGACTACACGATGGTGCTGAGCGTGGTGTCGTCGGTGAGGCTGGCGAGCGGCGGGCGCTCGACCAGCTCGTTCAGGTGCTCGTCAATCCGCAGGCCGTCCTCGGTCGCGACGGCGTGCAGGTAGGTGTCCGGCTGTTCCCACAGGCCGGACACGCCATTGCTCGAGATCCCGGTCGAGGCGCTGCGCCAGGCCCTCGCGCGCGGCCACGGTGCGCAGCACGACCGAGGACATGCGGCTGAGGTTGGCGAGCGACTGGTGCCGGTTCTGCCTGGTGCCCAGGTCGACCTGGGCCATGGCCTTGAGGCCGACCTGGTCGAACACGTCGATCAGCATGCCGATCTCCACGCCGTAGCCGGTGAAGAACGGGACGCTGCTGAGTACCTCGCGACGCGCGGCGAACTCGCCGGCCAGCGGCTGCACGAAGCCGGCCAGCTCCGGGTAGAAGAGGTTGATCAGCGGCTTGGCCATCAGCTCGGTGACCCGGCCGCCCCCGTCGGGGATTTTTTCCTCCCCTTGCTTAAATGGCCGCCGGAAGGCGGCCTTGACGAACTGCAGCTGGGGGTCCGCGAGCAGCGGGCCGAGCGTGCCGTAGACGAAGTGCTCCTCGAAGTCATCGGTGTCGGCGTCCGCGAACATGACGATGTCACCGCGTGCTACCGACAGGGCGCGCCACATCGCGTCGCCCTTGCCCTGGGCCGGGCCGTAGGCCCGCATGAGCTCATTCTCCGAGTAAACCTCGGCGCCATGGGCACGGGCGACGTCGGCCGTGCCGTCGGGTGAGTCCGCGTCGATGACGATGACCTGGTCCGGAAGCCCGGTCCGGTCCCGGAGGTCGTTGACGACGGAGAGGATGGTACCGATGGTGCCTGCGACATTGCGGGCCGGGAAGATCAGGGTCGTGGAGGGTCGCTCCGCCCCGTTACCGCCCGATCCCCCGAGACCTTCGAAGTCCCGGTGGTGATACGAGCGCTGCTCAAACCATTCCCAGACTGTCATGCTCATATAACGAAATCCTGATCCGTTTGGTTGCACCGCGGTGGAAGTTGTACGAGATGGTATCTGCCTCCTTTGCCGGGTTAGGTGGTCTACCCACCCGGAGCGGGAGTATGCGACGAGTTACTCGGCAGTAACTCGCAAAGCGGGACGAAGCCGGGCGATATTCAGGCTGATCTAACGGTCGCTCGTGTCCTGATGTAACGGGCGCGCGTGATATGACCTAACAACGGTCAACAAATCACGCTAATGGCACCTTTTGTTCACCCGGGAGACGGGTAGCGGACGATCGCCGCCGGTTCGATGTCGACGGGGACGTCCGGGCGCGTGAGTGTTCCAGGAAACGGGCGTCCCGCGACAAGGGAGGACTTATGCGTCCAAGAACCGGCATCGCCGCGTTCGTGGCTGTGGTCGGCGTGGCGGGAGCACTCGCCGCCGCCGCGGGAACCGGGGCCCAGGCGAGCACCGCCGACCAGCCCTCCGACCACGGGGCCCGGCTCATCCCCGGTGACCTGCTGGTCAGCACCAGCTACTACATCAACGACCCGAACATCGTGGCCGGCCAGACCGTGCTGCCGCCCGGTTCCGGCTCGGCCGGCGTGGTCGCCGTCGCCAACGGCAACTACCCCTACGTGTTCAACAACGACAGCGTGGACGGGAGCTTCGGCGTCACGTCACCGCTGTTCCTTGACGAGATCACGCCCGTCCGGCCGCCCGCAGGACTTCATCCCCGTGCCGAGCAGCGAGCTGAACACCAGCTTCTCCTCCAAGTCCGAGGGTGCGCTCAACCTGTCCAGCGACGGCAAGTACGTCACGTTCATGGACTACGCGGCCGCGCCCGACACCGTCGACGCCTCCAACGCCAACACCCCCGGCGTCATCGACCCGACCAACCCGGTCACCGGCGCCTACTACCGCGCCGTGGCCTCGCTGTCGGCCGACGGCAAGTGGTCCTTCACTGAGACCAACGCCTACAGCGGCAACAACGGCCGCGCGGCGGTCATGGCCAAGGTCAACGGCCAGTACTACTACTACACCGCGGGCAACGCCGGCAACGGCGCCAACCCGCAGCCGAACGGCGTCGTCCTCGGCGCGGGCACGCAGATCATCAGCCCGTCCAGCCTGCCCGAGTCGGCGCAGAACCCGGGCCAGCCCACCCCGGTCGGCTCGTTCAACGTCACCGAGCTCGGCGACAAGGCCGACAAGGTCGGCAAGGACGACAACTTCCGCGGCCTGGCGCTCTACAACAACGTGCTGTACTACACCAAGGGCAGCGGCAGCAACGGCGTCGACACGGTGTACTTCCTCGACACCACCGGGACGGCCTGCCCGAACGGCGCCGGCGTGCCCGCCGCCAACGCCCCGCTGCCGACCACGAGCATCGCGTCCACGCTGACCTCGGCCGGCCTGGCCAGCAACATGTGCGTGCTGAAGGGCTTCCCGACCGCCCTCGCCAAGTCGGCGACGGACGCGTCCGACTACCCGTTCGGCATCTGGTTCGCCAACCCGACCACGCTCTACGTGGCCGACGAGGGCGCCGGCGACAACGCCTACGCGAACGGGTCCTACACCGCGGCGGCCGCCTCCACCACGGCCGGCCTGCAGAAGTGGGTCTACAACGCGACCGCGGGCGAGTGGCAGCTCGCCTACACGCTGCAGAACGGGCTGGACCTCGGCACGCCGTACACCGTGCGGGGCTACCCGACGGGGACCAACTCGGTGACCAACCTGCCGTGGGCGCCGGCCACCGACGGCCTGCGGAACATCACCGGCAAGGTCAACCCGAACGGCACCGTCTCGATCTGGGCGGTCACCTCGACCGTCAGCGGCGGCGGCGACCAGGGCGCGGACCCGAACCAGCTGGTCTCGGTCACCGACAAGCTCGGCGCGACCTCGCTGCCGTCCAGTGAGAAGTTCTTCACCGTAGTGGCCCCGCGCTACGACCAGGTCGTGCGCGGCGTGTCCTTCACGCCGGGCACCCGCCAGTAACACGGGCGAGTAGCACCGGCGGCTCACCGGAAGCGGCCGGCTCCCGTGCCGGAGCCGGCCGCTTCCGTGCGCGGCGCGGGCACGGAGCCACTCTCCTCGCGGACGGCCTGCTCGTGCGAGGCGAGCGCGGCCACCTGGATCCGGGAGTTGTAGCCGAGCTTGCCCAGGATGTGCTCGAGGTGCGCGTCGACGGTCCGCTTGGACACCACCAGGCACGCGGCGATCTCCCGGTTGGTCAGGCCCCTGGCGACCAGCCCGGCGACCTCGCGCTCGCGCGGCGTCAGCAGCTGCCAGTGGCCCGCGTACGCGGCGTCCTCCGGGTCGACCTCCGGGTGACCCGAGCCAAGCGCGGCGCCGTGCTCCCTGACGATCCCGGGCAGCCGGTACCGCGCCGCGCCGCCGGCGTCCGTCGCGCGCAGCACGATCGACTTGTCCACCAGGCCGACGAGGGTATCCAGGATCTCGTCGGCGCCGAACTCGTCGCCCGCGCACGCTTCTTCCGCGGCGGCGAGGTCGAAGTCGCCGGCGAAGACCGACAGCCGGCTCCACAGCAGCCGCTCGGCGGGCGAGCACAGGTCGTAGCTCCAGCTGATGGACGCCTGCAGCGACCGCTGGCGCTCGCCGGCCGCCCGTGCGGCCCTGGCCGAGCAGCCGCAGCTGGCCCGGGAGCCTGGCGAGCAGGTCGTCAAGGCCGACGGCGCGCAGCCGGAGCGCCGCGAGCTCGATCGCGAGCGGGATGCCGTCGAGCAGCCGGACCAGCCGCGCGATCTTGGGCAGCGTGTCGGCGGTCACCTCGAATCCCGGGGCCGCCGCCCCGGCCCGGTCGGCGAACAGGCTCACCGCGTCGTCGGCCCGCAGCGGGGGAAGGCGGAAGACCACCTCGCCCGGCAGGTTGAGCGGCTGACGGCTGGTCACCATCAGCACCGGGCCTTCGCCGCCGCGCAGGATCGCGTCGGCGACGTGGGCGCAGGCGTCGACCACGTGCTCGCCGGTGTCCAGGATGAGCAGCAGGCGCTCGCCGCTCAGCTGGCCGGCGAGCCACTCGGGCCGCGGCTGGTCCCGCTGGGCGGAGTGCCCGGCCTGGCCGGGCTGGCCGGCCTGCCCGGGCAGGCCGAGCGCGGCCGTCACCGCGCGCGTGACGGCGGCCGCGTCCCGCGCGGCGGACAGGTCAGCGAGAAATACCCCGGCAGGGAATGCCCGCGCGCGGCTCGGCCGCCACCTTGACCGCCAGCCGCGTTTTTCCCATGCCGCCCGGTCCGGTGAGCGTGACCAGCCTTGACCTGGTAAGCGCGTCCTGGACGGCGGCAGCCTCCTGTGACCGCCCGAAGAACCTCGAGGTCTCCGCGGGCAGCCTTCCCCCGTGCATTATCAAAGTTGTCCGACCCTTCCCCCGATCCTGACATTATTACGTTCCGCGGTCGATGTCAGAGGGTTGCGGGAAGCCGGCGGGGGGTGACCAGAAATCGCGAATTCAGGCATGACGCTCCTCACACGGGTATCAGGGGCGGCATTCAGTCGCGGTGGAATACCTGGGGGCGGACCACGTTGTCTCCTTAGTGACGGGCCGCCTCCCAAGGGGCCGTCACGAACCCCTTCCCCGCTCAGTCACTCAACAACACGCGTCTGCCCATGCTCTTTGCCTCGCTCCGCCGCATCAGGTCCACCCGTCCCGGCTTCCTTTACATTTCCCGGCTCACCGCGACCGCGACGTTCGCCTACCTGCTGGCCTTGGTTATCCCCGCAGGAACGTCCCGGCCGGTGCTCGCGCCGCTCACCGCCCTGCTCGTGCTGCAGGCCAGCCTCTACCAGACGATCCGCAGCGCCATCCGCAAGGTGCTGAGCGTGACCGCCGGCGTGCTCGTGGCGGTGGGCGTCGCCGAGTTCATCGGCTTCTCCTGGTGGCAGCTGGCCGTGGTCATCGCCGCCGCGCTGGGCATCGGCCGCGCCCTGCGGCTCGGCGACGACATCCTTGAGGTCCCGATCAGCGCGATGCTGATCTTCTCGTCGGTGGGCCCGCACCTCGCGGCGACCGGCCGGATGGTCGACACGCTCGTGGGCGCCGCCGCCGGGCTCGCGGGCGGCCTCATCTTCGCGGGCAAGCCGCGGGTGCAGCCCGCCCGGGCGGCGGTCTGCCGCCTGGTGGGCCAGGTCGCGGGGCTGCTCGACCGGATGGCGTCCGACCTGGCCGACGAAGAGGGGGAAGGCGCGAGCGACGACCTGACCAGTGAGGCCGCGCAGTGGCTCGCGCAGGCCAGGACGCTGCGCGATGAGATCGAGCGCGTCGATGACACGCTGCGCGAGGCCGCGGAAAGCGCCCGGCTCAACCCCCGCGCGCTGGTCACGCCGTCCGGCGCGGTGCCGGTCACCGAGACGACGGTGGCGCTGCGCGGCGGCCTCGAGGCCCTCGAGCACGCGGCGCTGACGCTGCGCGGCCTGGCCCGCTCGGTCCTCGACAGCGCCGGGATCCAGAGCGAGGCCAGCCCGGCCAGGGACCGGGAGACCCGGGTTCAGCTCGCGGGCGTGCTCGCCAAGCTCGGCGAGGCGATCCGCACCTACGGGCGGCTCATCCAGTCGACCCCGGCGGGCAGCGAGCCGCTGGAATCGGAGCTCGCCGCCGAGCTCGATGAGGCGCACCGGCTCCAAGACGAGCTCGCCGCCCTGCTCAAGCCGCAGGCCAGGCCGGACGCGCCGAGCGAGTGGCCGCTGCGCGGTGAGATCCTCGCCCACGTCGACCGGCTGCGCACCGGGCTCAACGTGGACACCATCCACCACGGCAACGGCACGACCGCGCCGCGCCGACGGCGGTCCCGGGCAAACACGGGTCCCATGCCGGCGGCGCGGCCGTCACGGCTGCGCCCGCGGGGTCAGCTGCTCCGCCCGACCCGTCAGCTGCTCCGCGATGCCTCGCGGTCCCGCAGCTCGGCCCACAGGCCGCGGTAGGCCTTCGCCGCCGCGCTTGACGGCGCGAAGACGGCCACCGGGGCGCGCTCCACCGACATCATCTCGATGACGGAGAGGGCGGGGATGAGCGTCCGCGCCACCTCGTAGCGCTCGGCGGCGAGCTTCTCCGTGATCTCCCGGTGCAGCTTCTTGCGCCGGTCGACCATCGAGAAGAAGGCCAGGATATCGGGGCGGTGCCCCTTGAACTCTTCGACGAAGTCCGACAGCTGCTCCAGGGTCCGCACCGACAGCGTCGTCGGGATCAGCGGCACCACGATGAGGTCGGCGGCGTGGAGCACGTTCTCGGAGACCAGCGAGACCGACGGCGGGCAGTCGAGGAAGACCACGTCGTACTCGGCCGCCAGCGGCGCGAGCAGCTTGGAGAGCTTGCGGGCGGGCTTGCCGCCGGGGACGTCGCCGAGCTTCGCGTCGCCGACGTCAAGCAGCAGGTCCATGTTCCGGTAGGTGAAGTCCGCGGGGATCAGGTCGAGGTTGTCGAAGTCGGTTCCCTTGATCGCGTCGTCCAGCGGGCGCTTGCCGCTGATCAGCGCCCGGCCGCCGCCCTTGACCCGTGGCTTGACCCGGAACATGAAGCTCGCCGCGCCCTGCGGGTCCAGGTCCCACAGGACGGTGCGCAGCCCGGACTCCGCCGCCAGGTAGCGCGAGGTTGACCGCCGTCGTGGTCTTCCCGACGCCGCCCTTGATGTTGTATGTCGCATAAATCCGCATTTATGCGGTACCTCCCCCGGAGCAGGGCGGACATCCGGCGCTGCCCGTCCACGTCGGCGAACGCGGCGAACCGCCGCTCGAAGTCGGCCCGCGCCGCCCGCTGGCGGGTCGCGAGGCCGGCCGTGACCTCGCCCATCGCGAGCAGCGTCACCGCCGGCGCCTCGCGCGCCGCGAGCATGGCCGCGGCGAGCGCCCTGATCTCGCCGATTTGCACGTCTGTGTCTTGGAATTCTCCCAGACAGTCCTGGAGCCGCTTGAGGTCCCCCACCACCTTCGCGTAGCCGGCGGGGTCGTGCAACGGGGCGAAGAACTCCAGCGCGTACCGCAGCTCCTTGCAGCGCTTGCGCAGGTCGTGCAGGGCCTCGGCGGGCGTGTCCGGGGTGATCGCCGCGCCGCGCCTGGCGACCTTGGCGAAGGCCACCCGGGTGCGCTCGGCGGCCAGCAGCCCGGTGGTCGCCCCTGCGGCTTTGTCGGCTTGCCCGGAACGAGCCCTGGTACCTCCGGCCGGCTTCCCGTTGTCTCGCTGAATGCTGGTCAGCCGCGCGCGCCAGTCACTGATGAGCCCGGTGAACCGCGCCGAGCGCAGCCCACGGACCAGGGCGCGGAACTCCTTGCGCCGCCGCTGCTCCAGGTAGGCGCGGAACGGCTCGAGGTCGTCCGGCTTGGCCGCGGCGAGGCCGCGCGCCGTCTCCTCGAAGTCGAGCAGGTGCACGTCCAGGTCCCTGGTCGGCGTCGTCAGGTCGCCGACCCACTTGAACTCGGCGGCGAAGAACGCGGACTCCTCGGGCGTGAGGCTCAGGGCGTCGCCGAAGAGCTTCAGCGCGCTGCGGGTCCGCCGCACGCTGACCCGCAGGTCGTGCAGGAACTCCGTGTCAATGTCCTTGAGGGTGCCGTCCACGTTCGCCTCGATCGTGTCGAGCAGGCGCAACAGGATGGCCGCCGCCGCCGTGGCGGCGGGCATGCCCAGCGGTGATGTCGGCGTCGACCTTGTTGGAGTAATCGCCAGGACGGCGGCCGACGGCGCGCAGCGCGTCGGTCACCAGCCGGGTGCCGGCCAGCTGGACGCCGGGAACGGCGGCGATCAGCCGGGTGGCGCGGCGCGCCTGCCCCGGGTAGCCGCGGACCTCGGCGATCGTCAGCCGGGGCGGCAGCGGAGCCGGCGGCTCACCCGGCCGCGGGCCGACGACGCTCGGCCGGTCGACGAGCAGCCGGGCGACCGTCTTGTTGTCCTCGTTCAGCAGCCGGTACACGGAGGTCACCGTGCTGGTGGCGACGAGGGGGATGAGGGCGCGCGGCGCGGCGAGCCCGGCGATGCGGGTGCCGACCGGGCCGTCCGCGAGCGCGGCGAGCAGGTGCGGCCGGGACGCTTGCCAGCCCGTGACCAGCTGCGTCGCGGCCTTACCGGGATCGGCGCCAGACAGCCGCAGCTCGCTACCGCCGCGAGCGGGGACGTGCTCCAGGGTCAGTCCCGCCTTGTGCAGCCGCCAGTCGAAGGTGTCGAGCCAGGTCGTGCGCTCGCCGCGGCGCCGGCGCCGGCGCGCTCGGGCAGCACGTCGAACTCCGCCGTGAGGGCCGCGAGTACGGCAGGCGTAATCTCATCCCACGTTTGCGGGTCGTCACCCTCGGCAATGAAGCCTGCCAGGTCAGGGGTCATCGCAACTCCTCTCCCGGCGATGCTCACATCTCGAGGTATTTAATCATAAATTCACCATCGAGTGGTAATTGTGTTCACTGTCTATTAACGCTGCGTTAACTTTACCGGGTAGTCGGAGTTAGTTTTGTTACTTGACGGCGTCAAGTGGCCACGCAAGGCCAGTCGCGGCGCGGGCATCGGCGGGGCGAGGCATCCCCGTCTGCGCGCCCGGCCGCGGCGGCGAGCGCTCGCTCCGGGCCGACCCCGGCGGCGAGCGCCAGCGGCGAGCGCGCCCGCGAACGTGTCCCCCGCCCCGACAGTATCGACGGCTGGACCGGGAAAGCCGCCACCGTTCCTCCCGATGCCTGGTCTTCGCCGTGATAGGCGCGGCCGACCCGGGCCGGCCGCGGAAATACCCTGCCTTGGCGTTGAGCCGAATCCGGGCACCGTACGTAGTTCCCTATGAGACATTCTGTGGTCAATCGATTACGGAATGCATGGTTCGGTACGTCGGACGAGGAGCCGGTTATGCGCGAAGAGTTCTCTGGCAACCGATTGGGCTTGGCGCGGATGCTGCCGACGTATCGGAGGCCGGGCGCGCGCGCCGGAAGGCCTGGGGGCGGCCGGATCAGGTACGCCCACGGCGGGGCGCTGCCGCGGGTCGAGCCGTACTGCACCGTTCCCCAGGGGCCCGCGGTTCACCACGGTGTCCCAGGGGGCACGGAGGCGGCGGGTGCCGGGAACGTCGCGGGCCTCGCTGACCTGGGCGGCGGGGCCTGGCTGGCCGAGACTCCCGCTGGCGGCCCGCCGCGCCGACCTGTGGGTTCTCGTGTGCGGCGGGATCGCCGCGGCGGCTGCCTTCGCCGCGGCGTTCGTCGCCTCCGGCGGGGTGGCCAGTCACCCGGCCACCCCCGGGGCGACGATGCCCGCCGTGGTCAGCCAGGCCTGCCCCGCCCCCGCCGCCGGGCCGACCACTAAGCCGGGCCGATAGGCGCGGCGGACGCCTGGCGGGCGGCGTGCCACGAGACCGCCGTCGCCGCCAGGGCCGCCACGGTCGCCGTGAGCATCGCGGCGCGGTCGCCGGATACGCCGCTGATCGACTCGGCGACCGCGGGGAGCAGCGCGGCACCGACCGCGGCGCCCATCTGGCGGCTGGTATTGACCACGCCGCCCGCGAGGCCCTGGTCGCCGTCGGACAGCTCGCGGCTGGCCAGCACGATCGAGCCGAAAGCCGTGCCCGCGCCGCCGAAGCCGACCAGGATCACCACGAACAGCAGCGGGCTGTAGCCAACGGCGGGCAGCTGGGTGAGCGCCGCGAAGCCGATCGTCGCGGACACGCCGGCGGCCATCGCAACGCGGCGCACGCCGAATCGGCCGGCGAGCCGCGGGCCGAGCATGCCCATGGTGAACCCGGCCATGCCCTGCGGTGCGATGATCAGCCCGGTGGCGAGCGGCGAGAACCGCAGCACCTGCTGCATGTACAGCGAGAGCACGAGCAGCTCGCCGCCGTTCCACACGCCGAGCAGGAAGGCCAGCGCCGCCCCGTTGCGCAGGCCGGGGCGGAGCAGCAGGCGGGGCCGGACGAGCGGCGCGGGATGGCGCGTCTCCGCCACCACGAAGCACGCGGCGGCCGCGACCGCGATCACCGCCGCGCCCAGCACGAGCGGTGACGTCCAGCCGAGCACGTCGCCCTGGGAGATGCCGAACACCGCGAGCGCGACCGCCGCCGTGATCAGCACCGCGCCGCGCACGTCAAGCCGCCTGCCCCGTTGGCTGCCTGCGCCCGCCGCCCGCTCCGCCGCGGGAACGGCGATCAACCGCGGCGCGAGGAAAGCGGCCGCCAGGCCGACCGGGACGTTGACGAGGAACACCGCCCGCCAGCTGGTCCACTCCACGAGCACGCCGCCGAGCACCTGGCCCGCGACGAAGCCGACGGACGCCATCGAACCGTAGAGCCCGATGGCCCGCGTGCGCCGCGGCCCCGCCGGAACGCTCGTCGTGATCAGCGACAGCGCGGCGGGCGCGACCAGCGCCGCGCCCGCCCCCTGGACGATCCTTGACGCGACGAGCAGCACCGGGTCGCCGGCGAGCCCGCCCGCCAGCGAGGCCAGCGAGAAGACGACGAGGCCGACGATGAAGATGCGGCGGCGGCCGAGCATGTCGGCGGCGCGGCCGCCGAGGATCAGCAGCCCGCTGAAGGCGATCGCGTACCCGGTGACCACCCATTGCACCACCGAGGTGCCCACGCCCAGGTCCCGTTCCATTGACGGCAGCGCGATATTCACAATGGTGAAATCGAGCACCACCATAAACGAGGCGACCAGGATCAACGCGAGCCGCAAGCGCGATCGGGCCGTGTCCTGGTGAATATCTCGCTCATTGTGGGTAGGGATGGCAGGGGAATCGGGGACGGAAGCGCGTTGTGCGGGCATGACGCCAATCAAGACGAGGTGGATGGGAACCCAGCTAGCTCCAACTCTGACGATCACCGAGGGCATGCCTGCGCGCAATGTTCGGCTCGTCACACTCCCCCGACCTCGCTGAACACCCCCAGTTCGACGAGAACTAAGAACGCGACATATCTTGTTATCCATGGGTATGGACGATCGCCCGGCCCGGGAGTCGCCCCGCCGGGGGACGCGGTTTACCAGGAGGTAATCATGAGCTGGTTCAAGGAGTTGGCGGCCCGGCTGTCACAGTGGTGGAACTCAACCGCCAAGACCGCTAAGGAGCAGGGCGCAGGCAGGGCCGAGGACCTGCGCCGCGGCGCGACGGCCGGCGCCCAGCGGGCGGCGAGCCGAGTGCAGGACTTCCGCGACAGCGAGCGGGGCCAGCGGGCCGCGAGCAAGCTGAGCGACCTGCGGTCGAGTGACACGGCCAAGAAGGCGGAGGCCGCGTTCAACGACCTGCGCGCCTCCGACGCCGCCAAGAAGGCGGAGAGCGCCCTGACCGACCTGCGTCAGCGCGAGCCCGTCAAGAAGGCCGAGGAGAGCGCCCGCAAGGTCATGCATGACCTGTTCAGTGGCGGCTCCAGCGACTCAGAGACCGCCGGCAAGGACAGCTAACACCAGCTAGCACCGGCTCGGTCACGCCAGGCCTGGCCGCCACCGCCCGGGACGCGAGCGCGCCCGGGGCGGCGGCGGGCAGGCCTTTGGCGTGCCCGCTCAAGGGGCACGGCCCCGCCGTGCGGTAATCCCGGCCAAAGTTCGGGCTTGCGGCTTCGGCACCTGACCGGCGCCCTGGCCTGGGCAGCCCCTCCGGGCCGGCCAGGCCAGGGTCTTCACGTCACTGAAGGCGCCCGGGCGGGGCCTGCGCCTGCCGTCAGGAGGCGATCGCCGCAATCGCTAAGATGCCGGCTTGGGAAGCGGTGCCCCTCGTGGCGCGTCAGGGTTTGCGGGCCATCCCGGCGTAGTGGGATGCGGCGTGCGGGTCGACTGGCTCGCCGTCGTCGGGGTGCCAGGCCAGGATCGGCACGACGCCTGGCTCGACTAGGTCGAGGCCGGAGAAGAACGCGGCGATTTCCGCCTGGGTGCGCGGCACGTAGGTCACGCCGCTGTGCTGTCCGGCCGCGACTGCATTGGCCGCCTGTTCGGGCTTAATGAAGTCAGCGGTGATATGCGAGATGGTGAGGTAGCTGCCTGAAGGCAGGGCATCGAGCAGCGTCGAAACGATGCCCTGGGGATCTTCGTTGTCCCTGAAGAACGGCAGGATAGACAGCAGCATCAGGGCAACCGGCTCGGCCAAGTCGAGGGTCTCGCGCAGTGCCGGGTCCGCGAGGATCTTGCCGGGCTCGCGCGCGTCCGCCTGGATGAACGCGGTTGCGCCGGCCGGGTGACTGCTCATCAGCGCCCGCGCATGCGCGAGCACGATCGGGTCGTTATCGACGTAGAGGGCCCGGGTGTCTGGCGCGAGCGCCTGCGCGACCTCGTGCGTGTTTCCCGCTGACGGGATGCCGGTACCAATGTCGAGGAACTGCCTGATGCCCCGTTCATTGACCAGGTAACGCACGGCCCGCCCAAGGAACGCGCGGTTCGCGCGGGCGGAGTACGGCGCCGACGGGATCTGCGCGGTAAGGGCGTCACCGAGCGCCCGGTCGGCGGCGAAGTTGTCCTTGCCGCCGAGGAAGTAGTCGTAAACCCGGGCTGGATGCGCGATGCCGGCGTTGATCCCGGGAGGCAGCCAGTCCGGGTCCTCGTCGTCCGCCGCCACCAGAGAGGGCACGTTCGGACCGCCAGCTTCCGGCATTGCAGTCAAGCCTCCGCGTAAGAGAGGAATTCTCGGCCTTGTGTACCCGTCAAGTCTAGCCCCCGGCTTTCCCGCCCGCTGTGCGCATCCCCGCCGCCCGGCCGTTGCCGACGTGACCTTCTAAATAAGAGACTCTGCCGTGGCTTGTGCCGCTGGTTGCCGTTAGGAAATCATGGGTGCTGACTGCGATGTAGATGAGCTGAGAGAATCCTTCGGGAAAGCGTTATGCCCCACGCTCGGTAACCGCCACTCCAAAAAGTGGAATTGAGATGATCGGAAACCGGTTATGCGCATCCCGTTCCGTCGTCGGCCCGCTCCCCCTGCCCCCGGCCTCGGTCCGAGCCGCCATGCGGCGATTCTCTCGTTCCGTACGGCACCGGGCGCGGAGGCCGGCCAGGCTCTCATTGCCGAGCGCCGGTATGCCGAGGCCTGCGAACTGTACGCTAAGCAGGCTTCGGCCGCCCGGCGGCTGATCGAGCTTGGCGAGGAGAACAACATCCCGCCGGCCCTTTCGATGCGGCCAGAATTCGACATGCGCCTGGCCTGGGCACTGGATTACACGTGCATGATGAAACTCGAGCAGGGCCAGCTCGGTGAGGCCGTCAAGGACAACGCGGAGTAAGCATTCAGCTCTCCGAAGTTGAGGCCGCCGTCGCTTTATGCTTCTCGGGGTCACGTTTCTGCTGCAGGATGGGGGTTCCGGCAGCGGCGGCGCGGGGGCCGGGGGATGATCTCCGTCGTGTCCGAGGCCCCGCTGATGAGCGCGCCGTGGTGGCTGAGCTGCAGGGCCTGGTGATCGGCCTGCTGGAGTCGCGGAACGCCGATCTTGAGGCGCGGAACGGGGAACTGGCCGGGGAGGTCGCTGGCCGGCGGGAGCGGCTGGACCGGCTGGAGCGCCTGCTGTCGCGGAACTCCGGGAACTCCTCGATGCCTCCTTCGTCGGACGACCTGCCGGGGCGGAAGGCCCCTGGGCAGCGGAAACGCGGGTCTTCTGGAAAGCGGCCGGGGAAGCAGCCCGGTGCGCCCGGTGCGCATCTTGCCTGGCGGGAGGACCCGGATCACGCGGTTCCCTTGTTCCCGGCGGGGCCGTGCGCGTGCGGCCGGGACCTCGCGGACGCTGCTGACCTGGGTATCTCGGGGTCCCGCCAGGTGATCGAGGTGCCGCTGGCCGCCGCGAGGGTGGTCCAGTACGACAGCCACGCGGCCGCGTGCGCCTGCGGGCGGGTGCACGAGGCGGCCCGCAGGCGGACGCCGGGCAGGCCGGCACGTGACCTGGGGGCTGAACGCCCGCGCCCTGGCCGTTTTCCTCATGGTCGTCGATCACGTCCCCGTCGAGCGGTGCGCCTCGATCCTGGAGTAGCTGTCGGGGATCCGCCCGTCGGACGGCTTCGTCCACGCGCTGCTCGGTCGCGCCGCGAGAGAGGTCCGGCACGTGAACATGCTGATCAGGGCACTGGTCATCACCGCCGGCGTGATCTGCGCGGACGAGACGCCGATCCGGGTCGGCCCGGGGCCGAAAAGCCGGAAGCGGTACCTGCTGGTCGCCTGCACGAACCTGCTGACCTGCTACTTCCTCGGCGACCGGACCCTCGCCAGCTTCGACGGGTTCGTGTTCCCCGACCTGTCCGGCAGCACGGCGGTGCACGACCGCTACCAGAACTACGACGATGTCGACGAGGTCGCGCACCAGCTGTGCTGCGCCCACCTGCTGCGCGACCTGGAAGACTGCGCCGAGAGCTACCCGGGGCCGATGGCCGGGCCAGGCCGCAGACGCGCTCCGCGCCCTCATCCACGCCGCCAACCAGGCCCGCGCACAGGGACTGGACGCGGTCCCCGGCGACACTGCCGCGGCTGACCTGCGCCTTTTCAGGCACGCCGTCCTCGCGGGACTGCAGGAGGTCCGCCGCGTGCCCGGCGCGAAAGCCAGGCAGAAACCGGGCCGCACGCTACTGGAGTGCCTGCGCGACCGCGAGGCCGACGTGCTCCGCTTCCTGTCCGACCTGCGGATACCGCCGACCTCCAACCAGGCCGAGCGCGACCTGCGGCAGGCGAAGCCCCAGCAGAAGGTCTCCGGCAGGCTACGCTCGGAGAAAGCAGCCCGCGACGGCACGCGTCCGCGGCTACGCGTCCACCGCCGTCAGCACGGCCGAGACGCGCTCACCGCCATCCGCGGCGCCCTCGCAGGAAATCCCTGGATGCCGCCAGCCCCCGAAATAGCCTGACCCCGCCAAACACCAGTCACGCAGCGCAAGCAACCATTACCCAACCACAACAGGCTGAATGCTTACAACGCGGAGTCCTTGCTTATCTACCGCAGGCTCACTGCGGATGATCTCTGGTTCGGTCAGTTCCTGGCCATGTGCCTGCTGGAACGTGCGATCGTCGTCCTCCGCCTGCCGGACGTGCGCGAGGCCACCAGCGCTTTGGAAGAGGCAACCGCGATCCAGCGGACCTTTGCCCGGCAGGTGCATGACAATATCTGGCCGGACTTCCACAAGGCCTTCGCGGATCTTGCGGACGTTACCCGCAAGAAGATCGCTGAAGCGGCGAAGGAACTGGGGAACAAGAGTAAGGTGCGAGTCCGGATGGAGGACGTCGGCCCTGGGTTGAAAGGTGCCACGTTCGCTAGCCCGGCCGACGCGATAAAGGCCCTGCGCGGTTACGTGATGACTCCGGACAAGCTTTCGGCCGGCGCGGCCGAGAACGCGCCCGAGATACTGCCGGGCCTGGTGCTCGCCGTTGCCACGTGGGTGGATGAGGAACTGGGCTTCCTGCCGTACTCCAGCATGGTGCAGGCATTCGGCGACCCGACGCTGGTGCGACGGGCGGCGCTGGACAACCTGCGGAACCTCGACGGCCTCGACGTGGTCAAGATGGAAATTGGGGACAACGAGGAAGCGGAGATCATGGCGCTGGTGGCGAACGATCCTTTCGTTGCCTCGCGCTGCGCGGTCCTGCCGTGGCTCGTCGATCGCGTGTACGGGGAAGCCGCGCGGCACGGGACCTTGGTGATCGTCCCGGTCCTCGGCGTCCTGCAATTTCACGTTATCCGGAGCGAGGCATCGCTGCTGGCAGCGAAGGTGCTCGCAGTTTACGCACACGAACTGCTGCGCCAGGCGCCGGAAGAGGCCCAGATCAGCGCTGACGTCTTCATGGTCGCCCCGGATGGCCGGGCCGGACGGGTCGCGCACCTGGATGAGCACGGGGATGACGTTATCGATGCGAGCGGCTTGCTCGGCGAGGCACTGTACGGTCCTCCGCCTCATGGCCTGAACCTCCCGCGCTGAGCCGCGGGATCCTCCGGGCTGACGCGCAGACGACCGCTCTTACGCCATTCCCTCCATCTGAGCGGTGCGCGTCCGGATGGCCGCGCTCTCCTGTTCCTTCCATCGCCCGGCGTCCACGCCGGCCAGGAGTAGCCACAGACAGAGCGATCCTTCAGCAATGATGGTGGGCAGCCCGGGCCAGGCACCCAGATGGGCGGCAACTCCTGGTGCGAGTATGGTCGTGAAGCTGACACCCAGGTAGTTCAGGGCGTCGATCGCCAGCAGCACGCGGTCACGAGCGGGCCCGCCGCCCTCAGCATTCACGCGGTGCTCGCGCTCCTGCTGATCCTGGCGGCCATCGGGCTGCTCGTCCAGGCCGTGATGGCCCGCTACTGGACCGTCCTGGCGGCGGCGGTCATCGCCTTGATCGCGATCGTCGGTGCAGCCATCTCCGGGGCGAACTTCACTGAGAACACGGGCAGGCCCGACGGCTCCTCCATGGCGATGGCCGTGCTGGCGGGCGTGGTCGGCCCAGGCAAGGGCGGGATGAGGCTTGCCTCGAGTCCCGGCCCAAGCCTGGCGGCGGCCTGACCCGTGGCGGTGCGCTGCCTGCTAGCCGTGGGAACCCCGGAAGACGCCCACGATATTCGGTAGCCAAGCACCGGTGGTCTGCCAAATGGTGTCGAGGACTACACCCTTCTAGTGACAGGTAGGCACAGCAGGAAGGCACCGTTAACGCAATGGGCTCGGGCGCCAGTCGCCGACCTGCTAAGACGACACCCGCTCATCGACGTCAAATTCGCCTTTTGTGCACGCGGTAAGGAACCTTACCCAATCCGGGCCCGAGAACGCCAGCATCGGTCCATGCGGATCCCTGGAGTCGCGGACCAGAGCTGCCCCGCACGGCCGCTATTTCCACGCAGTTTTCGCCGCCGCTCCTGCTGCTCTTCCGCCATGTCACCTGGTTAAATTGTGACACCATGCAATGGACCTCCGTAACGACGCCAGCGATACTTCCCGGGGAATATAATGCAAGCTCTGGCGCGCTTCCTGCCCATCATGCCCCGACGATAGGCCGCATCGACGCCGCGGCAGCAAGCAGGCACACCTCTGAATCTTCGTCTCAGTTCCCACTGGGTAAGTGTAACGCGAACGTATCAACCATCTAGAACGGAGTTCCCCGTGATTGATCGGCCTACACATCTGACCAGGTAAAAGTATTCCGATCATGGGCGTTCACCTCTGCGTCATCATGTGTCGAAGCTGTTTCGCCTGTTCAACGAGCTACGCCGGCATGCGGGCAGAGTGGATTGGCCCAGAACGGCGACGTCCAAGCGAGGGATCCGCCAACCTCGGCAATCGCAAGAGTCCCGCTGATGATATCCAGTCGCTAAGAAACGCAGTTGTGGTCAGAAGTAATTCTGGCCGCATTGGCAACAATGATCGTTTTGCGGCATCGAGTGGCGCCCAGGTTTCTGGCCTAGGCGGCTCACCCGAGGGTCATGCCTTCGGCTACTTGCCCGATCAGCTCGATGGACTTCTTCGGGCCAAGGGACTGCTCTCGCAATCGCTCGAAGGCCACGCGCTGGGTCAGAATTTGCGGATCTTCACCGGTCAGTAGTGCGCTCGGGTTCGATGCGCCACCACCGGGATTCTCCAGGTACAAGATATCTTCGTCTTCGCCTGGAAATTCAAGCACCGTGAACGGGCCTTTCATGCCTGAGTGAACGCCGGCACTGAACGGCACGACCTCTATGGTGACGTTTGGCTGCCGGGCAATCTCGAGAAGCTTGCGCAACTGACGGCGCATGATGCCAGGATTGGTCGGTGCTCCCACCTCACGCCGGATGACCGCTTCGTCGAGAATGAAGAAGAAAAGCCGCTTTGGGTCCTCCAGCAGTTCCTGACGGCGTATGCGGATCTCGACCAGTTGGTCGACGCGGTCCGGCGCATATTCGAGTGTGACCGCGCGAGCGTACTCCTCGGTTTGCAGTTGGCCCGGAATGAGTGTTGGCTCGAACTGGCGGATAATCGACGCGGCCGCTTCGTATCCGACGAACGTTACGTACTGCGAAGACGTTACATCGCGGAATGCGGTGAGCCACGACCGCTGGCGCGCGGCGCGCCCGAGGGCGACGAGTTCTTCAACGTAACCCTCGTCGGTAATCTGGTACATCGTTAGCAAGGACCTCAGGTCACTGACAGAAATGCTGACGCCGCCCCCCTCGATCCGGATGAGCTTGGACAGGGACCACTCCATCGCGGCCGCGGCCTGCTCCTGGGTCATCCCGGCGTCCTTGCGTATCCGGCGCAACTCCCGTGTCAGCCGCCCCCGCTGTATCGCTGACCCCTGAACTTCTGCCATGTTGAGCTTGATCCTCTTCTATACTTAGCTACCGCAGCAACTAGCCAGGTAGCGGAACGATGGCTGGCCTGTCGCAATCGAGCCAAGTTGCGAGATCGTATCATCTCAGCTAGAGCCCAGGGCGTAACACTTTCATTACAGCTTGAGGAGTGTCCAGCGTCTGCGCTATAGCTTTCGGCCACCTGGCTATCGTACCCTTGTCTAAGTGTGAAGGTTTACATCCGGACCGTAGCTTAGGGCTATGTGCTGCCGCCGGGTGGGTAGACACACCGACATGCCGCAAGCCCGTCCATCAGCCCCTGCACCGGAGAGAGGCCCGCTCGTGCACCTGCCATATGACGCCGGAGGTAGGCGGCTATGCCGCCGGGGCGTCATCGCGGCACGTGCGATCCTCGACGGCCCCCGAGATGAGGGTGGAGGGTAGCCGTGTCGGTGAGTAGCCTGCCGCTTGGGCCCGAGTCTGAGGATTCCGCTCGCCTTTTCCCCCTGCTCGATCCTCAGCGCGACTACGCGCAGCACTGCTCATTGATTGCCGCTGATATCGGCGACTTCAGTCGTCCCGACCGAGACGACGAGATCCAGCTCCACCTCCGCACGTCGCTGTACCAGATCTTCGCTACAGCCTTTCGCGACATCGATATTGCCTGGGAAGGGCCACAAGACGTCCATCGCGAGGATCGAGGCGACGGCGTGACGATCGTGTTCATGCCGCACATTTCCACTGGGCGCCTCGTCGGCGAGCTGCTGGATCCGCTGCTGGCCCGGCTTCGCCATCACAACAAGGTGTCGAGTCCCGCCGCCCAGATTCAACTCCGGCTAGCACTGCACGCAGGCCTGGTAACTCGCGACGCCAATGGCTTCGCGGGCAAAGCGGCGATACACCTCTTCCGCATCCTCGAGGCTCCGCCGGTAAAGCGGGAACTGGCGGCGTCCGGCGCCGACCTCGCGCTCATCGCCTCGGACTACGTGTACGAAAACTTCATACGCAACACGCATGGCCCGGTGAATCCAGATGCCTACACTCACGTCAAGGTCAACGTAAAACACACGCGCACCCACGCTTGGTACCGCCTAGCGGGCGGACCGCCGCTTGATCGGGCCCGGGCCGCGAACGGCCAAGTCGTACGCACACCCAGCCGATGAAACCTTCGCGGTTGTTAGGAATTGACCTTCCTGGCCGCGATATTCGGTTGCCCGCGGGTCACCTGATGGGATAGTGCGGTCGAATCAGGTTCGGTGCCGACTCCCGCGAGGCTGATCGGCTTCCGCCGGAAGTCGGCTGTGTGGAAGGGAGGCGTCTGTGATGTCTGCGCCCGTTGCGGGCTTTTCCTGGCCTGCCCTGACCACTGCCCACCTGAGGAGCACCACCCATGCGCGACAGCGCGGACTCCGACGACTACGGAGTCACCCGCCGCGGTAGTAAGCGCGGCGGAAGTTCTATCACACGACGACGAATCGACCTACGCCAAGCGCGACCGGCACCTGCCCCGACTCGCGGCTGAGGACGCCAGGGACGCCACCGATGGCCTGCCGGAGGGCGACCGCTGGTCCACCTGGGATCAGAGCATCCCGACCGAGCGCGGCCCGCGGCCGCACCCGAAGTGGCTGGTCACCGACCTCGCGGCGGTCGACAGCGAGCTCGGCGTCCTGAAGACAGGCAAGGAAGCGGACGTCTACCTGGTCCGCCGTTACGTTCCCGGCACCGGCAAGTCCTGCCTGCTCGCCGCCAAGCGCTACCGGGACGCGACGCACCGGCAGTTCCACCGGGACGCCGGGTACCTGGAGGGCCGCCGGGTCCGGGAGAGCCGGGTCAACCGGGCGGTCGCGAACCGCAGCGGGTTCGGCGGGCAGGCAATAGCCGGCCAGTGGGCGAACGCTGAGTTCAATGCCCTGGTGCAGCTGTACAACGCCCGCCTGCCCGTCCCTTACCCGGTGCAGATCCTGGGGACGGAGGTCCTGCTGGAGTTCATCGGCGACGCGGACGGCACCGGCGCGCCTCGCCTCGCCGAGACGCGCCCCGGGCCGGCGGAGCTCGCCAGCCTCTGGAGCCAGCTCGTCGAGGCCATCGTGACCCTCGCCCGCGCCGGCTTCGCGCATGGCGACCTGTCCCCCTACAACCTGCTTGTGCACCAGGGACGGCTAGTCATGATCGACCTGCCGCAGGTGGTCGACGTCATCGCGCACCCTAACGGCCGGAGCTTCCTCGACCGGGACGCCAGGAACGTCGCCGCCTGGTTCGCCAAGGCCGGTCATCCTGACGCGGATCCCGACGCGCTCGCCCGCCTGATGGCGGAGGAAGCCCGGCTGGCGTTAGACAGGCTCAGCTGAGGGCGCGCGCTCCGCAGCGGCCGCGGCAACCATCAGGCCAGCGCGGCCTTCACCAGTTCGGCGATCTTTTTCTCGACCGCGGGGCTCCACTTCTGCAGTGCGTACGACACCGGCCAGATCTCACCATCGTCAAGGTGCGCGGCGTCCTGGAACTCCAGGGTCGAGTAGCGGGTGCTGAACTTGCCAGAGTTCTTGAACGAGACGACGATCTTGCCGTCCGCGCCCGCATAGGCGGGCATCCCGTACCAGGTCTTGGGCGACAGTCCCGGGGCATTCGCGGTCACGGTCGCGTGCACGCGCTCGGCGAGCGCGCGGTCCTGCGGCGCCATCTTGGCGATCGCGTCGAGGACCGCCTGCAGGTCGTCGGCTTGCCTGGCGCCCTTCTTGCCCTCCGCGCGCAGCTCAGCGGCGCGGGCCTTCATCGCGGCGCGTTCCTCGGTGCTGAAGCCGGATCCGGTGTCTGAAGTCTTCGCGGGCATTTCTGGCCTCCTGTCGGTGCCCTGGGCTCGGGTAATACTGCCCACCTAAAAAACTAAGCCCCTGGACGCCGTTGAGCTTCTCGATTCCTGATCGATCCAGGGCAGGGTCTGCACCGCCGGGCCGACGTGCTCGGTGACGCGGAGGTGGCAGCCCGAGACGAAGACGACGATGAGTGCCGCCACGATCAGCGCGGCAATAAGCCTTCGCCTCATGATGAGGGCACCTCCGCCCGGGACCACGTGCCTAGCAGCGGCGCCCATCGGCGAGCCTGGTTGATGCCGGTAAACCAGCGGAACCCGATCAGCAGGTAGACCGGTTCGCCATCGTGCAGGCTGAGCACGAGCGGCTTGCCCAGGTTCCAGAAAAGACCGAAGCTAGCGTTGTTGCCGCGGATGCCGGCGGCCTGGCTGCGCCGGTACGCGTCGGTGAAGGTCAGCCGCACGCTAGCTACCGCTTCCCGGTGGATCACCCGCCAGCCGCCGAGGACGAGGGCGCGCTGGGTTAGCTGCAGGGTGCCCTGGTGCGGGAACAGCCGCCGCTGATCGCTGTATGCCGCAAGGCGGCGGGCTAGTGGTACACCGAGTAGCTCTCCCTCGGTGGCGCCCAGGTAGCTGTCGTTCACTGACGTCTCCTATCTGCCCACTGCCAAGGGTGCTCGTCGGCACTCGGGCCTGGCGTCGGGCGCGCGGCCGATATCGGAATCCGTCTCGCGACCGATATGGGCCGGCCGTCGTGCCGGTTAGGATCACGGCATGGCTTCGGGCGCGCCGCTGGGTAGGCCGCCTCGTCACAGGTAGTGGATCGCGATCGATGAGGCGGTCTGGGTAGCGATGGCTCGCGGTGCTCGTGGGGGTCGCCGTTTCCAGGCACCCCAGTCAGCTGGGGAGCACACGCTAGCGCTGATGCGCTGGCGCCGCTGGCCTGCTCCGCTGGCGGTACGCCGCCCTGGCCGGTCCCGGTTTTCTTCGTTGTGCTGGCCGCGTCGGTGGCCTACAGCGTCCTTGGCCTGAAGGTCTCAACGGTGACCGGCGCTACCTACGCGCTCTACACGGTGGCCGTTCAAGCGGATCGGAGCTGGTCGCTGCTGGCCCTGGCAGCAGTGAGGCCGGGGCTATGGTGAACGGCGCGGAGGCCGGGGTCGCGCTGAACGTCACGCTCGCCACGATGGGCAAGGACAGCGCGATGGGCGACGCGTTCGCCGCGCTGGGCAGCGGAACGACTGGATGGCCGCTGACGGCGTACGGCGCCGTCCCGCTACTCGCCAGCTTGCGCGAAGGCTCACTTCGCGAGGCGCTGTCCGAGCAGCGCCTGCAGATCGCGCGGGAACTGCACGACATCGTGGCCCACGCGATGAGCGTCGTCGCGGTGCAGGCCGGGGTGGGCAGCCACCTTTGATCGCCATCCGGCCGGATGAGGCGCGAAGTCCCTGCGCGCATCGCGGCCACGCCAGGGCCGACGCTCTCGGAAACCAGTTCCCGGCTAGCGTGATCAAGGACGACTAAGACCGGGCACGCCGGTCTCGCGGGCCGGGGCTGGATAACCTGCATACGCTGGTGCAGCGGGTGGCCGATGCGGACAGCCGATGTGACGCTGCGGGAATGAAAGGCCTTCTCCGCGCGGGCTCCGCACAGCCTCAGCAATCGGTATACCGGATGTCCAGGAATCGCTGCACCAAGTGGTCAGGCACGCGGCACCGCCGATCACGGCGACGGTCGTGATCCGCTATGACGACAACGGTGCCGTGGTCGTGGAGGTAACCGACGACGGGCGCGGCATCAGGAACAAGCGAGGTGACAGCGGCGGCCACGGTCTGGCGGGAATGCGGGAACGAGTCTCGCTGCTCGGCGGTGAGCTGTTCGCGGGCCCGCGGGCCGGGGGAGGCTACTGGGTGGTGGCGCGCATGCAGGTGGAGGCAGAGGCGCGGTGAGCATAAGGGTCGCCATCACCGACGATCACGCGCTGGTGCGCACGGGCTTCAGGGAGCTGATCGAGGCGGAGACCGGGCTTGAGGTGGCTCAAGGACTGAGGACTCGCTGACGGCGCCGAGGCCATCGAACTGGACGCCGTCATCGCCGAGCGCGACGTGGCCCTGATGGACATCGGATGCCAGGGACTGGAAGGGGCTGGGCGCGACAGCCTGTTCACCAGCCGAGAGACGCCTGACGGTCGGCCCGGGTTCTAATCGTGACCACCTTCGACCTGGAGGAGTACGTTACACGGCGCTTCGGCGGGGCAACGGCTTCCTGCTCACGGACACCTGGCGAACTGATCGTTGCCAAGGATCAGCGCGGCTGGGCGATTCGATGCCACCCATCACGAACTGAACGGCAACCATCGCACCGCGGTGCAGGGTGACGATGGCCGAGCACACGTGCTCACCGACCAGGCCCAGGACGTGCTGGCCCTGGTGGCGCGGGGACTTCCACGCCGAGATCGCGACCGAGCAGTTCATATCGCTGGCCACGGTCAAGACCCACGTGACCGGCTGCTGACCAATGCCGCGCGGGACCACGCGCAGCTCATCGTCATCGCCTACGAGTCCGGGTTCGTGGCCCCGGCTTAGGCCGGGCGATCAGCAGAATGCGACGGTGCCTGGATCCCGAGGGAAACCCGGCGGTGATCACCCCCTGACACTTCGCCGGCAACAAAAGAACCCCAGGCGTGCCGGGGGACACGTCCTGGGGTTCTCCTCCCTGGGCCGCCTGTATGGGAGGAGGCAGGCGGCCCAGGGAAGCTGGCGTCGCTACTTGACCGTTTGCTTGACGGTCAGCTGGCCGTTGCGCATCGTGCCGAGGCGCTGCGCGCGCCGGGCGATGGTGCTGTCGTGGGTGACCATGACCATCGTCAGGCCGTTGTCCTGCCAGAGCTTCTCGAGCAGGGCGATGATCTCGTCGCGGGTGTCCTCGTCGAGGTTGCCGGTCGGCTCGTCGGCGAGCAGCACCTTGGGCTCCTTGACCAGCGCGCGGGCGATCGCGACGCGCTGCTGCTGGCCGCCGGACAGCTCGGACGGGCAGGTGCCTGGCCCGGTCGGAGAGCCCGACCGAGGCGAGCGCCTCGGCCGCGCGCGACTTCCGCGAGGCGTTGCTGATCCCGAGCGGCACCAGCGCCGTCTCCACGTTCTCCTGCGCCGACAGCGTCGGGATCAGGTTGAACGTCTGGAAGATGAACCCGATGTTGGCGGCCCGCACCTTGGTCATCGCGGTCTCGCCGAGCTTGGCCAGGTCCTGCCCGTTCAGGTCAAGCGAGCCCGAGGTCGGCCGGTCGAGGCCGCCGAGCAGCTGGAGCAGGGTGGACTTGCCGTGCCCGGTCGGGCCCTGGATGGACAGCCACTCGCCGTCCGCGATCTCCAGGTTGACGCCGCGCAGCGCGTGCACGACGTCACGGCCCTTGGGGTAGTCCTTGACGACCTTCGTGAGCTTGTACATGGGCTGTGATTCTCCTTTCCGGCCCGCTCAGGCGACCTTGGACAGTGCCGCTGCGGGGCGCAGCCGCGCCGCCCGCCAGCCGCCGAACGCGCCGGCGATCAGGCCGCCGAGGACCGCGAGGCCCACCGCGAGGATGATCGCGGTGATCGTGACCGGCGCGGACAGGTGCACCGCGACCGTGACGCGGTGTGCGCCGCGCTGGCGAAGCCGCCGCGGAACGGGTTGGTCCCGCCGGTGCCGCCGGTGGGGCCGGTGCCGCCGCCCGCGCCGCCGAAGCCGCCGAAGCGCTGGGCGCCGCCCGGGGTCGCGCTGCCCGTCGTGGAGCCGAGGGAGGCGCTGAGCGACCCGGAGAAGTGGTCGACGAGCGCGGCGCCGAGGAAGCCGAGCCCCACGCCGACCACGCCGCCGACGATGCCGATGGCGATCGACTCGCCGAGCACCTGGCCGACCACCCGGCGGGACCGCCAGCCGAGCGCCTTCAGCGTGCCGAACTCACGGATGCGGCGCGACACGGCCGACATGGTGAGCAGGCTCGCGAGCAGGAACGCGGCGATGAGGACCGCGATCGCCAGCCACTTGCCGAGGCTGTTGGCCAGCGACGCCGCGCTGGACAGCGAGCCGGTGACCTCGCTGGCGAGGCTGTTCTCGTCGGTCACGGTCGAGCCGGGCACCGTGCTCTTGATCGTGCTCGCCAGCGTGGTGATGTCGTTGTTGCTGGTCGCCGACACGTAGATGGTGTTGACGTCGTTCTTCAGGTTGGCGAGGGACTGGGCGACGCCGAGCGGGAGGTAGACGTCGGACGGGCTGTCACCGGACGGCTCGCTGACGATGCCGACGACGGTGAAGTTGGTCGCGGTGCCCTTGGAGTTGCCGACCGCGATCGTGGAGCCGACCTTGAGCTTCTCCGACGTGGCGTAGCTCGCCTCGACGAGCGCGACGTCCTTGCTGTCGTCCGCCGTGGTGAAGGTGCGGCCGGAGCTGACGGTGCCGGTGGACAGCGGGCCGAGCTGGCCGTGGCTGATGTCGACGCCGGTGACGGTGTAGCTGTTGGTGTTGAAGCTGGACGTGCCGCCGCCGGTGAAGCCGCCGCCGCCGCCGCTGCCGCCGCTGCCGCCGCCGCCGAACCCGCCGCCGCCGCTGCCGCTGCCGCCGGTGTTGAAGGCCGGGACCGTGCCGGTCACCGTGCGGTCGGTGAGCGTGAGCCCGCCCGCCGCGGCCGCCACGTTAGTCAGCTTGGAGATCGTGGTCACGTTCGAGGAAGCGGAGCGAGGCGAGGGTGAAGTCCTGGCTCAGCGTGTTGTCGTTGATCTTGCTTCCGGCCGCGGGCCGCTTGTTGGTGCCGGTGCTCTGCCGGAAACTGAACCCGAACCCGCCGCCGCCCGCGGCGCTGGTGGTCGGGGTCTTCGTCACGGTGATGTCGGTGCCGACGCCGTAAAGCGAGTGCAGGACCGTGGACTGGGCGTTCTTGACCCCGGCGGACGCCGCGGTCACAGTGATCACCAGCCCGATTCCTAGCGCCAGGCCCACCGCTATGAAGATGGCCTGGCGAGCGCGCCGCCGCAGCTCGCGCCAGAGGTACGTAAAGAACATCAGACTCCTCAACGGACTCAGCTTTATCCGGCGTGGGGATCGGCCCGCACGCCGGGATTTGCGGGGGCTGCCCCCCGTTGGCAACTGGCGGCGCGGAGACGTCGCGCCAGGGGAGCGCAATCAAACCCCGCGCGACGTCCGCGCCAGGGAACATGCTGGCGCTGATTCCTGAAGAGTTTCTGAGCCCTGGCTGCGAAGCAACCGCAACTCGGCGGCTGTCGAGGGCAAGATCAAAAGACCATTCCGATTTCATCAAATATCCGAAACTTCGCCTGCGGCGGGCCCTCCATACGGGATGGCGGCCTGACGAGCATTACCTGCCCGTGTGGCGTTGGCGAACGCCCGACAACTGCGGGCGCGCGAGGTCGATTTCATGAAATGTACGAAAAGTCGGGCGCGCTAGCGCCCGACTTTTCGCGTGCCGTTAGCGGCGTACTTCGCGCGGCAGGCCGAACTGGACCGATTCCGTCGTGGTCACTCGTTCCGTAACCGTGACCGTGCCGAGGCCGGACAGGGCCTCGATGATCTCGCTGACGACCGCGGGCGGCGCCGAGGCGCCGGCCGTGAGGCCGACCACCGACGCACCGGACAGCCAGGACACGTCGATGTCGGTCGCGCCGTCGATGAGGTGCGCGGGCGTGCCCGCCCGCTCGGAGCGCTCGACGAGCCGCACCGAGTTGGACGAGTTCGCCGAGCCGGCGACGAGCACCACGTCGGCCTCGGTCGGCCACGGCGCGCACGGCGGCCTGCCGGTTGGTCGTGGCGTAGCAGATGTCGTCCGAGCCCGGCGCGCGCATCTGCGGGAACTTCTCGCGCAGCGCGCCGGCCACGTCGGCCGCCTCGTCGATCGCGAGCGTGGTCTGCATCAGGTAGGCGATCTTGGCCGGGTCGTCCACGTTCAGCGCCGCCACGTCGGCCGCCGTCTGCACCAGCACGGTCGAGGACGGGCGCCTCGCCGAGCGTGCCCTCGACCTCCTCGTGGCCCGCGTGCCCGATCAGCGCGACCGTGTAGCCCTCGCGGGCGAAGCGCCGCGCCTCGGCGTGCACCTTCGACACCAGCGGGCAGGTGGCGTCGATGACGGAAAGGCCGCGCCCGGAGGCGTCGTCGCGGACCGCGGGCGACACGCCGTGCGCGGAGAACACCACCGTCGCGCCGTCCGGCACCTCGTCGAGCTCGTCGACGAACACCGCGCCGCGCTGCTCGAGGTCGGAGACCACGCGGGTGTTGTGCACGATCTGCTTGCGCACGTAGACCGGGGCGCCGCGCATCTCAAGCGCCCGCTCCACGATCTCGATGGCCCGCTCCACGCCCGCGCAGAACGACCGCGGCCCGGCGAGCAGCACGGTGCGCTCGCGGCAGGCGGCGGCCCACTTCTCCGCGACCGGCGCGGCCTTGCGCAGCGACCGCAGCGCCGCGATCCCGCCGCTCGACCATGCCCGGCCCGAACCCGGCGTCGGACACCGCGCGGATGACCGCCACGGGACGCCCGTCGGCGGCGCCGAGCAGGGCGGCCGTCTCCATGTCGGCGGCGAGGTAGCCGTCGGCAGCAAGCCGGAGCCGGTCCGCGGACTTCACTAGCTTGGGCACGGTAATCAGCCGCCCGGCGCGGGCGGTCAGGCCGGCCCGGCGCAGCTCCGCCGCGAGCAGGTCGGCGCCGGGCAGCGCGACGGTGGTCTCGCCATCGGTCACTTCGGACGCCACGACCAGGTCACCCGGGCTGAGGTCGGTCGCCGAGCCCCGCCGCCGTCCCCATCACGACCATCGCACCGAACGAATGCGGCTGGCTCTTGCCCGCCGACCTTCTCGCCCGGGTGGCGCCCATGCCGGTGTGCAGCACGCGGCTGGTCGGGTTGGTAAGGCCGCGGCGGACGGCGTTGGCCTCGAGCCGCAGCGGCGCGAGGACGAGCAGGCCCGGTTTTGCAGACTCAGGCGCGCTGTCCTCGATGTGGTCCGCCGCCGCGTCGTGCGCGGCTGCGGAATGGTTTCAGTCATGCAAGGTACCCCTCACGTATCTACTCTGTTGGCTTGCAGGGGACGACCCCCGCACCCCCGATATAAAGCGGCCGAGAGCGGAGATAGGGAACGCCAGCCGGTACAGGTGGTAGTTCAGGTAGAAGTCGCGCGGGAAGCCGGTCCCGGTGAAGTAGGGCTCGTCCCAGGTGCCGTCGGCGCGCTGGGTGCTCGCCAGCCAGCGCAGGCCGCGCTCCGTCGCCGCGCTGTCGCGCTCGCCCGCCGCGAGCAGCGCGAGCAGCGCCCACGCGGTCTGCGAGGCGGTGGACGCGCCCTTGGCCGACCACTCCCCCGGGTCATCGTAGGAGCGCAGGTCCTCGCCCCAGCCGCCGTCGTCGTTCTGTACCGATTCGAGCCAGGCGACCGCCTTGCGGATCTGCGGCTTGCCCGGCTTGACGCCGGCCGCGATGAGCGCGGGGACCACCGCGCCGGTGCCGTAGAGGTAGTTCGCGCCCCAGCGGCCGAACCAGGAGCCGTCCGCTTCCTGGTTCTTCAGCAGCCAGATCACGCCGCGCCTGCAGGCGGTCTCCGCGGCGAGGCCCTCGGCGGCGAACGCCTCGACGATGTGCGCGGTGACGTCGGCGCTCGGCGGGTCGATGACGGCGCCGAAGTCGCAGAACGGCAGCTTGTTGATCAGCTCGCGGGTGTTGTCCGCGTCGAACGCGCCCCAGCCGCCGTCCTTGCACTGCATGCCTTCGAGCCAGCGCAGGCCGCGGCGGATCGCGGCGCGGTTCTCCGGCGTCCGTTCCTTGAGGTCGAGCCGCCGCAGGGCGAGGATCACCTCGGCGGTGTCGTCGGTGTCGGCGTAGTTGTCGTTCTGGAACTCGAACGCCCAGCCGCCCGGCGCGGTGTGCGGGCGGCGGACCTGCCAGTCCCCCGGCTGCTCGATCTCCTCGTCGAGTACCCAGTGCGCGGCCCGGGTGAGGGCGTCGTGGTCGGGCGCCAGGCCCGCGTCCTCAAGCGCGGTCATGGACAGGACGGTGTCCCAGACCGGGGACTGGCACGCCTCCAGGCGGCGCATGCCGTCCTCACGGATCGTGAAGCCCTCAAGGCCGTCGATGGCCTTCTGCACGACCGGGTTGTCCAGGCCGTAGCCCATCAGGTGCAGCGCCATGATCGAGTACACCCACGGCGGCTGGATACCGCCCCAGCAGCCGTCGGCCTCCTGACGGGCGATGATCCAGTCGATGCACCGCCGCTGCGCGGCGCGCCTGGCGTTCTTCGGCAGCCTGGGCTCGAGCTTGTGCAGCGCCTTGTCGAGGCTGTTGAACGCCACGGACCAGGCGTCGTGCTGGCCGGGCCTTGGGGTGCTTGCCCGGGACCCTGGCGTACAGCTCGTCGATCGGGAACGGCAGCGGGTTGCTCGGCTTGAAGGAGGCGACGACCGCGAGCGCGACCACCGTCTGCCTGGCCCAGCAGCCCCAGTCGTAGATGTTCAGCGGGAACCACGACGGCAGGTAGATGATCTCCGGCGGGATCACCGGCAGGTCATCCCACGACCACAGGCCGGACAGGGCCAGCCAGATCCGGGTGAAGACCCGGGTCGCGGTCACCCCGCCCTGGCTGGTGATCCAGGCGGCCGCGCGCTTCATGTGCTCGGCGTCCGGGTCGTCGCCCGCCAGCTTGAGCGCGACGTAGGCCTCGACCGTGGTGGACAGGTCGCCGGGGCCGCCGTAGAAGTTCGCCCAGGTGCCGTCCTCGCGCTGCTGCGAGCGGATCCACACGGCGGTCTCCGCGGCGTCCGTCTTGGTCAGGATGCCGAGGAAGTGCCTGAGCAACACGTCCTCGGCGTCCATCGTCACGTTGGTCTCAAGCTCGCCGATCCACCAGCCGCGCGGGTCCTGGAGGCCGAGCAGGTGGTCGCGGGCCTTGGCGAGCGTGGCCGCGGCCAGCTGGTCCAGGTCACCGGGGCCGGCGCCGTCCTTGCCGGCCACGCCGGCATTCCGGATGCGGTCACTCCGGATGCGGGGTTCCCGGCGGTGGCGTGGGCGCTGCGACGGGCGCCCTCCGCTTCCGTGCCGCGCGTCGGCGCCCGGCGGACTGCCGTTGTCATTGTCCTGCCGCTCCTAGCGTTACCACTGGCGAGCGGTGATGAATTCGGCGATCGCCAGGAACTCGCCGCGGACGTCGGCGGGGATGCCGATGCCGTCGAGCGAGGCGGCGGCGGCCGCCAGGCGGTCGTCGGCCTCCTTCTCCGCCCAGGCCTTGCCGCCGGCGGCGACGATCAGGTCGGCGGCGCGGACCAGGTCGTCCTCGGACAGCTCGTCCTCGCGCGCGAGCAGCGCCTTCAGCTCGGCGGCCTCCGGGGCGCCGCTGGTCAGCGCGGCCACGACGGGCAGCGACTTCTTCCGCGCGCGCAGGTCGGCCATGACCGGCTTGCCGGTCACCTCCGGTCGCGCCCCAGATGCCGAGCAGGTCGTCGGTGAGCTGGAACGCCAGGCCGACGTGCCCGCCGAACTCGGCCAGGCCCATGGCGAGCTCGGGCGGCGCGCCCACGTGGACCGCGCCGATCGTGCAGGCGCAGGCCATCAGCGCGGCCGTCTTGTCGCCGGCCATCTCGATGCACTCGGGCAGCGTCACGTCGCCGCGCTCCTCGAACGCGAGGTCCTCGCCCTGCCCGGCGATCAGCCGCTGCACCGCGGTGGACAGGCAGCGCGCCGCCCACAGGCCGCCGGGCGCGGTGTCCTCGAGCAGCAGGTCGTTCGCCAGGGCGAGCATCGCGTCGCCGGCCAGGATCGCCGCGCCGACGCCGAAGACGGTCCACGCGGTCGGGCGGTGCCGCCGCTCGGTGTCACCGTCCATGATGTCGTCGTGCAGCAGCGAGAAGTTGTGCACGAGCTCAACCGCGACCGCGGCGCTGACGCCGCGCTCGGGGGCCACGCCCGCGGCCCGGGCGGAGAGCAGGGCGAGCGCGGGACGCAGCGCCTTGCCGCTCCCCACGCGCACCGGGTTGCCTTGCGCGTCGGCGAGGCCGTAGTGGTAGGCGGCCACCCGGCGAACGCGGGGGCTCAGCCGGTTGATCGCGGCCTCCGTGGCCGGGCCGACCAGGTCACGCGCCACGGCGACGCCAGCGGGCATCACGACCGTCACGAGCGCACCTCCCTCTCATCCGCTTCGATCTCCACTTCGGTATTCACTTCAGTCACTTCGTTTGCCGCTTCCCGGTCCCCGTCAGTTTCGGAGGCACCGGGATCTGCACCGGAGTCAGTTACCGGTTCGGCTGAACTGTTAACGATATCGTTAACAGTTGCGTCTGCGCCTAGGGGTGCCCCCTCGTGCAGCGCGATCACCGCGTTCAGGCCGCTGCGGACCGCGCCCTCCATCGTGTCGGGCCAGCCGGTGTCGGTCCACGAGCCCGCCAGCACCAGGCCGGGCAGGCCGGTCGCGGCCTTCGGGCGCAGCTTGGCGGTGCCCGGCACCTGGCGGAACGTCGCCCGCTTCTCACGGGTGACGAAGAACTCGGTCACGGTCGCGTCCTTGGCCGCGGGGAACAGCTCCGCGAGCGCGGGCACGAACTTCTCGCGCAGCTCGGCGACCGGCGTGTTCGCGTACTCGTCGGCGGCCGACAGCGAGATCGCCAGGTACTGGCCCTCGTCGCCGCGCGCGTGCATGCCGGAGATGCGCGTCCGGTCGAACACCCACTGCACCGGGGAGTCGACGGCGGCCGCGAACGGGACGTCCATCACCTTGCGGTCGTAGATGACGTGCACGTTCACGATCGGGGCGGCGCCGAGGCCGGCCCAGCCGTCGACGGTCTCCGCGGGCAGCGCGCCCGCCGGGACCAGCTTCGCGGCCTGCTCGTGCGGCACCGCGAGCACGACGGCGTCCGCGATCAGAGTCCTCCCCCGCGTCGCTCGGCGTCGGTGCCCGCCAGCCCGATGCGGAACTCGCCGTCGCTCTGCTTGCCCGGGGGGACGTCCCCTCCAAGCCCCGCCGAAGCCCCGCCGACGGACTCGATCACGGCGACCTTCGTCTGCAGCCGGACCGTCGCGCCGAGCTTGCCGAGCAAGCGGGCGGCCGCGGTGCCGTGCAACTCGCCGAGCGGCAGCGCGGGCACGCCGATGTCCGCCGCGTCGGCGTCGCCGAGCAGGCCCGGTCTTCACCACGACGGCGGCGAGGGCGAGGCTGGCGTCGTCACCGGGGACGTTCAGCGAGGAGACGGAGAACAGGTCCCAGAGCACGCGCCGGGTCCGCTCGTCCTGTCCGTGGGCCTCGAGCCAGTCGCCGAGGCGGAGCTCGTCCGTCTTCGGGGTCCGCCTCGTTGAGGCGGCGGAAGGCGAGCGCGGCCAGGGCAAGCCGAAGTCGTTCCGGCCGTATTCAAGAACGGGTAGCCGAGCAGGGCGGGCAGCATGTGCAGCGGCGCGGGGACGCGGCGCCGCTTCATGACCGCCCGTTTCCCCGGGGCCAGCACCGTCACGTCGAAGCGGGGCTGCAGCGGCGCGTGCGCCGCCATGCCAAGGCGGTCGAGCAGGCCGCGGTAGGCGGTGCAGCAGCGCAGGAACACGTGCTGGCCCGTGTCGATGACCAGGCCGTCGCGGTTGAACGACATCGTCGCGCCGCCCAGCCTCGGCTTGGCCTCCAGGAGCGTGACCTCGTGCTTCGCCTTCGCGAGCGCGACCGCGGCGGTGATGCCGGCCAGGCCGCCGCCGATCACGACGACCTTCACCGGAGCGCTCCCTTGATGGGGGCTCCCGCGTGCTGGGCCCTTGCGGTACTTCCAGCGGTCGAAGCCGGCCAGGGCCTGCGCCGCGACGAGGGCCTTCTCGCTGCCCGGCAGGGACATGCGGCCCTCGAGGACGGCGTGCGGGTTGCGCGCGATGCGCTCGAGCAGGCGGCGGTAGATGCCCGCCATCGCGCCCGGTGCACGCCGCGCTGCGCCGGTCGATCGTGGCGAGCAGCCGCAGCCCGCTGCCGTACCACTCGCGGGCGCGGTTGGCCTCGAACTCGACCAGGTTCGCGAACCTGGCCTGCATGGTCTCGCTCGGGAACGGCTCGGGCTCGCCGAACGGCGCGAACTCGATGCCGAACTTGTCCAGGTCTTCCTTCGGCAGGTAGACGCGGTTGTTGAGGAAGTCCTCGCGGACGTCGCGCAGGATGTTCGTCAGCTGGAGCGCGACGCCGAGGTCATCGGCCAGCTTGCGCTGGCTGCTCCGGGTGCGGTGGCGCCGTAGATGCCGAGGCTGAGCCGCCCGATGCTGCCCGCGACGCAGCGGCAGTACCAGAGCAGGTCGTCGAACGTCTCGTAGGTGGCCTGGTTGACGTCGGCGAGGCAGCCGTCGATGAGCTCCTCGAACGCCTCAAGCGGCACCTGGAAGCGGCGGCCCGTGTCGGTGAGCGCGACGAGCACGGGATCCGTGTCGTCCAGCGTGACCGCGCGTGTCGCCCTTGACCCGGGCGACCAGGGCCTGCACCTGCTGCCGGGCGGCTTCCAGCTGCGCCGTCTTCTCCCCGGCGGGCAGGTCGCCGTCGCCGATGTCGTCGATCCTGCTGCGCGTAGGCGTAGACCGCGGCGAGGGCACGGCGCTTGTCCGGCGGCAGCAGCCTGATGCCGTAGGCAAAGTTCCTTGCCTGCTCCCAGGTGATCTGCTCGCACTGGGCGTAGGCCTCGTCGGCGTCCACCGTCACCTCCCCTTGAAGTAACAGCTCGCCATCATGGCGAGCGTGTCTGCCTTGCCCGGCCGCGGCGTGCTGCGCAGGACATCGTAGCCGCCGGCCTCGATCGCCTTCAGGGTCGCGCGGCCGCCGGCCACGTAGCCGGCGATGGCGAGCCTGGCCGCGCCGGGCAGCGTGCCGACCAGCGGCGCGCCGTCGTCGAGCAGCCGCCGCGCGCGGTCCGCCTCGAACTTGATGAGGTCACTGACCCGCTTGCTCGCGGTCTTCTCGGCGAGGTCCGCCTCGGTCACCTGGTAAGCGTCCATGTCCTGCCGTGGCAGGTAGATCCGGCCATTGGCGAGGTCCTCCGCGACGTCCTGGGTGTGCTCGATGACCTGCAGGGCAGTGCAGATGCTATCGGAGGCCGCGATGCGCTCCGGGGTCGCCGCCCCCATGATGTACAGGACCACCTGGCCGACCGGGTTCGCGGACAGCTTGCAGTAGTCCTCGAGCTCCTGGTAGGTGTCGTACCTGGTCGACGAGCTGGTCCTGGCGGTTGGCCTGGATGAGGTCGTAGAACGGCTTGGCCGGGATCGCGCAGTCCTTGACGGTGCGCTTGAGCGCCTTGATGGCTTCCAGGTCCGGCTCCGGCGCCTCGTCGTCGTAGATCCGCGCCACGTCGCTCTGCAGCTCGTCAAGGAGCTTGAGCCGGGTCGCGGTGATCGTTTCCTGGGTCGCGTCGCGCGGCATGCCGGGCAGCGGCTCGTCGCCGATGTCGTCCGTCAGCCGGGCGAAGCCGTAGAGCGCGGTCAGGTGGGCACGCCAGCGCTTCGGCAGCACGCGCAGCGCGACGGGAAAGTTCTCCGCGGACGCCTTCGCCGCGACGGCGAGCGAGACCCGCGCCGCGACGGCGACTGCTTCCCCGCGATCGCCTTCCTCGGCCGTGCCTGCCCCGTTGGTGCCGCTACTCCCCGCACGGCCTGCCCCTGTGCCTGTCACCTGTCTATTTGGGCACAGCTCAGAAATAAATGCAAACAATGACACCCCCGTCACCTGACGCGCCTGTCGGAGAACTATGACGGGCCTGTCAGGAAACGGCTTGCGGTCACTTCTCGGGCCACATTGCCCGTACCTAATTAGTTTGCAGCAGGGAATGCCGATATGCTACGCAATGCAAAAAAGACTAGCTCAGCCCCTGCTGACCTGGGAAGACGCTTTTGTTTCTGGCTTAGGCCCGGGCGGCGCCGGCCGCCATGGCGGAGCTCGTCCCTGGCACCTCACCCGCTTGGCGCCATTTTCATGCCCGTCGGCACCGAGTCGGCCGAAATCCCGGATTCGACACATTGCGGAAACATTCTGACGCGTTGTGCCGTGGCGAACGCGCGCTGTGCTCGCGCGGGGCCGCCCGAGCCCGCGGAGCCGCCGGAGCGCCGGGTGAGAAACCGCACGTTGCCACGGACGGCGGCGCTCGCCTGCCCTAAAGACGGCGTGAAGGTTTCATTCATATCGCCTTCAGCCGAATTTCAGCTACTGGCCAGGGCGGTGCCGCTCCGCTCTGGCCTCGCGGGCCTACGGTTAGCTGGCCAGACCCGCGTCGGGGCGGGTCTTCACGTGGTGGAGGCACTCCGAGATGCGCGAACCAAGACCGCCGATTTCACTCCGTCACTGGCGGGCGCGCAAGCCGGTCGCCGCGCTGGCCGGCGGCGGCCTCGTGCTCGGCCTGATCGCGGGCGCCGCCGTCCCGGCCTCCGCCGCCGCTGGCGCTTCCGCCGGAGCGGCGGCGCTGGCCCCGGCCGCCGCGTCCGGTTCCTGCGACCTGGCCGGCGGGAACGTCCAGCACGTCATCTACCTGCAGTTCGACAACGTGCACGACACCCGGGACAACCCCAATGTGCCGAGCGACATGGAGCAGATGCCGAACCTGCTCTCGTTCATCACCGGCTCGGGGACGCTGCTCTCCCAGGAGCACACCCCGCTGATCGCGCACACCGCCGATGACATCGTGACGTCGGAGAGCGGCCTGTACCCGAGCGACCAGGGACTCGCCGTGGCCAACGAGTACCAGTACTACACGGGGGCGGCGGACGGCAGCACCGACGAGGCCGGGGACTTCGCCTACTGGACCGACCCGATCGTGGACTACGACACCGGCCTGGCGAGCCAGCCAGTCGGCGACTCGACCACCAACCTGGTCGGGCAGAACGGGCAGACGCCGCCGGCGCCGTGGGTGTCCTACACCCGGGCGGGCTGCGACTTCGGCTCGGTCGCGGCCGCGAACACCGAGATCGAGAACACGCTGCCTGACGTTCCGCTGCTGTTCGGCGCGAACTCCGCGGATGCCAAGGAGGCGGAGAACCCGACCGACGCGGGGCAGGCGAAGGCGGTAGCGGACTACGAGGGCCTGTCGGTGCACTGCGCGCTCGGCTCCGCCCTATGCGCGAAGTACCACTCGGTGGCCGACAAGCTGCCCGACGAGCCCGGCGGGTACCCCGGGTACAAGGCGCTGTTCGGCGCCAAGTACATCGACCCGCTGCTCTCGCCGTCGGGGCCGGTGACGAACCTCAACGGCGCGGTCATCAAGGACTCCGACGGTAACGTCGGCTTCCCCGGCTACGACGGGATGACCGGACCGAACGCGCTCGCCTACACCCTGGACATGCAGACGCACGGCGTGCCGGTCACGTTCACCTACCTGTCCGACGTGCACGACTCGTGGGCCACGGGGGCGGGCCTCGGCCCCGGCTCGGCCACGTACGAATCGCAGCTTAAGCAGGAGAACGCGGCGTTCGGCCAGTTCTTTGCCGGGCTCGCGGCGCACGGCATCACGAAGGCCAACACGCTGTTCGTGATCACCGCGGACGAGGGCGACCACTTCGTCGGGAGCGCGCCGTCGCCCGCTAACTGCGACGGCGTCACGGTCTTGTGCACCTACAAAACCGTCGGCGAGGTCGACGGGAACCTGACCGGCATGCTCGCCGCCAAGGGCGTCACTACGCCATACGACGTGGCGGCGGACTCGGCGCCAATCGTCTACGTGCACGGGCAGCCGGCGGCGACCACTTCTTCCGTTCGCACGCTTGAGCAGACGGCGGGCAAGCTCACGGCCGATGACCTGGCGACCGGCAAGACGGTGAACCTCATCAATTACGAGGCCGATCCGGTGGAGCTGAACGTGCTGCACATGGTCACCGGGGACCCGAAGCGGACACCGACGACGGCGCTGTTCGCTAACACCGACTTCTGGCTGAGCGGCGGGTCGTCCTCCTGCGGGACGTCCTGTGTGAGCGAGCCGGCCGGGCAGGACGCGTGGAACCACGGTGACGTCGCCCCGGAGATCAACACCACCTTCCTTGGCCTCGTCGGTCCCGGGGTGCGCAACCTCGGGGCGAACGGCTCGATCTGGTCCGACCACACCGACATCCAGCCGACGATGATGGAGTTGCTCGGCCTGCACGACGACTACACGCCGGACGGCCGCGTGCTCGCCGAGGTGCTCGCGCCGGGCGCGCTGTCGGGACCCGCAGCGGGACAGCTACCAGACGCTGGTCCGGCTCGGCAAGGCGTATACCGCGATCAACGCGCCGGTCGGCCCGTTCGGGCTTGACACGCTCGCGGCGTCGACGAGGGCGCTCGAGTCGTCCTCGCCCGGCGACGCCACCTACACCGCGATCGAGGCGCGGCTCGCCGGGCTCGGCAAGCAACGGGACGCGATCGTCGCGGCGATGAAGGACGAGCTGTACGGCGCGGCCTTCGGCGGCCAGCCGGTCAGCGTGGGTGAGGCCGACGCGCTGATTGAGTCGGCCCACGACCTGCTGGCCTCAGCCTCGGCCATCGGGTAGCCCGCGGCAGCGGCGGTGGCTGCCGCACTGCCGACCGGCGGCAGCGGGGCGTGGGCCGCCACGTCGCGCTCTGTCGGGCACCTACGAGCGCCAGATGAGGACCAGGGCGCAGTCGTCGCCGCTGTTGATCGTCTTCTGCATGGTGGTGACGAGTTCCGGCGCGCCCGACTTGAAGCCCGCGACGACGAGCCGCTCCGCCTCGCCGAGCAGCCGCGCGATGCCGTCGTCGATGTCCCGCCCGGGCGCCTCCACCACGCCGTCGGTGTAGAGCATGATCGCGTCGCCGCGGCGCAGCACGCCCTCGTCAGGGACGTCGGGGACGGCCGCGAGGTCGGGGACCACGCCGAGCACGATGCCCCGCGCGGCGGAGGTGCTCCACCGGCCGGTGTTGGCGTCGAACCTGGCCGCCGGCGGGTGGCCCGCCGAGTACAGGGTGTACTCCCCCGACGCGAGGTCGATCGACAAGTGGACGGCGGTCACGAACCCCTCGTCGACGGAGTCGCGGCGCAGGTAGGCGTTCGCGGCGGGGAGGAACTGCTCCCTCGGCACCGAGCCGAGCACGCCGCCGAACGCGCCGGATAGCAGCAGCGCCCTGGTCGCCGCGTCCATGCCCTTGCCGGAGACGTCGACGAGGGCTACCTCCAGGGTCTTGCCGTCGCTGTAGGAGACGACGAAGTCGCCGCCGAAGGAGGAGCCGCCCGCCGGGCGCAGCACCACGGTCGATCCCCAGCCCTCGCCGAGCTCGGGCAGCTTCCCCTGCGCCCTGATGCGGTCGCGCAGCTCGATCATCATCCGGTCGGCGCGCATCCCCCTGGTGCCGAGCTTGCCGCGGGTGTTGGACAGCACGTCGGCGAAGTAGGCGGTCGCCGCGATCGTGATCACGATCCCCGGGCCGGCCTTGTGCAGCACGACGTCGTAGATCAGGCCCGCCGCGCCGATCGCGATCAGCACCCGGAGCGCGCGCGGCCACAGCAGCAGCCCGCCGACCAGGATCGGCAGGATCATGACGCCAGGCGACACCAGCCACTCGGACACGTGCGCGGCGACGACCGCGACGGCCAGCGTGATCACCGCGAGCACGACGGCGACCCGCCGGTTCCTGGTAATGAGCTGGTGCCTGATCTGCTCGGCGAACCACTGCCCGGCACGCTTGAGTGAGCGCGGGAGCGCGCGCGCAGCCGAAAGGGGTGCCGGAACTTTCATGTCCCGGGCAGGTTATCCGCAGATTGTGAGAGTCGCACGCGGTCCACGCTCCATCTTCCCAGGCAACAGGCCCTACCGGGCGAAAATATTGCCATCGAAAATCATTGGCATCCAGCGGGCCGCGCGGGATATGAACTCCATCATGGCAGACCCTTACCCGATCCGTCCCATTGCGGCCGATGAGTATGCCTACTTCCGCCGGGTCCACGACCACGCGTTCAACCGGGGCCCGGCCTCCCCGGCCTTCTGGGCGCGCGCGCTCAGGCTAGTTCGAACCTGACCGCTCCCTGGCCGCGTTCGACGCCACGCTGCCCGCCGGCGAGACGCTCGTCGGCACGACCGGCGCCTACAGCCTGCGGATGACCGTGCCGGGCGCCGCGCTGCCCGTCGCCGGGGTCACCGCCGTCTCGGTGCTGCCGTCGCACCGGCGGCGCGGCGTGCTCCGCTCGCTGATGCGCCGTCAGCTCACCGACCTCGCCGCGCGCGGCGAGGAGCCGGTCGCGGTGCTCTGGGCCTCGGAGACGCCGATCTACGCCAGGTACGGCTACGGGCGGGCATCGACGAACGCGTACTTCCGGTTCGAGCGCGGCGACGGTGCGCTGGCCGCGACGGCCCCGGCGGACCCCGCGCTCGCCCTGCGGCTGGCCGAGCCGCAGGCGGCGACCGCCGAGCTGGCCAAGGTCTACGACACCGTGCTCGCGACGCAGCCGGGATTCTTCGCCCGCACCGAGGACTGGTGGGCCCGCGTCCTGCAGGACGACCCCGATGAGCGGCACGGCTTCAGCCCGCTGCGCTGCCTGCTGGCGGCGGACGGGTCAGGAGTGCGCGGCTACGCGCTCTACGCGACGGTTCCGCGCTGGGACGAGGCCACGGGCCTGCCCGACGGCTCGCTGGCGGTCCGCGAGGTGATGGCGGCCGACCCGGCCGCGGGCGCCGCGCTCTGGCACAGCCTGCTGACCTGGGACCTGGTCACGTCGGTCACCGCCGATCTCCGCTCGGCCGATGACCCGGTGCTTTACCAGCTGCTCGACCAGCGCCGGGCGCGCGTGCGGGTGAGCGACGGCGTCTGGGTGCGGATCGTCGACCTGCCGGGCGCGCTCAGCAGGCGCGCGTACTCCGGCCCGGTGGACGTGGTGCTCGAGGTCACCGACGAGCTGCTGGCGGGCAACGCGGGCCGGTGGCGGCTGCGCGCCGAGGGCGCCGGACGTCAGCTGCGCGCGGACGGACCGGCCGGCCGACCTCGCCCTCGACGTCCGCGAGCTTGGCGCCGCCTACCTCGGCGGCACCCGGCTCGGCACGCTCGCCGCGGCGGGCCTGGTCACCGAGCTGCGCCCCGGCACCGTGAACCGGCTGTCCGCGGCGATGACCTGGGACCCCGCCCCGTGGTGCCCGCAGATCTTCTAGGCCTTCGCGTTTGCCTGGGTGGACTTAGGCGGGCTCAGCGGCGTTTCCCACAAGGCCACCTGCCTGCCGTCGCCACCGCCGAGGACGGCGACCTCGCTGCCACCCGGGCCAACGACGGCGCTGGTGACCTTGAAGTTCGCCTCCGTTATGGTCATCAGGTATTTATGCGTCGCCACGTCCCAGAGGTCTACCTTTCCCCCGGCGCGCGTTGTCTCGATGACGCTACCGTCCGTGCTGAATTCGGCTGGCGCGGTAAACAAGCTCTCCTGCGCAGTCCACCGGGGATCGGTCGGCGTAATATCGGATCGCGTCGCGACGTCCCAGATAACCGGCGAATTCTTAACCCGGCGAATTCGCGCCCGCGGGAAGCGCCGGGTACTCCATGACCGACTCGCCGTCCGGGCTGAGGAGCGGGCGAAGACCTTTGTAGGGCAGTTCGGCGATCACTTTCCCCTGAGTGAGGTTCCAGACGTAGTTGAGGTTGTTCCCGCCCGCGTACAGCAGTTCCGTCCCGTCATCGTTCATGCTGGCGGACACGAGGTCCGGCTGGGCGCCCGGAAGCGTAGCCGCCGGATCCACCTCGGCCGTGGGACCGAGGGTCTCCGGCTGGATAACGCCGTCGCTGGGACCAAACCGGACCGCCCGGCTGTTGTCGCCGCTGAAGAGGACCCCGGCGAGCACCCCGCCCGCGCCCTCGGATACCGAACTGATTTCCCCTTCGACCGTCAGCTTCCTGGTGGCGAGGTTCCACTCGTCAACAATGTTTGGCGTGATGCCTTTCAGAGCCGACCCGTCGCCGTTAGCAGCCGTTATCGACATTGTCAGGCTGGTGTCATCCGCGCTAAAGGCGATATTATGCACGGCACCCAGAAAGGAGGAATTGCCGATTTTTATCTTGGGCACGGCCAGCGTTATGACCCGGCCCGGGTCCGACGTCTTCCATACATAGATCGCCGGCTCGAGATTGCCCACGCCCGCGATGAACTTGCCGTCTTGGCTGAACCACGCCTGACTGACGTGGCCACCGTCCGGTGCCGTCAGCGTCGCCGCCAGGACGGGCTTGGCCGGCCTCGGCACGGGCGGGGAACCGCCTGAAGCCGTGGCGTGCGAACTGCCGGGCAGGCTGACCGCGGCCGCGATGCCGGCCGCGGCGAGGATCACCGCCGCCGTCCCGCCGATGACGGCGGCCCGGCCGCCGCGCCGGCGCCGCGGGCGCCTCCTCCGGCTGCCGATCAGCGGCCCCCGCGTGCTGGCCGAGTTGGCGTTACCGCCGCCAACCGTGCTCGCGTGCCCGTCGCTCCACTGGTCCGCCGCGGCCAGGTCCTCCATGACGGCGTGCAGCACCGAGTCACTGTCCCAGGCCTGCGGCGCTTGCGCTGACCTAGCCCAGTCAGTCAACGGAGGCGCCAGGTGAGCCGGGGACGTGGCCGGCCGGGACGGGAACAGTGCGCGCTCCAGCGCTTCGGCGAACTCGCCGCAGCGGGCGTAGCGGTCGGCGGGCGTTTTCGCGAGAGCCCGCGCGACGACGTCGTGCGCGGCGCGGGGAAGGTCGGGGCGCAGGGCGGTCAGCGCGGGCACCGGGTCGTGAACTTGCGCGTACAACGTCGCCATGGCGTCACCGCGGCGGAATGGCAGTTCCCCCGTCAGCAGGACGAACGCCACGCAGCCGAGCGCGTACTGGTCGGCTCGCCCGTCGGTCCCCATGCTCCTGATCTGCTCGGGCGCGCAGTAATCGGGAGTGCCGACGAACTGGCCGGTAGCCGTCAGCCCCGTCGAGGACGTGCCCTTGCTGAGCCCGAAGTCGGTAAGGAAGGCGTGCTCGGCCCGCTCCGAGAGCGTGTCCACCAGGACGTTCTGCAGCTTGACGTCGCGGTGCACCAGCCCGGCGTCGTGCGCGGCGTCCAGGGCCGAGGCAACCTGCGCCACCAGCTCGCCGACCCGGGCCGGGGCGACCACTCCGCCGGAACGCCGGCGCAGCGCCTCTAGGTCGCCGCCTTGGACGAACCGCGTCGCGATGTACAACCGGCCATCGGCCTCGCCGGCCCCGTAGACAGGGATGATGTGCAGCGAGTCGACCGCCGCGGCCATCCGGGACTCGCGCAGGAACCGCGCCCGGAACTCCTCGTCGTCGGCCGCCGCAGGCGCGATGATCTTCACCGCGGCCAGCCGACCGAGCGCCTCGTCGCGCGCGCGGAACACAACCGCCATTCCGCCCGAGCCGATTCGCTCTTCGATCACGTAGCCGGCGATGCGGCTGCCGGGCTCCACCCGTCCGTAGAAGCCGCGCGCCCGCCCGGTGAACCCGCTCGCCATTCGCACCTCCTCGGGCGTGAATGCGTTCTCCCGTCGCGCCTGGAGGCTAGTTTGGCAGCCCTGACCGGCAAATGCGGCAAATTCCCCCAACCTCCCGAACTGACGGACAATGACGCTAAACGCCAGTGATTCGGCGGGTTGGCCGACGCCTGGACGCCGGCTTCGTTATCGGAGTTTCGCGGATCCGCGCCGTTCCCGCGGGGGACGGTGGGCGCCGAATGGCGTGAACGCACCATGGTGGCGGACACTGGAGGCATGCCGGTCACTAAGATCACGCTGTCCACCGCCATGCGGGCGCGGGACGTGTCGCGGCCGCACGAGCAGCACCTCGCCGAGGCGGCGGTGCGCGAGAACACCGTGCGCGAGAACACAGGCGCGAGAACACGCGCCGGCCGCGCGCCAGGCGGAGGTGCCGCCGCCGAAGCCGACGCCGGCGCCTTCGCCGGCGCCCCCGCCCGCGAAGCCCAGGCCAGCGGAGCCGGCGCCGACGCCGACCCGGCGGCGACGGCGCCGGGGCCGCTAGCCGCTCCCGACCCTCGGGAGCCGCAGCTGTCCCGCGGGTCGGAGCCGCAGCTCTTCGTCAGCGAGGGCGGGCCTGAGACGATCGCGGTTTTTGCGATCAGGCCCGCCCGCGCTGACAGCCGGGGGGTACGGGGGGTCGTCCCCCCGGGAGATAACAGCGGCGGCAGTTCGGCCGTCTTCTCGAAGTCGGCGATCATGGCGAGGCGCCGGGCGTGCCTTGGCTCGCCGGAGAACGGGGTCTCGACGAAGACCTTCGCGAACGACACCCCGTCCTCGGTGCTGTACTCGCGGGCGCCGAGGCTGAGCACGTTCGCGTCGTTGTGCTCGCGGGCGAGCCGAGCGGTATCCAGCGTCCAGGCGAGCGCCGCCCGGATGCCGGGAACCTTGTTGGCGGCGATCTGCTCGCCGTTGCCGGAGCCGCCGATCACGATTCCGAGGCTGCCGGGGTCGCGGATGGTCCCCTGCGCGGCCCGCAGCACGTAGACCGGGTAGTCGTCCTGCGGGTCGTAGCGGGCGGGACCGCAGTCGACCGCCTCGTGGCCGGCCTCGCCGAGCCAGGCGATGATGGCCGCCTTAAGTTCGAATCCGGCGTGATCAGAGCCGAGGTATACGCGCACCGGCCTAGTCTGCCAGACTCCTCCGCACGTCCACGGCCTGGCACACGGATCCGGGTTTCGGCGGCCGGAAAGTCAGTCACACTTGATGACTAAACAGACACTCCGTGTAATAATGGCGACAATGCGAGCGCGAGCAGCACCGGGCGAGTGCGGGCAGCACAGTGTGGCGGCCTCCTGGAACATGGGAAGATCACACAAGTACTCCGCGATCACGAAGGGACCATTTGGTGGCGACAAACCTCACCCGTGACGAGGCGCGTACCCGTGCAGAATTGATCAGCGTCGTTGCCTACCGGGTCCAGCTCGACCTGACCGGCGGTGACACCACCTTCCGTTCAGCTGTCGACGCATCGAGTTCGACTGCGGGCGGGACGGGGCGAGCACCTTTGTCAACCTGGCGGCGCCCGAGGTCCACTCCGATCACGCTGAACGGGACCCCGGTGAGCCCGGAGGCGTTCGACGGCGAGCGGATCGCGATCGACGGCCTGCGCGCCGGACGGAACGTGCTTGCCGTCGACGCCGAGTGCGCCTACTCGCGCAGCGGCGAGGGGCTGCACCGGTTCGCCGACCCGGCGGACGGCAACGTGTACCTGTACTCCGACCTTGAGACGTTCGACGCGCACCGGGTCTACGCCTGCTTCGACCAGCCCGACCTGAAGGCGCGCTACGAGCTGGTGGTGCTGGCGCCGCCGGAGTGGACCGTGGTGTCCAACATGGCGCCCGAGGTCGAGGGCGGGGTCGACGCCGGTGGCGGCGCGCGCTCCTGGCAGTTCCCGCCGACGCCGTTGATGGCGACCTACATCACGCACGTGTCCGCCGGGCCGTGGCACGTCGTCCGGTCCGAGCACGACGGCATACCGCTCGGCATCTTCTGCCGCCAGTCGCTGGCGCGCTACCTGGACCCGGACGAGATCTTCGAGGTCACCCGGCAGGGCTTCGACTTCTATCACGCGGCCTTCGGGATCAAGTACCCGTTCGGCAAGTACGACCAGCTCTTCGTGCCCGAGTTCAAGGAAGGCGCGATGGAGAACGCGGGCGCGGTCACCTTCCTCGAGGACTACGTCTTCCGGTCGCGGGTGACCGACTTCTCCCGCGAGGCGCGCGGCGAGACGATCCTGCACGAGATGGCGCACATGTGGTTCGGCGACCTGGTCACGATGCGCTGGTGGGACGACCTGTGGCTGAACGAGTCGTTCGCCACCTGGGCGGGCACCGAGGCCCAGGCGCGGGCCACCCGCTGGTCGCACTCGTGGACCACGTTCACCACCGCGTGGAAGGCGTGGGCCTGCAAGCAGGACCAGCTCCCCTCCACGCACCCGATCGCCGCCGACATCCCCGACATCCACGCGGTCGAGGTGAACTTCGACGGGATCACCTACGCCAAGGGCGCGGCGGTGCTCAAGCAGCTCGTGGCCTACGTCGGGTACGACAACTTCCTGGCCGGGGTGCGCGCGTACTTCGCCCGCACGCGTTCGGCAACGCCACGCTCGCCGACCTGCTGTCCGCCCTGGAGGAGACGTCCGGGCGCGACCTCGGCTCGTGGTCGCACGAGTGGCTGGAAACCGCGGGCGTGAACACCCTGCGGCCCTCCTACAGCGTCGACGCGGAGGGGCGGTTCACGGCGTTCTCCGTGCTGCAGTCGGCGGCGCCCTCGCACCCGACGCTCCGCTCGCACCGGATCGCGATCGGGCTCTACTCGCTGACCCCGAGGGCCTGACCCGGATCTCGTCCGTGGAGACCGACGTGGCCGGCGACTGGACGCCGGTGCCCGAGCTCGTCGGCGTCAAGCGGCCCGACCTGGTCCTGATCAACGACGACGACCTCACCTACGCCAAGATCCGGCTCGACCCGCACTCCCTGCGGACCGCCGTCTCGTCGATCGGCTCGTTCACCTCGTCGCTGCCCGCCGCCCTGGTCTGGGCCGCGACGTGGGACATGGTGCGCGACGGGGAAATGGCGGCGCGGGACTACGTGCGGCTCGTGCTCGGCGGCGTGGACTCGGTGCGGGACATCAGCGTCGTGCAGACGCTGCTGCGGCAGGCGACCGCGGCGGCGCGGCAGTATGCCGACCCGTCGTGGCGCGCCGAGGGACTGGCCTTCATCGCCTCGGCGCTCCGGTCGCTGCTCGCGGCGGCGCCGGCCGGCTCGGACCATCAGCTCGCCTACGTCCGCGCGCTGTGCCGCCGTGGCGACCGCAGCCGGATGACCTGGAGTTCCTGTCCGCGCTGCTCGACGGCACGGTCCGCCTCGACGGGCTCGCGGTCGACACCGACCTGCGCTGGGCGCTGCTGCGGCGCCTGGTCAGCCGGGGCGTGCGCGGCGAGGAGGCGATCGACGCGGAGCTGTCGCGGGATGCCACGGACGCCGGCGAGCGCCAGGCGGCCGGCTGCCGGGCGGCGATCCCGACGCTCCACGCCAAGCGCGAGACCTGGGAGACGCTGACCGACGGGAAGCTGACCATCGCCATGTTCCGCGCCACGCTCATCGGCTTCGCCGATCCCGACCAGCCCGCGCTCGTCGAGCCGTACCGGCCCGAGTACTTCGCCGCGCTTGGCGACGTATGGCGGGACTGGTCCTCGGCGATGGCGCAGGACTTCGTGGAGTACGGCTACTCGATCGGCGCGGTCGACGCGTCGACGATCGAGGCCACGGACGTCTACCTGGAGTCGTCGCCCGAGGCGCCCGCCGCGCTCCGCCGCCTGCTGGTTGAGGGCAGGGACGAGGTGGCCCGCGCAATCCGCAACCAGTTCCGCGACCGCGAGGCCGCGCAGGGCTGACGCTGTCGTTTCATGTCCCTGCGCGTGTGCCGTAGGCCATGGCGCCGGACCTAACGGCTGGCCGGCCGGGAAGCGGCGGGCCTGCTGGCCCGTGCCGTGAGGCGGGACGCGCCGCGAACAGCGTGCCGTCGCGCGCGAGGCGAGCGGGTTACGGGACGTGACCCGAGTCAGCGGCTTTCGTTCGGGATAAGGCTGGCTCTTGAAGCTATGGTTAGGCGGCGGTCGCCGCGATTGCCTGGGCGACCGCCTCGCGGACGTGCTTGGCCAGGTCGTCGAGGGGGACGGAGATCGTCTCGCCGGTGGCGCGGTCGGTGAGCTCGGCGGCCCCCGACGCGAGGCCGCGCTTGCCGATCGTGATGCGGAACGGGATGCCGACCAGCTCGGCGTCGCTGAACTTCACGCCGGCCCGGTCGGAGCGGTCATCGATGATCACGTCCACGCCGGCGTCGAGCAGCGCCTGGTAGGCGCGCTCCCCCGCCTCGGCGACCGCGGCGTCGTTCTGCTGCGCGACGATGACGACCGCCTCGAACGGCGCGACCGCGGCCGGCCAGACGATGCCCTTGTCGTCGTGGTGCACCTCGATGCACGCGGCCATCGCGCGCTCCACGCCGATGCCGTAGCAGCCCATGATCGGCTTGACCGGCTTGCCCTCGGGGCCGAGCACGGACAGCTCGAGCGCGTCGGAGTACTTGTAGCCGAGCTTGAAGATGTGCCCGACCTCGATGCCCTTGATCACCGTGAGCGGGTTGCCGCAGTGGACGCAGGGCTCGCCCTCTTCGGCGGCGCGCAGGTCGGCCCACTTGCCGACGCTGATGTCGCGGGCGACGTCCACGCCGCGCAGGTGCACGTCGTCGGTGTTCGCCCCGGTCGTCATGCCGGACCGGCCCGCGAGCGCCAGGTCGGCGATGATCGGCAGGTCGGCGGGGGCGCCGACCGCGCCGAGCGAGCCCGGGTGCGCGCCGAGCGCGTCGAAGATCTCCCCGGCCTCCGCGGGCCGCACCGCGACCGCGCCGGTCGCGTCGATGAGCTTCTGCTCCTCGAGGGCGTGATCGCCGCGCAGCAGCACCAGCGTGAGCCTGCCGTCAAGCACGTAGACCAGGGTCTTGACCTGCCGGTCGGCGGGCGCGTCGTAGCCGGTGGCCAGGTCCTCGATCGTCCGCACGCCCGGCGTGTCGAAGCGCTGCGGCGCGTCCAGGGCCGCGGCCGCGTCCGCCGCCGGGTCGACGTGCTCAAGTGCGGAAACCGCCGCCTCGATGTTCGCCGCGTACCCGCACTGGGGCGAGTAGACGATGTCGTCCTCGCCGGTCTCCGACGGGCAGATGAACTCGGTCGAGCCTGAGCCGCCCATCGAGCCGTTCGACGCCGCCACCGGGATCGCGGGGATGCCCATCCGCTCGAAGGCGCGGGCGTAGGCGGCGTGGTGCGCGTTGAACGACTTGTCGAGCCCCGCCGCGTCCAGGTCGAAGCTGTAGGAGTCCTTCATGGTGAACTCGCGGGTCCGCATCAGGCCCGCCTTCGGCCGCGGCTCGTCGCGCAGCTTGGTCTGGAACTGGTACCACATCTGAGGCAGCTCGCGGTACGAGTTCAGCTCCGCGGCCAGCGTGGACACGACCTCTTCGTGCGTCATGCCGAGGGCCAGGGCGGCGCCCTTGCGGTCCTTGAGCCGGAACATCTCGTCGCCCATGACGTCCCAGCGGCCGCTGCGCTGCCAGAGCTCGGCCGGGTGCATGACCGGCATCAGGATCTCCTGGGCGCCGATCCTGTTCATCTCCTCGCGGATGATGCCGATGACCTTCAGCCGGACCCGGACCGCCAGCGGCAGCAGCGAGTAGTGCCCCGCCATCAGCTGGCGGATGTACCCGGCCCGCAGCAGCAGCCGGTGGCTGGGCGCACCCGCCTCCGCTGGGTCCTCCCGCAGCGTGGGGATGTGCATGGTTGACCAGCGCACGATTTACTCCGTCTTGTCGCGTCTGCCTGCTCGGAACCGGACGTGAGCGTCCGGAGAGGCGGTGAAGAAGTCAGGGAAGGTCCAGGTGCCCCCCGCTGGGAGTCTATCGTCGGCCGGGCATCACGCCTGACCAATATTCACGCCTGGGAGACTTCCTGCTCGCTGGTGGCCTCCCGGGCTCGCCGGCTCGGGATGACGCCGCGGGCGAGCCAGGCGCCGGCCAGCACCTGCAGGGCGGCGAGCAGCAGGACGACCGCGACCGTGACGCCGGCGTAGGGCGGCAGGCCGGCCAGGGCCGCGATGGCCCTGGCGGTCGCGCCGACGGGCTGGCCGTCAAGCGCGAGCGCCCAGATCGGTATCGCCCAGCCGAGGATCACGCCGGCCACCGCGGGCAGCACGCCGCCGCGCGGCCGGGGGCCGCTGGCCGGGCCCCGGCCCCGGGCCGCGCCCGAGGGCGCCGGCCCGGCCGAGGGCACCGGCGGCCAGGCCGACGAGGAACGGGACCCACCAGGCGCCGAGCCAGGCGCCGAGGGCGCTGGCGGCCGCGGCCACCACGAGGACGGCGAGCCGCAGCGCCAGCGGGCCGCCGCGCGCCGGGCGGCGGTGCCGCGAGCGGCTCGGCCGCGGGCTAGCCATTGAGCTTCCAGGCCGTCGGGCCTGCGGGCTGCCCGGGACCGGGACCGCCAGGTACTTGCCGTTCCACCAGGCGCCGATCAGGTTCTGGTACCAGGGGGAGGCCGGGTTCTCCGACTGGCCGCCTGGATACACCCCGACGGCGTAGACGCCGTTCCGCGAGACGGCCGTCGGCGTACCGGGCAGCAGCGGCGGCGCGGCGCCGACGGAGTTGCCGAGGGCGACGATCATCCGCCAGCTCGGCCCGGTGGACGCGTTGAGGCCGCCGTCGGCGGCGTCCTCGGTGAACGGGTCGCCGCCCGCCGCGCGCGGTCCGTAGCCAAGGCCGTCCGCGCCGGTGATCGAGGGGAACGAGCGGGTGTGGATCCGCCCCCACGTCCAGGTCGCGGGCGCGCCGCCGAGCTTGGCCGACAGGTGCGTCACCGCCTTCTTGAAGGCGGCCACGATCGCCTTGTCCGCCGTCCCGGCCCCGTGCCCGTCCGGCCCGGCGAACGCGGCGTTGGACTGGTCGCCGAGCGTCCACGCCTCCAGGTCCTCATCCAGCGGGGCCAGGCCCGGTGTCACGGCGAGGACGAGCGGGTCTTTGCTTACCGGGACCTTTCCCGCCTGCCACCAGGGCGCGAAGACGGCGTTGAGGTACGAGCCCCAGAACGTCCACCACAGCGACGCCGCGGCCGAGTCCTGGTCCATGCCGTAGTTCCAGGACTGCAACTGCGTCCGCCGCCTGCTGGTCGGTGCCGGACAGCCCGGCGCTGGACAGTGCGCTTGAGCACCGCGGGCATCACCCGGGCGGCGAGGGGGTCGGTCAGGTCGTTCTGCAGGTCCGCGATCTTGGCGGGGGTCAGCGGCTCGGCCGCCTTGAGCGCGCTGTACGCGTGCGCGGCCCGGTAGCCGGGGTCGTAGAAGTCGAGCGCGGTCCCCACGTAGTACGGGTAGTCGCCGCTGACCGGCCGCTGGTTGTCGGTCGCGATCAGGTGCGACGGCGGGTCGTAGGACTGCGGCACCGCCTGGTACGGGATCACCCCGGTGATGTCGCACGCCCCGGTGCCCGGCATGGGCAGCCACGGCTTGCAGCCGGCGGGGACCTGCGGGTAGTAGCCGGGGGCGATCACCCCGATATTTCCGGCAGTATCGGCATAGACGAAGTTCTGCGTCGGCGCGTGCCACCCCGCCAGGGCCGCCTTGAACTGCGGATAAGTCGACGCGGTGTTCACCCCGATGAGCGCGGCGAGGTCATCGGAGGGGGCGTTGCCCATCCAGTCCACGGCCATCAGCTGGCCGGCCTGGCTAATGATCGGCCCCTGCGCGGTGATGTCCACGGTCAGCTGCCTGGCCGCGCCGCCGCGCACCGGGATCGAGTAGTGCACGACGGTCATCGGCCGCCACGCGCCGTTCCAGTAGTACTGCGAACCGCGGATCTTCTCGGCGTAGTAGAAGGTCGCCGAGTTCTGCGTGTCGGTCAGCGACCAGGCGATATGCGCGTTGTGCCCGAGCAGGACGCCCGGCACCCCCGGCACGCTCGCGCCCGCGACCTGGTACCCGGGCGCGGACAGCGCGACCTCGTACCAGACGGACGGAATCGTCTGCGGCAGGTGCGGGTCACCGCCGAGCAGAGCTCTGGGTTGGCTAGCGGAGGCCCCCGCGACCGCCGGCCCGTTCGCCGCCCACGCGTTGGAGTCGGGGTAATGATGAATCTGATTGGGCAGCAACTGGCTGAGCTGGTCGAGCACGCTCGCCACCGACTTGTCCACCGCGGGCGAGACGGGGGTCGCCGTTGCCCCGCGACGCCGGGGCGACTGCGGTCGTCGTGGTCGCCGGTCCCGGGGCCGAGCTCGCCACGTCCGCCGGAACCGCGGTCAGCGGGAGCTTGACGTAGGGGCCCGGGTCGTAGGGCGCCTGGGCGTTCTTCGCCAGGGTGGGGAACCAGCCGGCGGCCCTTGCCGGCCAAGGGAAGTGGTAAGGAGCGCATCGTCCAGTGGGCCCGTCGTGTAGTCGAGCTCCTGGGTGAGCACCCCCTGCACCACCAGGGTGTCGACCGGGGTCCACGGGCTCGGGTACTGGCCGGCGAGCGAGAAGAGCGACGGCCAGTCGCCGGAGGCGCGGACCTGCGCGATGTCGTCGTTGACGCCCTGCGCGTACGCGAGCAGCGCGGCGCGGGTGGCGCCGGTGGTGCGCGCCCACTCGTTCTGGGCGGTGCGGAGCAGGCCAAGGCGCAGCTCGAACTCGTCGCTCGCCAGGTCGCTCGGGCCGGCCAGCTGCGCGAGGCGGCCCTCACCGAGGCGCCGCTCCGCGTCGAGTTCCGTCAGCCGGAACTTCGCGTGCACGTAGCCTTCCGCGAGGAACATGTCGTGCGTGTCGCCCGCCGACACCGACGCCAGCCCCTGCGCGCTGAACGAGACCGTGACGGGACCGGTAAGCCCCGGCACGTGCAGCTGCTCCGAGCTGACCGGCTGCCCGCCGGACGCCGCCGTCCAGGCACCCCGCCCCGGGTCTAGGGCCGGGCCGAGCGCCGGGATGCCGCCGAAGCCGAACCCGAGGACGCCGAGCAGCAGAGCCGACACGACAACGGCGCCGACCAGGTTCACAACCCGGCGCGCCCGCGATCCCCCTTGGCCGCCACCCGGCCTCACCCGCTTGAACATCCCGCACGTTCTACCACAAACCACTCCCCCACCCGCCAGCCCGCGATCCTAGAAGCAGTCTTCCCTGGGCCGGGAGCGCGCACGCGACGGCGGGGCTGGGGACAGGGCGCGCTGGCAGAAGTCACGGGATGCAGTCGCCGGCGGCTCGCCGGTCATGATCACGAAGGATTTCCGTTTATTGGCTTATTGGCGAAAATTCTTCTTGTTCATGAAGTGAGCTCCCGGCGTCATCGGGGATGTTCCGGGCAGAACGGGCGCGATGCGGAGGAGGGAAATCCTTGCGTTAATGCGCCCGGGTGGCTCAAGGCCAAAACGAAGGCATCCGGGGGCACCCGGGGACGTCAGTAACCCGTGTGCCCCGGGCCAGAATGAGCTGCCCCTGCGGCCCCTGTGACCAGATAGGGGCAGCCCAGCGGGCCGGCCCGGTCCCGCCGCAGTGCCGCCACAATGGCGTCGCGGGCCCCGCGCCAAGTCGCCGGTGCCGCCGTGGCCCAGGGCGCCAAAACGAGCCCCGAATAGTCCACTTCGCTTTCTGGGACCTTTTTACGCCGTCACCGTGGGTACTAGAGCGACTACCGGGGAAATACCGGTCTAGGCGGATCGGACGCGTCCATTTACAGTGTCATCAGGCACGGAAGTCGGTTTTTAAGGGACCATAGAGGGCACATCGATTACAGAGCGCCGCCTCACGGCGGCAAATCGGTACGCTGAGATGGTGAGATGGATGGCTTGGCCCCGCAGCAAGAACTCCAGGTCATCAGCGCAGCCCGGTACGCACCCGCACGACGGCGTGCAGGCAACCGTAACGCCGGCGCCCGACGCTGAGCCGTTCCCCGGTACGGGACAGAACACCGGGGTTGGCGGCACCAGACACGCAGTCGCCGCTGACCCGCCCCGTGGCAGCCGACGGCTGCGCCCGATCAGGTACGCGCACTCCGTGAGCGACGACGCCACGGCGGTTCCCGCGGAGACCGTCGGCAGGCCGCCGGACGCGGCGATCCCGGACCCCGCGGAAGCGGGCACGGAACTGCCTGGCACCGTGCTTTCCGGCCGGGTGCTGCGCGGCCCCGCCCCGGCGGGCGAGACGCCGGAAGCCTACGAGGACGTCGGCCTGGTCTACGAGGCACCGCGCCCGGCCTACTCCGAGCCGCTTGGCCCCGAGCCGTCCGCTGCGCCCGGCTGAGCCCAACGAGGGGCTCGACATCTTCGGCGACGTGACGACCACCGAAGTCCCGGACGAGAAGCCCGCCGGCCAGGCAGCCGACGCGCGTGATACCGATCGGCGCGACGTGGAACCAGCCGATCGCCACGCCGCCCGCGGCGAGCGACGAGGCGGAGGAAGAGAAGCAAGCCGAACGCGTTCGACCGGATGCGCGGGAGGCGGTGGGCCAGCCCGCCCGCCGACGAGCACGAGCCCCGGGTAAGCGTGCGCGACCTGCCGCCCGACGTCCAGCTGGGCTTCTGGCGGCTGCGGATCATCATCATGGTGGTCGTGGGCGTGGTGTTCGGGGTCCTCACCAGGAGCTGGGAGATCGCCCTCACGCTCGCGATACTCGCCGGGATCGTGGACACCATCCGCCGGTCGCGGAACGCGGCCGCGTACGTCAACGGCGGCTCTCACCCCGGCGCCCGCAGGCGCACGAGCAAGCAGCTCGCCAAGATGCGGCGGGAAGGCTACTTCGCGCTCGACGCGCGGCCCATCCCCAACAGCCGCGAGTTCATTGACCACCTGGTCGTCGGCCCGACCGGCGTGTACGCCATCGACTCGGAGAAGTGGGACCCCAAGCTGCCCATCAGGACCTGGAACGGCAAGAAGCTGTACCACGGCCCCGAGTCGCAGAAGGACCGCCTCGAGCACGCGGTGTGGGAGGCGGCGCAGGCCAGCGAGATCCTGTCCGGCGCGCTCGGCACCGAGATCACGGTCAGGCCCGCGCTCGCCATTTACGGGCCCAAGATCCCGTGGGACATCGCCACGATCAGGAACGTCGACGTGTTCACCGGGCCGGCGCTGCGCAAGTACCTCAAGCGGCGCGGCCGGATGAAGGACGGCGTGGTCCGGCTCACCCGCGAGGAAGTCCGCACGATCTACGACACGGCGTCGCGGATGCTGCCGGACGTTACGCGCGTCGTCCAGCGCCTATACCCCGGTAGGCTGAACTTCCCACAAGCTCGCAGCTTTCCGAGGGGAGTTCGGCGATGCCGCCGTTGAGGTCACGCACGGTCACGCACGGTCGGAACATGGCGGGAGCGCGCGCGCTGCTGCGCGCGACCGGGGTAGCCAACGAGGACTTCGGCAAGCCGATCATCGCCGTAGCCAACAGCTTCACCGAGTTCGTGCCTGGTCACGTGCACCTGGCCGCGGTCGGCCGGGTCATCGCCGACGCGGTGCGGGCCGCGGGCGGGATACCCAGGGAGTTCAACTCGATCGCCGTCGACGACGGCATCGCGATGGGGCACGGCGGGATGCTTTACTCGCTGCCGTCCCGCGAGCTGATCGCCGACTCGGTCGAGTTCATGGTCAACGCGCACTGCGCGGACGCGATGATCTGCGTCTCCAACTGCGACAAGATCACGCCGGGGATGCTGATCGCCGCGATGCGGCTCAACATCCCCACGGTGTTCGTCTCCGGCGGCCCGATGGAGGCGGGGAAGGTCGTCGCCACCACCGGGATCCGCAAGCTTGACCTGATCGACCCGATGACCGCGTCGGCCGACCCGTCGGTGTCGGACGCCGAGCTGTCCGACCTCGAGGAGAACGCCTGCCCGACCTGCGGGTCCTGCTCCGGCATGTTCACCGCGAACTCGATGAACTGCCTCACCGAGGCGATCGGGCTCGCGCTGCCGGGCAACGGGACCACGCTCGCCACGCACGTCGCGCGGCGCGGGCTGTTCGAGCGGGCCGGCGCGGTGGTGGTCGAGCTGGCCAAGCGGTACTACGTCGAAGACGACGAGTCCGTGCTGCCGCGGTCGATCGCGACGCGGGACGCGTTCGAGAACGCGATGGCGCTCGACATCGCGATGGGCGGGTCGACCAACACGATCCTGCACCTGCTCGCCGCCGCGCGCGAGGCCGAGGTGGACTTCGGGCTCAAGGAGATCGACGAGCTCTCCCGCCGGGTGCCGTGCGTGTGCAAGGTCGCGCCGTCCAGCTCCTATCACGTCGAGGACGTGCACCGGGCCGGCGGGATCTACACGATCCTCGGCGAACTCGACCGGGCCGGGCTGCTGAACCGGACGGTGCACACGGTGCACGGGGCGTCGATCGCCGACTGGGACCTGCGGTCCGGGTCCACGCTGCCCGAGGCCGTCGAGTTGTACCACGCCGCGCCTGGCGGGGTGCGGACGACCCAGGGGTATTCGCAGTCGGCCCGGTGGGAGTCCCTGGACCTCGATGCCGCCTCCGGGTGCATCCGCGACGCGGCGCACGCGTACACGGCCGACGGCGGCCTCTGCATGCTGTACGGGAACCTGGCGACCGACGGGGCCGTCGTGAAGACGGCCGGAGTCCCTGAGGAGCTGTGGACGTTCTCCGGGCCCGCGGTCGTGTTCGAGTCGCAGGAAGACGCCGTGGACGGGATCCTCGCCGGACGCGTTTCGGCCGGCGATGTCGTCGTCATCAGGTACGAGGGGCCGCGGGGCGGGCCGGGGATGCAGGAGATGCTGTACCCGACGTCGTTCCTGAAGGGCAAGGGCCTCGGCCGGGCCTGCGCGCTGATCACCGACGGGCGGTTCTCCGGCGGCACCTCGGGGCTGTCGATCGGGCACATCTCCCCCGAGGCGGCGAGCGGCGGCGACATCGCGCTCGTGCACGAGGGCGACACGATCGTCATCGACATACCGCGCCGGGAGCTGCGGCTTGACGTGCCCGACTCCGTCCTGGCCGAGCGCAGGCAGGCGCTGCTCGCGTCGCTCGGGTCGTACCGGCCCGCGTCGCGGCAGCGGTCGGTGAGCGCGGCACTGCAGGTGTACGCGGCGCTCGCGACGTCGGCGTCCACCGGCGCGTCGCGGGACATCTCGGCGCTCGCTCGGCTCGCCCCCGAGACGCCGGGGAGCCTAGCGCCCAGATGCTGAAATCCCCGGAATGCCCGGCGCGCGCAGCGCCGGGCATTCCGGCGCTCACTCCGCTTGGCGGCTGGAGTCCGTCGCTGACGATGCGCCCGCCGACCAGGCCAGAGATGGTGGATAGTTTCAGCCCCGATAGGGTCTGAAACTATCCACCATCTTGGGGGACGCGCTTGATCAAGCGAGGAGAACCATCGTGACGGGCGGATTTGTCCGCGCCGCGCGCGCGTCGGACGCCGACGGGCTCGCGCGGGTGCAGGCCGCTAGCTGGCGGGCGGCGTTCGCCGGGCTCGTGCCGGACGCGGTGATCGCCGAGTTGACCAGCGAGCCGGCCGTCGGCCAGTTCGCCGGGCGGTGGCGGGAGGCGATCAGCGCCCCGCCGACGTCCAAGCACCGGGTGCACGTCGCCGTCGCGGAGCCGGGCGACCCCGAGATCCTCGGGTTCGCCGCGGGCGGGCCCGCTACCGACGAGGACCTGTGGCCGGGGACCGACGGGGAACTCTACGAGTTGCACGTGGCGCCCGCGACCGCCGGGACCGGCCACGACGGCCGGCTGCTGCACGCGATCGCCGACACGTTCGCCGAGGACGGCTTCAGCACCGGGTACACCTGGGCGCTCGCCGGCGACGAGACGCGGATCGCGTTCCTTGCGGCGGCGGGCTGGGCGCCCGACGGCAGCCGGTCCAACTTGGACATGGGCGTGAAGGTGCCGGTGCTGCGGCTGCACACCCGGCTGTCGCAGAAAAGTTCGTGCGCCGGCGCCGCTCGTTCTGGGTGACGGGGACCGCATAGGATCTGCCGGTGGCTAGTGCACGGGAGTGGGTGGCCGGGACGCGGCCCCGGACGCTGCCGGCGGCTGTGGTGCCGGTGCTTATTGGGTCAGGTGTCGCGGCGGGGTACCACGCGTTCTCGTGGTGGCGCGCGCTGCTCGCGCTGCTGGTGGCGCTCGCGCTGCAGGTGGGCGTGAACTACGCCAACGACTACAGCGACGGGGTGCGGGGCACCGACGCGGCGGGGCGCCGGGCCGGGCCGATGCGGCTGGTCGGGTCGGGCGCGGCGACGCCGCACGCCGTGAAGGTCGCCGCCTTTTCCTGCTTCCTGGTGGCGTGCTGCCTCGGGCTGGCGCTCGCGGCGGTGACCTCGTGGTGGATCGTCGCCGGCGGGGCCCTGTGCGTGCTCGCCGCCTGGTTCTACACCGGCGGCTCGCGCCCGTACGGGTACCGGGGGCTCGGCGAGGTGTCGGTCTTCGTGTTCTTCGGCGTGGCGGCGGTGGCCGGGACCGCGTTCGTGCAGATGGACCGGCTGTCGTGGCTCGGGCTCGCTGCCTCGGTGCCGGCCGGGCTGCTGTCCTGCGCGCTGCTGATGGTCAACAACCTGCGGGACATCGGGTCGGACGCGACGGCCGGGAAGCGGACGCTGGCCGTCCGGATCGGTGACGCGCACGCCAGGACGGCGTACCTGCTGTTCCTCCTGGTGCCGTTCGCGCTTGCCGCGCTGATCGCGGTGTACCGGCCGTTCGCGCCGCTCGCGCTCGTCGCGCTGCCGCTAGCCGTTCCCCCGGTGCGGGCGGTGCGCGGCGGCGTCTCCGGGCCCGGCCTGATCGCCACGCTCGGGCAGACAGGACGGCTGCAACTGGCCTTTGGGGTGGCATTCACGGTGGGTCTGGCCATCCACGGATAGTCCGGGCACATTACTCAACAACACCGCACGCAAACGGAGTAATTCACGCAGCGAGCGAAATCGGCGTGCCTAATGCTGGCGGATGCGACGCCCGGTGCAATCGCAGACGATAACCTGCAGATGAATCCTGGTTGGCAGAGTAACCCCGTGTCCAACCGGCCAAGCGGATTCAGGGGAGGGGTGCCTGGGTGGAGCACCGTAACGCCGATGTACGGCAGATGGCGGGTTTCGCCGCGTCGTCCGACGACGCGGCGCGGTTCCTGCGCGAGCTACGCCAGCTCAGGGACGGCGCCGGGCTCGGGCATGCCGAGCTCGCCGCGCGCGCCCATTTCCCTTACGACTCCATCAGGGCCGCCGAAGTCGGCCCGTCGCTTCCCGACCTGCCGGTGCTCTCCGCGTACGTCCGCGGCTGCGGTGGCACCACCGAGGAATGGGAGGAGCGGTGGCGCTCGCTGACCAGGACACCGTCGCTGCCGGTGGCCGCATCCCGGAACGCGGGGCGCTCGGACGCGGCGACCGCGGGCGCCAGGATCGGCTCGCAGGTCGGCGACAATCCCGACCCCTCGATCATCATCGCGGCGCTTAACCGGGTCGCCGAAGAGATGGCCAGCCCCAGCACCGCCTCGGACATGGTGCCGGACGACATGCCATCGGCGGACGACCTGCTCGCCTCGGTATCCGAGCCGGTGATCCTCGGACGAGGCCGGCTGGGACACCAGCGACGCGCCGTCGGGCTGGGACCCCATCCGAGTGTCGTCCGCCTGGCCGGTGCTGCGTGACGCGCCTGCGCTGACTGACCAGCCGGGCAGCGGCGCGGCGACTACCGAGTCTTCCGGGCCTGCTGTGTCTACCGGGCCAACAGCGCCTTCCTGGCCTTCGGTGTCCCCAGGCACCGGCACGACGGGGGCTTCCGGGGCAGCGCCCTGGGGCACGGCGCCCTGGGCGAGTCACCCGGCGGACGCCGACGTCGCCGTGACGAGCGCGGCCGCCGGCTCGACGGCTCCGGCGAACGGGGCGGCACCGCGTGCCGCCCGGGCGCCAAGGGCCGCCGCCGAGCCCGTTGCCGTCGCCGCGGTGACCGGCGGCGCGAGCCGCGCGCCGACGACGACCAGGGTCGTGGTGCTCGCCGCGGTCCTGCTCTGCGTGCTCGCCGTGCTGCTAGCCGTCTTCGCCTGAGGACGGCGCGCTTCCGTTCAGCGAGCCCGGCGGCGTGATGCTGGCGGGGACCGCCTGCTCAGGATCCGTGGCCAGTTCCGTCCGCATCGCGAGCGGTGCCATCGATTCGGCCTGCTGCGCCTCGATCTCGGCCTGCTGCGCGGCGATCTCGGCCTGCTGCAAGGCGATCTCGGTCGGCCCCGGCTGCCTCGGGATCGGCTGCGCGGCCGCCTGCTCCACCGCCCGCGGCGCCTCAGCAGGCGCCGCCGGGCCTGGCGCGGGCGCGCCGGCCGGGCTCGGGCCGGGCTCGGTCGCCTGCCCGCTGAATGCCGACGTCACCGCCTTCAGCGCGGTCGTCACCTCGCTCGGGATCACCCAGAACGTGTTGCCCGCGCCGTTGGCCAGCTGCGGCAGCGTCTGCAGGTACTGGTAGGCGAGCAGCTTCGGGTCGGGGTCATTGCGGTGAATCGACCCGAAGACCTGGCTGATGGCCTGCGCCTCGCCCTCGGCCCGGAGGATCGCGGCCTGCTTGTCGCCCTCGGCGCGCAGGATCTTGCTCTGCCGGTCGCCTTCCGCGGTGAGGATCTGCGACTGCCTCCCGCCCTCGGCCGTGAGGATCGCGGCGCGCTTCTCCCGCTCGGCGCGCATCTGCTTCTCCATCGCGTCCTTGACGGACTTCGGCGGGTCGATCGCCTTGATCTCCACCCGGGTCACCCGGATGCCCCACTTGCCCGAGGCGTCGTCGAGCACGCCGCGCAGCAGCGTGTTGATCTTGTCGCGGGACGTCAGCGTCTGCTCGAGGTCCATCGAGCCGATGACCGACCGCAGCATGGTGGCCGTGAGCTGCTCGATCGCCAGAATGTAGTTGACGATCTCGTAGTCCGCCGCCCGCGGGTCGGTCACCTGGAAGAACAGCACCGTGTCGATCTGCACGACAAGGTTGTCCTCGGTGATCACCGGCTGGCTGTCGAACGACACGACCTGCTCGCGCAGGTCGATCTGCGCCTTCACCCGGTCGACGAACGGCACGATGAAGTTCAGTCCCGGCTCAAGGGTCTTGCGGTACCGGCCGAACCGTTCCACGTTCCGCGCCCGCGCCTGCGGGATGATGCGCACCGAGCGGACAACGGTCAGCAGGACGATGAGGGCGATCACCGCGACGATGATGAGCTCCGCTATGACCATTGAGAACCCCTTTCTATTGACGCTGCTGGGGTACAAGGACGTGCGGTCAGGGCAAAAGTAGAGGTTCTAACTCCCGCGGGTAGACGAGCGCCGTCGCGCCTTCGATCTGCATGACGTCGACGGTGTGGCCGACGGGGATGACCAGCGACTCGTCGTAGGAACGGGCCGACCACTCCTCGCCGCCGATGCGGACCCGGCCGCTGTGGCCGTTGACCTCTTCGAGCACCCGGGCGGACCGGCCGACCAGGGCCGCGGGCCCGGTCTTCAGCAGCGGCGGCTGCCGCACGTGCCGCCGGGCGATGGGCAGGACAGTGCCAAGGCCGGCGGCCGAGGCGATGACGAACGCGAGCAGCTGGAAGGGGAGGCCAAGCTGAAGGGCCGCGACGCCGGCGGCGACGCAGGCGCCCACCGCGATCAGGCCGAGCGCGAACGTGAACGTGACCAGCTCGGCGACGCCGAGCACGGCCGCCACGATCAGCCACACGATCCATGCCACCATGGCCGCTCCGCGGGACAACTCCGGCGCGGCGCTTGCGCGTCGCAAATTCCTCATGGCGCGGGCAAATCGCTCGTGCCTTAACCCCAGAGTAGCCCCGCCGGCACGCATCCGACACCTCACGCCCGGGCGGCTGCCCGCCGAAATAAAACGGTGTCGAACTAGGCCCAATTACCCGTCGGCCCTATCCGGGAGCCGTGACCGCCCTACACTCGATCTGGGGTGGCGAGCGCCGCACGGTGGTGTCCAGGAGGTGCCGGGTGAATCGTCAGGGCAGCGGGCCTGGCCGAGGCACGCACAGCCGGGCCAGCGACCCCGCCTACGCGGACTCAGGCGCCTACCAGCGGGACGCTTACCTCGAGGCTGACGCGTATCCCGTCGATCCCGGCTACCAGGGCTACGCGGGCGGCCGGGAGCGGGACCGGCCCCGCCCGGCGGACACGCCCGCCGGGCCGACACGCACCCGGCCGGAGCGCGGAGTGCCGCCACGGCCCGGTTACCCGCCGCGGCCCGGCCGGCAGGCGGCGTACGACCCGGGATCGCCCTGGCAGCGCCCCGAGGACGCGATGCCCGGCGTTGGCCGCCCGCGGCCGCGGCCGGCCGGCCCCGCCCGCGCCAGGCGCCCCCGGGCCAGCCGCGTCCCGGCCAGCAGCGCCCGGCGCCACCCCGCGGGCCGCGCCCGGCGGGATTTTATGACCCGCAGCGGCCCGGGCCTTACGCGTACGCTCCCGGGCCTGGCCCCGGGCCGGCCGGGCCCGGTGCGGGGCGGCAGGCGCCCGGGTACCCGGGGCAGCCCGGCTATCAAGGACAGCAGCCGCCGGGATACCAGGGACAGGGCTTTACCGGACAGGCCCAGGCCTTCCCGGGCCAGGCACCGGGCAGGCCGGGCAGCCGCAGGGATTCCAGGCCGCCCAGGAATGGGCGTCCGCGGCGCCGGGCCAGGGCCCCGGCGGGGCCGGCCAGTACGCGGAGCAGCCGCGGCCAGGCCAGCCCGGCCCTGGCCGGCCGGGCAGCGGGCCAGGCCCCCGGCCGGGCCCGGGCGGCTACCCGCAGGGACAGCCCTGGCCGCAAGGCCAGGGCGGCTACGGGCAAGCAGCCCCCGGGCAGGGGCCAGCCGGCTACGGGCAGGGTCAGTTCGCCGCCGGGCCGCAGGGACCCGGCCAGGCCGGGCCGCAGCAAGGGCCACGGCCGACGGGCCCGGGCCCGTTTACCCAGGCCCCGTTTACCCAGGGCCAGCCGCCCGGGGCCGGGCCGTACGCGCAGGCGCCCGGCCAGATGCCGTATGTCGCGGGCCCGTACAGCAACACCAACCCGTACGGCGCCGGGCCGCCCGGCGGCCCGCAGATGCCGGGCCAGTTCGGGCAGAACCCGCGGAACACCGGGTCCTGGCAGGCCGCCGGGCCGCAGCAGCCCGGCTGGGGCGCCGACCAGGGACCGAACGCGCGGAACACCGGGTCCTGGCAGGCCGCCGATCCGGGGCAGGCACCGGACTGGGCCGCGCGGCAGGCGCCGCCGGACCCGGGGGCCGGGCCGGGCGGCGGCTGGCAGGCGGCGGGCGCCGGGTTCGCCGACTTCGGCGGCAATCCGCGGAACACGGGCTCATGGCAGGCCGCGGGACCCCAGCAGGGACAAGGCTGGGCACCCGGACCCGGCGCGGGCGACGCGGGCTCGTGGCAGGCCGCGGGACCGCAACCGGGCGCCGGCTGGGTACCCGGCCAAGGGGAGTTCGCGCAGGATCAGTACGCCCAAGACCAGTACGCGCAAGACCAGTACGCGCAGGGGCAGTTCGGCCAGGGCATCAGGAACACGGGCGCCTGGCAGGCGGCCGGCCCGGCCCCCGGGCAGCCGCCGTACCAGGGACAGCAGTATTCCGGCCAGCCGTACCCCGGGCCCGGCGGTCCTGGCCTGCGCAACACCGGCGGGTTCTCGCACGCCGGCAGCCCGATTATCAGGCAGCGCGACAGCGCGCTGCCCGACCCGCCGCCAAGCGCCAAGGGGCCGATCGCCGCGATCGAGACCGACAACGTCGCCGCGTTCGCCCGCGACCTTCGGGTGCTGCGGTCGCAGGCTGGGCTTGACTACCCCGACATGGCGGAGAAGTCGCACTACACGATGCGCACGCTGGCCTCGGCGGCGGGCGGGCTCCGGCTGCCCACGCTTCCGGTGCTCATCGCCTACGTCCAGGCCTGCGGCGGCGACGTCGGCGACTGGGAAGAGCGCTGGGGCAGGCTGACCAGGGCGGGCAAGAAGGGCCAGACGGCGCTGCTTCCCGCGGGCGGTCAGGCCGCAGGCGATCAGGCCGCGCGGTCAGCCCGGCTACGGCCGGAGCGTGCGGCAGACCGGCGAGATCTACGTCATACCTCGGCCAAGCAGCGCGACGCCCAGTGGTAGGCGTTGCGAGTTTCAACGCTACCAGCAACACCGGGCTTTAACCTCAGCGCGAGCGCCGCGGTGCGTAGCGCGGTATGGCGAAGCCCTCCCATGCCGGGGGGCAGCGGTCGTCCTCCGGGGGGCGGAGCGTCCCCCTGCGGGGAGCAGAGGTCGTCCCCCCGCAGGTAACATGAGTCAGTGCTGCCTGCGGACAATCACGTGCATAGTGAATGGTCATACGACACTTCTGCGGACGCGTCGATGGTGCGCAGTTGCGAGCAGGCCGTCGCCATTGGGTTGCCCGCCATCGCGTTCACCGAGCACCTTGAGTTCACCGAGGGCGGCGCGGGTGACGCGATCCTCGACATCGCCACCGATCACCGCTGGTGGAGCCGGATCAAGCCGCTTGACGTCACCGGGTACCTGGCGTCGATCGAGGACTGCCGGCAGCGCTTTCCCGGCCTGCGGATCCTGTCGGGCGTCGAGGCCGGCGAGCCGCACCTGTTCGGGGCCAGCGCGGGCGCGATCGTGGGCGCGCACAACTTCGACCGGATCCTCGGCTCGCTGCACGCCGTCCCCTACAACGGCCGCCTCGTGGCCGCCGACGCGCTCTTCGGGCCCATGCCGGCCGACGACGCGATGCGCTATTACTTCGCCGAGCTGGTCGCGCTGATCGAGGGCAGCGGCCTGTTCCAGGTCCTCGCGCACCTCGACTTCCCGCGCCGCTACTGGCCCAAGGGCCCGCACCTCTACCGCGAAGAGCCGTTCGAGGAGGAGTACCGCGTGGCGCTGCGCGCGCTCGCCGCCTCGGGCCGGGTGCTCGAGATCAACACGAAGTCCCCCCTGGCGTCCGTCGACCTGGTGCGCTGGTGGCGGGAAGAGGGCGGCACGGCCGTGTCCTTCGGCAGCGACGCGCACCTGCCCAACCGGGTCGGCGACCGCTTCAAGCTGGCGGTGGACGTCGTCGAGGCGGCCGGCTTCCGTCCCGGCCGCGACCCGTACGACTTCTGGCGCGGCTGAGTCGCCGCTGCTCGGCGCTACCGCCGACTTCGTGAGACGCGGCGGCCGGGCGGGTGCAGGCACGCATTCGTTCGGGATCACCTGCTTCCGCGGCGGTGCGGCAGAGCGGCGCGACGACCCCGGCCACCGGTGAGGTCGTTCATGTCCGATTTCCGCTAGTGTTCGGCGGCTGCCGGGTGGTTGAGTGGAACCGTGATGGACGACGAGCAGCGGTACGCGGCGGCGAGCAGCAGGGACGCCCGGTTCGACGGCGTGTTCTTCACCGCGGTGCGGACCACGGGAATCTACTGCCGGCCGTCCTGCCCGGCCATGACGCCCAGGCGGGAAAACGTCGTCTTCTACCCGACGGCCGCCGCGGCGCAGCAGGCCGGGTTCCGCGCCTGCAAGCGGTGCAGGCCCGACGCCTCGCCGGGCTCGCCCGAGTGGAACGTCCGGTCGGACGTCGCGGGGCGCGCGATGCGGCTGATCGCGGACGGCGCGGTGGACCGGTCGGGGGTGTCCGGGCTCGCCGCCTCCCTCGGCTACTCGCCGCGCCAGGTCGGGCGGCTGCTGACCGCCGAGGTCGGCGCGGGGCCGCTGGCGCTCGCCCGGGCGCAGCGGGCGCGGACCGCGCGCGTCCTGGTCGAGACCTCGTCCCTGCCGATGGGCGACATCGCCTTCGCCGCCGGGTTCACCTCGATCAGGCAGTTCAACGCGACGATGCTCGAGGTGTACGACACGCCGCCTTCCGTGCTGCGCGAGCGGGCCATGCGGCGCGACGGGGCGGTGTTGACCAAGAGTCCGCGGCTGGTCAAGGCGGGCACCGGCGTGCTCCGGCTGCGGCTGGCGTTCCGGCCGCCGATCGACCTCGGCCGGATGTTCGGCTACCTCGCCGCGCGGGCCATTCCCGGGGTCGAGGTCGCCTCTCCCGATGAGTACAGGCGAACGATCAGCCTTCCGAACGGATTCGGCCTGCTCTCCCTGCGCCCCGTTGCCGGTGCGAACTGGGTGGAGTGCTCGCTGGCGCTGTCCGACCTGCGCGACGTGACCGCCGCCGCGCAGCGCTGCCCGGCGGCTGCTCGACCTGGATGCGGACCCCTGCGCGATCTCCGGGTTCTTCGCGCGGCGACCCGGTGATCGGGCCGCTCGCGGCCGAGCTGCCCGGGACGGCGCGCGGTCGGCGCGGTCGACGGGAACGAGATCGCCATCCGGGCGGTGCTCGGCCAGCAGGTGTCGCTCGCGGCCGCGCGGCGGCTGGCGGCGCGGCTCGTCATGCTCTGCGGGACGCCGCTGCCAGACATCGCGTCGACGCGACCGACTTCTTTGCCGTGAACGAGCCGGACGAGCTGACGCACGTCTTTCCCGACGCGGCGACGATCGCCGCCCTGGACCCGGCCACGCTGCCGATGCCGCTGGCCCGCGGGCGGGCGCTGGTCACGCTGGCCGCCGCGCTGGCGTCGGGTGACGTCAGCCTCGACCCGGGCGCGGACCGGGAGGAGGCCGGGGCCCGGCTGGTCGCGCTGCCGGGGATCGGGCCGTGGACCGCCGGCTACATCAGGATGCGGGCGCTGTCCGACCCGGACGTGTTCCTGCCGGGGGACGTCGGCGTGGTCCGGGCGCTGCGGCTGGTGACGGGGTCGCCGGCGGTATCGGCGGCTGGATCGCCGACGGTGGCGGAGCGCTGGCGGCCGTGGCGCTCGTACGCGACGCACCACCTGTGGGCCGCGCTCGAATCGGCGCAGTCCCGCGCCGCACCCGGGTGCGCGTGACGGTAGAGCCGATACTCGGAATGAGGCGATGACGTGATGACAAGTCCGTTCTTGGCGGCCGGTCCGGCGACGCCGACCTGGTACGACATCGTGGACTCGCCGGTCGGGCGGATCCTGCTGACCGGGGACGAACGCGCGCTCGGCGGGCTCTACCTGCTGGACGCCGGGGAGCGTTCCGCCTCTGTCCGGCCGGAGTGGACCCGGCGCGAGGGCCTGTTCCCGGCCGTGGCTGACCAGCTCGCGGAGTACTTCGCCGGGACGCGCGCGGAGTTCGACCTGCCGCTCGCGCCGCGCGGGACGCCGTTCCAGCTCGCGGTCTGGGCGGAGCTCACCCGGATCCCGTTCGGCGTCGACGGTGAGCTACGGGGAGGTCGCGGCCGCGCTCGGCAAGTCGCCGGTCGCCTCCCGCGCCGTCGGCCTCGCCAACGGGCGCAACCCCATTTCGATCATCGTGCCGTGCCACCGGGTCATCGGCGCGGACGGCTCGCTCACCGGGTACGGCTGGGGCGTCGACCGCAAGGAGTGGCTGCTGCGTCACGAGGGGGTGTACCGGCGCCGCCGACCTCCAGGCCACTCTCTTCGGCTAGGCGCGGGGCGGGCCGGGCCAGCGCGGCGGCGGGGCGCGGTAGGTGACGAAGACGGACGGGGAGTCCGGGGCGATCCACGGCGGCGGGTACAGCTGCTCCTGGCCGCGGACGAGCTCCGCGGCCGCGCGCATCAGGGTCAGCGAGTCGTCGCGGTGCCTGCACGTAGGCGTCCTCGGTCGTCTGGCCGAGGCTCTTGCGGCGGCACGCCATCGCCAGTTCGGTGGCGGCGAGCTGGTACTGGGTCATCGCCTGCTTGCCCGCGATGCCGAGGTTGAGCCGGGCCCAGTGCCGGCCGAGGCGGCGCAGCCGCAGGCTGGCGAGCATGCGGATGTCCTGGACGGTGACCACCTCTGGATCCTCGAAGTCGGGCAGGAAGCTGATGATCAGCCGCACGACGCGCCGCCGGTCGGCGATGACCGCGACGACGAGGGCCGCCAGCACGACGATGAGGATGACGTAGGTCGCCTGGAGCGCCGTTCCGCCCTCCCCCACGGAGTGGTTCCACAGCGCGTCAAGCGCGACCGCCGCGAGCCCAGCCGGCGAGGATCGCCAGGTTCCGGCCGAGGACCGCGGGACGGGCCGCCGCGTAGGCGACGCCGAGCCCGATCAGCGAGGTGAACAGCGCCTGGAAGACCGGGCCGAAGATGCCGCGCCGCGCGAACTCCTCGGCGATCGCGCCCGCGCCGGAGTTCCAGGCCAGGGCGTAGGCGTACACGTTGGCCACCAGCGCGAAGCCAAGCCCGAGCATGGACCCGTAGACCACGCCGTCCTCGATGCCGTCGATCTCCGTGCGGCGCGAGGCGAGCAGGGCGAGCAGGACCAGCCCGTTCAGCGTCTCCGCGAGGAGCGCGCCGCCGATCGCCGCGCCGACCGAGACCGTGGCGCGCGACGCTCGCGTGCGGGTCGAGGTCCGGGGTGGTGATCACGCCGGTGTTCAGCGCCCGGCCGAGCAGGGCGGTGATGACCGCGATGCCCGCGCCCGCGCCGAAGATCGCCGCGAGCAGGGCGCGCGGCTCCGGCTCCAGCCGGTCCAGGTACAGGATGAGCGCGACGAGCAGCGGGAATCGGCAGCAGCGCCGAGCAGCAGGCCGACCAGGGTCGGGGCCGGGCCGCGCTGCGCCACGACGAGGACGAGCGCGACGATCGCGATCAGGCAGCAGACGGCGAGCCCGAGAAGGAAGAGAACGGGCGTCCGGCCGAAGCGGGCGGAGTCGAGGACTGGCCGGGACACCCGGGGAGACATAAAGGTAGGGTAACCGCTGCAATCCGGGCGATACCAGACCGTTAACAAACCTGGCGGCCGCGAACCTGCGCGGTCGCGCGTTACTGTTCCTGCTGGCCGGGCCGCTGGTCGAGGGGTACCGGCGGCAGATTGCCGTTCTCGTCCAGGTCGAACTCGCCGTCCTTGACGCCGAGCACGAACGCGTCCCACTCGGCCTCGGTGAAGTACAGCTTGCCCGCCTCGGGCTTAGCGGCGTCGTACATCACGTACAGCTTGGGCTCGCCGGCCTTGTGCGGCGCGCCAGAAGTGTCCGTGGTCACGTACACCTCGACCCGGCTCTCGGTCTCCTCCATGGCCCAAGGCTACTGCCGCCGCCCCGGTTCAGGTACGACTAACGGCGTCACGCGTAGGTGCCGCCCGCGTGCCGCGGGTTGTAGCCGGGATAGAGCTCGTCCGACCGGACGATCCGGACGCCGAGCGGAACCAGCGAGATCGGGATCAGCTTGAAGTTGGCCAGGCCGAGCGGGATGCCGATGATCGTGATGCACAGGATGATGCCCGCGGTCAGGTGGCCGAGCGCCAGTTCCCAGCCAAAAAGTAGGATCCAGATGATGTTGCCGATCAGCGAGGCCACGCCGGCCGTGCGGCGCATCTCGATCGACCGGCCGAACGGCCAGATCACGTACGACGCGATCCGGAAGCACGCGATGGTGAACGGGATCGTGATGATGAAGATGGCGGCGATGATCCCGAATAGCACGTACAGGATCGCCATCCACCAGCCGCAAAGAACCACCCAGATCAGGTTGAGGATCAGCCTCATGCTTCACTCACTACCCGTAACGCTACGACTTCACCCTGATTTGGCGGGCGCGCGTACCTCCAGCGTCGCGAGCAGGCGGGCGGTGCTCGCCGCGATCTCCTCGACCGCCTGGTCGAAGGCGGCCGCGTTATGGGCGGCGGGCGCGCGGAAGCCGCTGATCTTCCTGACGTACTGCAGCGCCGCGGCTCGCATGTCGGCGTCGGTCACGGCTTCGGCATACGGCGGGCGCAAGGTCTTGATGGAGCGACACATAGAACGCAGCCTACGTGTCCAGGCGAAGCGCTGGCTGGCGGGCGCCGACTGGGGGCTGGGGCTGGCGGCTGTAGGCGTAGAATCCTGCGCGAACTTCGGACGAGGGAGGCGTGATGATCAAGGTTGGGGTGCTTGGCGCCCGGGGGCGGATGGGCCGCACGGTCGTGCGAGACCGTGGAAGGCGCGCCGGACATGGAACTGAGCGCGCAGGTCGACCAGGGGGACGCACTCGACGCGCTGCTCGGCAGCGACGTCGTGGTCGACTTCACTCACGTCGCCGCGGTGATGGACAACCTGCGCTGGTGCGTCGCGCACGGCCTGAACGTGGTCGTCGGCACGTCGGGCTTCGGCGATGAGCGCCTCGCCGAGGTGCGGTCGTGGCTGGACGCCTCACCCGGTGCCCGGGTGCTGATCGCACCGAACTTCTCCGTCGGCGCGGTGCTGATGATGCGGTTCGCGGTCGAGGCGGCCCGCTTCTTCGAGTCCGCCGAGATCATCGAACTCCACCATGCGAACAAGATGGACGCCCCGTCCGGCACCGCCCTGCGCACCGCGTCCATGATCGCCGAGGCGAGGTCCAAGGCCGGACTAGGCGCCTCCCCCGGACGCTACGAAGCAGGAACTCGCGGGCGCACGCGGCGCGACCGTCGACGACGTGCACGTCCACTCGGTCCGCCTGTCCGGCCTGATCGCGCACCAGGAAGTGCTGCTCGGCGGGCACGGCGAGACGCTGACGATCCGCCACGACTCCCTGGACCGCGCCTCGTTCATGCCGGGCGTGCTGCTGGCGGTGCGCGGCATCAAGAACCTGCCAACGGGCCTCACGGTCGGCATAGAGCCACTCCTGGGCCTCGACTAGACCCCACGCCGCAACCGGTCGTCCACGCGACCAGAGCAATGTCTAGAGCGCGACAAGACGCGCAAGGGCCCATGCAACCGCGCCAGTGTGAGCAATGTCCGAGCCCCGGGAGACACTCGAGGCTGGAGCTTCCCCACGTGGCGTGAGGAGCGGGGGCGGCGGAGGTGTCATCCGCGCGCGTTCGGGGCTCGCCTTTTTGAGCCACGACTGCGCGCGGGGACACCTTCCGCCCCCGCGACCCATGCAGACTAGGTTTTAGCTTTTGATTTTGAATTAGGAGAGAGCCGCCGAGAAGGCCGACTCGTCCTCGAACGGGCCCACGACAGCGAGGACCTTGGGCGGCGTGAGGATCTCGGTGGCGACCGCCCGGATGTCGTCGTGCGTCACGGCGTCGATCGCCGCGAGGACGTCGTCCACCGGCTCAAGCCCCGGGTAGACCAGCTCGGACTTGCCGAGGCGGGTCATCCGGGAGGACGGGTCCTCAAGGCCGAGGACGATGCCGCCGCGGACCTGGCCCTTGCCGCGCTCGAGCTCCGCGTCGGTCAGCCCCGACTCGATGACCTTCGCCACCTCGGCGGAGCAGATCGACAGCACCTCGTCGGCCTTCGACGGCAGGCAGCCGGCGTAGATGCCCCACAGGCCCGTGTCGGCGTGCTGCGAGGCGAAGCTGTAGACCGAGTAGGCCAGGCCCCGCTTCTCGCGCACCTCCTGGAACAGCCGGGAGGACATGCCGCCGCCCAGGGCCGCGTTCAGCACGCCGAGCGCGAACCGCCGGTCGTCCGTGCGGGCGAGACCCTCGCAGCCGAGCACCAGGTTGGCCTGCTCGATCGGCCGGGAGACCAGCTTCACGCCCGCTCCGGCGAACGGGCCGTAGCCCTCCCAGAGCACCGCGCCCGGCTTGCGCAGCCGCGGCGCCGCCGGCGCCTCGCGCGAGGTGGCGAGCAGCGCGTTCTCGAACGCCGCCTGGACCCGGGCCACCAGCGCGTCGTGCTCCAGGTTGCCCGCCGCCGCCACCACCAGGTGCGGCGGGGTGTACCTGGCGGCGTAGTGCTCCCAGATCTGGTCACGGGTCATCGCATTGATCGACTCAACCGTGCCCAGGACCGGGCGGCCGAGCGGCGTGTCGCCGAAGAGCTGCGCGGTGAACGCCTCGTGGACCGTGTCCGTGCGGGTCGTCCTCGTTCATCGCGATCTCTTCGAGCACCACGTTGCGCTCGGCGTCCACGTCCTTCGGCTCGATGAGCGAGCTCGTCACCATGTCCGAGAGCACGTCGATCGCCAGCGGCAGGTCGGCGTCGAGCACCCGCGCGTAGTAGCACGTGTACTCCTTGGCGGTGAAGGCGTTCAGCTCGCCGCCGACCGCGTCCATCGCCGCGGAGATGTCCAGCGCGGTGCGCTGGCTGGTGCCCTTGAACAGCAGGTGCTCAAGGTAGTGGGTCGCGCCCGCGTGCGCCTCGTCCTCGTCCCGCGAGCCGACGCCGACCCAGATGCCGAGCGCTACCGACCGGACGGACGGCAGGAACTCGGTGACCACGCGCAGGCCGCCCGGAAGGACGGTCCTGCGCACGGTCGACTCGGCATCACCGAAGGAACCAAAAGCACTCACTAGTCGCGGTGCCCGCCGCGAGAGCGCTGCCGGACGCGGCGGTCGCCGTCCCCGCCGCGGTCGCCGCCGCGGTCGCCACCGCGGTCGCGGTCGCCGCGGTCACGGCGCGGACGGTCCTCCCGCTCGCCGCCGGGCTCGCCGCCGCTCAGGTCCTCGCCCGCGGCCTCGCGCTCGAGCACCTCGACGGGGACGAGCGACAGCTTGCCGCGGTCGTCGATCTCGCGGATCTCCACCTGGATCTTGTCGCCGATGTGGATCACCTCGTCGACGTTCTCGATGCGCTTGCCGCCGTGCAGCTTGCGGATCTGCGTGACGTGCAGCAGGCCGTCCTTGCCGGGCAGCAGCGACACGAACGCGCCGAACGTGGTGGTCTTCACGACCGTGCCCATGAACCGCTCGCCCACCTCGGGCATGTGCGGGTTGGCGATCGCGTTGATCGCGTCCCGCGCGGCGTCGGCGGACGGGCCGTCGGTGGCGCCGACGTAGATCGTGCCGTCGTCCTCGATCGTGATCTCGGCGCCGGTGTCGTCCTGGATCGAGTTGATCATCTTGCCCTTCGGGCCGATGACCTCGCCGATCTTGTCCACCGGGACCTTGAGGGTGATGATCCGCGGTGCGAACGGCGACATCTCGCCCGGCGCGGAGATCGCGTCGCGCATCACGCCGAGGATCGTCATCCGGGCGCCGCGGGCCTGCTTCAGCGCGCCGGCCAGGACCGAGGCGGGGATGCCGTCGAGCTTGGTGTCGAGCTGAAGCGCGGTGATGACCTGCTCGGTGCCCGCCACCTTGAAGTCCATGTCGCCGAACGCGTCCTCGGCCCCGAGGATGTCGGTCAGCGTGACGTACTGGCCGCCCTCGCTGGATGAGGCCCATCGCGATACCGGAGACCATGTCCTTGAGCGGCACGCCCGCGTTGAGCAGCGACAGCGTCGAGGCGCAGACCGAGCCCATCGAGGTCGAGCCGTTGGAGCTGATCGCCTCGGACACCTGGCGGATCGCGTAGGGGAACTCCTCGCGGGTCGGCAGCACCGGAAGGAGTGCCCGCTCGGCGAGCGCGCCGTGGCCGATCTCGCGCCGCTTCGGCGAGCCCACCCGGCCGGTCTCGCCGGTCGAGTACGGGGGGAAGTTGTAGTTGTGCATGTAGCGCTTGGTGCGCTCGGGGTTGAGCGTGTCGATCATCTGCTCCATGCGGAGCATGTTCAGCGTGGTGACGCCCAGGATCTGGGTCTCGCCGCGCTCGAACAGCGCCGAGCCGTGCACCCGGGGCAGCACGCCGACCTCGGCCGAGAGCGGCCGGATGTCGGTGAGCCCGCGCCCGTCGATGCGCAGCCCGTCGTTGACGACCCGCTGGCGGACCAGCTTCTTGGTCAGCGACCGGAGGGCGGCGTTGATCTCCTTCTCGCGCCCCTCGAACTTCTCCCCGAGCCGCTCGTGCGCGAGGGCCTTGACCCGGTCCTCCTCGGCGGCCCGCTCCTGCTTGCCTGCGATGGTCAGCGCCTTGGCGAGCTCGTCGGTGACCGCGGCGGTGACCGCCTCGAGGACGTCCTCGCCGTAGTCGGCGAAGATCGGGAACTGCGACGTGGTCGCCGGGGCGAGGCCGGCCTCGACCGCCGCGGCGGCGAGGATCCGCTGCGCCTCGCACAGCGCCGCGATGAACGGCTTGGCCGCCTCGAGGCCCTCGGCGACGGTCTCCTCGTCCGGAGCGACCGCGCCGGTGTTCTCGGCGTCGGCCAGCAGCCTGAGCGTCTGCGGGGTGGACTCGGCCTCGACCATCATGATCGCGACGTCGCCGTCGTCGAGCACCCGGCCGGCGACCACCATGTCGAACGTCGCCAGCTCAAGCTGGGGGTGCGTCGGGAACGCGACCCACTGGTCCTTGATCAGCGCGACCCGGACGCCGCCGATCGGGCCGGCGAACGGCAGCCCCGCGAGCTGGGTGGACATGGACGCGGCGTTGATCGCGACCACGTCGTACAGGTGCTCGGGGTGCAGCGCGAGGACCGTCTCGACAATCTGGATCTCGTTGCGCAGGCCCTTGACGAAGGACGGGCGCAGCGGGCGGTCGATCAGCCGGCAGGTGAGGATCGCGTCCTCGGACGGGCGGCCCTCGCGGCGGAAGAACGAGCCGGGAATGCGCCCGATCGCGTACATCCGCTCCTCGACGTCCACGGTCAGCGGGAAGAAGTCGAGCCCTTCCCTCGGCTGCTTGGACGCGGAGGTCGCCGACAGGACGGACGGTCTCGTCGTCCAGGACGACGAGGGCGGAGCCGGCCGCCTGGCGCGCGAGGCGGCCAGTTTCAAATCTGATTTTGCGTACGCCAAATTCGCCGTTGTCAATAACGGCTTCGGCGCTCTTCACACCCTTCACGGGTGAGACCTCCTTGCGGTAGATCCCGCACCCACCCGCCGCCGTGCCGTGGTCGGCTCTGGCTTACCCGCTTGCTTGCCAGCGGGTACGCCGGCCGGTCTTCGATCGAAGCCCTCGGGGCTGTGTTACCCCGGGGACCACTACCGAGGACCGGCCCAGGCGCTCGGGCCGGGGGCTACGGGATGTGTTTTTTCGCTCGTATTCTGTTATCAGCCAGGCCAGAGCCAAGAGTACCGGCCCGGGGTCACCGGGTCCAGTGTCGGCCCCGGTGCCTGCTGTAACCAGCCCGGGAGTCCATCCCCGTGGACCTCCTCGTCCTGTGCGGTCCGGCTAGCGGCGCAGGCCGAGGCGCTCGATCAGCGTGCGGTACCGAGTGATGTCGGTGTTCCGCAGGTAGCCGAGCAGGCGACGGCGGCGGCCGACGAGCAGCAGCAGGCCGCGGCGGCTGTGGTGGTCGTGCTGGTGCACCTTCAGGTGCTCGTTCAGGTCGTTGATCCTGCGGGTCATGAGCGCGATCTGGACCTCCGGCGAACCGGTGTCACCCTCATTGATCGCGTAGTCCGCAAAGATCTCCTTCTTAACTTCAGCGTCGAGCGGCACGTGGCTCCTTAGAATTGCTCAGAGAGTGCGGGTTTCCCCGTGACAGGCGGCCGCGATGAGGGTGCAGCCAGCCCGGACCGGCCTTTTGCCGGTAGCGTTTCACAGTATCACGCGTGAGCAGGTACTCTGTCCGCCGTTCAAAGACAGAGGTTACGAAACGACTGCGGCTTACTCTGAACGGCCCGGCCTCGCGCCTGATCGCGGAACGCGCGGCTATTCGGGGGCGCAGATCTCCCTCGCCTGGTCGACGTCTAGGCGCATCTGGTCGACCAGGGCCTCGATGGAGTCGAAGCGGAGGGTGCCGCGCAGGCGGACGGCGAAGTCGATCGCCGCGTGCAGCCCGTACAGGTCCAGGTCGGTGCGGTCGAGCGCGTAGGCCTCGACCGTGCGGACCTGGCCGTCGAACGTCGGGTTGGTGCCGATCGAGATCGCGGCGGGCCAGCGGCTCGTCTCCGCGCCGGTCTCGTCCAGGGTGGCGAGCCAGCCCGCGTAGATGCCGTCGGCCGGGATCGCGGTGTGCGGCGGCGACTCGACGTTCGCGGTCGGGAAGCCGAGCTGGCGGCCGCGCTGGTGACCGCGGACGACCACGCCCTCGACGCGGTGCGGGCGGCCGAGCAGCCGCGCCGCTTCCGCCACGTCGCCGGCGTCCAGCAAGCGCCCTGATGGCCGTCGAGGAGATCGTCACGCCGTCCAGCACGAGCAGCGGCAGCCCTTCCACGGTGTAGTCGTACTTCTCGCCGAGCTTGTCCAGGAGCTGCACGTCGCCCCGCGCCTTGTGGCCGAAGCGGAAGTCCTCCCCCACGACGACCGCCGACGCGTGCAGCTTCTCGACGAGCACGGTGCGCACGAACTCATCGGGGTCGATCCTGGAGAACTCGAGCGTGAACGGGAGCATGCAGACCGCGTCCACGCCGTAGCCCGCGAGCAGCTCCGCGCGCCGCCTGGTCGAGCAGAGGAGCGGCGGGTGGCTGCCCGGCCTGATCACCTCATCCGGGTGCGGGTCGAAGGTGATCGCCACCACCGGCAGGCCGTGCTCGCGGCCGAGCTCCGCCGCTCTGGCGACGATGTGCTGATGCCCGCGGTGCACGCCATCGAACTCGCCGATCGTGACGACGGATTCACCCCATCCTGCGGGGACCTCGTTAAGGCCCTGCCAGCGGTACACGAGTCTCCGGCCCTCCTTAGCTCGGCACCAAGCCTAGCCATGCCGAGCCGCACCGGCTCCACGGGCGGGTCGTCTTCCTCCAGGCGACCACCGGGGCGTTTTACTGAATCGGTGAAAGTTCATGCGTCTAGTAAAGCCAGCTGTTACGCTTTGCTGCGGTTTTACCACTTGTGAGTGGACTACGGGGCGCTCGGGGCTTGGCCGAGACGATTCAAGGGGCTTATTCATCCCATGTGCAGAGTTCAACGTTTCCTGAAGCGGCTGGGCAATGGCGACGATATATGAGCTAGACGACGAGCAGACCTACGAGGCCGAGGTCAGCCAGTGCGTCGGGGTTTCTGGGTACCATCACTGGTTCTTCCTGAGCGCGCTGGCCGACGCGCTCGGTTATGAGTTCCGGGCGTTCGCCGTCGACTCCGGGGGCGAGCGGCTGGGTGTGGTCCCGCTGCTGTTCCGGCGCAGCGGTCCGTTCTCGATGGTGAACTTCCTGCCGGTCGGCTGTATCGGCCCGGTGATCCGCGGGGAGGCGCTGCGCGCGGGGCGCGTCGGTGAACTGCTGCGCGGGGTGGGACCGGTGCTGCGGCGTCACCGGACGGTCGCCGCCCGGTGGGCATTCTCGCCCGGGCTGCATCTCACGGCCGAGGACCTGGCCATCCCGAAGTTCGAGGTATTCGAGTGGGAAAACTTCGTCATGCCGGCCGCCACGTCGGTCGATGACTGCTGGAAGAAGATGTCGACCGGGCGGCGCCAGTCGGTCAAGAAGACTGAAAAGGCGGGCGTCGGGGTGGACGACAGCTCGGTCGAGGAGATCTCGCGCTGGTTCCCCGGGCAGATGAGCGACCTGTACGCGCGGGAGGGGCGAATCCCCGCCTACAGTCTCGCCGTGGTTCAGTCGCTCGCCGAGCGGCTGGCGTCTCATCCGCGCATGCTGTGGCGAACCGCGAAGGGCGAGGACGGCACCCTGTACGGGATGACGGCGTCGATCATCGGGGACGACCGGCTGTGGGGCTGGCAGATCGTTGGCCAGTCCGTCCGCTCGATGAGCCCCCATACGCTGCTGCACTGGGACTCGATCAAATGGTCGCGCGACCGGGAACTGGCGTACGACATGGGCGGGGTGCCAAGCGACGGGGTGCGCGTCATTAAGCACTCGCTCGGCGGTGAACCCGAGACCGCCGTCGGGGTGTTCCGGTTTCGCCCCAGTTCCGCCTACCGGGCGGCCACCAGGCTTCGTGAGTGGGGCCCGGTGCGCGACAACTGGGTCCGGATGCGCCGCATCATCGGCGACTGACACGCCGAACCAAAGGACGCGGGATACTTCCGGGCCCCGGAGGGGCGCTAAGTATCCGATGTCCTCGCCGTCTTTGCCGCGGCGTCGACGAAGACGGCGAGCGAGCGCAGCCGCCCGTCTTCCGCTGTTACCAGGGCGACCAGGATGCCTTCCGGGTCGAAAGCGGCCAGCGGGGTTCCGTGCGAGTGGTCACCGGAGGTCGCGGCGCTAGCCGGGAGGGCGAGGCGGGCGCCCTGGGCTAGGCGGAGGGCCTCGTCGGCGGTCAGGTCCACGCGCGGGAACGCCGCGGCGGCGGCCTCGGCCAGTGGGGTCACCGTGGGGGCGTCCAGAGTAGGCCGGATTCGTTCGGGCGAATTCTCTTGGTCTTGAACTTGATCTTCTAGTTCTTTGAGAGTGTGCGCCTGGGCGAGAGTGTAGGGGCCGACCGCGGTGCGGCGCAGGGCGGTCAGGTGACCGCCGGTGCCAAGGGCGGCGCCGAGGTCGCGGGCGAGTGCGCGGATGTAGGTGCCGCTTGAGCAGCGGATCCGCGCGTCGACGTCCAGGAAGTCGCCGGCCTCGCTGATGCCGAGGACGCGGAACTCGTAGATCGTGACCGGGCGAGCGGCTAGTTCCGGCGCCTCGCCCGCGCGGGTGAGCTTGTAGGCGCGCTGGCCGTTCACCTTGATCGCGCTGACGCTAGACGGGACCTGGCGGATGTCGCCGGTGAGCCGGGCGATCTCCGCGTTCAGCGCGGCGGCGGAGACCTCGGTCGCCGGGCGAAGCGCCATCCCGGTCGGCTCGCCCTCGGCGTCGTCGGTGGTCGTGGACTGGCCGAGGCGGATCGTGGCCTCGTAGGTCTTCTCGGTCAGCATGAGGTGGCCGAGCAGGCGGGTGGCCTTCTCGACGCCGATGACGAGCACGCCGGTCGCCATCGGGTCGAGCGTGCCGGCGTGGCCGACGCGGCGGGTGTGCGCCAGGCGGCGGATCCGCGCGACGACGTCGTGCGAGGTCATGCCGCCCGGCTTGTCGACGATGACGAGTCCGGACTCCCACGGTGCGCTTGACCACGGGGCCGGACGGTCGGTGGCGTGCTCCTTGCCCGGCACCGGTCAGGCGTCCTCGTCGTCCTCGTCGTCGTCTTCGCCTTCGTCCCAGTCGTCGTCGGCTGGCTTCTTGTACGGGTCGGGGTCGCCGGCCCACTGGGCGCCCTCGCTGGCGCGGGCCAGCTCCTCGTCCTTCCGCCTGGCGGCTGCCACCAGGTCGTCGATCCGCTGCGCGTTCTCCGGCAGCTCGTCGGCGATGAACTCAAGGCTCGGGGTGTGGCGCAGGCCGATCAGGCGGCCGACCTCGGAGCGGATGATGCCGGTCGCGCTCTTGAGCGCCTTCGCCGTGTCCTCGCGCTCCTCGGGCGTGCCGAACACCGTGTAGAAGACCTTCGCCTCGCGCAGGTCGTTCGTCAGCCGCGCCTCGGTGACGGTGACGAAGCCCAGCCTCGGGTCCTTGATCCGGCGCTCGAGCAGCTCGGCGACGATCTTCGGGATCCGTTCGGCGAGACGGCGCGTCTTGGCGTCGTCCATGGTCGGTCACTCCTCTTGGCCCCTGTGCTTCTTCAAACACTGAGGAATCGGCGGCAACGCGGCGACCGCGTCGCTATTCCTCTTCGTTATACAGCCGCTGCCGCGCTGACAGCAGCTCGATCTCGGGGTGCGACGCGACGATCCGCTCGCACTCGTCTAGCAGTTGGGTGGCGTTCCCCGCGGTGGCAGAGACCACTGCTACCCCGATCTCGGCTCGCCGATGCAGGTCGAGGTGACCTGTTTCTGCGACCGCGACGCCGGGGTAGCGCCGACGCAATTCGGCGACGAGCGGCCGGACGACGCCCCTCTTCTGCTTGAGAGAGTGAACGTCGCCGAGCAGCACGTCGATCGTCAGCGCAGCTACATACATGGGCAATAGGGCGTTAGCTCACCGCAGCGGTGCCCCGGTCCCGCCGCCTGCAGGCCCGGTAAGAGGCTACCGGGCCTGCAGGTTTACGGGTATTGAATTATCGGACAGCGCTTAGGCGCGCGGCTTCTCCCGCATCTCGAACGTCTCGATGACGTCCTCGATCCTGATGTCGTTGTAGCCGACGCCGACACCGCACTCGTAGCCCTCGCGGACCTCGGTCACGTCGTCCTTGAACCTGCGCAGGCTCTCGACCGTGAGGTTGTCGGAGATGACCACGCCGTCCCGGATGATCCGCGCCTTGCTGTTGCGGTTGATCGTGCCGGTGCGGACGATGCAGCCCGCGACGCTGCCGACGCGCGGCACCCGGAAGACCTCGCGGACCTCCGCCGTGCCGAGCTGGGCCTCCTCGAACTCGGGCTTGAGCATGCCCTTGAGCGCGGACTCCACTTCCTCGATCGCCTGGTAGATGATCGAGTAGTAGCGGATGTCGACGCCCTCGCGCTGCGCCAGCTCGCCCGCCCGGCCGGCCGGCCGGACGTTGAAGCCGATGATGATCGCGTCCGAGGCGATGGCCAGGTTCACGTCGTCCTGCGTGATGGCGCCGACGCCGCGGCCGATGACCCGGAGCTGGACCTCCTCGCCGACGTCGAGCTTGAGCAGCGCGTCCTCCAGGGCTTCCACCGAGCCGGACACGTCGCCCTTGATGATCAGCAGGAGTTCCTGGCGCTCGCCGGCCTTCAGCACCGAGTCCAGGTCTTCCAGCGTCACCCGACGGCGGCGCGAGGCGAACTGGGCGGTCCGCTCGCGCGCCTCCCGGCGCTCGGCGATCTGCCTGGCCATCCGGTCGTCGGTGACGACGAGGAAGTTGTCGCCCGCCTTCGGCACGGCGGTGAGGCCGAGCACCTGGACCGGGCGCGACGGCGGCGCCTCGCTGAGCTGGTTGCCGTCCTCGTCGAGCATGGCCCGGACGCGGCCGTAAGCCTCGCCCGCCACGATCGAGTCACCGACGTGCAGCGTGCCGCGCTGCACGAGCACGGTCGCCACCGGGCCGCGGCCCTTGTCGAGCTGGGCCTCGATCGCAACGCCCTGCGCGTCCTGGTGCGGGTTGGCCCGCAGGTCGAGCGAGGCGTCGGCGGTGAGGACGATCGCCTCGAGCAGGTTGTCGATGCCGATCCCCTTGGTCGCGGACACGTCCACGAACTGGGTGTCGCCACCGAACTCCTCGGCCACCAGGCCGTACTCGGTGAGCTGGGCGCGCACCTTGTTCGGGTCGGCGCCTTCCTTGTCGATCTTGTTCACCGCCACCACGATCGGCACGCCGGCCGCCTGGCGCGTGGTTCAGCGCCTCGGTGGTCTGCGGCTTCACGCCGTCGTCGGCCGCGACGACCAGGACCGCGAGGTCGGTGGTCTGCGCGCCGCGGGCCCGCATGGCCGTGAAGGCCTCGTGACCCGGGGTGTCGATGAAGGTGATCTTGCGCTCTTCGCCGTCGACCTCGGTCTGCACCTGGTAGGCACCGATGTGCTGGGTGATGCCGCCCGCCTCTTTCGAGACGACGTTGGTGTGCCTGATCGCGTCGAGGAGCTTGGTCTTGCCGTGGTCGACGTGGCCCATGACGGTGACCACCGGGGGTCGCGCCACGAGGTCTTCCTCGCCGCCCTCGTCGTCGCCGAAGTCGATGTCGAACGACTCGAGCAGCTCGCGGTCCTCCTCCTCGGGGGACACGACCTGGACGTTGTAGTTCAGCTCGGCCCCGAGCAGCTGCAGCGTCTCGTCGTTCACCGACTGGGTCGCGGTGACCATCTCGCCGAGGTGGAACAGCACCTGCACCAGGCTCGCCGGGTTGGCGCCGATCTTGTCCGCGAAGTCGCTGAGGCTGGCGCCCCGGCTGAGCCGGATGACCTGGCCCTGGCCGCGCGGAACCTGCACGCCGCCGATCGTCGGGGCCTGCATGTTGTCGAACTCTTGCCTGCGCTGCTTCCTCGACCTACGGCCACGGGTCGGCTTGCCGCCCGGACGACCGAAGGCACCCGGGGTACCGCTGCCGGGGCGGCCACGACCGCCGCCGCCGCCGCCACCGGGACGCGCGGCACCGCCGCCGCCGGCGCCGGGACCGGTGCCGCCGGGACCGCCGCCACCGGGACGCGGGCCGCTGAAGCCGCCACCGCCACCAGGACGCGGGCCGCCGCCGCCGACGCCGGCCGGACGGCCGCCGCCACCGCCACCGGGACGCGGGCCGCTGAAGCCGCCACCGCCACCAGGACGCGGGCCACGGCCACCGGGGCCGCCGGGACCGCCGGGACGCGGGCCGCCGGGACCGCCCGCACCGCCGCCGCTCTGCGGGCGCGACGGCATGTTCATCGGGCTGGGACGCGGGCCGCCGGGACGGGGACCACCGGGACGCGGGCCGCCGTCGGCGGTCCCTGCGCCCTGCCGGTCGCCGTAACCGCCCGGGCCGCCGGGACGCGGGCCCCGGTCGCCGCCGGGACGCGGGCCGCGGTCGCCGCCGGGACGCGGGCCCCGGTCACGGTCACCGAAGCCGCCCGCGCCAGCCGGGCGCGGGCCCCGGTCGGGCCGGTCAGGCCGGTCGGGCCGGTCGGGCCGCGTCAGGCCGGTCGGTGCGCTCCGGGCCGGTCGGCGCGGTCAGGCCGGGCCGGGGGCGCGGAGCCCATGCCGGTCGCCGTCGAGCTGAACGGGTTGTTGCCTGGCCGCGGGCCAGCGGGCGCGGGCCGCGCGGCCCAGGGCCGGCCGGCCGCGGTGACGCCGGACGCGGCGCGCCGGGACGCGGCGCGCCGTAAGAACCGCCCTGCGAGCCGCCAGTTCCCTGCGTGCCAGGCGCGCCACCGCCCTGCGGGCCGCCCGGGCGCGGCGCGCCGGGACGGGGGGCCACCGGACGCGGGCCCTGGGACTGCCCGGGCCCTGCGACTGACCCGGCGCCGCCGGGCGCGGACCCGGGCGCGGGCGACGCGCCCGGCGCCGCCTGGCGCGGCGCGACTGCGCGCGCGGACGCCGCGCGGACGCGCAGGCGCCGCTGGCGCGGCCGACGCGGCGGGAACGTCCACCGCGGGCGCACTCACCGGGGGCGCGCTGCCGCCGGCGCGCTCGCCGCGGGCGCGCCGACACCGGGAACCTGCGGCACGGCGGGGCGCGGCGGTACCGGACGCGGCACCGGCCTGCTACCTGGGCCGGGAACGGCCCGGGCGCCGGTGTGCCGCCAGCGTGGCCGCCGCCAGGTGCGGACTGGCCGCCTTCCGAGCGGACCGGACGGTCGCCGCGCGGGCGGTCGCCGAAGCCGCCCTGCTCGCGGCGTCCCTGGTCGCGACCGCCGCTCTGACGCGTCGCGGCGCCGCCGCCCTTGGCGCCACCGCCGTTGAATGCTTCCTTGAGCCTGCGGACCACAGGCGCCTCGATCGTCGAGGACGCGGAACGCACGAACTCGCCCATTTCTTCGAGCTTGGCCATGACGGCCTTGCTCTCTACGCCGAACTCCTTCGCGAGTTCGTAAACCCGGACCTTCGCCACTATGCTCCTCTGCCCGGCCCATCCCAAGGGCCATTAAAACCGGATCATCAGCCGATCCGGCGCATAGGGTGCTCCGGGTCGGCGTCAGTTCGTGCCGTTCATCGCCTTGTGCTCATCGAGCGCTCATAAGCTTCTCGACCTGCTTTCCGTACAGGTTTCCGTCATGTCCAGCGTGCTTCCCGCCGCCCGTGACCATTCCGCTTCGTCCCTTTCAAGTGCCGTTGCCGTCAGTCATGTTATGACCCGGCTTCGGCACGGGAAAGGTACGAAGCCAGCGGGGCGGTGTCAAGCGAACCCGACGACGCGCAGAGCGCGAGGGAACACCCGACGCCGCTGCGCCAGTTCGAAGCACGCCAGGCTGGGATGCAGGTACGCGCCCCGGCCCGGTTGCCGCGCTTGGGGGTCGGGCACGATGCCGTCCCCGGCCACCACTAGGCGAAGCAAGCTAGACTTCGCCGCACGCTGCTTTGCACCCAACACAGGTGCGAATAGGTTTCTTCCCCGTGCTCGGGCAACTCAGCTCGTGCGGTCATTGCCTACTAGTCTACCGCGTCGCCGCAGCGGGGCACAGCCGAGGTACTGGGTGCGCGGGTGCACCCGGCGGACGCCTCAGGAGGCGTCGGCGGGACGCACCCGCGGCGCTGGCCGCCTCTGGGTTCGCGGTATCGGCGGCGGAAGCGCGCGGCGCGGGCGCCGAGGCGCCGACCGCGCCGTCCGAGCGGATGTCGATCCGCCAGCCGGTGAGCCTGGCGGCCAGCCGGGCGTTCTGCCCTTCCTTGCCGATGGCCAGCGAGAGCTGGTAGTCCGGCACCGTGACCCGCGCCTCCATCGCGTCGCGGTCGATGACCTCGACGCGGGTGACCCTGGCGGGTGAGAGGGCGTTCGCGACGAAGTCCGCCGGGTCGTCGGAGTAGTCGACGATGTCGATCTTCTCGCCGTGCAACTCGGCCATCACGTTCCGCACGCGGCTGCCGACCGGCCCGATGCACGCGCCCTTGGCGTTCACGCCCTGCTGGTGGGACTGCACCGCGATCTTCGTCCGGTGCCCCGCCTCGCGGGCGATCTTGACGATCTCCACCGCGCCGCTCGCGATCTCGGGAACCTCGAGCGCGAACAGCTTGCGCACCAGGTCCGGGTGGGTGCGGGACAGCGTGACCGACGGGCCGCGGTGGCCCTTGCGCACCCGCCACACGTAGCAGCGGATCCGCTCGCCGTGCACGTACCGCTCGCCGGGCACCTGCTCGGCGAGGGGCAGCACCGCCTCGATCTTGCCGAGGTCGACGAGCACCGTGCGCGGGTCCTTGCCCTGCTGGATCACGCCCGCGACGATGTCGCCCTCGTGCCCGGCGTACTCGCCGAACGTCATCTCGTCTTCGACGTCGCGCAGCCGCTGCAGGATCACCTGCCTGGCGGTGGTCGCGGCGATCCGGCCGAAGCCCGCCGGGGTGTCGTCGTACTCCCGGCCCGGCGCGCCGTCCGCGCCCGCCTCCTTGGCCCAGACCGTGACGTGGCCGGTCTTCCTGTCCACCTCGACCCGCGCCGCCGCGTTGGCGCCGTCTGTCTTGTGGTACGCCATCAGCAGCGCGTCCTCGATCGCCTTGATCGCCGTTTCGGACGAGATGTCCTTCTCGCTCTCGAGACTGCGCAGCACGCTCAGGTCAATGTCCATCGCCGCCAGCTCCAAGGTCGGTGTCGTCGCGACACCGCGTCGTCAAGCTCCGGATCACTAAAGTCGTCGAGTTCGGCGTCCGGAATCCGGCCGAACTCCACCTGGACGCTGCCCGCGCCCAAGTCGGCGTAGGGGAACCGGCGCTCGCCGCCGCCTGCCCGTCAACACAGGCCGAGCGTGACGCCGTCGGCGTCCGCCGCGAGCAGCCGTCCCTCCACGGAACCCTCCCCCGTCACCTTCACCCGGACGAGCCTGCCCCGGGCGCGCCGCCAGTGCCGCGGCTCGGTCAGCGGCCGGTCCACGCCAGGCGATGAAACCTCCAGCGTATAGGGAGCCTCGCCAAGCGCGTTGCTCGCGTCGAGCAGGGCGGAGATCTCCCGGCTGACATCGGCCGCGTCGTCGAGGCTTACCCCGTGGTCGCTGTCCACGACGATGCGCACCAGCCGGCGCTTCCCCGCGACGGTCATCCGCACCGATTCCAGGTCCATCCCGGCGGCGGCGACCGCAGGCTCTATCAGGCCAGCCAGCTTCCTGTCGTCCACCGGCCTAGCGGTGGAGCGAAGGCTACCGGGCATTTCGACCTCCTCGTCTGCGTCGCCTGGGCCGGGTTATCCTGGGCTTAATATTTTCCCAGGTCCAGCCTATAGGCCAGGGGCGCTGCGCGTCGCCATCGCCGCGATGCGCAGGTGCTGTCCGCTCGCCTCCGGGCGCTCGGGACCTGCGGCTCGCGGGTGCCGCGCCGACTCGGCGGCGGTCGTCCAACCGGCCGGCGGCGCGTGGCATGCTTAGAGCCTATGCTGTCAAGGCGTCAGTTGCTCGCCGCGTCGCCCACGACGTTGCCCCTGTTTCTCGCGCTGAGCGCCTGCAAGGGTCCCGCCGTGCTCAGCGCGCCGCCCACCGTGTCCCCCCAGACGCAGACGCTGCTACACGCCGTGACCGCCGAGCAGAACCTGATCTGGATATACAACCGGGCCATAGCCGCTTATTCCGCCCTCGCGCCGACGCTTCGGCCGCTGCGCGCCGAGCATGAGGCGCACCTGGCCCAACTGCGCGCCCGGGTCATCGAGCCGCCGGGCAAGCAGGTGCCCGACACGGTGACCGCGAAGCCCGCGCTCGGCGTCACCGGCGCCGCCGCGCTCGCCCAGCTCCGGGCCGCCGAGCAGGACGCGGTCAAGACCCTGATGAGCCGGCTGAACGCCGCGTCGCCGTCGCTCGCGCAGCTGTACGCGTCGATCGCCGCCTCCGAGGCGACGCACGTCAGCGTCCTCGGCGCCAGGATCGGCGCCTCATGAGCGAGCTCGCGAGCGAATCGGCAAGCACAGTGCGTCCGCGAATGCGGACTCCGAGCGCCAGCGAGGTGGCCTCATGAGCGAGCTTGCGAGCGAATCGGCAAACACAGTGCGTCCGCGAATGCGGACTCCGAGCGCCAGCGAGGTGGCCGTGTGAGCGCATCGGTTGCCGCCCTTCAGGGCGCCCTCGCCGCCGAGCACGCGGCGGTATACGGCTATGGCGTCGCCGGCGCCATGCTCACGGGCAGCGCGCAGGCCGACGCGCGCGCCGACTGGACCGCGCATCAAGTCGCCAGGGACACCCTGGAAGCGGCGCTGGCCAAGCTTGGCGCCACCCCGGTGGCCGCGAGCCCGGCCTACGCGCTGCCGTTCGCGGTGACCGGCGCGGCGTCGGCGGCACGGCTCGCCGCCACCCTTGAAGAAGGGGTAACCCGGGCCTACCTGGGCCTGGTCGCGGTCAGCGACCCGGCCCTGCGCGCGTTCGCCGCCAAGGCGATGCAGGCCTCGGCGAACCGGGCGCTCGCCTGGAGCGGCTCCACGGTCGCGTTCCCCGGAATGCCGGGCTGACAGCCCTCTACCGGTCTTTCCCGGGCGCATCTTGCTGTTATCCGATGCACAGGGACGGCCGGCAAAGAGAGTGGATACTTTTGCACGCTCGGGGGTGTGCAACTATCCACTGTGTCTGGCCCGACGAGCCCTTGCCGCTATCGCGCTAGTCGCGGCGCGGCAGGGCGAGTACGCGGGCGATCGTCGTCGCGGCGGTGTCCAGGTCGTCGGCCATCGAGATGCGCTCCGCCCAGGACCACCAGTACCAGAAGAGGCCGTCCTTGCCCTGGTTGGCGTAGACGTTCTCCTCAAGGGCGCGGGCGCCTGGGTTCGTGATGTACACGCTGGGTACCCGCCCCGGCGGAGCCATCAGCCAGGCCTCAAGGCCTCGGTTGGTCAGCTCTTCGGCCAGCTTGTCCAGGTAGACAGTCGCCGATGCGTGGTTTCCCTTGCCTTCCACAGAACACCACCGTTGCTACTCATCGTAGTTTTGCCAGAACCAGGCGCGTCCGACCCCACGAAGGATGCCGCCTGTGCTGGTCACGCAGTTTCTCTTCGGGGAATGAACCCCCGACCCCCGCTGCGAAAACACGGGGCGGCCCTCCGGCCGCGACACGGCCCTAATTCGAAGGCTGCTCTTATGGTATGTAACGAGAGCTCGATGGGGAGCGGTTCAGCGTGAAATACCGTCAGGCGGGAAACCGCGCGGGTGAGTGCCACATAGAGCCGCCTGAGCCCGTACGCCTCACCAGTAGCTATTCGGCCGGGCTCGACGAGGACGACGTGGTCGAACTCCAGGCCCTTGGCCAGCGTGACGGGAACTAGCGTTAGCCGGCTCGCTTCATTGGACATAACCGACATATCCGGAATATTGGTCGAGCTTGTGCCGGGCATTCCGGATTCCCGGCCGGATACGCGGCCGGATTCGATTGGAGACACGCTCCCGGATTCGATTGGAGCTCCGGAACTGGGGCCGGCCGAACCGAGAGCGTCGTTGTCCGTGTCGCCGAGCACGCCGAAGGCAAGTCCGGCTTTTCCTAGCGCCGCCCCGACCTCGGTTACCTGCTGGTCGGCGCAGATCACCGCGACCGAGCCCGCGCGCCTCAGCGCCGTCACGCACTCCGCGGCCACCTGCCCGCCGAGTTCGTCCGCCCCCACCGGCGCGACCCGCAGCGCGTTCTGGTCCGCGCGCAGGGACCTGGCCGGGGACAGACCGGGGGCGATCGAGGGCAGCAGCCGGGAGGCGAAGTCGAGTATCTGCCGCGGCACCCGGTAGCCGACGTCGAGCTCGCGGACGGCGGCGTCCGGTTTCCCGAGGTGGGAGAGCAATGTTGGCCAGGAGGTCGCGGCCCACGGCGTGGTGCCCTGAGCGATGTCGCCGAGCACGGTCGCCGCTCCGGTGGCGCACCGCCGCCCGATCGCGCGCACCTCCATCGGCGACAGGTCCTGCGCCTCGTCCACCACGATGTGCGCGATCGACGGCGTGCGCTCGATGAGGTCGGCCGCCTCGTCGATCAGCACCTGGTCGGCGCGCGTCCAGGGGGCCGAACCGGGGCCACGCGGCGGCTTCGGCCAGGTTATGACGGCCATCTCGGCGTCGGAGAGCAAGCCGATTCCGTTCCGGATGACTTGACTTGGATCTGAGAGGAGGGTGAAGACCAGCTTCTTGGGATCGACCTTCGGCCAGACCTCGTCCACGCACTTGCGCACCGGCGCGGACCGGCGGACCGCGTCGTGCGTGCGGTCGTCGCACGTCTCTCCGGCCGCTTCCAGCTGCGTGAGCAGGACGTGCGCGATGCGGTGGGCGAGCAGCTCGCGGCCCGTGCCGTAGCGCACGCCGCGGTTCTTCAGCTCGGCCGCGAGCGCCTCGATCTCATGGACGGGCAGCCGCAGGCGGCGCGCGCCCCGGCTGACCATGAGCGCCTCCCGCGGCGCCCTGAGGTTTGCCCACAGCGCGTTGCGCAGCACTTCGGCCATGCGGGCGTCGCCCTTGACCACGGCCGCCGCGTCGGTGTCGGTGGCCTTGACGGGGGTGGACGCGACCAGGCCGGCCACCGTGGTCTGGGTGACGTCGAGCTCGCCGAGCGCGGGCAGCACGTTCCTGATGTAGGAGAGGAAGGCCAGGTTCGGCCCGACGACGACCACGCCGCGCCGCGTGACCTGCTCCTTGTGCGCGTACAGCAGGTACGCGACCCGGTGCAGGCCCACCGCGGTCTTCCCCGTGCCCGGCGCGCCCTGCACGCAGACGGTGGTGGCGGCGTCCGCGCGGACGATGTCGTCCTGCTCGGGCTGGATCGTGGCCACGATGTCCCGCATCGGGCCGGACCGTGGCCGCTCGATCTCGGAAATCAGCAGGTTGCTGGTGGGCTGGGCGGTCGATTCGGCCGAACGGGCGCGCGCTTCACCGCTCAGCCGGAACCGCTCGTCTTCATAGGCGGTGAGCGATCCCCCGGCGAAGCCGAACCGCCGCCGCAGGGTGAGGCCCATCGGATCGGACTGGCTGGCCCGGTAGAAGGGCCGGGACACCGGGGCCCGCCAGTCGAGGACGACCGGGGTGCCGTCCTGGTCGTGCACGTGGCGCCTGCCGATGTGGAAGTCCGCCCCGGCGAAGTCTTCGTCCGCCTTGGCCAGCTCGGAGTAGTCCAGCCGGCCGAAGAACAGCGGCGCGTCGGGAAGGTCCTTGAGCGCCTCGGCCCGGCGGTACAGGTCGGCCTTCAGGTACTCAAGGCTGACCCGGTCGCCGGCCATCGGGTTCTGCGCGAGCGTGAGGACGTTCTCGCGCATGAGGTGGAGGAACTCGCGGGAGCGCCGCAGGTGGGCGCGCTCACCGGCGATGACGCCGTCCTCGGAGTCGTCGTTGTCGTCTGCGGTGGCCGTCTGCGCGGCCGCTGGCCCGGCGTCGGCGGGCATGGCTGACCCCCTTGAGCTCTCCTCGTGCTGAGTGGCGCGTGACTGGGCGCGAAGCTCAAGACCCTAACACTCGGCTGGCCGGGCGTCATCTGGTTTTCTTCCTGGCCGCGCGTGGTGCTTCCTTCTGGACCAGGCGACCTGATCAGATGTTGGCATGGCGTCGCTGACCACGCACACGGGAACGTTCTCGATCGAGGACCGGCTGGCCGCTTCCTGGCACTACCTGCCCGTCGAGGTTCCCGCCGGGACGGGCGCGCTGCGGGTGACGCTGTCTTACCCGCGGGACTCCGGGGCGGTCCTTGACCTGGGGTGCTTCGATCCCGCCGGCTTCCGCGGGTGGTCCGGGGGCGCGCGGGACTCGTTCGTGGTCGCGGAGTTCGGGGCGACGCCCGGGTACCTGGCCGGGCCGGTGACCGCGGGGCTGTGGCAGGTGGTGATCGGGCTGCACCTGGTGCCGGCCTCCGGGCTTCCGTTCACCGTGACCGCGGAGGCCTTGTCTTCTGACGCGGCTTCCCTCGGCGGGGAACTGGCCTCGTGGCTGGCGGCGCCGGACTCGCCGCCGGTGCCCGCTTCCCGGCCTGCCCGGCGTTCGCTGCCAGCCGCAGACGGGCTTACCTGGCTCGCCGGCGACCTGCACGCGCACACGCATCACTCCGACGGCGTGATGAGCGTGGCCGAGCTAGCCGCTTACGCGGTGGAGCGCGGGATGGACTTCGTCGCGGTCACCGACCACAACACGGTGAGCCATCACGCGGTGCTCGGTCCGGCTTCTGCCCGCTATGGCGTGATTCTGCTGCCCGGGCAGGAGGTGACGACGGAACTCGGGCACGCGGGGGTACTCGGGGATACCGGGTGGGTCGACTTCCGCGAGCCGGCTTGGTCGTGGCTGTCGTTCGCCGAGTCGCGGGGCGGGCTGATGTCGGTCAACCACCCGTTCGGGGGGCCGGTCTCGTGGGTGCACCCCATGCCGCGGCGGCCGCCGCTGCTCGAGGTCTGGCACTGGTCGTGGCTCGACCTGACGTGGACGACCCCGCTGTCCTGGTGGCAGGCGTGGGACCCGTCCGCGATCCCGGTCGGCGGCAGCGACTGGCACCGGCCGGGTTCTGACGCTCCGCTCGGGACGCCGACGACGTGGGTTTCGTGCGCCGACGCGAGCGTGCCGGGCGTACTCGAGGGACTCCGGGCGGGGCGCGTGGCGATCTCGGCGTCGCGGGACGGCGCGGTGCTGCTGCGGGATTCCGGGTCGCTGGTCGCGGTGGGCGCCGACGGGCTGGTGCTCGCCGGGCCGTCCGGGCCGTATAAGCGGATATCTGGGGACTTGGTGCGGTTGCCGGGCGCGCCGGGGTGTCACCGGCTGCTGACTCTCACCGGCGCGACGATGGCCCTGACCCCGTAACGCGCGGGTCTTGCTGGCCAGACCCGATAACCGCTTCCGCGTCTTGCCCTTTTTACGAAGAAAATTCCCGATCCCGTGGCGGTCGCGCCAATTTAGTGCGGAAACTTTGCTTAGCGCGGAAATTTATACAAGCTATGCCGGCAAATGTTCCGTCCTAGGAAAAGTTTCCGCGCTAATGGCCGCCCGGGGCCGGGCGCGACCCCGAGCACCGGCTTAAATCCATCCAGCCCGGACGACTCCGTCCAAAAGCACCACGTCGACCGCTATCCCCTCGGCGGGAGCCGGGCGGGTCAGTTCGCGGCGAGGTAACTGACTCTCGCGTGCAGCAGGGCGCGGTGGGCGGTCAGGTCGTCGACCTCGTCCGGCTTGCTCGGGCACTCGCCCGCGGCGACCGCCCTCCTCAGGCGGGCGCCAGCGTCCGCCCGCTCGATCGGCTCGAAGACGATGAGCGGGTCGCTCTCGGCGGCGAGCCAGGTCTTGTCGAGCAGGCCCGTGGCGTCGTCGACCCAGGCGTCCTTGATCTTGCCGCCCTTGCCGTGGTCAATAAGGACCGACAGGGCATGCTCGGACGCGCCGTAGCCGAAGCTCACCGTGACCGATTCCTGCCGCCCGCCGATGTCGCTGTAATGCCAGCACCGGCCGACCGTCGGCGAGCCGATCGCCGTCGCCCAGTCCGGGTCGGGCACGCCCTGGGCGGTCAGCCGCTCCGCCGCCACGGTCGCCGCCTTCCTGAGCTCGGGGGAACCGATCGCACCGAGGACGCGCAGCAGGAAGAGCGCCTCCGGCGTCGCCTTCATCTCCACGGCAGGGACGAGGGAACTCGTGAGCTCCTTCATCACTTCCGTGCCATCAGACCCACCGCCGGACAGCGCACCGATCATGTCAGAGCCCCACAGCTCCGCGTCGATCGGCTGCTTGACGTGGGAGAGGACCTCCCGTGCCTCACTCAAAACGACATCGGAGGCCTGCGCCGGCCGCAACGGCGCGAAAAGCGCGGCAATGTCGGGTTCCGCATCACCCATGCCGCGTATTGTTACACGACCGCGACATGCCCACCCGTGAAATGGCCGAGCTGACGGCTAATACGCGAACATGACGGCTTTTGGCGGGTTCTACCGGATACGGGCGAAGCACGCTTCCAGGTGGTCATTCACCAGCCCGCAGGCCTGCATGGCGGCGTAGACCGTGACCGGGCCGGTGAAGGCGAAGCCGCGTTTGCGCAGCTCCTTGGCCAGCGCCTGGGACGCGGCAGTCTGCGCCGGAAGGTCGGCGAGGGTGCGCGGCGCCGGGCGCGGCGCGGTTTCCGCGTAGCTCCAGACCAGGTCGCTCAGGCCCTCCTTGAGGTCGAGCGCGGCCCGGGCGTTCGTGATCGCGGCGTTCACCTTGGCCCGGTTGCGCACGATGCCAGCGTCGGCGAGCAGCCGGGCCACGTCCGCGTCGGTGAACGCGGCGACGGCCGGGATGTCGAATCCCGCGAACGCCTTCCTGAAGTTCTCCCGCTTGCGCAGGATGGTGAGCCAGGAAAGGCCCGACTGGAAGGCCTCGAGGCAGAGCCGCTCGAAGATCGCCTGGTCGCCGTGGACGGGACGGCCCCACTCGTCGTCGTGATAGGCCACGTACTCGGGCGCGCTCAGCCCCCACGGGCAGCGCAGCTTGCCGTCGGGCCCGGCCACCGGCCCCGTGGGCCGCCGCGTCGCGCCGGGCTCGGCGGCCGGGTCAGTCATGGGAGCGCTCCGGCGGCCCGGTGACGTCGCCGGTCTGCCTGGGCGACTCGAAAGGCACCCGCGGCGGGTCGTAGGGCACCGGCGGGTCGAGGCCGGGCGGGTCGTAGGGCAGCCGGGGCGGGTCGTAGGGCAGCGAGGCCGGCTCCGTCGCGGTGGCGTCATGCGCCACCTGGAGCGCTTCCGTCTCCCCAGTGTTGATGGCCGCCGTGTCGACGGGCGCCCGGCGGTGCCTGGCCCCGACGTACGGGCTGGAGAGCAGCGGCATCGGGGCGTGGTCCCGGCTCAGGTCGGTGACGAGCTGCTCAAGGGCGACGATGCGCACGTCCCGCTCCCTGATCGACTCGGCGACCCGCTCCAGCGCCTCATCGGTCGCCTGCATGTTGTAGCCCCACAGCCCCGTCGGCGGGCGCAGCAGGGCGACATCCGTGGCCGATACCGGCCCGAGGTCGAGAGGGACGTAGTCGTTACGTTCGGCGGACAACTCGCCGCCGCCGCCCCTGGCCATGTAGACCACGACGGCGAGGACGACGATGATGGCGATCACCAAGACAACGGGCACGTAGAAATCGTGCCATGAATTACCGACTAAGTCGTACTGGCATCGGCAACTGATTAGCGGACGGCGAAGGCGCGCAGGCGGTCGCCAGCGGTCGCGACCCGCTCGTCGGTCGCGGTGAGCGCCACGCGGATGTACGCGTTGCCCTCCGGCCCGTAAATGGAGCCAGGCCCGACGAGCAGGCCGCACTCGGTGGCGAGCAGCTCGCAGGCGGCCCAGCAGTCCAGGCCGGGACGGGTGGCCCACAGGTAAAGGCCGGCCTCGGAGTGCTCGATGCGGAAGCCCGCCGCGGTGAGCCCCGCCGCGAGGATCGCGCGCCGGGCCGCGTACCTGGCCTTCTGCCCGGCCGCGTGCGCGTCGTCGGACAGCGCGGCCACCATCGCCGCCTGGACCGGGCCGGGCACGATCATCCCGGCCTGCCTGCCGACGAGCAGCAGGTCCTTCATCAGCGCGGGGTCCCCGGTCACGAAGCCCGCCCGGTAGCCCGCGAGGTTGGACCGCTTGGACAGCGAGAACACCCCGAGCACCCCGTCGAGCGAGCCACCGCGCACCGATTCGTGCAGGACGGACACGGGGGTCGTGTCCCAGCCGAGCTCGATGTAGCACTCGTCGGAGGCGAGCACCGCGCCGCGCGACCGGGCCCAGCCGACGGCGTCCCGCAGCGAAGCCGCGGGCAGCACCCGCCCGGTCGGGTTGGACGGCGAGTTCACCCAGAGCAGCCGGGACCCGGCGGGCGCGGCGTCCAGGGCACTGTGGTCAAGAGCACTGTGGTCAAGAACACCCTCGGCCACGTCGCCGACCACCGCCGAGGCGGCGCCGCCGAGCTTGGCCCCGATGCCGTAGGTCGGATAGGCCAGCGACGGGTAGAGCACCGTGTCCGCCGGACCGAGCCCGAGCATGGTCGGCAGCCAGGCGATGAACTCCTTGGTCCCGATCACCGGCAGCACCGAGACCGGGTCCACGTGCACGTCGAGCGAGCGGGCGAGCCACCCCGCGGCCGCCGAGCGCAGCTCCGGCGTCCCCGCGGTCAGCGGGTAGCCGGGCGCGTTGGCGGCCGCGACGAGGGCGTCCTGGATGACCGCGGGCACCGGGTCGACCGGGGTGCCCACGGACAGGTCAACCGCGCCGCCAGGGAACGCGCGCGCCTTTTCCGCGATCGGCGCGAGCTCGTCCCAGGGGTATTCAGGTAGCCGGGCGGCTAGGGTCACTCGTGCTCGGCCTGCGGCGGGAGCGCCGCGACGATCGGGTGGTCCTTGCCGATCTTGCCGACCTTGGACGCGCCCCCCGGAGAGCCGAGCTCCTTGAAGAAGTCGACGTTGACCGTGTAGTAGTTCTTCCACTGCTCGGGGACGTCGTCCTCGTAGTAGATGGCCTCAACCGGGCAGACGGGCTCGCAAGCGCCGCAGTCCACGCACTCGTCCGGGTGGATGTAAAGCATGCGCTCGCCCTCGTAGATGCAGTCCACCGGGCACTCTTCGATGCATGCCTTGTCGAGCACATCGACGCATGACTGCGCGATGACGTAGGTCACGGGAGCTCCTCTTTAACGTCTTAACCCACTTCAGCTACCACACAGTATGGTGGTTCGCCTCGCTAGCTGGCGACAATACCCCCTGCTGTCGCGGCGGAGTTTGCCTGCCAGCTTGTTTCGCTCAGCTGCGCCTTCCACTGGTACCCGGCGTAGCTGACCTGCGTGATCCCGTACGAGGTGGCGTTGGTCACAAGCCAGTCCGCCACGGCCCAGCCCGCGCCGGCCGCGGTGGTGATCGAGTCAGCCGATCCCGAACGGATGCGGCTGACTGCGGTCAGCGCCCCGCCTCCCCCGGGCGTGCCGAACACGTGGTCCAGTTCCTCCGCCGCCCCGTGCAGGTTGAGCTTCGCGGAGACGCCCTGGCTCGAGGCCTGCTGCGCCGGGTTGTACCAGCAGGTGACCGCGTGCGGCGCGGAGGTGTAGTCGGCCGCGAGCAGCGCGCCGGTCGGCGCGTACTGCTGGTAGGCGGAGCCGTCGGCGCTCTTCTGCACGGCCTGGGCGGCCTCGTAGACCGGGATGGTCGTGTAGCTGGGCACCTTGACGAGCGCGCCGAAGAACGCCTGGGCCGCGTACGCGGGATCCTCGAGCTGGGTGGCGGTGCCCCAGCCCTCGGACGGCCGCTGCTGGAAGATGCCGACCGAGTCCCGGTCGCCGTAGGTCAGGTTCTCCAGCTTCGATTCCTGGAACGCGGTCGCGTAAGCGACGGTCAGCGCCCGGCTCGGCAGGTGCTCGCGGACGGCTACGCCGGCGACGGTGGCCGCGTCGGCCGCCTGCCCGAAGTCGAGCGCTACGGCGTTGTCGCCGGTGCCCGCCTGGCAGCCGGGGATGACCAGCGCCTGGGTAACCCGGTGGTAGACGGAGTAGACGCCGTAAGCGAGCAACCCGAGGAGTATCGCGATCACCGCGAGCACGATCAGCGGACGACGCCATGAGGGGCGCCGGTAGTCGGCGGGCTGCCACTGGCCAGCCGGCTGCCATTGAGGAGACGTCCGCACATCCTCGAAGGTACCTGCGTCCTGCCAATCTCGCTGGCAGTATTGCCTGCGGGGGGACGACCCCCCTGCACCCCCCGCGCATGGGCGGGGGCTTCGCCCCCCATATCCCCCCACGGGGGGACTCGCAAAAACCGCTCGCCCCCCGCGCTGCGGCCGGGGATAGAGCGCTGTGGTGGCTGTGGCAGGGCGTCCCCAGACCGGACGCCCTTAGCGGTAGGCTCGCTGGCCATGAGTGAGCTTAAGTCGCCGCTGCCGGCCGTCATCGACGAACTGTGGGAGCGGCGCGGCGAGCTGAGCCCGGAGGACGCCGCCGCCCGCGCCGAGGTCGTGGCGGCCGTGGACCAGATCGACGCCGGAGCGGCCCGGGTCGCGTTCGTGGACGCGGAAACCGACGAGGTCGTGGTCGACGAGCGCGCCAAGCGGGCGATCCTGCTGGCCTTCAAGGTCCTGCCGATGGCTCAGTCGCAGGTAGGCGACTTCCGCTACCACGACCGCGTGCCGCTGAAGACCCGCCTTGACGGTGTGCGCGTGGTGCCGGGCGCGATCGCCCGCTGGGGCGCCTACATCGCCCCCGGCACCGTCCTGATGCCCTCCTTCACCAACGTCGGCGCGTACGTGGACGCGGGGACGATGGTGGATACCTGGGCGACGGTCGGCTCGTGCGCCCAGATCGGCAAGAACGTGCACCTGTCAGGCGGGGTTGGCATCGGCGGCGTGCTCGAGCCTCCGAACGCGGTCCCGGTGATCGTCGAGGACGAGTGCATGATCGGCTCCCGCTCGATGGTGACCGAAGGCGCCAGGATCCGGGCCGGCTCGGTCCTCGCCCCCGGCACGAACATCTCGGCCTCAACGCACGTGATCGACGTGGAAACCGGCGAGGAACTGCCCCGCGGAGAGGTGCCTGCCTGGTCGGTGGCCATCAACGGCACCCGGTTCCGCGAGTTCCCCGGCGGCACGTTCGGCATGCCGGCCGTGCTCATCCTGAAGCGCCTTCCCGAGGGCGAGCGGCACGGCAAGGCCGAGCTGAACGCGATCCTCCGCGACCACGGCGTCGACGGCTGATAGCCCCGGCCACTAACCGGGCACTGACGCGCCATTCCTGCCCTTGTTAATTCGCCGTGCGTTTATCTTTTTGCCGCGTGTTTTGCGTCGGAGCACTGGCCGTGGATGGATACCTTGGATAGGACTATGGGTGGAGCAAACACGCGCAGGGTCCGTCGCCAAGGACCCGTGACGTTGCGCGGCAAGCAGATTCCGGCGACCACTACCGACCAGCGGCTGCTCGACCGCCGCGGCCCGTCGGACTGGGTGCACACCGACCCGTGGCGGGTCATGCGCATCCAGGCGGAGTTCGTCGAGGGGTTCGGCCTGCTGGCCGAGCTGGGCATGGCGGTCTCGATCTTCGGCTCGGCCCGGACCAAGCCCGACGAGGCCGAGTACAAGCTGGCCGATAACATCGCCCAGGGACTCGTCAAGGCCGGCTACGCCATCATCACCGGCGGCGGCCCCGGGGTCATGGAGGCGGCGAACAAGGGCGCCAGCGAGGCGGGCGGCGTCTCGGTCGGCCTCGGCATCGAACTGCCGATGGAGTCCGGGCTCAACGACTACGTCAACGTGGGCGTCGAGTTCCGCTACTTCTTCGTCAGGAAGACGTGCTTCATCAAGTACTCGCAGGCCTTCGTGGTCCTGCCCGGCGGCTACGGCACGATGGACGAGCTGTTCGAGGCCGTCACGCTCGTCGCCACCGGCAAGATCACCAAGTTCCCGATCGTCCTGGTCGGCAGCGCGTACTGGTCGGGCCTCCTTGACTGGCTGAAGACCACCATGCTGGCCGAGGGCAAGATCGGCCAGGACGAGCTGTCCCTGCTGCACATCGCCGACGACCCGGACGAGATCGTCAAGATCATCAAGGCGGCGCACGCGGGCATGACCCTCAGCTAGCCAGGTCCGCGCCGGCGCAATGAATCGCTTGCCTTGCCCTGGAAAACGCAACGGATCGCCAGGTGGACGCATCATTACCCGCTGTTAGCCACATGGGGCCCTCCGTACGCTCAGGGTATGCAGAGCGACGCGACGCACCGGGTGGCTACACCCCGGTCTTACCTGATGTGCCCGCCGGAGTACTTCGCCGTGACCTACGCGATCAACCCGTGGATGCGGCCAGACGCCCCCGTCGACCCCGGGCTCGCGATGCGGCAGTGGGCCGCGCTGCGGGCGACGTACGAGTCGCTGGGGCACTCGGTCTCCACCATCGAGCCGGTGCGCGGGGCTGCCGGACATGGTGTTCGCGGCCAACGGCGCGACGGTGATCGACGGGACCGTGCTCGGCGTGCGGTTCAGGCACGCCGAGCGCGCCCCCGAGGCGGCCGCGTACATGTCCTGGTTCCGCGCGCACGGGTACCCGGTCCACGAGCCGGTCTTCGTGAACGAGGGCGAGGGCGACATCCTGGTGGCCGGCGACCCGCTGACCGGCAGCACCGTGCTCGCGGGGTACGGGTTCCGGTCGGACGAGGCGGCGGCCGGGGAGCTGGCGTCGGTGTTCGGGCGCCGGGTCGTGTCGCTGCGGCTCGTCGACTCGCGGTTCTACCACCTCGACACCGCGCTGTGCGTGCTCGACGCGTCGACGGCGATTTACTACCCGGCGGCGTTCGACGACGCGGGGCGGGCGGCGCTGGCCTCCCTGTTCGCCGAGCTGATCGAGGCGAAGGACGAGGACGCGGAGGTGCTCGGGCTGAACGCGGTCTCCGACGGGCGCCACGTGGTGCTCGCCGCGCAGGCCACGGAGCTCGCGCGGTCGCTTTCCGCCCGCGGCTTCGAGCCCGTGCCCGTGGACATGTCGGAACTGCTCAAGGCCGGCGGCGGCGCGAAGTGCTGCACACTTGAAGTGAGGGAGCGGCCATGACCGATACATTTACCGACCTGACGGCGCAGGCGGAGCTATCCGGGCTAACCAGCCGGTACAGCGCGCACAACTACCACCCGCTGCCCGTCGTGGTGGCGTCGGCGGCGGGCTGCTGGGTGACCGGCGTCGACGGGCGGCGGTACCTGGACATGCTGGCCGGGTACTCGGCGCTCAACTTCGGCCACCTGCACCCCCGGCTGGTGGAGGCGGCGACGCGGCAACTTTCCCGCGTCACCCTGGTCTCGCGGGCGTTTGACCATGATCAGTTCGGGCCGTTCTGCGCGGAGCTCGCCGAGCTGTGCTCGATGGAGATGGTGCTCCCGATGAACACGGGGGCCGAGGCGGTCGAGACGGCCCTCAAGGTGGCCCGCAAGTGGGGGTACGTCACCCGCGGGGTCCCGCACGACGAGGCGGTCATCGTCGTGTTCGACGGGAACTTCCACGGCCGGACGACCACGATCGTGTCGTTCTCCTCCGACCCGGACGCGCGGGCCGACTTCGGGCCGTACACGCCGGGCTTCGTGTCGGTGCCGTACGGCGACATGGCCGCCTTGGAGGGCGTCTTCCGCGCGTACGGGCAGCGCGTCGTCGCGGTGCTGATGGAGCCGATCCAGGGTGAGGCGGGGGTCGTGGTGCCGCCGCCCGGGTTCCTCGCCGGGGTGCGGTCGCTGTGCACGTCCGCGGGCGCGCTGCTGATCGCCGATGAGATCCAGTCGGGGCTCGGCCGGGTCGGGACGACCTTCGCCTGCGCGGCCGAGGGCGTGGTGCCGGACGCCTACCTGCTCGGCAAGGCGCTGGGCGGCGGCATCGTCCCCGTGTCCGCGATGGTGTCCTCGCGCTCGGTGCTCGGCGTGCTCAAGCCGGGACAGCACGGGTCGACGTTCGGCGGGAACCCGCTCGCCTGCGCGGTGGGCCGCGAGGTGATCGCGATGCTGCGGACCGGCGAGTACCAGGAGCGTTCCGCCTCGCTCGGCGCCGTGCTGCACGCCGGGCTCAAGTCGCTGCCGTCGTCGGCGGTGTCGTCCGTGTCCGGGCGCGGCCTGTGGGCCGGGGTGACGTTCACTAGCCTTGACGGCCGGGCCGTGTGCGAGCGACTCGCCACGCTCGGCGTCCTCGCCAAGGAGACCCACGGCTCGACCATCAGGCTCGCTCCCCCGCTGGTCATCACCCCCGATGAGCTGTCCTGGGGGCTTGAGCGCTTCAGCGAGGCGGTGCTGAGCGCCTGAGCCTGGTAAAGAACCCGGTCACGCAGCCGGCCGCGCAGGCGAGTGCGCCACCGTAGAGGTACCACTCGCCCGCGGCCGACGCGGTGATGACCACGCTGCCGTTGGGCCTGGGCATCGCGAGGATGAACGACGCGAGGATCCAGCCCAGGGCGGGGAGCAGCGCCGCGCCGAACGTGCCGACGCCCCAGCCGCAGCCCGCGCACGTGGCGAAGATGATCGCAGCGAGGACGATCGCGATCAGCGGCGCGGGTGGCCGACCGTACTGGAAGCTGCCGATCAGGCCCTGGAGGGCGCCGAGCACGAACAGCGCCAAGTAGCCAAGGGCCGTGAGCGTCCGTTGCCCGGCGGCCGGCGCGCCTTGCGATCTCCCCATAATTAAGCAGGCTACCGATTTCAGCGGGCGAACAGGTCGCGGGAGTAGCGGTCTTCTTGGTGGCGCGGGCCCTGATCGCCGTCAGCTCGCGGGCCGGCGAGCCGGGTGTAGTACTCGCGGCCGAGGATCCGGGCGCCAACCTCGTTGGAGAGCGCGAAGTAATCGCCGTCCACGGTGATCTGCGTCTCGTGCGCGCGCATCGCCGCCCGCTTCGCGTCCAGGTACCCGGTCGCGTCGATCTCGGTGGTGACCTGGTCGTCAGGAACGCCGACCGACCAGTCGGTGTTCTTCACGAACCAGCTGTCCTCCGGCAGCTCGGCGGCCTCCGCCAGCACCGAGCGGGGCATCGCGGTCGCGTACAGCTTCGCCCGCGCGCCGGTCAGCTCGTGCGCTCGCCTGGTGACCCGGTGCGCCTGGATGTGGTCGGGGTGCCCGTAGAACCCGTTCGCGTCGTAGGTCACGATCACGTCGGCCGCGACCTCCTCGATGACCTTGGCGAGCGCGTCCGCCGCCTCCTCGATGTTCGCCTGCCAGAAGCAGCGCGGGTCGTCGTTGTCCGGCAGGCCCATCATCCCCGAGTCGCGGTACCTGCCCTCGCCCCCGAGGAAGCGGTGGTCCGCGACGCCCAGCGCCGCGCAGGCGCGGTCGAGCTCGACGATCCGGTGCTGGCCGAGCTCGTCGGGAAACAGGTGGCGCAGGTCGGGCGGGATGATCTCACCGAGCTCGCCGAGCGTGCAGGTAACCAGCGTGACGCGCGCGCCCTCCGCGGCGTACTTGGCCATCGTGGCGCCGGTGCCGATCGACTCGTCGTCCGGGTGCGCGTGCACGAGCAGCAGGCTTCGTTCCACCACGTGTCCCTCCGGAAGCGTCGTGACAAGAATTGCTTTCGCTATGCCGACGCTACCTTGGGACGGTGACGGCCGGCGCGGCCTGGCATGATCGTGGGCATGACGGAAAGCTTTCCCAGGCAGCAGGCGCGGACGCGCGGGTTCCGGCTCGGGGTGCCCCGGGCGTTTCAGGTGTCACCGGACGGCGGACGGGTCACGTTCCTGCGGTCCAAGGCGGGCGATGACCCGGTTACCTGCCTGTGGGAGGCCGACGCCGCCAGCGGCGCGGAGCGGCTCATCGCCGACCCGCGGAGCCTCGGCGCCGACGACGAGAACCTGCCCGCCGAGGAGCGGGCGCGGCGGGAGCGGCTCAGGGAAACCGCCGCCGGAATCGTCGCCTACGCCACCGACCGGGCCGCCACGCTTGCCGTCTTCGCGCTCTCCGGGCAGGTCTACGCTGTTCCGCTAGGCACGGGTCCGCTAGGCACGGGTCCGCTCGGCGGCTCGGCGCTGCCGCCCCGGCTGGTCCCCGCCAAGACGCCGGCGCTCGACCCGAGGCCCGACCCGACCGGGACCAAGGTCGCCTACGTGCACGCGGGCGCGCTGCGGGTCATCGACCTGAACACCGGCGAGGACATGGTGGTGGCGCAGGCGGAGGGCGTGACCTTCGGGCTCGCGGAGTTCGTCGCCGCCGAGGAGATGGACCGGTCCCGCGGCTACTGGTGGTCCCCCGACGGCACGAAGCTCCTGGTCGCCCGGGTAGACGAGGCCGGCGTGGCCCGCTGGCACATCGCCGACCCCGCCAACCCGGACAAGGCCCCCGTGGAGGTCCGCTATCCCGCCGCGGGAACCGCCAACGCGGACGTGTCGCTGCTCGTCGCCGCCCTCCCCGCGGCGACGCAGGACGACACGGTGCACATCGCGCAGACTCCGCTCGCCGTCATCTCGCCCGCGGGCGCTCAGCTCGCCGAGGTGGCCGGCTGGGACCGGGCCGCCTTCCCTTACCTCGTCAACGCCCACTGGGGCGACGACCTGCTGCTCGTCGTGCAGACCAGGGACCAGAAGACGATGCGGATCGTCAACGCGGTCACCGGCGCGGTGGTCCGCGAGGACACGAACCCGGACTGGACGGACGTCGTCGACGGCGTGCCCGCCCAGCTGGCCAGCGGTGACATCGTGTGGACGGGGATCAGCGGCGACACCCGGGGCCTGATCATCGCCCCGGCGGCCGGGCTGGCCACAGCCACCCCGGTCACCCCGCCCGGGCTGCAGGTCCAGGCCGTCATCGGCACGGACGGCGACGACGTCTTGTTCACTGGGTCGACGGAGTCCACCGAGGTCGGTGTCTGGCGGTACGGTGCGGGCTCTCTCGCCACGGGCGGGCTCACGCCGGTCGCGACCGAGCCCGGCGTGCACGCCGCCGTGGCCGCCGGCGGGACGACCGTGGTGGCCAGCAGGACGCTGGCGAGCAGCGACCTCGCCGTGCGGATCGCGCGGAACGGCCGGGTCACCGGCGACATCGCCGCGCACGCGCAGCGGCCGAACCTGCCGCACCCCGCGCCCCAGTTCATCGAGGCCGGGCCGGCCGGCATCCGCACGGCGGTGCTGTTCCCGTCCTGGCATGAGCCGGGCACGAGGCTGCCGGTGCTGATGGACCCCTACGGCGGCCCCGGCATGCGCCGCGTGGTGAAGACGGCCAGCATTTTCCTCACCTCGCAGTGGTTCGCCGAGCAGGGGTTCGCGGTCGTCGTAGCGGACGGCCGCGGCACGCCGGGGCGCAGTCCGTCGTGGGAGCGGATGATCGCGGGCGACTTCGCTACCGGCGTGCTTGAGGACCAGGTCACGGCCCTGGGCGCGGCGGCGGAGAAGTTCTCCGACCTGGACACCGGCCGGGTCGGCATCCGGGGCTGGTCGTTCGGCGGTTACCTGTCGGCGCTGGCGGTGCTGCGCCGCCCCGATGTGTTCCGCGCCGGGATCGCGGGCGCACCGGTCACCGACTGGCGGCTGTACGACACCCACTACACGGAGCGCTACCTGGGCGACCCCGCCACGAACCCGGCCGCCTACCAGGTGAGTTCCCTCCTCGAGGATCCGCAGCGGGCGGTCAGCGTCCGTCGTCCGCCCGCTGCTCATCATCCACGGGCTCGCCGACGACAACGTCTTCGTCGCCCACTCGCTGCGCCTGTCGTCGGCCCTGCTCGCGGCCGGGTACCCGCACTCGGTCCTGCCGCTGTCCGGGATCACGCACATGACGTCGCAGGAAACCGTCGCGGAGAACATGCTCCTGCTCCAGGTGGCGTTCCTGAAGCAGGCACTCGGCCTTTCCGGGAGCGCCGGGTAGCCGGTGAACTCCGGGCGACGGACGCACGGGTATCGATTTGACGGATTCACGGTCCGCGTCTGGAATGTGAACCTGCTCACTAATGTGCGCGGATAGGCAGCTGAAAGCCGGCAGTGTAGCCAGTCTCACATGCTGGAAGGGCGCCCTGATGCGGCATGCTGAGAATAACTGGAATAAGTTCGTGGGCATCGCATGCGCGCCCCCGCCCCTGCCCGCACCGAGGGTCGCCTGGAAGCGCCGCGGTCACGATCACGCACGAGGCAGCGAGGACGCTGGATGACACAAGTTTCAGATGCGCCGGCCAGGACGCGGGCGCAGATAAAGGAGCGGACGCTCCGCACGGACCCCTGGTGGAACCGGGGGCGCGTCGTCGCGACCCTGCTGACCATCTGGGTGGCCTACGCGACGGTCCGCGTTTTCACCGGGCACTGGTACTACGTACCTCAGTACCACTACCTGACGCCGTTCTACTCGCCGTGCGTCAGCGGCGAGTGCGTGCCCGGGTCCGCGGCCCTCGGCCACTGGATCCCGGCCGTCCCGCCGATCATCCCTTACGCCTTCGTCTCGCTGGTGTTCGTGCTGGGCTTCCGGCTGACCTGCTATTACTACCGGGGCGCCTACTACCGGGCGTTCTGGCGCTCGCCCACGGCCTGCGCCGTCCGCGAGCCGCACGCGAAGTACTCCGGTGAGACCAGGTTCCCGTTGATCGGGCAGAACCTGCACCGTTACTTCTTCTACATGGCGAACGTGATCGCGATCCTGCTCACCTACGACGTGGTGCAGGCGTTCCGGGGGCCGAACGGCGACTTCGGTATCGGGCTCGGTTCGATCATCATGCTCATCAACGTGGTCGCGATCTGGGCGTACTCGCTCTCGTGCCACTCCTGCCGGCACATCACGGGCGGGCGGCTAAAGAACTTCTCCAAGCACCCGGTGCGCTACTGGGCGTGGACGCAGGTCTCGAAGCTGAACCGGCACCACATGGCCTTCGCGTGGATCTCGCTGACCACGCTGGCGCTCACTGACCTCTACATCATGCTCGTCGCGAGCGGTGCGTTCAGCGACCCGCGAATCTTCAACTGATCCCGGAACGGGCGAAAAGGCTTATGTCTACCTCCGATTCAGCTTCGACCTCGACCGAGATCGAGCGATACACCTACGACGTCGTAGTGATCGGCGCTGGCGGGTCTGGGCTGCGCGCGGCCATCGAGGCCCGCGCCCGCGGGCTGCGGACGGCGATCATCTCCAAGTCACTGTTCGGCAAGGCGCACACCGTCATGGCCGAGGGCGGCGCGGCCGCGGCCATGGGGAACGTGAACCCCAACGACAACTGGCAGGTCCACTTCCGCGACACGATGCGCGGCGGGAAGTTCATGAACAACCCGCGGATGGCGGAACTGCACGCCAAGGAGGCACCGGACCGGGTCTGGGAGCTGGAGGCGTACGGCGCGATCTTCGACCGGACGCCCGACGGCAAGATCTCACAGCGGAACTTCGGCGGGCACGAGTACCCGCGGCTCGCGCACGTGGGCGACCGGACCGGCCTGGAGATGATCAGGACGCTGCAGCAGCGCGCGGTGGCGCTGCAGCAGGCGGACTCCTATGAGTTCGACGACCCCGAGTCGAAGATCCGGGTGTTCGCGGAGACGACGATCACGCGGCTGCTGAAGGACCCGTCCGGTCGGATCGCGGGTGCCTTCGGGTACATCAGGGACACCGGGCGGTTTGTCCTGTTCGAGGCGCCCACCGTCATCCTGGCCACTGGCGGCATCGGGCGGACCTTTAAGGTCACGTCCAACTCCTGGGAGTACAGCGGCGACGGGCACGCGCTCGCCCTGCTGGCGGGCGCCTCGCTGATGAACATGGAGTTCGTCCAGTTCCACCCGACCGGCATGGTCTGGCCGCCGTCCGTGCGCGGCATCCTCGTCACCGAGTCCGTTCGCGGCGACGGCGGCGTGCTGCGCAACTCCGAGGGCAAGCGGTTCATGTTCAACTACGTGCCCGACGTGTTCCGCGCGCAGTACGCGGAGACCGAGGAAGAGGCCGACCGCTGGTACACCGACCCTGACCACAACCGGCGTCCGCCTGAGCTGCTCCCCCGTGATGAGGTCGCGCGGTCGATCAACTCCGAGATCAAGGCGGGGCGCGGGTCACCCTCACGGCGGCGTGTTCCTCGACATCGCCTCCCGGCGGCCCGCCGAGTACATCCTGAAGCGGCTGCCGTCCATGTATCACCAGTTCAAGGAGCTGGCGGACGTGGACATCACCAAGGAGCCGATGGAGATCGGGCCGACCTGCCACTACGTCATGGGCGGGGTGGAAGTGGACCCGGACACCGCCGCTGCCTCGGTGCCGGGGCTGTTCGCGGCGGGCGAGGTATCCGGCGGCATGCACGGCTCCAACCGGCTCGGCGGCAACTCGCTGTCCGACCTGCTGGTCTTCGGCAAGCGGGCCGGCGCTGGCGCGGCGGACTACCTGGAGTCCCTGGGCGGGGCCAAGCCGGCCGTATCCCAGGTGGACCTGGACGCGGCGGTCGCCGAGGCCCTCGCGCCGCTTGAGCGGACCGAGGGCGAGTCGCCGTACGTGGTGCACGCCGAGCTCCAGCAGGTGATGAACGACCTGGTCGGCCTCATCCGCACCGCGGACGAGGTCAAGGAGGCGCTCGCCGACCTTGAGAAGTTCAAGGAGCGGGCCGCGTCGGTCGCGGTGCCTGGCGAGCGGGCCTACAACCCCGGCTGGCACTACTCGATCGACCTGCGGAACATGCTGCTCGTCGCGGAGTGCGTGGCGATGGCCGCGCTCGAGCGGCAGGAGTCGCGCGGCGGGCACACCAGGGACGACTACCCGGCCATGTCCCCCGAGTGGCGGAAGGTCAACCTGATCCTCACGCTCGACGGCGACAAGATCAACATGGTGCACCAGCCGCTGCCCGTCATGCGGCCCGACCTGCTCGCGCTGTTCGACATCTCGGAGCTCAAGAAGTACATGACCAAGGAAGAACTGGCCGGGCACCCTGGTGCGGCCGCGCTGGAAGAAGGGCACTGATGGGGTACCTGGCTAAGCTCCGGGTCTGGCGCGGCGACGCGGGGTCCGGCGCGCTGCAGGACTACAAGGTCGAGGTCAACGAGGGCGAGGTCGTCCTCGACGTGCTGCACCGGCTGCAGGCCACCCAGGCGTCTGACCTGGCCATCCGGTGGAACTGCAAGGCCGGCAAGTGCGGCTCCTGTTCCATGGAGATCAACGGCATGCCCCGGCTCGGCTGCATGACCCGGATGAACACGTTCCCCGAGGACGAGACGCTGACGGTCACGCCGATGCGGACCTTCCCCGTGATCCGCGACCTGGTCACCGACGTCTCGTTCAACTACACCAAGGCCCGGGAGGTCCCGTCCTTCACGCCGGACCCGTCCATCAAGCCGGGCGAGTTCCGGATGCAGCAGGAGGACGTGGAACGCTCGCAGGAGTTCCGCAAGTGCATCGAGTGCTACCTGTGCCAGAACACCTGCCACGCGATCCGCGACCACGTGGAGAACGAGGGCGCGTTCTCCGGCCCGCGGTTCCTCATGCGCGTCGCGGAGCTTGAGATGCACCCGGCGGACGAGGCCGACCGGCGGGACATCGCGCAGGACGACTTCGGCCTCGGGTACTGCAACATCACCAAGTGCTGCACCGAGGTCTGCCCCGAGCACATCAAGATCACCGATAACGCGATCATCCCGATGAAGGAGCGCGTGGCGGGGCGTAAGTACGACCCGCTGGTGTGGCTGGGCGAGAAGATCTCCATGCGGCCGAAGTCGAAGGGCACCCCGGCGGTGCCGGGCAAGCGGTAAATCGCCGGGCTTTATCGGCCTTTGGCCGCTATCACCAAGGCGCCCGTGACCGGGATTCCCGGTCACGGGCGCTTTTGCTGGCCTTTGGTCACGGCCTGCCTCGCCTTATTTCGCGGTCAGGCCTCTCCCCGGTACCGGGTGGACACGGACTGGTGATGGCCCTTGCGTTTCTTCTGCTTTGGGCTTGGCCTTGGCCTTGGCCTTGGCTTTCGCGTGGCTCTTGTGCTTGCTCTCTAGATGGTGCTTAGACCTCGCCGCCGCCGCGCGCCTTTTCGCCCGCGCCTTGCCCGCCGCGGCCCGGGCGGGCGCCCGGAGCGCGGGAAGGCCGCCGGTCGGCTGGTAGTAATCCAGGTCCGTGCGGCCGATCCCCGGCACCAGGCCGGCATTGTCGTACTGCCAGAACGTCCAGTCCTGCCAGGGCGCGGGCACGGTGGGCGCGGTGCCGCCGAACGCGGCCAGCCAGAGCGGGTCATGCGGGAACCGGCCGGTCGATCCGGTGCACTCCCGCCACCAGTCGGCGGTCGTGTAAATCGTCGGCCACTCCCCCGTCAGCGCCTCGGCGCGCTTGGTGAACCCGCCGATCCAGGCGATCATCGCGGGGATGCCGAGCCCGTAGCAGTCGGTGGCCTTCTTGTAGGGGTCATTTTCCAGGTCGACCACGAGCGGCAGCCTGGCGGCGCGCCCCTGGGCGCCGAGGGCGCCTGCCGCGAAGTTCGCCGTCGCCGGGCCCCGGCTGCGGCCGGGGTTAGCGAACACGTACGGCATCACCTCGAGTCCGGCGGCCGCGGCGGCCCGCGCGTCGGACGCGTAGTAGGGGTTGAGGTAGTAGGTTCCTTCTGAGGCCTTGATCGCGACGAAGCGGATGCCCTGCGTGGCGAGCTTCGCCCAGTGGATCGGCGACCCGGCGTGCTGGTATGCCGATATGTCCAGCCCGCGAATGGGCGCGCCGGCTCGCTGCGTAACCATCGCGCGGGCGCCGGGCACCGCGGCGAGGGACAACGCCACCGCCACGCCGCCGATCGCCATGGTGCGCAGAATAGTCACCCTATGCAACTTCCTCACGCACGGAACGTAATCAATGCTGCTCCGCGGCTCAAGGCGCAACGCCGACGGCGCGCAAGACCCGTAATTTAAGCGCCACTTGAGAGCCGCGCCGCAACCGTCCCGCCACCCGCCGGTCCGGCGGATCGCCGGGCGCGCCCGGGGCCGACGGATACGCTGGTGGGCACGAAGGCGCGGTTCCCCAATCGGCCACCCGCGCCGCCCCCGTAAGGTAGCTTTTCGATATGTCGGCCTCTGATGCTATAAATGCGGATTTGTCGGGAATGATCCTTCGACTTGCCGGCGAGGCCGGCCAGGTGAGCCTGGCGCGTTCCGCCGACGAGGCGGGCGCCCGCGCGTCGATCGACCAGCACGCTTCGGAGATCCGGGACGCGTTGACCAGCGCCGGGCGCAAGGTCACGCCCGCCGCGCTGCTTTCCTACGCCCAGGGGTTCATGGAGGTCGCGATCGCCCGCGGCTGGTGGCCGCCGCACCGCCGGGAGCGCGACCCGTGGGAGGACGAGCCGGCCCTTGACTGGGAGTCCCTGCGCCTGGCCGCCGTCTGCCGCATGTTCATCGAGGCCCAGGGCCTCGGCATCGCCGCCTGACACCCCGCCAGCCCCTGGGCCGGCGCGGCGAACGGGCGCGGCTGACCGAGGAGAGTCAGCCGCACCCGTTCGGGATGATGGGTTTGAAGGTTTTACCGGTAGCTGGTGCCCGGGTCGCGCCAGTCGCCCGGGTCGGTGCCCTGCGGGCTGCCCGACCCCTGCGGGCCCTGCTGGTAGCCGGGGCCCGAGCCCGGCGCGCCTTGCTGCCCCTGGCCGCCGGAGTAGGTGGGCTGCTGCGCGGTCTGGGCATCGCGGGCCGACTGCGGCGCGCGCATCGCGTCGGAGCGGCCCTGCTGGTAGGAGGCGATCTGGGTGTTGGTCTCCCGCTCGGCCGCGGACAGCAGCCGCTCCCAGCGCTCCTGCATCGGCTTGACCAGGCCGCCGCCGACGCCGATCGCGATGACCGCGCCAGCGGTGAACAGCACGGTGAAGAGGACCGGCTCGGTGACCGTCGTCGCGATGCCCACCTGGTTGAGCGCCGCGATGGCGCCGAGCGCGATGATGATGACCGAGGCCACGCTGGCCAGGAACGGCCCGTAGGACAGGCCGCCGATGGCCCCGTTGATGAGGTCCTTGACCACCTTCGCGATCGCCGACGCGATCACGATGATGATGATCGCGACGATGGCCTTGGGCAGCCAGCCGACGACGGCGTCCAGCATCGTGGAGATCGGGTTGGCGCCCCAGACGCCGAACGCCATCTGCAGGGTGACCAGCAGGATCGCGTAGTAGACGATCTTGGCGATCAGGGTGGTCGCGTCGGAGTTCGACCGGGCCAGGGCCTGGCCGACGACGCCGCGCTCGACGAAGTGGTCGAACTTGACCCGGTGCAGGATCATGGTCGACGATCCGCTCCAGCGCCTTAGCGACGAACCACCCGATAACTAGAATGAGCAGGAAGACAAGGATCTTCGGGATGGCGTGGAAGACCGTGTCGAGCAGGTTCTGGAAGCTGGTACTTACCGAAAATGAAGCCAGCGGCTGGTTCATGACTTCCCCCTTGGCAGCGTCGCCGCACTACGAATTAACGCCCCCGGCGGCGATCGCCGTATTTGAAGTCCTGTGTACCCTACCCAGATCCCCTTATTCGCAGGCTTGATAACGCGCGACACGCCAACGCGGCGAAGCTTTCCATTCCGTTTTCCCGGCGGAATCTGGCGAATTACCATTTACAGGATGAAACGGCTTCGAGCGGCGCCGTTACTTTCCGGGGCGACCCGGAGAAAATCGTCCGCGGCGAATTGCTTACCGCCCGCACTGCGCCGCGGGCGGTCCGCACCCCTCCAGCCGACGCACGCCCCTCAGCTGCGCCGACGCAATTGCGTCGCGCGCCGAAGGCGGTCCCCGGGAAAGCCATGGCGCGCATCGACAGCCTATGGGGGCACTCGGGGCGGCCATACCGATACCGGAGAAATGGGTATACCGATATTGGATGCGGGATATGTCGCGACATGACACCCGGTACGCGAACGGGAGCGCCGGGCCTTCGCTTTAAGCCGGCGAGGGGCTGTTTGAAGGTTTGGTCAGGGACTCACGCGGCATTCGGATGAGTCCCCGTGCGGGACGCCTTAGGCCTGTTCGCGGGAGATCCGGCCGCGCTCGCGACCGCGCTCCTTGGCGTCGAGGATCGTCTTGCGGAGCCGCACGGAGGTCGGGGTCACCTCGACGCACTCGTCCTCGGCGCAGAACTCAAGCGCCTGCTCCAGGCTGAGGATGCGCGGCGGCACCAGCCGCTCCAGCTCTTCCTGGTTGGACTGGCGAATGTTGGTGACCTTCTTTTCCTTGGTGATGTTCACGTCCATGTCGTCGTCACGGGAGTTCTCCCCGACGATCATGCCCTCGTAGACCTCGGTGGTCGGCGGGACGAACAGCGAGCCGCGCTCCTGCAGGTTGAACATCGCGTACGTGGACGCGGCGCCGGCCCGGTCGGCGACCAGCGAGCCGGTCGCCCGGCCCTTGATGACGCCCGCCCAGGGCTCGTAGCTCTCGAAGACGTGGTGCGCGATGCCCGTGCCGCGGGTCTCGGTGAGGAACTGGGTGCGGAAGCCGATCAGCCCGCGGGACGGGACCAGGAAGACCAGGCGCACCCAGCCGGTCCCGTGGTTGGTCATCGTCTCCATCCGTCCTCGGCGCACCGCGACCATCTGGGTGACCGCGCCCAGGTACTCCTCGGGCACGTCGACCGAGAGGCGCTCGACCGGCTCGTGCACCTTGCCCTTGATCTCCCGGGTGACGGCGGACGGGCGGCCGACGGTCAGCTCGTAGCCTTCCCGGCGCATGGTTTCGACCAGGATCGCCAGCGCCAGCTCGCCCCGGCCGCGGACCTCCCAGGTGTCCGGGCGCTCGGTCGGCACCACCTGGAGGCTCACGTTGCCGATGAGCTCGCGGTCCAGTCGGTCCTTGACCAGCCGGGCGGTGACCTTGGTGCCCTTGTCGCGGCCCGCGGTCGGCGCGGTGTTCGTGCCGAGCGTCATCGAGATCGCCGGCTCGTCCACGGTGATCAGCGGGAGCGGGCGCGGGTCGTTCGGGTCGGCGAGGGTGTCGCCGATCATGATGTCGGGGATGCCGGCGATCGCGGCGATGTCGCCGGGGCCGGCCTCGTCGGCCTGCACGCGCTCGAGCGCCTCGGTAAGGAAGAGCTCGGAGATCTTCACCCGCTGGACCGAGCCGTCGTGCCGGCACCAGGCGACCTGCTGGCCGCGCTTGATCGTGCCGTTGTGAATCCGGCAGAGCGCGATCCGGCCCAGGTAGGAAGACGCGTCGAGGTTGGTCACGTGCGCCTGCAGCGGGGCGGCGGGGTCGTAGGTCGGCGCGGGAATGGTCCCGCGGATGACGTCGAAGAGCGGCTCAAGGTTGTCGCTGTCCGGCATGCCGCCGTCTTCCGGGCGGCTGAGGCTCGCCCGGCCCGCCCGCGCGGACGCGTACACGATCGGGAACTCGATCTGCTGCTCGCTGGCGTCCAGGTCGATGAACAGCTCGTAGCAGGCGTCGATGACCTCGGCGATCCGCGCGTCCGGACGGTCCACCTTGTTGATGACCAGGATGACCGGGAGGTTGGCCTCCAGGGTCTTGCGGAGCACGAACCTGGTCTGCGGCAGCGGGCCCTCGCTCGCGTCGACCAGCAGCACCACGCCGTCCACCATGGACAGCCCGCGCTCGACCTCGCCGCCGAAGTCCGCGTGGCCGGGCGTGTCGATGATGTTGATGGTCAGGCCGCCGTGCTTGACCGCGGTGTTCTTCGCGAGGATCGTGATGCCCTTCTCACGCTCCAGGTCGTTGGAGTCCATGACGCGCTCGTTCACGTGCGCGTGCGCGCCGAACGCGTTGGACTGCCAGAGCATGGCGTCGACGAGCGTGGTCTTGCCGTGGTCGACGTGCGCCACGATGGCAACGTTGCGGATGTCGTCGCGGGTCGCGAGCTCCGTCGCGGTCGTCATGGTGCTCTCCTGCTGTGCGGGCATGCGTGAGTCTCGCTCATTCGGCTTAGGAACTGGGCCACGGCGGCGGCTGCTGCCCGTGGTCGGGCTCACCGGTGGCTTGGCCGCGAAAGTGCGGCACCCACAAGTCTATTGCCGCTTCAATAACGCCGTGACCTCCGGTGCCATTCCTGCCTGGCGCGGGGCTTGCCGCCGCCTGCCCGGGTCTAAGGCGGCCTAGGCCGCCTAGGCCGCTCATGAGGCGCAAGATACGGCGAACGACCGATAGCGGCGAGGGGGGGCCTTAGCCCGAACCTGTAAGAGCGCGAGAAGCCAAGGCGGCTTCCCGCGGATGACCGGGGAGGGTCCCAGATGAACGGGAACGCCTTGTACGAGGTGGCTAGGCAGCGGGTCGCCGACCAGCAGCGCGCGGCGCGGCAGGCTGGCAAGGCGCGCGAGCGGCGCGCAGCGGTGCGCGCCGCCCGGCGCGCACGGAAGGAGACGCAGGAGACGATCGCCGTGCCGGCGATCCCCGACTTCGCGCACGAGATGTTCGGTACGGCCCGCGGCGCGGTTCCCGCGCCGCGCGAGGAGGCCCCGCGCGGCCGCCACGCGGGAACCAACCGCGGCTAGGCACCGGAGCCCGCGATGTCGAGCGACGAGAAACCTGACAAAGACTCCGGCCCGCCCAAGTCTGGGCGGGCCGGAATGTCGGGCCCCCATGAAATGCTTGACATTGTGATGAGCAGACGCGGGGGCAGCCCAGTCCTCGTCGGACGGGCCGCCGAGATGGCCACCCTGCAGGCCGCCGTTGAGTCGGTCCGCCAGGGTGAGCCTGCCGCTGTGCTCATTGGCGGTGAGGCCGGGATGGGCAAGACCCGGCTGATCGGCGAATTCACGGCGACCGCGCGAGGTGCCGGGGTCCGGGTACTAACCGGGGCGTGCCTGGAACTTGGCGCCGACGGACTGCCGTACAGCCCGTTCACCGCGATGCTGCGTGACCTCGTGCGGGAGGCCGCACCCGACGAGGTCGCCACGCTGCTTTCCGGCAGCCGGCGGGCGGCGCGGGAACTGGCGCGGCTGCTTCCCGAGCTCACCGGCGACCGCGCGCCGGGCGAGCCGGCCCTGGCCGCCGCGGACGACACTTACCCGGGCGGCATGACCGCGGGCGAGGCGCGGGCGCACCTGTTCGAGGGCTTCCTCACCCTCCTCGAGCGGCTCGCCGAGCAGCGGCCGCTCGTCCTGATCATCGAGGACGCGCACTGGGCGGACCGGTCAAGCCGTGACCTGCTCGCGTTCCTCATCGGCTATCAGCGGGCCGTCGGCAACCTGCTGATCGTCGTGACGTTCCGCTCCGACGAGCTGCACCGTACCCACCCGCTCCGGCCGCTGCTCGCCGAGCTGGCCCGGATCGACTGGGTGGACAGGATCGAGCTGCCGCCGCTCACCCGCGGGCAGGCCGAGGAGCTCGCCGCCGTGGTGCTCGGCCGGTCACCCGAGCGCGGTCGGTGCGACGCGATCTTCGAGCGCGCCCAGGGCAACCCGCTGTTCACCGAGGAACTGCTCGCCTGCGGCGGCGACTGCGAGGTCGTGCCTGACACGCTCGCGGACCTGCTGCTCGCGGCCGTCCGCCGGCTGCCGGAAGACACCCAGGAGGTGCTGCGCGTCGCCAGCGCGGGCACCGGCGTGACCAGCGACGTGCTGCTCGCGCAGGTCACCGGGTACGGGGTGGCCAAGCTGACCGCCGCCATCCGGCCTGCCGTGGCGGCGAACGTGCTGGTGACGACCGGGGACGGGTTCTCCTTCCGGCACGCGCTGATCCAGGAGGCCGTGCACGCGGACCTGCTGCCCGGCGAGCACTCCGCCGTGCATACCCGGTTCGCCGAGGCGATCGACGCGGACCCCGCCCTCGTGCCCCGGGGCCGGGCCGACATCGAGAAGGCGCACCACTGGTACTCGGCGCACAACACGACGTGGGGGCTCATCGGGTCGTGGCAGGCGTCCATCCAGGCCTCGAACGCGGTCGCGCACGCCGAGCGGCTGATGCTCCTCGACCGCGTCCTTGAGCTATGGAACCAGGTGCCGGACGCCTCCGCGCAGATCAGCGCCGACCATGTGCGGGTGCTCGAAGAGGCGGCGTCGGCCGCCGGCGACGCCGGGGAGCCGCACCGCGGCCTGGCGTTCGTGGAACTCGCGCTCACCGAGCTCGACAAGACCGCCGAGCCGGTCAGGTACGCGCTGCTGCTCAGGCGGCGCTTCTCGTTCCGCAAGGACCAGGGGCTGACCCCGTCAGAGGACGACCTGCACCGGGCGCTCGACCTTGTCCCTGAGTCCCTTTCCGCGTCGGCCCGGGTGGAGCTGCTACTCGCCGTCGCGCACTGCGGCATCGACACCGCCGGACCGCAGTACCGCGTGCTCGGGCAGGACGCGCTGCGGATCGCGCGCGAGCTCGGCGACGTCGACGCGGAGACAAAGGCGCTGGCCAACCTGGCGATGATCGAGGCCGGGCGGAGCCAGAGCGCGGCCAGCGACAGCGAGGCGTTCGGGCTGCTGCGACAGGCGCGCGAGCTCACCAAGCAGGCCAGGGCGTACCACCCGACGGTCAAGCTGGTCATCACCGAGACCCACCTGCTGTGCGGCGCGGGCGAGTTCGAGGAGGCCGCGCGGGCGGCGCGGCGCGGCATCGCCGACGCCGAGCGGCACGGGCTGGCCAGGACCAGCGGCGCGTTCCTCTCGATCAACCTGGCGGAGCCGCTGTACTACCTCGGTGAGTGGGATGAGGCGGTGCGGGTCGCCGGGCGGGCCCTGGACCTCGCGCCGCCGGTCCGCACCCGGGTCGGGCTCTGGGTGATGGACGGCGCGATCGCGCTCGCGCGCGGCGACCACGCGTCCGCGGTCAGGCGGGCGAACGCGGCGAGGCAGGTGCTCGCCCCCGGCGGCTTCGACGAGCAGCACCACCTGCCGCTGGCGTGGCTTGACACCGAGATCGCGCTGGCCGCCGAGGGGCCGGTGGTCGCCGTCGCCGTCGCCGCCGACGCACTGCAGCGGTACGACGTGTCGCTGTGCAGCCCCCGGTACGCGTGGCCGCTGCTGGTGAGCGCGGCCGTGGCGGCCGCCGAGGCGCCCGGCGAGGAAGCCGCCGCGCTGCTCGACCGGCTGCGGGCGCTCGCGGAGAAGCTGGGAGCCTTCGGTGCCGTGCAGCGCGCATGGGAGCTCTCGTACGCGTCACTTGACCCCGCCTACGTGCTGGACCTTGAGCCGGACACCGACGCCGGACGTGACGGCGGGCGGCTCGCCGTCGCCGACGCGGCGGTCGCCGCGTGGGAAGCGGTCGGGCAGCCGCACCAGGAGGCCGTCGCGCTGGTCCACGCCGCCAGGATCGCCCTGGCGGAGCGGGCCGGGCGGGAGGCGGCGGAGCGGCTACGGCGCGCCGCGCCGGTCGCCCAGCGGCTCGGCGCCACGTCGCTGGCCGCCCAGGTCGCCGACCTTACCCGCCGGGCGGGCGCCGACGGTGACGCCGACGACCCCGGCCTGACCAGCAGGGAACTGGAAGTCCTGCGGCTCGTCGCGGCCGGCCAGTCGAACCGGGAGATCGCCGCCGCCCTGGTCATCTCCCCCAAGACGGCGAGCGTGCACGTGTCGAACATCCTCGCCAAGCTCAGCGCCGCGACCCGCACCGAGGCCGCCGTCAAGGCCAGCTCTGCGATCCGTCCGCGCGGTCCCGGGACCAGAGCCGCAGCCATGCTGACCACCAGCACGCGCCGCATGCGCAAACGGCAAACTTGCCGCCGCGCCCTCGCCTGTTCATCTGCTATAAACGCAGCATGTAAGAAAAACGTGCGCCACGCACGTTTTTTTCCGCTTGCGAAAACTTCCCGCTAAGCACGCGCCAGCACAGCGCGTAGGGTGCCCGGCCCGGTGGCTGCTTCTCGCGGGCCCGCTGGCCCCTGCTGGTGCGCACGGTGAATCGCGCCCAACGCGGGGGTTAGCCGTTGTTGACGGACTGGATTTCCCTGACGGTGACCTGGTGCGGCGCCGAGGTGCTCGCCGCCAGGCCGCCCGCGCCGGGTACCGGCTTGCAGTTGGCGGGCGGGCCGCCCGCCGTGGCCAGGCCCCGCGCCCAGCACGCGCTCCAGGTGACGCTGGCGGTCAGGGGGTACGTCCCCGGCGCGGTGTAGGTCACGCCGCAGTCGATCTGCTGGCCGGCGCCGACCTGCTGCATTTCCGCCGCCGTGTAACGCGACCCGAGCATGAGCGTGTGGCCGTCCGCGCTCAGGTGCGCCGTGGTGCAGCGCTGGTCGTTGAACACGGTCGCGTTCGTCGTCCCCGCGTTGATGCTCAGGCCCGTGACCCACGCCCAGACCGTCGCCGCCTCGCCGTCCGGCGTCGCCGCGGTGGCCCACACGTACGGGTCGCCGTCCGCCGTCACCGACAGGATGCCGCGGACGGGCAAGCGCAGCGCCACGTCGACGAACGTCGGTAGGTTGGTGTCGCTCGCGCCCCGCGGGTTGAGCGTGACCGTGCCCAGCCGCGCCGTCGTGAGCTGGCTGTAGGCGAGCGCCGCGAGGGTCGCCGCTGGGATGTTCAGCCCCTTGACCCGCAGCCTCCCGTTGTTGCCCGCCACCCAGATGTAGGGCGGCAGGTTCGTGCACTTCTGCTGGGCGGTCGAGGTGGCGTAAGGGTTGCCGGAGATCTGGTACCACTCGCCCGGCGTGATCGGGTTGCTGTTGACCAGTCCCTGCGCCTGGTTGAGGATCTGCTGCTGCTGGTCGCTGATGACCAGGGCGGTCGTGCTGGCTGTGCTCGTCAAGGCCGTGGGACTCGTCAGGGCCGTGGGGCTCATCGAGGCGGTGGGACTGCCCGAGTCCGTGGGGCTGGGCTGGCGGGACTGCCGAGTCCGTGGGAGCCGACGAGCCCGCGGGGGTCGACGAGTCGGTGGAGCTCGGCGACGCGGTGCTCGGCTGCGCGACCGGGGCGGTGTTGCTGTACAGGCTGATGATGGCCTGGCTTCCGGTGTGCGCGTCGCCGATGGGGATGCCGATGCACGGCGGCGGCGTGATGACCACCCCGTTGGCGCCGCCGCTGCTGCCCGTGTAGGTGACCTGGTAGTTCAGCTCCACCATGCAGCTCGACCCGGTGGTGCAGCCGACCACCGGCGGGCCGTCGGCGGCGCTCGCCGGGGCCGCGAGCAGCGCGAGCGCGCCTGCCGCCAGGGCGAGGGCCGCGCAGGCTGATATAACGCGAAATTTCGGGGCGCGCGCTCTGCTTTTGGCTGGCACCGTGCTTATGCTTGCCCCGTGCTTATGGCTTGCATTGCTTCGCCTCCGGGTAGTACACGGCCGGAAGGCTCGAGACGACCTGCCACTGTCCGGCCGAATCCTTCCTCAGCTCGTCCGAGATGCGGACGTAGTGCGAGTCCGGCGAACCCGTGTCGGGGATGACCTTGCCCGTCGTGAGGTCCGTGTTCGTTGAGCCCGCGTTGTCGAAGCAGGCCGACACGTCGAGATCCCCCTTCACCAGCGGGTCGGGGATCACGCTCATGTCGAAGTACTCAATCGTGCCGGTAAACGACTCGGTGGTGACGTCCGAAGCCTGCAGCGACTGCTGCACGGCCGTCTGCATCACCGGGCTGACGTAGTTCACCCAGCTCTGGTCCTGTCCGCCCTTGTACTCCGCGTACAGGAAGGCCAGTTCGTAGTCCTTGTCCGTGTTCACCGCCTGCGCCTCGCTGGCGTCGGCGGGGAGCCAGGACGTCATCTGAACGTGCACGTTAGTGCCGAACGGAGGCATGACGTAGCCTCCCGGGGCCGCCGCGTCCGACGCCTGCCCGCCGCCCGCGGCGGACGCGCTGCCGCCCTCCGGCGTGAACGTGGCCGCCGCCGGCCCGCCCGCGGAGCACGCGGTGACCCCGAACACGGCGGTCGCAAACACGGCGGCCGCGAGCACCGTCGCCGCGCGCAGCGGGACGCCAAGCACCCTGGGCACCGGCACTGCCCTTGCCCTCATGGTCTCCTCCTCACCTGCGTCGTTGCGTGTTCTACGCCGCGGACGAGCGCCACGACGGGAGCAGCTCGTCAATGAGCGCCTCCGTCTCCGGCGCCATCCGCGGCATGACCTCATCGAGTGCCACCCGGGCCGATACCTCGTCGACCACCGCGCGCAGCGTCTGCTCCCGGCCGGTGGCGTGCGCGCCGCGGAGCAGGTCGCGCCACAGCATCTCGTCGTCGAACGCCAGCCGCAGCCCGGCCCGGGCCGCGTCCATGGCGCTCCCCGCGTCTCCCCAGGAAAGGCGCAGCGCGGACAGGCTGTGCGCGGTGTCCGCCACCAGCGCCGTCACCTCGTAGCCGAAGTCATCGGTCGCCAGCCAGCCGTACCGGCCCGCGTCCCGCCCGTCGAGCACCTGGCCGCGAACCAGGCTCAGCGCCCGCTGGAAGTACTCGGCGGCGGTCGTGGCGTCCGCGCCCTGGCCCGCCCGGGCGACGAGGCCGCGGAACACCCGCCAGTCGACCCCCACGTCGGGGCCCAGCCGCAGCCGCCCGTCCGGGTCGGTGACCAGGTTGGCCTGGCCGTCCTGGCCGGTGCCGAGCCAGCGGCGCACCCGGCCCACCGCCGCGTCCCTGACCTCGTTCGTCACGCCGCGCGGCCACAGGGCGCCTGCCAGCACGTTCGGGTGCACGCCGTCCGGGTGCGCCGCGAGGTAGGCGACCAGCTCCGTCGCCTGCGCCAGCCGGTCCGGCTCGACCGGGCCCGGCGCGCTGACGATGGCCGAGCCGAGCAGGCCGACCTCCACCGCCACCCGCGCACCGGGCCGCAGGTGCGCCGCCGGCGCCTCGCCGACCGAGGGCGGCGTGAGCGGCGCGTCGCCGCCGCTGTTGCGGAACAGCGACACCACCGCCGCGTACTGCGCCGCGGGCAGCAGCTGGGCAGCGACCTCGAAGCCGAGCACGCCCGCCCGCAGCCGCCCCTCCGCGGTGAGGTCCCAGGTCCAGCTCGCGCCAGCCACGTCGCCCGCGACCACGAGGCCCAGGCCGGTGCGGTGCCGCGTCCGGGCGACCGCGAGCAGCCGTTCCGCCTGCTCCGGCGTGGGCGGCACGGCCATGATCAGGTAGTGCGGCGCCCAGGTGTCCACGTTGTACATCACCGACCGACCGGTGAGCACGGAGTCGAGGCCCCAGGCGGACAGCTGCCCCTCGAGCTCCGCGCCGCGCCGTTCCAGCTCGGGCAGCGCCTCCTCGAGCGTGTCCGCGAGCAGCACGCGGTCGGGGGCGACGAGGTCGAGTCCCGCGCCGAACCCGACCAGCGTCACCCGCATCCGGTCCGACCACCGGTTCGTGACGAGCTCGACGGCCAGCGCGGCCAGCGCGGACCGCACCGTGTCCGTCGGGCCCGCGGACCGCGATCAGCCCGTGCGCCACCTCCAGGTCCACCATGATGCGGCCGGTGTCGTTCATGCCCAGGCTCACCAGGCCCGGGTAGGGGGCCAAGGCCCCAGCCGCGTCCAGCCGAGCCATCAAACACGGGCGCGGCCGCGACCGGCAGCCGCCACACCTGGCCGCCGTCGACCGCCTGCCAGGGGGCGGGCGGCTCCGGGTCGGCCGACGCCACCCACAGGTCCAGGTGCTCGCCGCCCAGGTGCGCCGCGAACACGGTCGGCGGGGTCTTGCCGTCGGCGGCCAGCGCCGCGGAAAGCTGCCGCAGGCTGGTGTCGAGCAGCTGAACGGTGGGGTCGTCGGCGCCGAGCCGCAGCGCCGCCTCGGCCACGGCGGCGTCGCCTTCCGGCGCCGCCAGCCGCCGCCCGAACCCGCGCTGCCACAGCCGCTGCCTGCGGTTCCGGCCGAGCGCGGCGAGCACGCCCGCCGCCAGCAGGCTCGCCGCGGAAAGCTCGTAAGGCCAGGCCGCGGGCGCGGACTGCTGCGGCGCCGCCGCGGCCCCGCCAGTGGCACCGAACCTTGTGTCGGAACGGCTGATGGTGACTTCGTCCGCCCCGCCGTCTTGCCCGTGCTGGCCGGCCAGCTGCTGCCGATCCTGCCCCTGCGGCCCGGTCTCCTGCGCCGCCACGTGCGCGGGCGCCTGCGCCTGGTGCTGCCCGACCGTCTGCACGCCGGGACCGAACGCGTCGCCCGGCATCCGCAGCACCCAGCCGGGCCTGATCAGGCTGGCGATCGTCAGCTTCGTCCCGTCCGGCTGCACCCGGTCCTTGTTGAGCTCGAAGATCTCGTTGTACCGGCGGCCGTCGCCCAGGTGCTGCTGCGCGATCTCCCACAGCGACTCGTGGTGCCTGCCCTGGGGCGGCGTCACCACGTAGAGCTTCTGCGTCTGCTGCGCGTGCTGCGCGACCGCGTTGCCCCCGGCCTGCGCCGCCGCGGCCGCGGTCCCGCCCATGCCGGGCGACTGTGCTTGCCCGGGAAACTGGGCCTGCGCGGAGACGCTGAACGCCGGGCGCGGCGGCGCCGCGTGGGAGAGCGCCGGTGACAGCGCCGCCGCCGCGCTGAACAGCAGCAGCGCCGCGGTCACGAGCCGGTGCGCCACCGACTGGGTGCCGCCGGACAGCGGCACCCGGGCCGGCACGCCCACGTTGCGGACCGCCGCCCGGATCTCGACGATCACGCACCAGACGAGCTGCAGCCACGCGAGCCAGACGATGACCGACAAGATCTTCAGGATGGCGACCGCGTTGAGCTGCCCGGTGAGCACGGACATCGACGGCATCGTCTTCGGTATCGGCGCGCCGATGAGGCCGATGAGCGCGACCGGGACGCCGATCGTGAGCCCCGCGAGCAGGACGATCGCGAGCAGGCCGATCGCGGTGTCCGCGGGGGTGCGGCCGCGTCGCCGGGCTGGCGCGCGCAGGCCGGGAATGGGTGGTGCCATCAGCAAGCCTCCCGCTGGGTGTTGCTGCCGCAGGCCAGGTACGCGGTCTCCTGGGCAGTCGCGCTGATCGTGTCGAACGGCGGCACGGCAAGGGCGGGCCGCACGGAAAGCTGGACGGTCGCGGTGACCGACAGCGAGGGGGTGCCGCCGACGGTGGTCATCGACGGCGTGCAGGCGGTGAGCGTGGCGGTCGCGCCAGGCACCCCGCTGGCGTAGTTGGCCACCAGCTGCGCGGCGGGCCCGGTCTGCGGGTCGAGGTCGCACGCGTTGGCGGCGAGTTGCACGGTCCCCTTCCCGGTGCGCAGGCCGACCACGTTGACGTCGTCCGCCGCGGCCCGCGCGGCCTGCTCGGCGATGTCCGCCGCGCGGGACTTCGCGTTCATCGTCTGCCCGCCGTCGACGACGAGGATGAGCAGCGCCAGCGTGGTGAACGTGAAGATGACCAGCCACAGCGAGATCGACCCGTGGTCGGGACCGGCGAGCGGAGCGGGGGCACGCACCCGTTCTGGATGACGGGTTGCGGCGGGCGCGGGCGCCGCGGGCGCGGGACGACGGCAACCACCGCGCATCAGGGCGTCCTTTCCGAGAACTCGTCGAGGGGCGCGGCGGCGACGTCGGTGAACGTCTGGCTGGCGGGGAGGCCGATCGCCGTGAACGCCTGCAGGCCGACGTTGCAGGACACCGTCACCTCGATGACCTGGGCGCCGTTCACCCACTCGCCGGCGCCGACCGGCTGCCCGTTGGCCAGCAGCTGGAAGGACGTCTTCGCGGCGCCCGGGCACAGGTTGTTCAGGTCGGCCTGCGCCGCGGTCTGCGCCGCCTGCTGCAGGCCCGCGTAGCTGACCTCAAGCGATGCCTGGCGCGCGGCGTCGCGCGCCGCCGCGCCGACCTCGCCGCTCGCGCTCACCCACTGCCCGCCGGCGCCGATGAGCAGGAGCAGCAGTATGAAGGCGGGGGCGGCGACCACGAACTCGACCGCCATGGAGCCTCGGTCCTCGTTACCGTCCCGGTCACGGAGAAGCCTCCTCATCCGCAGTTCGCTCCCCCGCTCTGCGCCGTCCTGAAGCACTCCACGGGACCGCTGACCGTCTCGCTGATGTTCAGCGGGAAGATGCCGGTGAGGCGGCCGCTGACGGTGACCGACACGGTGTTCGTCGCGGCGTCGAAGGTGATCTGCGACACCGACACGTTGCCGAGCACGCTCGTGTCCAGGCCGTGGTAGTAGTTCATCGCCACGTCCGTCGCGGTCTGCTGCCAGCCGGTCGAGGTGGACTCCGCCGCGCGCGCCGCCCGGTCGCCTTCCTGCGCCGCCGCGAGCGCCGCGTGGGTCGCGTCGAGCCAGAGCGCGAACTGGATGATCAGCATGCTGACGAAGATCAGCGCCGGGGCGAGGATCACCAGCTCGATGGCGCTGGCCCCGCGGTCGGTCCCCCGGCCGAACAGCCTCGACCACACGGGCCGACGGGCAGCCCGCCGTCTCTTGAGCCACCAGCCCTCCCGCTTGCGCATCGTCGGCCGGTCAGTTGCCGTTGTTGTTGGCCGGGTTCGGCACGGTGGTGTTGGTGATGTTGGTGCCCTGGTTCTTGGCGAAGGTGACGATGATCCCGAGGATCAGCACGGCCAAGGCGACGAGGACCGCGGTGATGACGGCCAGCTCGACCGCCGACGCGCCGCGGTCGCCGTCCTCGCGGGCGGCGGCGAGCCGGGTGCCGAGGAACGCGCGCAGGTAATGGAAGAGCATCCCCGGTGGACTGAGCATGTTCATTGGTGGTTCCCTTCTCATGAGTGCAGCAGGACCTGCACGGCCGGGTAGATGAGGAAGACGAGGAAGGCGCCGGCCATCACCAGCTGGGCGACGAGCATCGACTGCGACCGTTCGGCCGCCTGACCTTCCAGGTCGGCCAGTTCCTTGCGACGCAGGCTGACCGCCCGCGCGGTGAGCGACTCCCGGACCTTCGCCCCGTCCTCCGCGACGAGGCTGAGCGCGCCGGCGAGGTCCCGCAGCTCGTCGACCCTGACGTCGGCACCAAGCTGGCCGAGGGTCTGCCAGGGCGTCTGCCCGGTGAGCCTGGCGTTGCTCAGCGCGTCCCTGATCCGCAGGAAGGCCCAGCCGTCGCCGATCTCCGAGGCCGACATCAGCGCCTCGGGCACGCCGCGGCCGCCGGACAGGTTCATCGCGACGAGGTCGAGGAACGCGCCGATCGCGTGCCGGAAGTCCCGGCGCCGCTTCTCCACCTCGCCGCGCAGCTCGAGGTCGGGCAGGAAGAAGAAGACGGCGGCGAAGATCAGCCCGACCCAGACCGGCACGATCAGCGACAGGTGCAGTCCGAGCAGGCTGAGACCGCTGAGCAGGAAGAGCGGGACCATGAGGCCGAAGATGCCGAGCAGCGCCTTGGTGCCGAGGAAAGACTCGAAGGACTTGCCCGTCAGCCGCAGGTTGGCCCGCAGCGAGGGGAACTCCCAGCCAAGCTCCGCGCAGAACCGCTCGAGCGCGCCGCCGAGCCTGCGGGTGAGCGCGCTCTCGCTTCCCGTCTCCTCCACGGCGCGGTCGCGCAGCGGCGACACCCGGCTCGCGTCGAACGCGGCAATGCGCCCGGCGAGGCTGACCCGCCGCGGCATCAGCGCGAAGACCGCGAGGAACAGGGCGAGCCCGGTCACCCCGCCAATCACCAGCGCCTCGGTCATCATGCCCGGCCTCCCGCCGCAGTGGCCGGTTCCTCCGCGACGCCGAGCAGCCGCTGCGGCGACTCGAACTTGGCGAGCTTGCGCAGCCACCAGATCCCGATGCCGTAGAGCCCGGCGATGAGGGCGAGCACGACCTGGCCGAACGGCGAGCTGTACGGGGCGAGGAACGCCCGGTCAATGAAGGCGAGGCCGAGCGCCATGCCCACCGACACGAGGACGACGATCTGCACGCTGCGCCTGGTCGACCGCCGTTCCGCGCTGACCTTGCGGCGCATGTCGAGTTCCTCGCGGACCGACCGGGACAGCGCGCCGAGCAGGTCGCGCAGGCCGGGGCCGCGCAGCCGCGAGTTGATGATCAGCGCCGCGATGATCAGGTCGGCGCTCGGGTCGTCCAGGTCGGTGGCGAACAGCCGCAGCGCGTCCGGCATCGGCACCCTGGTGTGCAGCCGGTCGACCAGCCTGAGCAGCGGCTCCCTGATCGCCGGGGCCGCGATCCGGGTGGAGGACGGTATCGCCTGCTCAAGCCCGACCGCCCCGGCGATCGTGTCGCGCAGCGACTCCGTCCAGGTGGCGAGTCCCTCAAGCCGGGCGATCGCCTGCCGCTCGGAGCGGGCGCCGCTGAGCGAGCGCCAGCTGTAGGCGAGCAGGCCCACGCCGATGCCCGCGACCACCCAGCGGGTCGCGGCGAGGACGAGGACGCCGGTCACGACGGCGATGGCGCCGCGCGGGCTGAGCAGGTCACGGCGCAGCCGGTCAAGGCGGCCGGGCCCGGCGCCCGGCCGCCTGGCCGGCAGGCCGTAGAGCGCGATGACCGCGAGGAAGAGCGCGGCGCCGGTCAGCCCGCCGATGAGGATCGCGAGCAGCTGGGTCGTGGCGGCTGAGTTCACTGCCAGCCTCCCCTGGACGGGTCGTAGCCGTAATGGGTGAGCTCCTCGAGGCAGGAAACCGGCGCGTGCGGCAGCGCGCGGCCGTCCCGGCCGGCCGCGAACACCTCGCTCGACAGCACCCGGCCGTCAACGCCGGTCACCTCGCGCACGCTGCTCACGAACCGGCGCAGCCGGCCGCCGCGGTCGTATTCGTTGCGCTTCTCCGCGAAGACGACGAAGTCGATGGCGCCCGCGATCAGCATGTGGGTGGCGTCGATGGGCAGCCGTTCCTGCGCCTGGATGGCGTAGGTGGAGATGCGGTTGAAGACCTCGAGCGACGAGTTCGCGTGGATGGTGGACAGCGAGCCGTCGTTGCCCTGGGTCATCGCGTTCAGCATCGTGACGATCTCGTCGCCGAGGACCTCGCCGACGATGACCCGGCTGGGGTTCATCCTGAGGCTGCGGCGGACCAGTTCCGCCATGCTGATCGCGCCCTGGCCCTCGCTGTTCGGCAGCCGCTCCTCGAACGCGACCACGTTCGGGTGCAGCTCGGGGAACTGGTCGAGGCCGAGCTCGAGGGCCCGCTCGACGGTGACGAGCCGCTCAGGGGCCGGGATCTGGTTGGCCAGCGCGCGCAGCAGCGTGGTCTTGCCCGCGTTGGTCGCCCCGGCGATCATGATGTTCTTCCTCGCCCCCACCGCGGCGGCCAGGAAGCTCGCGAGTTCCGGGCTCATGGTCCCGTTGCCGACGAGGTCGGCGAGGAAGACCTTGCCCATCCGCGCCCGCCTGATCGAGATCGCGGGCCGCAGCGTCACGTCCATCACCGCGGACAGCCGCGAGCCGTCCGGGAGCCGCAGGTCGAGCTGCGGGTTGGCGGTGTCGAACGGGCGGCTCGAGAGCCCGGAGTAGGCCGCGAGCACCTGGATGAGCTCGACGAGCTCCTCGTCGCTCTCCGCGACCGGCTCGCCCATCGCCTCCCGGCCGTCGGCGAAGCTGAGGAACACCCGGTCGTAGCCGTTGATGTCGATGTTCTCGATCTGCTGGTTCTCCAGCAGCGGCTGGAGCCGGCCCACGCCGAACAGGGCGGCGTGGATGGCCTCGGCGAGGTCCTCTTCCTGCTGCGCGTTGAGCGGCGCGTGCCCGGCCATGATCTCGGTGCGCGCGTGCTCCTCGAGCACCTGGGAGATCAGCGCCCGGGCGAACTGGCGCTCGTCCTCCGGCGACATGGCCGCGACCGCGGTCGCGGCGTCCTGCCGCCGCTGCTGCGCGAGCCGGTCGCCGACCTCTCCGCGCAGCCGCTTCACTAGGCCGTGGTCCACCGGCCATCACCCGCCTCTTGGCCCGCCCCCGCCTGGCTTGCTCCCGCCGGGCCAGGTCCCGCGTGGCTGGTTCCCGGGTGACTGGTTCCCGGGTGGCTGGTTCCCGCGGGCTGCGCCGGGGCGGAGTGCCGACCCGATGCGCCGCGCTGCTGCTGTCCCGGCAGGTACTGCTGCGGTGCCGACGGGTGCCGCGGCTGCTGGGATTGGGACTGCCCTTGGAGCGGCGGGTAGCCGGCGGCCGGGTACTGCTGTCCCGGCGGGTACTGCGGTGACTGCGCCGGCTGGGGCTGGGGCGGGGCCGGCGGGCGCGGGGCGGACGGCGGCCCCTCGTCGTCACGGGTGGCGGGCAGCGAGGCCGCCAGCTGCTGAGCGATCTCCCGCACGCTGCGGATGAGCATGGTCTTGTCGAGCCTGCCGCCCCAGGCGCCGCGCAGCAGCTCCGCGCCCTTAGGGTCGTCGGCGATGCCGCCGGCCACGCCGGCGGGCACGTCGCGCTGCGCAAGCGCCTGCCCGACCTCGGCGGCCGTGGCCCGCAGGGTGCGCTGGTCCGCGATGACGGCGACCGCGGACGTGAACCCGCGCCTGCCCCGGGCGCTGGCCGCCGCGGCGACGGCCGCGGTGCGGTCCCTGAGCCTGATCACGTCGCCCGCGTTCGGCCGGGTCACCAGCAGCACGACGGCGGCCTGGGCGACCAGGTCGTACTGCGGGCCGTCGGCGCTGAGCCGGCCGCAGTCGGCGATCACGTCGCCGCCCGACAGGCCGGAGAACAGCCCGCCGAGCGGCCCCCAGAGCGTGCTGAGGCCGGCCCCTTGCTCGGCGTTGGTCACGCCGGTGAGCACGTCAAGGCCGCCGGCCATCTTCTGGGTGTGCTCCCAGAGCTGGCCGGGCTGCAGGCCGCGGCGGGCCGCCACCGCGAGGGTCACGAGGCCGCGGCGCGGGTCAAGGGAGCCGCCGTCGGCGGCGGGAAACCGGTAGACGAGGTCGCCGCCCGACGGGTCGCACTCGGCGAGCAGCACCGGCCGTGGCCACACGGCGGCAAGAGCGAGCGCCGTCGTCGTGACCCCCGGCGCTCCCTTGTCGGCGGCGATGACGATCAGCGCCATGGGCTAGCCGTTACCGGGCAGCAGCGCCAGGCCCACGTTCCCGTTGGCCGCCGTGCAGGTCAGCGGTCCCGCTTCGGCCGGCTGGACGGCGATCGTCACCGACGCGGTGGAGCCGGTGGACGTCGCGGCGCCGATGACGTCGGTGACCTGAGCCTCCTGGGCGAGCACGGTGCCCGCGGTGACGCCGCAGACCGTGCCGACCGCGATGGCCTCGACCTTGTCACCGGGCGCGAGGCCAGCCGGAACCTGGCCCGCCTTGAGCGAGAGCCCGACGCTGTCCTGGTTCGCGGTGGCGCTGCCCGACGCGGCCACCATGTTCTCGGTGAGCAGCGTGCCCGCGGGGATCGTGGTCGAGGCGAAGTACTTCGCGACCTGCTCGGCCTGGCTCCACGGCACGTAGCTGACCCCGCTGCCCGCGGAGATGCCGACCTCTTCCATCGCGCCCACCGGGACCTGCGCGTTCTGGTTGACCTGCTGGGTGATCTCGATCGCTTCGACGCGGGTGCCGGCCCTGATCACCAGCAGCCCGGCGGCCCCGGCGCCGGCCGCGACCAGCAGGATCGCGAGGGCGAACAGCGCCGGCTTGCGCTCGCGCGGCGCGCTCGGCATTCTCCTGCCCGACGGGGCGGTCGGCTCCGCCCACGGTGCCTGGTCCGCGCTCAGCCCCGCCGAGCGCGGTAGCGTTCCCCTGTCGCTTGCCATCGAACCGGCTTCTCCCTGTTTGAGCGCTCCCAATCAGCATCTTCTGCGACGCTCGCGACGTGGCCGACTGAATCGGCTGCAAAGGGGAACATATCGCGCTAACGGGGACCGTCTGTGGAGTTTTGCAAAGCTTTGGCGGATCGCCGTCGATCCATATTTGTAATTGTCGAAATTGCGGAGACTTCGAAAGTGCGATTGTGCTTTCTTTATTGAGATCTCTCAATAACCGACATTCTGGACTATTGGTTAACTGAGCCACAATCATCTTTTTTGGCGGCTACGGCCGCGGGCGGGCGGCAGCCACGGGCGGAGGGGCGGCTACGACTGCCGCGATTGTCACCTATGACCAGGTTCGTCAGGCACCTGTCGGGCGACCCCCGGCTTTACCGGCATTGAACGCCAAGGTCTCGGGTCAAGATTGAGGGTCAAATGCGAGCGGGGCGGCGGCACGGGCACGGAGCGGGCGGACATTTCCCCCGTTCTTCCGCAAAACGCCACGTGAAATCAGGCACCTGGTGTGATCGCGGGTCAAACGAGGCGCAGTTAGACGCTTTTGACCCGCGATCACCGTTACATACCCTGTGGGAGTATCAGGCAGGCTGGAAAAGGTTTTCGCATTAATGGGTCAGTTAGGAATGACGGGTGATCGGTAGCCTGGCACACGGCCCCCAGCGGTACCACGTTTCTCTTGAGTCAGTGGCGTCCGAGGCCGTCTGGCGCCGGACGTAGGCCCATTGCCTCGTCGGGGTTACCTGAGGTGGCCCTGGCGGTCGCGGACCAGGTCGTTGGCGGCCGCGGCGAAGGCGCGGACGCGGGCCGTGTTCCGGTCGCCTGCCAGATCAGGCCCCACTCCAGCGGCGGGGCGTCGCTAACGGGGACGTAGGCGATGTCGGGCCTGGCGTAGTAGCGGCGGGCGTGCGCGCCGACAACGAGGGCGCCCCGGCCTGCTCGGCCAGCGCGAGCGCCCCGTGGACGGTCCCTTCGTGCTCCACCAGGTCGACGCGGCCCAGGTCGCTGGCCGCGATGCTTTCCCGGCGGGCGAAGGGGTGGCCGAGCGGGACGGCGAGCAGCCGCGCCTCGCGCACGAGGACCGGGCCGCCGGCGATGCCAGGCTCGCGGACGGGCAGCGCGGTCAGCCCGAGGTCGGCCTCGCCCGAGCGCAGCCACCCGGCCAGTTGCCCCGGCGCGGCTTCCCTGAGCCGCACCTCGCAGTCGGGCAGCTGGTCGTTGAAGAGCAGGGTCGCGCCGGCTAGCAGCTGCGGCGCCGGCCGCGCTGGTGAAGGCGACGGTCAGCGGCTCCGACGTGCCGCGGCCGGCCTCGGTCGCGCGCCGCAGCGCCGCCGCCACGGCCTCCCACGCGGGACGGAGCTCGCCGTCCAGCTGCCGCCCGACCTGCGTGAGCTCGACCCGGCGGCTGGTCCGGCGGAAGAGCGGACGCCTGGGCCGGCCTGTTCCCGCCGGACACCCCCCTCGGCGCAGCGATCCGGCTGGCCCAGGCGCCGCTGCTGCCCCGCGAGGACGGCTCGCGGCATCCGCTCGCCTGGGTTGTCGAGGACGGCGGCATCCGCTGGCACACCGGCGGCACCGGCGGCTTCAGCTCCTGCGTCATGATTGACCACGGCCGCGGGCGGGCCGTGGCCGCCTGCTCAGCTACGGCGGCAGCCCTGCCTATGCCTCCCGGCTCAAGCAGGCGGCGCAGCTCGCCCTCGCCGGGGCCGACCCCCGGCGGGTCGAGGAACCGCAGCCGTGGCCGTCCTGGCGCGAGGACGCCACGGCCGCCGTCCGCGCGCTGCTCGATGGGCGGTTCGCCGAGGTGCACGCCCGGCTGGCCGCGCAACGCCGCGCGAAGGTGGGCGTGCCACAGCTCGAACGCGCCTGGTGCGCGGTCATGCCGCAAGCCGTCGCGCGGGCCGATGTCGCGATCGTGCACCACGAGGTCGCCGCCTCCGGCGCCGTCGTCGCCCACGTCGAGGTCACCACGCCGGACGACTCCCGCCGGCTGCGGATCGTGGTCCTGCCCACCGGAGAGCTCGGCGGGTTCACCCCCCGAGCCGGGTGGTGATCTCCCCGGGGTCAGGGTCGCACGAGAACCTTGAGTGCCTCGCGGTCGTTCATGAGGCGGTAGCCTTCGGCGACCTGCTCCAGGCTCACGGTGCGGTCGAAGACGAGTCCGGGGTGGATCTCACCGCTGAGGATGTGCAGTATGAGCTTTTCCATGTAGGCGCGGGCGGGCGCGACGCCGCCGGTCAGGGTGAGGTTGCGCATGAACTCCGTGAAGCCGAAGGGGACCTCGGGGTACTGCGGGGCGCCGACGCGGCTGATGGTGCCGCCGTCGCGGACGACTCCGGCGGCCTGGACCAGCGCGTCCTTCAGGCCCACGCATTCCAGCACCCGCTCGGTGCCTGCCCCGCCGGTCAGTTCCCGCACGGCGTTGACGCCGTCCTGGCCGCGGTCGGCCACGACGTCGGTGGCGCCGAACTCACGGCCCAGGTCGGTGCGCTGAGTGTGACGCCCCATCAGGATGATGCGGCCCGCACCGAGCAGCCTGGCGGAGATGACCGCGCACAGCCCGACCGCGCCGTCGCCGATCACGGCTACGCTCTCGCCTGCCCGCACCCCGGCGGTGCGAGCGGCGTGGTAGCCGGTGCACAGCACGTCGGACAGGGTCAGCAGGTCCGGCAGCAGCGGTGAGTCCTCGGCGACGGGCAGCTTGACGAGAGTGCCGTCCGCGTAAGGCACGCGGGCGGCCTGGCCCTGGCCGCCGTCGAAGCCGCCCACGCCCCACTGGCCGCCGTGCGGGCAGGAGGTCTGCAGGCCCCGGCGGCAGTTCTCGCAGGTGTTGTCCGCGTAGGTGAACGGGACGACGGCCAGATCGCCGGGCCTGACGTGCAGCACGCCGGGGCCGGTCTCCTCGACCACGCCGATGAACTCATGGCCCATGTGCCGCGGGTGGTCGGTGAACGGCTGGGACTTGTACGGCCACAGGTCACTGCCGCAGACGCTGCCCGCCACGATGCGGACCACCGCGTCGGTGGGCTGCTGGACCTTCGGGTCCTCGACGTCCTCGACGCGTACGTCGCCGGCCTGGTACAAGAGTGTCGCGCGCATAACAGGGCCTTTCCTGATGAGCGTTAGCTTCAGTGCGCTTGGCGGCCCGGGTCACCGGGCGGGGGCGCGTGGTGCCCGGTAGTCGAAGTCCGTGACTGCCTCGCCCCAGGCGGTCGGCGGCGCTTCGCTGCCGTCGCCCTCTATCAGGGCCAGGTGGGCCATGAACCGGCCGGGCGCGGCGCCGTGCCAGTGCTCCTCGCCCGGAGCGGTGCGGATCGTGTCGCCCGGGCGGCCCTCGATGACCGTGCCGTCGCGGCTGCCGAGCAGCGCGACGCCCTCGGGGACGTGCAGGACCTGGCCGAGACGGTGGGAGTGCCAGTGCGTGCGGGCGCAGGGCGCGAACCGCACGACGGCCAGGCGGGCCTGCTTGCGGCTGGCGCCGGCGTAGATGCGCGCTAGCTCAGGCGCGATGTCCCCGGCCAGCTCCTGGGCACGGGTCTTCCCCGTATCGGTCATCTCTGCACGCACCTATCCGGTAGGTCATCTGCGCGGCGGGGAATCCGGCCGCGGTCAGGGCGGCGCCCCGCCCGCAGGCTCATCCAGCTGTCTGCCGGCCCGGCCCGCGAGGACATGGCAAAGCGGGATTTCCCCCGTTCCCCAGCATGCCCCGCGAGCGGGCACGGCGGCAGGCCGCGTCGTTCCTGGGAGCCGCCAGCGGGGGGTGCGACAGGGCCCCCCTCGCCCGGGACGTGCACGTCCCGGGCGGGGCACACTTGGTCCATGGCAGTGAACGGCGAAACGACGGCGGCCCGGAGCTACGCCGACTGGGACAACCAGGTCCGCGGGTGCGTCGCCCGCCTGCGCGCCCTGGCCGGCACCGAGCCCGACGCCCCCGACCTGGCCGCCCTGGCCGGCGAGCTGCTGGTCAAGAGCCCCGAATTCGCCAGGCTCTGGGAACGCTACGACGTCACCACCCGCACCGCCGGCCAGAAGAAGACCTTTCACCATCCTCAGGTCGGCACGATCACCCTCAGCTTCCAGGGCATGCAGCTAGAAGGCACCCCCGGCCAGCGCCTGGGCGTCTACACCGCAGAACCCGGCACCCCCGACCACGACGCGATGATCCTGCTCGACATGACCGCCCCCCGCCTCAGCGAAAGGCCAGCCGCGCCCCAGCAGCACTGACGCCTACGGCACGGTGCGCGAAGCCTGCAAGTGCCAGGTGAGGATGACAACGTGGGCGTACCCGTCGCGCAGGCCGATGTCACGATTGAGGTTCGGCTTACGGCTTCTTCTCGTGCGGCCCGAGTGGCCGCGTGACCGGCACGACGCGGACCAGCTTGTCGAGCCCGGCGTAGTCGCCAGGGTTAGTGGTGAAGAGGGGCAGTCCCTCCGCGATCGCGGTGGCCGCGATCATTAGGTCCGCGACCCGTGTGCGAGGCTTGCGCCCCGCGGCGATGACCGCAGACGTCACCCGGCCGTAGACGCGCGCAGCCTCGGCGTCGAACGGGACCGGGTCGAACTCACTCTCGGCACGCTGGAGGATCTCCGTCCGCCGGGCGCGCTCTTCGTGCTCATCATACAAGTCCTGCTCATCGTTGCCGCGGACCTCATGTGGCCCGGCGGACAACTCGGCGAGGGTGACAGCACTGATCGCCATCTCGTCGGGCAACTCGGCCGGGTCTATCCACCGTCGCAGGATCAAGATGTTGGTGTCGAGCATTCCCTGCCGGGGCGGCTCACCGTTCATATGCGCTGGCGGCCTCGTGGTCGGCCGCCGCGTCCTGGTCCGCGCGGAAGGCGTCTAGGTCAAGAGCGGGCGCGTTGCGAGACATCGCGGCGAACTCCTGCCGGGAGACAAACTTTCGCCGCCGCCGGATCGGGATCAGTTCCCCGATCTGGTGGCCGTCCCGGGTGACCGTAAAGGACTGCCCGTGCTCCACCGCGTCCATAATCTCCCGCGACTTCGACCGCAGGTCCCGCTGCGTGATCTCCGGAGTACTCACGTTCACACTGTAGCACTCGGTGCTACAGGCTGCCAGCCGAGTCAATGGTCGAAGGTGCAGGCCCTTGCGGTTCCGCCTCAAGGCTTACGCCGTAGCGGCTGAGGATCTGCCGCGCGGTGGCGACGAGGCGGTCGCGGACGGATGGCGGGGACAGGACCTCGACCTGCCCGGCGAAGCCGGCCAGGCGGTGGGCGGCGGCCTCCTCATGCTCAAACGAGAGGGTCAGCTCCCGCCAGCCATGCTCGTCGGGTGGCAGGGCGGCGTTCACGGCCTCCCCGGCCGCGTCGCCGAATACCTCGGGGAACACCGCCAGGGCTTGCCCGGAAGCCCGGATCCTGACCGGCAGTCGCGGCCGGCTGGCCTGGAACTCCTGTGACCACTGCGCCCAGAAGGCGGGGAGGTCGAAGCCCGGCGGCCTGCTGGCAGGCTCGTCAAGGATCTGGACGGAGGTGACGTTCCCGCCGCGGAAGACCGTGACACGGCCGCTTTGGGTCATGGCCGCCAGGTACCAGGTCCCGGCCTTGTTCACCAGGCCGAGCGGTGCGACGACGCGCGGGTCCGGGTCGCCGCCAGGGCGCCGGTAGCAGAGCCTGACCTGCTGGCTGCCGCCGCAGCGCGGTGGCCAGGTCGCGCAGCCCCGGCACCTGCTCACGGCTGCGGAACCAGCGGGGCATGTCCAGGTGAACTAGCGCCGGGTCGGCGCCAGGGCGGCCGGAGGTGACGCGGATCTGGCGGTGCGCCGCGGCGATGGCGCCGTCGAGGCCGAGGTCACGCAGGACATCGGGGACGCCAAGGATAAGCAGCGCCTCGGCCTCCTCGGGGCGCAGGCCGCGCAGCGGGAACCGGTAGTCCTCCAGGCAGCCGGCACCCGCCGCCTGGCCCTGACTCGGCGACGACCGGGACGCCCGCCAGCGCTCAGCGCCTCCAGGTCCCGGTAGACGGTCCGGACAGACACCTCCAGCTCGCCGGCCAGCTCCCGGGCGGTCACCCGGCCGCGGGCTTGCAGCAGCAGGACGAGGGACACCAGACGATCTGCGCGCACAGCCGCAGATTAACTCAGGATCGCTGACAGGAGTTGTCAGCATTTCCGGCGTAGCGTCCCGGTCATGGAAAACACCACTCAGCCTCCGCTCGCCTTGTACACCCAGGCGGCGGTCATGACGGCCGCGGGCCGGTACGCGCCGCTGCTCGAAAGCCTGCCCGGCGACGTCCCGAGCCTGACCGCGGTCGCCCACGGCCTGCTGATCCACGAGCACATGGCGCACGGCTACGGGGTGACGCTGACCGAGGCGGACCGCTCCAGCGTGCACATCCGTCCCGTCGAGCAGGTACTGGCCCAGGTCCTGGCCCGCGACGACCGGCCACTGCACGTCGCCCGGCCGCCCGCCGCCCGGCTGCCGGTCAACTGCAGGCACTTCACCGTCCTGATGACCGCCATGCTCCGCGCCCACGGCACCCCGGCCCGGGCCCGGTGCGGCTTCGGCGGCTACTTCGGCACCGGGAAGTTCGAGGACCACTGGGTCTGCGAGTACTGGGATGCCGCCCGGGAGGGCTGGGTCCTCGTCGACGCCCAGGTCGATGAGCGGCAGCGGGACTGGTTCGGCATCGACTTCGACGTGACGGACGTGCCGCGGGACCGTTTCCTCACCGCCGGTCGGGCCTGGGCGAGATGCCGGTCGGGGGCGGCCGACCCGGCGATGTTCGGGCTCAGCTTCCTCGATGAGGCGGGCGACTGGTGGATCGCCGCCAACCTGATGCGCGACGCCGCCGCGCTCCGCAACCTCGAACTGCTGCCCTGGGACTGCTGGGGCGCGATGCCTGGACCAGAAGACACGATCGGCGGCGAACTGGCCCTTCTCTTCGACCGCCTCGCCGCCCTCACCGAGCACCCGGACGCCTCCTACCAGGAACTGGACCAGCTCTGCCGGGACGACGAGCGCCTGCGCGTCCCTCCAGCCGTGCGCAACGCCACCCGCGACCGGGACGAGATCTGGAGGAAGTTCACATCTGTCTGATTACTCGCGATCGAGCTTGAGCGCCAGACTTGGTACGACGAGGGACGCTAGCAATATCGGCCAGATCCTGCCTCCGTGGCACCGGAAGCCGATAGTTTCGCCCTCGGCCACGTCGAAGGCCTCGGCTCGGCTCGAAAACCGGCCGGTGCGGACCTGCAGGGTGTGAGACCCGGGTCCGATTGGTGCCTCGAACGTTTCACGCCGTTCGATCGACCCGACCTGCTTACCGTCGACCACGACCTCGAACGCGCCACGATGGAAATCCATGATGACGGGTACTGTGTGCGTCACCTTGAGCGTTGCCGGCATCTTTAGTCCCTCTCCTGTTGAGGCTGTGAGCCGACCACCGAGGGCCGGATGTCCGGCAGCGCCGGCGCGGTGACCGGTGCGGGGATGCCCCGGCTGGGCCTGGCCCCGGTGATGAGGCGCTCGCGGTCGAACAGCCGGGCCACGACCAGGCAGGCGGCGCAGTCGACCGCCAGCAGGCCGCCGGCCAGGGCGGCGGCCAGCCCGAACGTCGGGCTTATCACCTGGAACGACATCAGCGCGGTCACCGCGACCGCCGGCAGGCTGCCCAGGGTGGACAGCTGCTGCGCGACGCGGGTGTCGGTGACCACCGTCGAGATCGCCAGGCCGACCCACACGCCCCAGGCCGCCAGCAGCGGGATGAACACCAGCGTGGCCGGCAGCTGCGGGGCGTGCCGGATGGCAGCGGCCACCGCGGAGTTCGCGGCGAGCTGGGTGATCGCGAAGAAGACGCCGAAGATCAGGTAGCCGAGGGCGACCGCGGGCATGAAGATCGCCGCGGCCTTGCCGATGATTAGCTCGATCCGGCCGATCGGCGTGGTGAGCACCGGCTCAAGGGTGCCCTGCTCGCGCTCACCGACCACCGCGTACGCGCTCATGATCGCGGGCACGAGCACCGGGATGATCAGCGGGAGGAACAGCGACCTGTCGATCCCCTTGCCCGTGCCCAGCGCCGACACCTTGACGGTAAGGATGGAGGCGGTCGGGGCGATCAGGAACAGCACGGGCAGCACGGCCGCCGTGCTGAGAATGAGGCGGTTGCGGCGGAACTCCGTGAGCTCCTTGCGGATGACGGCCCCTATGCGGGCAGTGCTCGCGCTCATCGCGGGCTCCCCTCCGTGTCACCGATCAGCTCGAGGTAGACGTCTTCCAGCGTGTGCCGCGACGGAGCGATCGAGAGAACGTCCGCTTGCGCCGCGACCAGCGCCCGGGTCACCGCCGGCGCCGCCTGAGCTGGGTCGGACACGGTCAGCGCGTAGCCGACCGGGCCGCCGCCTGCCGGGCCGGCGGGCTTCCAACCGAGAACGCCCGTGAGCCCGCCGAAGACCCGGCTGGGCTCGGGCAGCGCGGCGGCGATCGTCACCTCCAGCGACGCGGCGAACAGCTCCTGCCGCAGGTCCTCGGGCCGACCGATGGTCCGCAGGGTGGTGCTCATGATCGCCACCCGGTCGCACAACCGCTCGGCCTCCTCCAGCCGGTGGGTGGTGAGGAAGACCGTGACACCGCGGTCGCGCAGCGCGGCGATCAAGCCGTGCACCTCGCGCGTCGCGACCGGGTCAAGACCCGACGTCGGCTCGTCGAGGAACATCACCGTCGGGTCGTTCAGCAGGGCCCGGGCCAGGGCGGCCCGCTGCCGCAGCCCCTTGGACAGGCTCCCGGCCAGGTCGTGCGCCCGGTCGGCGAGGCCGACCGCCGCCAGCGCCTCCGTTATCCGCTCCTGCCGCCGGGGCAGGCCGTACAGGCGCGCGAAGTAGTCCAGGTTCTCGGTCACGGTCAGCCGCAGGTACAGCCCCGGAGACTCGGGCATGACCGCGATCCGCTGCCGGATCTCCGCCGCGCCGCCCGGCCCCACCGGGATCCCCGCCACCGTGGCCGAGCCCGCCGTCGGCGAGATGAGGGTGCCTAGGATCCGCACCGTCGTGGTTTTGCCCGCCCCGTTCGGCCCGAGGAACCCGAACACCTCACCGGCCGCGACGCTGAACGACACGTCGGACACGGCGGTGCGCCCGCCGAAAACCTTGCTCAGGTGACTGACCTCGATGGCCCCGGGCGCCGCCCGGCCCGTTCCCGTCTTGTCCAGGTCTTCATCCACCACAGAGTCACTGCTCACTTCCGCTTGCCTCCTGTCTCCCCTGGATGTCTCAAGATTTCTGCCCAAGCGATATCGCCAGATCGGGTATGACCGGGGTTCCTGGCTGGCGAATGACACCTCCGAGGGGCCGCCGCGCTCATCGCTCGCACCCCTGCGGGCCGCGGGCGGCGAGGGTTGCCAGCGGGCAGGTGGCCACGCGGGGGTAGTAGGGGCCCATCGCGGCGGCTGCCGAGGCCGGGTTCCCGTTTGCCGGTGCGTTCTGTACCGCCTCGGCGAAGCCCGGGTTCACCAGCATGTTGCGCAGCAGCAGCAGGTGCTCCGTGGCGGGCTGCGCGGTCGAGAACGGCAGGAATGTCGCGCCCGGGATCTGGTCGATTGCGGCGCGCTGCGCTTCGGTGCCGACGACGAAGGTGTAATAGCCGTCGCGGTCGAGCGTGACCTGGCTGTCAGGCCGGCACCCGTAGTCGATGGCCCCGTCGGGCAACTGGTTGGCTACCAGCGGGAGCTGCGCGGTGAGCAGGTAGTTGCACAACGACCAGTACTGGAGGTCGATGCCGGCTGCTGGCCAGGGCGAGGGGTGGTCCCCGCGGGGCGCGGTCGGTGCCTTGCCCCGGATGACCAGGACGTCGCCGGTGCCGGGCGGGGTGACCGCAGCGTCGAGGTAACCGGAGTCGGCGTTCGGGAAATCGATGTTACCGAACGCCGGGCGGGCGAATTCGACGCTCTGGGCCGCGGCACTGGGCATCGCGGCAGCGGGAGCCGCGGCGGCGCCGGGCGTTGCCGCCGAGGTAGCCGTGGTGGGGGGCGGGCAGGCCGGGACCCGTCTCGACGCGCCGCTCAGCGTGAAGGTCACCGCGGGCGGCACTAGCGAGGAGCTTGCGTGGGCCGGCAGGTAGACGCGGTACTGGAGGTAGCCGGCGGTGCCGGGGGCGGTGCCGACCGGTGCCAGCGGCAGCGTGTTGGCCTGGCCTGGTGCCACGTCAGATTGCAGGGTTACCGTGTACGCGTCCCCGGCCCGCCCGGCTTGCCTGGCCGCGTGCTGCCATGGATTGACGCTGCCGGGATCGGGTTCGATGCGGGAGTCGGCCAGTGCCGAGGACACGCCGTTCGTGCTGAACAGCCCGGTGCTGGATGAGTACACCTGCAGCGAGGTGTACCGGCTGTCCGGGTAGCGCCCGTCGAGGACGATCCGCAGGCCGTCTTGCACCGCGAACGGCAGCAGCCAGTAGGTCGCCGCGCTGTCTCCCAAGGGCACGTTGTCGGTCCCCAGGTACGGTCCTCGCCAGCTACACGATGGCGTTACCAGCGCGGCCTGGCCGGGGGTGGCGTACGCGGCCGTCTGCGGGCCGGACGTGGCGATGGCTGCAGTTGCGGTGAGCGAGCACAGCAAGGTGAGAAGAGGCTTGATTCGCATCTCCGTGTCCTATATCGGATTGGTCATGCGTCTGTTCTACAACTTATAGAATAGATGGATCAAGTCGTCAAGTCACGGCGGCATTGACAACTCTGGATGATTTGTTCTATAACTACTATTACAGGAGTTCTGACGTGGCGGAGGCGTGATGCTGCTCAGCATCGAACCGGATGGCCCCGTGCCCATCTACCAGCAGATCAGGGACCGGATCGTCGAGGCGATCGCCCGCGGCACGCAGCCTGCCGGCTCCGCGCTGCCGCCCATCCGGCAGCTGGCCGTCGACCTGGGCGTCAACTTCCACACCGTGAACAAGGGCTACGACCTGCTCCGGCAGGAGGGCCTGCTGCGGCTCGGCCGCAAGTCCGGCGCGGTGGTACGCCGCGACCCGGGCAGCGGCCCGCCCGACCCCGGCTGGGCCCAGGACTGGACGGGCCGGCTTCACACGCTGCTCGCCGAGGCCGCCGCCCAGGGGATGCCGGCCTCCGACATCCTCGCGGACTGCCAGGCCGCCATGGCGGACTTCGCCTTCCCGGACGCGGTAGCAGATCGGGGGATCGGAAGCGGAACCGCGCTATGAACGGCGCGAGCCTGGCCGGGGCGCTCACCGTCCTGGTCGTCGGGGGGCTCAGCTGCGTGGCGCCCGCGATCGCCCGGCCGGCGGTGCAGTTCGGTGTCCGTATTCCCCGCGAGCGGCTGGGGGCACCCGTCATCCGGCGGGAACGGCGCGTCTACTACTGGCGGACCGCGGCCGTCGCCGTCGGCTGCACCGCGGTGGCGGTGGCGGTGGCGGGCTACGGGCCACCGTGGCTGACCAGAATCGTCCTGCTTCCGGAGATGGCCGCGGACTTCGGCTGCTTCTGGGCCGCGCGGCGGAAGATCACCGCGGTCAAGACCGCGGACAACTGGTTCGCGGGCCTGCGGCAGACGATCGTCGCCGATACCAGCTGGCGCACCGACCCGCCTCGTTTCCCTGTCCGCTGGCTGATACCCGCCCTTGCCGTCGTGGCGGCGACCGTCGCCGTGGGCGCGCTGCGCTACCCGGGCCTGCCCGCCCACATCGGCACCGGGTCAGCTCACCGGCTGTCCAAGGCCGCCGGCAGCGTCCTCGTAGTGGCGGGCCAGCTGTACATTACGGCCCTGTGCACCGGGCTGATGCTGGTCGTTTACCGCTCCCGGCCAGACATCGAGGCGGCCGACGCCGCGGCGTCAACGCTGCGCTACCGCCGCTTCCTCGCGGCCTATACCCGTGCCGTGCTGACCCTGGCCGCGCTGGCGGACATCACCCTGCTGCTTGTCGGCCTGCGCGAGTGGCACGTCTTCGCGCCCTCCGGGGCCTGGCCGGCCCTGCTAGCGCTGCCCGTCCTGGCCGGCGTGCTGCTGCTGGCGGCCGTCGCCCTGCGCACGGGCCAGGGCGGGTCGAAGCTGAACGGCAACGTGCGCGGCATCGGCAGGGCAACCGGGTGCGACCGGGACGACGACCGGTTCTGGAAGGCCGGCCTGTTCTACGTCAACCGCGACGATCCCTCCGTCATGGCCGCCTCCCGCTTCGGCGCCGGCTGGACGCTCAACCTCGGCAACCCGTCCGCGTGGGTGATCATCGGCGGGATTCTCGCCGCCTGGGCCGGCCTCATAGCGATCGGCGTGCTGGCCGGAGTATGACCGGGCGTCCGGATCAGGTCAGCCAGTTCGGGCGGACCAGGCCCGTCTCGTAGGCCAGGACGACGAGCTGCGCGGAGCGCAGGCCGGTGCGGGAGCCGATCGCGAAGACAGCGGCTAGGTGCGGCGGGGCGGGCCGGAGCCGGGCCGGGGGCTCAAGACGCAGTTCTCACGGTTTGCGGGCTAGCCCGGCGTAGCCCGGTACTTCGTCGCCCATGTCCGGGGCTGGCGAACCTGGGAGCCACCGGTGAACCTGTACCAGGCCAGGAGGGTCCATCAGCTCAAGGCCATCGAAAAACCGCAGGACCTCTTGCCTGCTGCGCAGCGTCGTGGGGGTAATAGCATTCTCGCTAACCTGTCGCGCGACTTCGCCTATCTGGTCGGCCAGAATGTCGTTCGCGGGGTGGAAGATCGCCAGCCAACTGCCCGGTGATACCGCCTCGGCCAGGCGGGTGACAATCGCGCCGGGATCGTCTTGGTCCGGGATGAGCTGCAGGATGCCGATGAGCAGGATGGCGATCGGCTGGCGGAAGTCGAGTAGCGCTGCTGCCTCGCTAAGGACCTTGTCAGTGTCGCGCGCGTCGGCCTCGACATAGGTTGTCGTGCCTGGGCGGCTCCCGGTCAGCAAGGCGCGTGCGTGTGCCAGCACCACCGGGTCATTATCCAGGTAGACGATCCGGGCGTCGGGATCGACTGCATGGGCAACTTCGTGCGTGTTGTTGGCTGTCGGGATCCCGGTGCCGATGTCTAGGAACTGCCGGATGCCCTGGCTTCGGGCCAGGTAGTCGACGACGTTGGCCAGAAAGGCTCGCTGGGCCCGCACGCCGCGGCGCAGTCCGGGGTAAGCCGCGAGCGCCCGCTCGGCTGCCTCACGGTCGACGGCGAAATTATCCTTGCCGCCGAGCCAGTAGTCGTAGACGCGGGCCTGATGCGGCCGGGTCGTGTCGATCGCGGCCGGAAGCCACGGCTGCTCTGCCGCAGCCGCCGACTCATCCGTCACAGCGGGGCTCCTCTGGTCGTTGTGTCCCGGAATAGCATAATCTCGGGCCGCACGGGTCGGCATGCCAAGGGGGTTGCCGCCCGCTCCCGTGGTAAAAACGCCACCGCCGCGCGCGGATCTCGCCGACCGAGGGCGACGCCAACGCCGTCAGCGGTCGAACTCGGCCGACGACGCCGACGAGAACTGCGTCAGGTTCATCCACGGATACGGCCAGGCGGCAGCCCCGAAGGGGCTCCTGATAGTCCAGCCGTTGTCTAACCTGCTGTTCCTTAATGACTACGCGAGCAGCAGCGCGAGCAGTGGTGCGGGGATGGCCCAGGTTGGGGTGTCCAGCCGGGTTATGTTCTTGGTCGCCACGATGCCGGATTGATACCGGCCCTCAATTGATCGCGCCTCCGCACGCCAGCCGTCGGTCACCCATTTGGCCTCGATAGGCGTCGTCCGCTCAGGGCCGTTCGGCCCTGGCACGGCCACCGGGCCGAAGTCGACCTCCTGGCCGGAGGCGGTCCGCACGTAGCCGATCGTGTCACCAGTCATCCAGCGCCCAGGCTGGAGCCGGTCGATGGCCGAGGCCAAGGCTACCGCGATGGCCTCCTCGGTTAGCGAGGTCATATCCGGGTCCGGTGCCCCAGCCCGCAGCTGCGTGCCGATCCAGGCAAGGAGGGGGTCCACCAGGTACAGCTTGGACTGTGCCCCTGGTATCCGCTGCCCCGCTTCGTTGATCTGGTGGGCCCAGAGCGCACCGTAGCTGCGTACAAGCCGGTTAAGCCTGAGGTCAAAGCTGCTCCGCGTCTGGTAGCCAAGCGCCTGGGCTGCCTTCGACCGGTTAAGGGGGGAAGTTGAGCGCGCCTGCAGTTCCGCCATCAGCAGGGGGACCGAATCCACCGGTGCTTCCCGGTCGACGTCAATGTGGAGCCAAGACGCGATGTCACGCATGAACGACTCGCTGACGCTGCCGGTCCGGTAGTACTCGGTCACCGCCCTGGGAAAGCCGCCCGACGTTAGGTAAGCCTGCCAGGCCAGATCAAGGTCATCGGTGAAGGCCAGGAGCGATTCCGCTGCCGTAGCGACCTGTGGGCCCTGCAGGCCCCACAGTGGCACCGAGGCCGGTGCGGGCACCTGAGTGCCGGTGACCTTGATGAAGTCCCGGAAGCCCATTGGCAGCAGCAGTCGAGACCGCCGGATGCCGCTGCTTCCCGCCCGGCCCGCGAGCAGGTCCCGTTCGACGTCACCGGTCTCGGACCACGATGACCCTGTGCAGACCACCGTCTCCTCGCCGAAGATGGTGTTGTCTCGTAGGTACTTGATCGTGGCGGTCCAGCCGTCGATGCTTGTGACCTCGTCAAGCAGCCAGACGCGAAGCCTGGTGGCAGGCTGATCGACCGACCTGGTCAGCGCACGGCCAAGAGCAATCGCCCGGACGAGGTCCTTTGACCGCATTCCGTCGGCTGGAAGATAGATCACCTGTCGCGGGTCGACGTCGGGACGAGCGCACAGGGCGAGCACCGCGTCCTTGAGGACCACCGACTTCCCGACCCGGCGTGGTCCGCGTAGCACGATCAGCTTGTCGTCAGGAGGCGCGGCCGCGACGTCGCCCAGGACGTCAGCCCGGTATCCAAGGTCGTAGCGCGCCCGGTCACGGAGCACCCGATCATCAGCTGCCCATGCCCCAGGACTGAGACCGACTGCGGCAGCGCGCCACCAGGGATTGACTTCACGCAGCCGGGACTGGATTTCATCATCGCGCACCATATGAAACTACCAAAACCCCAGGGGTTTTAGGTTGACGGAACGCCAAAACCCCAGGGGTTTTGAGAGGAAGACTGACCAAAACCCATGGGGTTTTGGTCAGTCCAATGGCCGCCAGTCGCGTTAGTCGCCGGTCGCGCCGTCGATTTGCTCCCGGAGGATGTCGGCGTGCCCGATGTGCCGGGCGTGCTCCCTGATGATGTGCACGTAGATCCACCGCAGTGACACCTGGCCCGGCTGGTCGCGCGGCACCGTCTGGTCCAGCGTGAAGCCCGCCGCGATCTGCCGGGATCCCGCGCAGGCGCTGTCGAACTCGGCGATGATGTCCGCCGGGGGCGTCGCATCCGTCACCACAAAAGGCTACTTCTCGTTGGCGGGCCTTTCAGGAAAGGCGGCTGAGCCGCCGGAAGCAGTAGCCGGTCAGGGCCAGCGCCAGGGCGAGGTAGATCGCGGTCTCGGTCAGCTGGAAGCGCCAGTAGCGACTGGCGGGCTGATAGGTGATGGCCTCCCGGATGCCGTGGCCGGCCAGGCAGGCAACGAAGGCGGCGGGACCTTGCCCCGGTTGGAAGGCGTTCCCTTGCGGACCCCCGCCCGGGCCGGTGCCTACTGACGCGCAGGCGGCCGGGGTGGTGCTAGTAGCCACCCCGACGGCGTTGACGGGCCCGCTGGACAGGACCCAGGCGCCGGGCTGGCCGGGGATGTCGAGGGCGTAAAGGCTGAAGGTGTCGCCGCCCGGGCCGGTCTGTGACGGTCCCGACGTTAGCGAGGTGACCGGGATGACCGTGCGGTCGGGCGGGGCGAGGTTGGGGCGGACCCACAGCGGCATGGCGACCTGGAGGGCGGCGAAGATGGCCAGGGTGACGGCCATGGCCGGGACGGTGCGCCGGATCAGCGCCCCGGCGGTGACGCCGAGGGCGAAGGCGAAGGCGGCGTAGCCGAGCGGGGTGATGCCGTGGGTGGCGAAGTTCAGCTGGCTGAACCGGCTCTGGGCGACACCGGCGCCGGAGCCGTCGGCGACGGCCTGGCTGATCGGCACTGCCCACCAGGTCTGTATGAGGCTGAGCGCCTCGGTGACGGCCATGGCGGTCAGGCCGCCGATGGCGAGCTTGACGGCTAGCCAGCGGGTCCGGGTGACGGACTGGTTCCAGGCCAGGGCGGCGGTCCCGGTCTCCAGTTCGCGGCCGATCAGCGGCGCGCCCCAGAACAGGCCGATGACCGCGGGCGCCAGCAGGATGATCCCGGTGCTGAGCAGGAAAAGCACCTCATAGGGGCTGCTGACCAGCGACCCAGTGAAGTAGGTGGCCGGGCTCAGGCAGGCGCCGCCGTGGCAGCTGTCGAGCCCGTCGGCGGCGTAAATGCTGGCCAGGTGGGGGCCGGTGGCCGCGAGCAGGATCGTGAAGGCGGCCAGGGTCGCGGCCGCGGTGATGGCCTGGATGCGGAACTGAAGCATGCTGAGCCGGATCATGACACTGCTCCCAGGTGCCGACGGCGGGCGGGCGTCGCATCGTCGGCCCGGCTCATGTAGGCCAGCACCAGGTCCTCCAGGCTGACCGGCGTCACGGCCCAGGCCGGGTCGAGGACCGGCCCGTCCGTGCGGATCAGCAGGCTGCTCTGCTTGTCGGTATGTCTTTCTGTGATGACTTCCTGGCCCGCCGGAAGCGTGCCGGGGTCGCGGCGCGGCCCGGCCAGGCGGTAATGCGAGGCCAGCAGGTCGCTGACCTCCCCGGCGACCCGGACCCGGGAGGCGACGAGAACGACCAGGTAGTCGCAGACCCGTTGCAGGTCAGCGACCAGATGGGAGGACAGCACGACGCTGAGGCGCTGATCGGCGACCGCCTCCATCAGGCCCTGCAGGAACTCCCGCCGGGCCAGCGGGTCGAGGCTGGCGACCGGCTCGTCGAGGATCGAGCAGCTCGGGCCGCTTGGCCATCGCCAGGGTGAGGGCGAGCTGGGCCCGCTGCCCGCCGGACAGCGACCCGGCTCGCTGTTTCGGGTCCAGGGCGAGCTGCCCGATCCGCTGCCGGGCCAGCTCGTCGTCCCAGCCGGGGTTGAGCCAGGCGCCGAGGCGGAGATGGTCGGCGACCGTCAGCCGGGCGTAGACGGCGGTGTCCTGGGCGACGAAGCCGACCCGGGCCAGCTGCGCCGGCCCGGCGGCGGGGCGCTGGCCGAGGACGGTGATCGTGCCGCGGGTCGGCGTGAGCATCCCGGTGGCCAGGCGCAGCAGGGTGGTCTTGCCCGCGCCGTTGGGGCCGACGAGACCGACCACGTGGCCTGCGGGGATGGCCAGCGTGCAGTCGCGCAGCGCCCAGGTCCGCCGGTACTGCCTGCCGAGCCCGCTGGTCTCGATGACGGCGCTCATCACGCCACCCCCTCGGCGAAACAGGTGCGGAACGCGGTGCGGTAGATCGCCTCGATGTCATCGGGCCCAAGGCCTGCCGACCGCGCCGACCGGAGCCAGCCGGTCAGCTCGGCCAGGAACCGGGCCTGCGTGACCGGGTCGGTGCCGGGCGGCACCCGGGTGACGAACGTGCCAAGTCCCGGGCGGGCCCGCACCAGCCCCTCCCGCTCCAGCTCCCGGTAGGCCTTGTGCACCGTGTTCGGGTTGATGGCCAGCTGGGCCACCACCTGCTGGGCGGTCGGCAGCTGGTCGCCAGGCTCCAGCGTCCCCATCCGCAGCGCCCGATGGACCTGCTGCGCCAGCTGCAGGTAGGTGGCGACGCCCGACGTCTCGTCGAGCTGGAACTCGATCATCATTCTCTCATTCCACTAAGAGCTTAGTGGAATGAGAGTATCAGGGCCGACCGGCCGATACAAGAAAGCGGTTCAGGCCGACGCGCCCTTCAACTGGCAAGGGCCGCGGGTAAGGCGGGGCGGGCAGTGAACCAGGCGTGGTCGCCGGTAAGCCAGCCGCCGAACCGCAGGTCTGCGCCGGCGAGGTCACTGGCCAGTTCCTCGTCGCTGATCTGATAGCTGGCCCAGGAGTGCGTCCAGACGTTGCCGGCGACCTGGTACTCGACTTCGACGCGCATGCACGGGGGTTCCCAGCGCGCCGCGCGGATGATGCGCCGGATGCCGCCGGGATCATCCCGGACCGGATCAGCATCCTCGAACCTCTCGAACCAGTCCGGCGGGTTCTGCTGGAACACTGCGATGCCCTCGTCGCGCAGATGATGCCGCACGGTGGCGAGGAACCCCTGCCGCGTCCCGGGATCAGCATTGATCATGGTGCTGGCCAGCAGCACAGCGTCGAAGGTGCGGTCCAGCCGCAGCGACTGGATCGGCGAGCATACCGTCGGCAGGTCCGGAACGCGGGCGAGCATGTCCGGGGAGTCATCAACTCCAGTGACCGGGTGTCCCAGCGCCGCCAGCGGCCGTAGTATCCGGCCGGCGCCGCAGCCAAGCTCAAGGATCGAAGCGCCCGGCGGCACGGCGGCGTCCACGATCACCGATTCGCCGAACTCCGGCAGCAGAGCGTAGAACTCGACCGCACACCCGTCATTGGCTATCGCGCCGGGCCCAGTACCCGCATGATCATCCACTCAGGACGAACGCCACTTCGCTCGCTGGCCATTCCGAGCCTGCCCGAGGCACAGCGGCTGGACCTAGCGCCCTCATCCGTGATCAACCCGCAAGTTGAGCGACTAGGTGGATCAGGTAAGCCAGTTTGGGCGCACCAGGCCCGTTTCGTAAGCCAAGACGACGAGCTGCGCTCGGCCCCGTACGCCGAGTTTGGTCATCGCCCTGCTCACGTGGGTGCGCACGGTGGCCGGGCTCATGTACAGCCTGCGGGCGATCTCGTCGTTCGCGAGGCCGTCGGCGACGAGCGTCATCACCTCACGCTCCCGCTGGGTGATCGCGTCGAGTTCGGCCGCCGGGCGGGGTTCCTTGGCCCGGGTGGCGAACTCGGTGATGAGCCGCCTGGTCATGCTCGGCGAGATCAGCGAGTCGCCCTGCGCCACCACGCGGACCGCCGTCGCGAGGTCGGCGGGCTCGGTGTCCTTCAGCAGAAAGCCGCTCGCACCGAAACGCAGCGCGTCGAACAAGTACTCGTCCAGCCCGAACGTAGTCAGGATGACTATGTGAGCGCCAGCGAGATCCGGGTCGGCGGTAATCTGGCGGGTGGCCTCGAGCCCGTCGAGACGCGGCATCCGGATGTCCATCAGGATCACGTCCGGCCGGAGCTTTCTGGCCAGGTCCACGGCACCGAACCCGTCGGCCGCCTCGCCGACGACCTCGATGTCGTCGCGGGCGTCGAGCAGCGCCTTGAAACCGGCGCGGACCAGGCTCTGGTCATCGGCGAGCAGCACGCGGATCATGGCGCCGGCCTGACCGGAAGCCGTGCGCTGACCCGGAACCCGCCGTTGCGCCTGAACCCGGCGGACAGGTCGCCGCGGAGGGCGGCGGCCCGTTCTCGCATGCCGGTGATCCCGCTCCCCGTGCCGATCCGGCCCCCGCCGGCGGGGGCCGTCCCGTCGTCCTCGATCTCGAGGCACACCTCCGCGTCGCTGTAGGCCACCCGCACCGTGACCCGAGCCCGCCCGGCATGGCGGGTCACGTTGGTCAGCGACTCCTGGATGATGCGGTACGCCGCCAGGTGTACGGCCGCGGGCAGCGGCGGCGCCGTTCCCGTGACCTCGACTTCGACCGTGAACCCGGCGGCCCTGGTGGCATCGATGAGCTCGGGGAGCCGGTCGAGTCCGGCGGCGGGCGAGCGCGGGACGACATCGTCGTCCAGGCGCAGCGTCGTCAGCATCGTGCGCAGCTCCTCGAGTGCTTCCTTCGATACCGACTTGATGGCGCTCAGCGCCGCGCGTGCCTGCTCCGGCTGGCTGTCCATCAGGTCGAGGCCCATGCTGGCCTGGACGTTGATGAGCGAGATGTTGTGTCCGATCACGTCGTGCACCTCCCTGGCGATCCGCAGTCGCTCCTCGCTCCGCTGGCGGCGCTGGTCGATCTGACGGCCGGCCCTGGTCGCGGCCGCCCGCTCGCCCCGGATCCTGGTTGCCTCGGCCGCGATCGCCACCGCCAGCAGCCACCCCGCGAGCAGCAGCGCGTCGTTGGCCGGCGGAACCGGGTAGTCGTCGGCGAGCGGGGCGAGCCAGATGATCCAGGCGTAGTTGAGCGCCAGCGCCGGCAAGGCCACGCTCCGCTTGCCGGCGGCAAGCGCCAGGAAGAACGCGATGATGAAGCTCAGATGAGTCAAGCCGCTGTTCGACGGCGAGAAGGTCGCGGCGAAGGTCACCGCCAGCACCAGCATCGGATGGCGGCGCCACGCGAGCAGGGAGAGCGGGCCGACCACGAGCAGCACCCAGTCCAGCGGCCCGTAGGAGCGCGCCGGACTGAACAGGTGCCAGCTGCCGGGAGCGAAAACGGCCATCGCAAGCACCGCCGCGAGCAGCACCAGCGGGAGCGCGATATCCCAGCGCAAGCCCGGCGTCCGCCAGCGCGAAGGCCTGCGCCGGAACGCCCATCCAGGTGGAGCGGCGCTTGGTTCTCTCATCTCGGTTAAAGCGTAACCAGCCGCCTGGCCAGGCGCATCGCACGAGTAACGCATCCGCGACTGCACGTCCTGCGTACCCGGCGCCTGCTCGCTACGCGGGCTGACGTACGCGGGAAGCCGATGCTGGCCCGATGCCATTTCCGCGCCGGCCGCCCACCATGGCAAGCATGAGCAGGTCCATGACTTGAACACCCGGAAAGGACAAGGCGATGGCTGGCTTCGCCCGTTGGTGCCTCGTGCACCGAAAGGCCGTTTTGGCCATATGGCTGATAGCCCTGATCGGTTTCTTCGCCATCGGCCGCGCGGTCGGGTCGGTATACAACGAAAGCAATTCGGTGGCGGGGACCGACTCCGCCAGGGCGCTGAGCGTGCTCCAGGCGAACTACCCGGCCCAGGCAGGCGACAGCGAGCAGGTCGTCGTGCAGGCCAAGCACGGCACGCTGCGCTCACCGGGCACCGAGGCCGCGGTCGCGTCCATGCTCGCCCGGGTCGCCAAGCTTCCGCACGTGGTTTCTGTGGTCTCTCCCTACGGTCAGGGCGGCCAGATCAGCTCCGGCGGCACGATCGGCCTTGGCACGGTGACCCTCGACGAGCAGGCGAACAGCGTTCCGGCCGCCGCCGTCACGACGCTGATCAACACCGCGCAGTCCGCCGACCGCACGCTGCTGAACGTCCAACTCGGCGGCGGGGCGATCGAGACCGTCGCGACGCCGAACGCGGATTACACCAGCGTGCTGCTGGGGATCGTGGCCGCGCTGGTCGTGTTGTTCTTTGCCTTCAGGCGCTCCGTGTACGGCGCGGTCCTCCCGCTGATCTCGGCGCTGGTGGCGATCGGAGTAGGCACCTCGATCGTCAACATCCTCACGCACGCCATCGCCATCGCGAGCTGGGTGCCGCTGGTCGCCGTCATCGTGGCGCTCGGTGTGGGCGTGGACTACGCGCTGTTCGTCGTCAGCCGGCACCGCAACGGGCTGCTCGCCGGGAAGACGCCGAGGACGCCGCGGTCACCGCGCTCAACACCTCCGGCCGGGCCGTGCTGCTAGCCGGGCTGACCGTCTGCGCCGCCCTGCTCGGGCTGCTCGTCCTGCCAGACCCCTCACTACGCGGCGTGGCCGTGACGATCTCGCTCGTGGTGGTCCTGACCATGGTCGCGTCGCTGACCCTGCTGCCGGCCATGCTGGGCTTCCTGGGCCTGAAGGTGCTGCGGCGAGCCGAGCGCAACCTGCTCGTCCAGGACGGGCGCCAGGTCGAGCAGACCGGAACCTTCTGGCGGCGCTGGGCCGAAGGACTCGGCCGCAGGCCGCTGATCCCCGGCATCCTCGCGCTGGCGGTGATCGTAATCCTCGCCATCCCGGTGCTCAGCTTCCGCACCGGAATTCAGGACGCCAGCGTCGACCCGGCGTCATCGACCAGCTACCAGGCCTACCAGCTGCTTGCCAAGGGATTCGGACCCGGTTTCAACGGACCGCTGGACGTGGTCGGCCAGGTCAACGGTCCCGCCGACCAGGCGCGCTTCGCGGCGTTCCTCGCCTCGGCCCGCGGCGAGCCGGGCGTGGCCGGGGTCACCCAGCCGCAGCTCAGCCCGAACGGCAAGGCCGAGGTCGCCGAGGTGTTCCCGACCACCGGACCGCAGGACGCCCAGACCACCACCACGCTTGACCGGCTGCGGGCCGGCGTTCCCGGGCGGAGGTGGGCAGCACGCTGGCGATCCACATCGGCGGCACCACAGCGGAAAACCAGGACTACACCCAGGCACTGAGCGGCAGCCTGCCCCAGTTCCTGGCCGTGGTCATCGGGCTGGCCTTCATCCTGCTCCTCGTCGTCTTCCGCAGCCTGCTCATCCCGCTGGTGGCATCGATACTGAACCTGCTGTCCTTCGGTGTGGCGCTGGGCGTGATGACCGCCGCGTTCCAGTTCGGCTGGGGCAAGTCGCTGCTCGGGTTCGCCCAGGCAGCGCCGACCCAGTCGTGGATCCCCGCGATCATGTTCGCCGTACTCTTCGGCCTGTCCACCGACTACGAGGTCTTCCTCGTCAGCCGCATGCACGAGGAGTGGACGCTCACCGGCGACAACAAACGCGCGGTGATCCGCGGCCAGGCCGAGACCGGCCGGGTCATCACCGCCGCCTCGCTGATCATGATCCTGGTGTTCGCGGCGTTCATCGTCGGCGGCCTAGGAGTGCCCGTGCAGCAGATAGGTCTCGGTTTCGCCGCCGCCATCTTCGTCGACGCCTACGTCGCCCGCACCGTCCTGGTGCCGGCGCTGATGCACATGCTCGGGCGGGCCAACTGGTGGCTGCCCGGGTGGCTGGACCGGATACTGCCCCGGCTGCACGTGGAGCCTGCCGAGCTGGCCTCGGCCGGTGTGCGCCGCGAGCCGACTAACGTCGGGCCTCGCGAGCAATGAGGCCGCGCCGCGACCACCGGGCCCCCGCTACGGGGCCCGGCCATCGCGGCGTAGTAGTTTTCCACGGGCGGGCAACCAAAGCGGGGCACAGTTTGTGTGGTGTGCATGAAACCCACGCTGCATCCCCCGGGGGACCTCGGTGAGGCGTTCCGGCTGCACCGCGCCGACCTCGTCCGGCTGGCCGCGTTCATCGTCGGGGACAGGGGAACCGGGGAAGACGTCGTCCAGGACGTGTTCGTGCGCGTGCACCAGCGCGGGCGCCCGGTGGACGGTGACCTGCTGCCCTACCTGCGCGCCGCGGTGGTCAACAGCTGCCGTAACGCGGTGCGGCGGCGGCTGCTGATCCGCCGTCACGCAGAAAGGCAATCGCCCTGCCCGCCGCTGACCGCGGAAGAAGCCGTGATGCTGTCCGAGGACCGCAGGCAGGTCCTGGCGGCGCTCGCGGCTCTTTCCCCGCGGCGCTGAACAGCCCCGGCGTCCAGGCGGCGCGCAGCAGCGTCGTGAAGATCACTGGTTCTGGCTCGTCGCTGAGCTGCGGTTACAGAGCGATCGAGGGATCAGGCTTTGTCTATGCTCCCCAGCATGTGATCACGGCCGCGCACAATGTCGCCGGGATGAACCAGGGACAGACGGTGACGACGGCCGGCGGCGTGACGTATCGCGCCACGGTGGTCTTCTACGACCCGCGAGCCGACATCGCGGTGCTGGACGTGCCTGGCCTGAACGCGGCCCCGCTGCGGTTCAGCACGCAGGCGAACCCTGGCGATAACGCGGTAGTGGCCGGCTATCCGCTGGACCATGCGTTCACGGCTGTGCCCGCCCGGATCGCCGCGGCGGTGCAGGCGGAGGGCACGAGCATCTACCAGGCCGGCCACGTCGACAGGCAGGTCTACGAGATCCGGGCGGCGATCCAGCCAGGCAACTCCGGCGGGCCGCTGCTGAGCCCGAACGGAACCGTCGACGGCGTGGTGCAGGAGGTGCAGTCCGGGGTGCCGGACACCGGGTTCGCGCTGACCGCCTCGTACGTACAGGCCGACGCCAAGGCGGCCGCCAGCGCGACCGCGCCGGTATCCACCCAGGGCTGCATGCACTAGTCCGCCCGCCCCGGCCACGCCAGCGGAACGTCCGCCACGGAACCGTACGCGGTGGGCGTTCAGCGGACGGGACGATAGGTGGCGCGGATCACCCCTGAGCGGTAGGTCTTGCGCAGGCCAGTTCGAGGCGGGTCTCGCCGGTGAACACCCGCTTGCCGGTGCCGAGCGCGACCGGATGCACGGTGAGGACGTATTCGTCGACGAGCCCGAGCCGGACGAAGGTCTGGGCGGTGCGGATCCTGCCGGGGACGCCGAGGTCCTTCCCCGGCGTTGCCTTCTCCTTGCGCACGGCGTCGGCCAGCTGCTCGTCGTCGTGGACGACGAGAAGCTCGGCGTTCGGCCACGGGACGGGTTCCTCCAGGTGGAGATGAGGAAGGGGCGCAGTCGGTTGACTGCCTGGGCGAGGGCGCGCTCGTCGGGCGGGGCCTGCGGATTGCCCGCCACGTTGAGCCAGTAAGGGAGCATCCCCGACGCTGTCGGGTAGCCGATGAAGCCCCGGTCGAAGCGGTCGAAGAAGGCCACGTTGTCGCGGCTGAAGTCGGGATCTGGCGCCTGGGTCATCCAGTCCAGCTCGCCATTGGGTCCGGAGAAAAACCCGTCGAGGCTCATGGTCATGGTGAGGACGAGATTGGCCATTACTGTCTCCTGTTCTGGCCGCCCGGCCAGGTCGGGCGGGCGGGATTGGTGCCGGTCAGCGGCGCCTGATGGTTGGCCGCGAGGTCAGCTCGCCTGCAGCCGGGCAAGAAGTTCGGCCAGGCGCTCGCCGGAGTCGTGGACACCGCGCTCCATGCCGGAGGCGACCATCGCGTCGCGGTCCTCCACTGACTGGAAGGCGGCTACGGTGCGCATCAGCGTCTTGCCGCGCCGGTCGGCGAAGGTGGCGGTCTGCAGGCAGACGTTACCGGGGGCGCCCTCGAACTCGAAGGTCTGCACGATGGCGTCCGGCGACGGGTCGCCGTGGAAGACGCCGTGGAAGCCGTAGGCGTTGCCCTCGGCGTCGGTTTGCACGTAACGCCAGGCGCCACCGTTGCGGACCTCGTACCGGTCGACGGCCGTGGCCAGCTCGCGCGGGCCAAGCCACTGCACGAGGAGGTCCGGATCGGTGTGGGCGCGGAACACGAGCTCGCGCGGCGCGTCGAACTCGCGCGTGAGGACGATCATCGGGACGCCGGGTTCTGCGGTGATCTCAGTCTTGCTCATCGTTGCTTCCTTTCGTCTGTCGCCGCCGGGTCACGGCCGGGATCTCGCTCCTCGCCGGCTTGCAGTGCCGCCAGCAGCTCATCGAGCGGCTGGTGGCTCTCGTCCCAGAACCGCTGGTATCGGGCCAGCCAGGTGGTCACCTCGCGGAGCGGCTCGGCCTCCAGGCGGCTGAGCCGGGCGGTGGCCCGCCGGCTCCGCGAGATCAAGCCCGCCTGCTCAAGCACCTTCAGGTGCTTGGAGATCGCGGGCTGGGACACGGCAAACGGCGCGGCGAGTTCCGCGACGGTCGCCTCGCCCTCGGCGAGCCGGGTCAAGATTGCCCGGCGGGTCGGGTCGGCGAGCGCCCCGAACACGAGGCTGAGCCGGTCCGTTACCATTCATAACCACCTTGTTCTTAAACGAGATGGTTATAGAGTGCTGTGATACGCCTTCGATGTCAACCCCGATTCAGGGGCCGATGGCCTGCGCGGTGCAGAATCGCCAATTCTGTTCATCCGATGCACGAGACCGCCCGGCCGCATCCTCGCATTGGCCACACCCGCTCTGCTTTACGAGATCACCGGGGACGAGGCCGGGTCCCGCGGGTCAGATGACGGGGTGGCTATGCCGGCGGGCCGCATCGATGGTCGATGGCGGCCAGGTAAATCAGGTGCGTCGCCCGGCGGCGGGCCGGTATGTTGCTGCGGTGCCTGAACTGAGTGCAGGCCTTCCTCCGTTCCCGGCCTGCCCTGGAAGTCTCTGTCTCATCGCCAGCTCCTGGCCGAGCTGGCCGCCGGGGGGTGGGTGCCGTGCGGGGTGGGCGACTGGGCGGTGGCGCTGCGGTCCCCGGAGGGAACCCTCGCCGCGAGGGTATGCCCGTTTGACCCGGCCTACTGGGCATTCGTAGACCTGTGCCGCGAGTGCGCGGCAACCCATGGCTGCCGAGGATCGAGTTGGCCGCCGGCCTCGAGGGCGGCGGTTCGGTCGTCTTCCTGGAGTTCGCCGCTCCCGTGGACCATGCGGTGCGGGCAGGTCGCCGAGCAGTGGCGGACCGCGGCCGGTGATGCGGAGTTCGCGGAGGAACGCCGGGCAGCGAAGGTGATCGATGCGGGGTACCGGAAGTCGACGCCCTGGTGGGGCAGGTGCGACTTGAACGAGGCCCACATCCGCAGAGCCGCCGACGGGCGGCTTGTGCTGATTGACGTCTTCTGCATGGACGGGGCGTCGCTGTACCGCAAGATCCTCGAAGACGCCGCCGGGGTGCACCGCCGGATTCCGCGCGAGCGGATGCGCTACGCACTGGACATCCCGTACATGCCCGGGAGAACAGCACCGCCGAGATCCTTGCCCTCAGAAACGCCTGGGCACGCGCTGCCGGATGACCGCTCGCGGGCCTGCCAGGGAACAGCCGATGCGCCAAACCGCTCCCGAACAACGGATCTGCCTGCTGGAGATGTAATCTTGTGATCGGCGGTTTCCGGCTGCCTCTGGGTCCGCGGGCAGAGCTTCAAGCTCACCGGCTGTGCATCACCACCTGACGGCAGATCTTCCTGGCCCGATGTCGCGGACCCGCGGGCGCTGAGGAAGGACTGCCATGTCCGATCAGACGCGTGAGCTCCCGAGCAGCCAAGCCTCCGCTCCTCAAGCTGGAAGCCGAGCGCCGCCTCGCCGCGGGTGAGTTCGCCACCCTGCACGACGCCCAGCTAGCCGTGGCCCGCGAGCACGGGCTGTCGAGCTGGGCCGTGCTGAAGGAAACCGTCACCACCGACCAGGCCGGGCAGAACCTGGCACTCGCCCAGGTGCGGTGGCTGATCTCCCGGTTCAGGGACGCGGACAGCCCCACCTGGGTGCGGCCCCCGACGAAGAACGGCGCGAGCACTTCACCGGGGAATCCTCTCGGCGGCGCCGCTCGACAAGATCACCGACATACTGATCAGGCCATCGCTGTCCCACGAGGACCTGGTCGTATCGAGGAGCCCACGAGCCGGAGCGTGCGGACTCAGGCTGGCGGACTGCAGGTGGAGGCGTTCGCCGAGGCTGATCCGCCGCACCGGCTGACCTCGCTCCAGCTTGACCGGCTCAGTCAGCTCGTCACCGACGAGCGGGTGGCGGCCCCGCCCGCCGTGACCGCGGGCCAGGTACCGGCCGAGGCGATGGCGGTGGCACGCGAAACGTTCGCCGAACTCGGCCTGCCCGGACTCCTGATGGCGGGTACAGACACCAGCATCGCGGGCACCGGGAATGCCGGGGAATCGGCATGGGAGCCTGGCGCTCGGCTGGGCCAGCCTCAGAGCGGCCCGAGCCGCTCGGCGTTCGCCACCGGTTCCCGGCTTACGCGATCACCCAGGTCATCACCGCCACCGCAGCGCTGCGACTGGTGGCCGAGGGACTCCTCCAGCTTGACGCCCCGGCCAACCGGTACCTGCGCACGGTCCGGCTGGCCGACGGGGAGGTCACCGTCCGCGACCTGCTCGGCCACACCGGCGGGGTCGACAACCCGGAGAACCTGTTCGGCAGCGCGATCACGGACCTGATCTCGCTGGTCGGCCCGGTCATGCCCTGTTCCGGACCGCGTGATACCGCCCGCTACAGCATTGGCGGCTACGCGGCCCTCGGGCAGCTCATCGCCGACGCCACCGGGACACGGTACGAGGACGCGGCCGAGTCCCTGGTGCTCCGGCCGCTCGGCATGACCGACTCCTTTTCCCCGTCAGCTGGCCCGAGCGGGACGCGGTGACCGGCTACCAGCTCGACGACGCCGGCCGCTCCGGCCCAGGCATCCGCGCAGTTCTGGTCGTCCCCGCCGTCGGCGGCCTGTGGGCGACCGCGGCTGACCGGCACGCTTCGGCGCTGCGTGGGACTCACTGCTTCCCGCCGACCGGCCGCCGAGGCGCTCCGGCCTCAGGCGCCGCCGGTAGCCCCGGTCCCCGCTTCGGCCTCGGCTGGCCGCTGCATCCGGACAACAGCATGGCCAGCCTCGTCGGCAGCGCTCCCGGCGTGGCCGCGTCGCTGCTCTTCGTGCCGGGCAGCGGCCACGCCAGCGTCACCATGACCAGCCGGTGATTCCACCGAAATCGAACAGGCCAACGCCCGCCTGATGCGCCCGAACGCCTGAAGACCAAGCTGAGCCGGGACACGGAGAGGGACCGCCATCCGTTCAGCCGAAAGTAGCTTTCAGTCCGAACGGGTGGTGGGTGTTCAGCGAGTCTGCACAAGTGCAGCACAAGGGTGACCAGCGCCGACGGGGTCAGCTCCCGGCTGAGACGGCTGCGACCCGCGACGTCGGCCAGGCCTCGTCGAGTGGGGCGGTGAACAGCAGGTCGGAGTAGCGCCACTTAAGGGCCTCGTCGACGAAGCTGGCCGACACCGGGGCCAGCCGGCCTAGGTCCAGCCGGGCGGCCAGGCCCGGCGGGAGCACCGCGCGGAGCTGGTCTCACCGCATCTGGACGTACCTGGTCCTAGGGCGAACCGGAGTGCCTGGCAGCGTCCGGGCGGGCGTCCCGCGTCACTCTGAGGTGCCATCAGGCTGGGCGCGAAGGCCGTCGAGAGTGAACTGGAGGGTGCGGCGCCAGCCGTCGTCTCCTGCCGGGCGGTCGCGGACGAGGTAGGCGTTGACCGAGAAGATGCGCGCGAGGTCGCCGGCGGAGAAGCCGGGCCGGAGCGTGCCGCAGGACTGGGCGTCGCGGATGAGCTCGGCGCCAAAGGCCAGTGACTGGTCGCAGACCGCCCGCAGGGCGGGCGCGTCCGGGTAGCGGCGGGAGAAGACGTCGTTGAAGACGGGGTCCGCGGCCTGCTCCTCGCACATCCCCTCCACGAAGGCGGCGAACCGGCCCCATGCCGTGCCCCGCCCGGTGGCGCGGTCGATGACCGCTCGCAGCCAGCCGGCCGCGACGTCCGCGACCACCGCGTCGAGTAGCCCCTCCCTGCCGCCGAAGCGGTTGTAGATGGTGCCCGCGCGCACGCCGGCGCTGCGGGCGATGTCCTCCAGGGGAACGTCAAGCCCGTCCCGGGCGAAGGCCTCCGCCGCGGCCTCCATCACTTTCTCTATGTTGCGGCGCGCGTCCGCGCGCAGGGGCCGTTCCCCGGCTAGTCCCTCTCCGCTGCTCATGCAGGCAACCCCATTATCTTGACACGCCATCAACTTAAGGTAGGCTCGCCACCGTCCAGATAAATTGATGGTATCTCAAATTAGGAGTTCCCACGTGAGCGTCATTGTCACCGGCGCCAGCGGCCAGCTCGGCCGCCTGGTCATCGACCATCTGCTCGCCACCGTCCCGGCCTCCGAGGTCACCGCGGTGGTCCGCGATCCCGCCAAGGCCGGCGACCTCGCCGCCCGGGGAGTGACCCTCGCCGTCGCGGACTACAACTCCCCGGAGTCGTTCGACGGGCTGCTGCGGGCAGGCGACCGGGTGCTGCTGATCTCGGGCAGCGAGATGCACCTGGACCGGGCCGCCCAGCACAAGGCGGTCCTCGGCGCCGCCGTCAAGGCAGGCGTCGCGCTGCTCGCCTACACCAGCGCCCTCGGCCTCCAGGGCGGCCCGGTCACCGACGACCACCGCGCCACCGAGGACGCCATCCGCGCCTCCGGGGTCCCGTACAGCCTGCTGCGCAACGGCCTGTACCACGAGATGGTGACGATGAACATCCCGGCCGCGCTGGAGCGCGGCGCACTGGTCCGCGCCGCAGGCGACGGCCGGCTGCCTCGGCATCACGCGCCGACTACGCCGCAGCGGCCGCCGCCATCCTGGCCTCCGGCGGCCACGAGGACACCGTCTACGAGCTGTCCGGCGACACCGCGTGGAGCTTCGCCGAGTTCGCCGCCGAGGTCAGCAAGCAGTCCGGGCGGCACGTTCCCTACCATGCCGTCACCGGCGAGGAGTACGCGGCGATGCTGTCCGGCGCCGGGCTGCCCGACCCGCTCCCCCACGTCATGGCCGGCATCGACGCCTCCATCGCCGCCGGGGAGCTCGCCCTCACCACCGGCGACCTGTCCCGCCTGGCAGGCTGGCCCACCACCCCGGTAGCGGACGCGATCGCCGCCGCCCTGGCCGGGTAAGGCGACCCGGCGATGCTGCCATCGACATCTGGGCGGACTTCGCCTGCCCCGCCTGCTACCAGATGGCGAGGGCCGCGAGGGTACCGAGGACGATGAACGGGCCGAGCGGCAGCTGGCTTGTCCGGCTCGCCCGGTGCAGCAGGAGCAGCGCGATGCCGTAGACGGCGGCGAGCGCGAACGCGAGGAACGTGCCGGCGACCAGGGCCTGCCAGCCGAGCCAGCCGAGGGCGGTGCCGACGCCGGCGGCGAGCTTGACGTCGCCGAGGCCCATGCCTGACGGCCTGATGATGAACAGGGCGAGGTAGAAGCCGCACAGGGCGGCGGCGGCGAGCACCGCCCGGCCGAGCTGGCCGGGGTGGCCGCCGCCGGTGAACGCGGCGACCGTGAGGAAGCCCAGGGTGCCGGCGAACGCGGCGCCGGTGAGCGGGTCGGGCAGCCGGCGGATCGCGGCGTCGATGAACGCGAGCGCCACCGCGCAGAGCATGAGCCAGCCGAGGCCCGCCAGCGGCCAGGGCGACGCCGCGCGGGCCGCGGTGACGGCGAGCGCCAGCCCGGCGGCGGCCTCCACCGCGAGCGCGGGCGGCGCGACGCCGTAACGGGCCAGCACGCCGGCCCGGACGGGCGGGCCGGCGAGCACGCCGGCGACGGCGGCGCCGATGATCCACGGGAGCGTCACGGCGTCCTCCCCGCCGACGGCTAGTAGCCGCGCTCCATCATCATCATGAGCTTCGACTTCTCTTCCGCTTCCGTCAGGGTCACCTGGGCCGGCTCGGCCGCCAGCGCCGCCGAGACGTCCGCGAGCATGGCGTTGACCTGGGTCGCGCAGTCGCCCGAGTAGCCGTCGAGCTGGCTGCCCCAGGCCTTGGCGGCCGTGCCCACCCAGGTGCCGCCCGCGGCCATCTGCTGGTCGGCGGGCTTGAGCGCGTTGCTCATCGTGGCCGCGTCGCCCTGCAGCCGCGCGTAGAGCTGGGCGAGTGCCTCGTGCATCGGGTTCGGGACCGTGCCGCTACTGCTGGTGCTGCCGCTGCTAGTGCTTGACATCGCTACCTGTGCTCCTCACTGGGGGTCGGCAGAAAGATCTCTCTGTTCTATGAGTGCTGGGGCTATGAGTACTGGGGCGTGGGTGTCGCGGTCGGCTTGGGCTCGGAGGCGCTGTAGTCCGTGCCTTTCCCGACTGAGCTGCTGTACGGACGAGCCCGCGTCGAAGCAGCTGCCGCTGAGGAAGATCGTCGCCGTCGCCCCGAGGCCGGCGGTTCGGCTTCTATCAGCCGCAGGTCGATGCCGTCGCGATGGCCGGTGTAGTAGGTGGCCGCCGCGGTGCTCCCGGTCATGGCCGCAGGCGCCAGCCGATCCCGTCGAGCGCCTCGACCACCTGCCGCCGGAAGGCCGGAGTAGGCGGCGCTCCTGCTGAACGGGGTCATCAGCTCCTGGACGCCGTGTACTGGAGCGAGTTGCCGTTCGACGGCGTGGACAGCGGGTCGTCCGTCCCGCAGGTCCTCGTAGCCGCCGATGATGCTGCCGATCCAGCCACGCCGGAGGCGGTGACCTGGCTGTACAGCTGCCTTGGCGGCGGGCAGCACCGCCGAGCGCTGTGCCTGCGCCTGTGCCTGCGCGCCCGGCGCGGAAGAGCAGCCCGCCAGCACGACGCAGGCGGCGGAGCCGGCCGCAACGGCTAGGCGGCCACGGCGTGGCCGGCCCGACGCTAGCCAGCATGTCAGCCGCTCCCGCCTCCGGTCATCTGCGAGGAGTACAGGCTGTTGACCGCCCCTTGTGATTCGGCGCTGAACGCTCCGCAACCACCTTGAACGATGGCCGGGTCCTGCAGCCACGCGTTGTACGCGGCGAGCGCCTTGGGCGTTCATCTGGGTCGGTCGCATCACCTGCCCGTCCGAGTTCAGGAAGGTGCCGCCGTACTGCTGCTCGTACTGTTTCGGGTTGCCGGTGTACTGCACGCCGTTGTAGTAGACCGGCGGGAAGTCCTCCGCGGTACTCCTGCCGTCGCTGCGACGGACTGGTTCCACAGCGGTTGGCCTTCGCTCGACCAGCGGCCCTGGACGTGGTGAGGTTTGGAAGACTTCGTCCGCGGCGTCGCGGCGCCGGGCGCCGGCGACGAGAGGTCGGCGAGCGGCCTCGGTGGTCTTGCCGAGACGCGCTCTCGGCCGCACTGGAGAAGGCGTCCTTGCCCGCGTCCTCGACCATGTCCATCGTGATGACCGCGGCGCCTGCCTCCGGGCCGGACGCGCTGAAGGCCACGCTGGTCAGCAGCGTCGCCGGCGCCCGCGTTAAACGCTTCCGCAGGACCCCCACGATGCCGCCACCGTCCTCGCCCGCCTGGCGCCGGCCGCCTGGTAGTTGGACGCGAAGAAGTAGTCGAGCACGCCGAAGCGACTGGTCGTTCCAGTACCCGGCGTGCGTATGGCGTGTTCGGCCCGTCGCCCTGGCCGTTGCTCGGCAGGCTGTCGTCGGTCTGCCGGTCCGCCAGTTGGCGTAGGACGTCATCAGGAAGGCGGCGGCCGTCTTGTCCTGCATGGCTTCTGGACGAACGCTGCCCCACTCGTCGGCGTTCAGGCCCATGGTGGAGCCCGCGCCCGGGGCGGCGGCGGTCACCGTGCCCTCACGTCGCCGAAGTAGTTGACGGTGACCGCCGCCATCGACCTGCCGCACCGTGTCCGACGTTCCGCACCGCCGAGCAGCCTGGACGAACGTGCGTGGCGTTGTCGGTGAACGGCGTGGTGTTGGTGTCGCCCTGCGGGGGGATCGTCGCCGCCTCGAGGAACTTGCCGAACCCCGGGTCGCTCGCGAGGTCGTGGTAGAGCACCGGGTCGGTCATGTAGTCGTCCAGCTGGCCGGAGTTCTGCTGGTAGAACTGGGCCGCGAAGTCCGGGTTGCTGGCGATCGCCGTGAAGATGGCGTCGTAGCCGCCGGGCATCGCCGCGCCCTCTTCGACGTCCTTCTGGTAGAGCACGGCGGGCGCGATCGTCTGCAGCCACTGGCTGCTGAACGAGCCCTCGGTGAGGAACGGGGCGAGCGCCCCGGTGTCCCAGCCGCCGGGCAGCTGCTCCGTCGAGTACCCGTCGACCGGGTTTTCCGGCTCCATGCCCTGCAGGAAGCTCATGGTCAGCGGCATCTCGAAGCTGGCCGCCGCCAGCCCGGAGCCGACGATCTGCTGCACTTCCTGCTCGTTGGCCGCGTCGCTGCTCGGGCCGCCCTGCGCGTACTCGGACAGCGCGTACAGGCCCTTGGGACCGAGCTGGGAGAAGAAGGCGGCCATGTAGTCCGCGTCGTCCCCGTTCTGCGACATGGCGTCCAGCTCTTTCTGGATGCCCGTCCAGTCGTGCGCGTCGAGGTACGCCTGCATCTGCTTCGCGTCGGCCGTGCCCGCGCCCTTGGCGGCCGCGGTGGTCGTGTAGAACAGCGTGCCCGCGCCCTCTTCCGTCCAGCCGTCGGTGAAGTCGCCGGACGGCTGGTGCGAGGCCAGGCTGTAGCGGCGGTTCAGCATCGGCTGCTGCTGCGACGCCCACGCGTAGTCCGCGAGCAGCTTCTGGATCGGGCCGGTGTCGAGTCCCACCCGGTTGAACTGGCCGATGTACGAGCTGGCCACCGGCTGGGCGCCGGTCACCCCGCTACTCAATGACTTAATCAACTGCTGAAGCATTGACGGGTCGATGCCCTGAAAGTTGCCCCCGTCCACCGGTGCCATTGACCTCTCCTCGTTCGCCGCAACGGAATGGCCCTACTGCCCCAATCAAGACGCACTGCCATTAAAGCGGCCAGCATGATGATTTTCGCGCTCTTCTGTGCAACAGACGCGTCACGCCTGGCTCGTCTCATCAACGGAAATGCCGGGCTTGCCGGCGATAAGCTGTCCACGCTTGCGCGGATTTGGGGACAGGGCGGAGGACTTGATGCGAGTCACGCTGACGGCGCTAACCACCCAAGGGCCGCAAGACGTGCTGGTCAGCGGCGACGACGACGCGACCGTGGGCGACGTCGCCGCGGCGCTCGGCACCGTCACGAGTGAGCAGGCCGCACCCGCGGAACGGCTCGCGCCGGTCATCTCCATCGCCAATCACGGTGCCGGCGGCTTCGGCGATCGGCCGCGGGCCGCGCCGGGGCAGGCGCTCTGGCTCAACGGCGGGCAGGCCGACCCGTGGGCGCCCGCCGCGCGCATGCTGCGCGACGGCGCCGTCGTCGCGCTCGATCACCGCGCGGCGGGCGCGACCGTCCGCGGCGAGCCGACCGGGGTGGTCGAGGTCCGGTTCATCGGCGGGCCGTCCGCGGGGGTCGTGCACCGGCTCGGCTACGGCACGGTGACCGTCGGCGCGTCGCCCGACAGCCACATCCGGCTGGCGGGGGTCGGCCTGCCCGCCTACGCGGCGCGGCTCACGGTCGGGCCTGGCGGCACCGGCGTGCCGGTGGTCGTGGAGCCGTTGCACTCCGGCCCCGACGCCGTTCCCCTGCTTGTCGAGGGTGAGCGGGTGACGGGGCAGCGCAACCTTTCGTTCGGGATGATCATCAAGATCGGCGCGAACGTGCTCGAGGTCCGCCAGCCTCAGCCACCGGACGCCCACCTGTCCGCCGCGGACGACGGCGGCCTCGCCTACAACCGGCCGCCGCGGATCGCGCCGTCCGCCCGGGCGCCGCGGATCGAGGTACCCGCGGAGCCGACGCGCGCCGAACGGGTCCGGCTGCAGCTGCTCGCGGCGCTGCTGCCGCTGCTGCTCGGCGCGGTCATGGTGAAGGTGACCCGCCAGTGGACATACGGCCTGTTCATGCTCATGTCACCGGTCATGATCATCGGCCAGTGGATGTCGGACCGGCGGCACGGGCGGTCGTCGTACAAGAAGGCGATGAGGGAGTACCGGCAGCGCTGGGCCGAGCTTGAGGACGTCATCGCCGCCGCCCGGGTCGCCGAGGAGGCGCAGCGCCGGCACGACGCGCCCGACCCGGCCGAGGTGCTGCTCACCGCGACCGGGCCGCGGCGCAGGCTGTGGGAGCGGCGGACGGCGGACGACGACGTGCTGCGGCTGCGGGTCGGCCTGGCCGACCAGCCGTCCGGCATCGAGGTTGTCCTCGACAAGAAGGCCGACTACAGCGCCGAGCCGCCCGTCGTGCCCGCCGACCGCGACGTCCCGGTGACGCTGTCGCTCAAGGACCTCGGCGTCGTCGGCATCGCCGGCGACGCCGACGCGTCCCGCGGACTGGCCCGCTGGCTCGTCACCCAGGCCGCCGTGCTGCACAGCCCGCGCGACCTGTCCATCGTGATCCTCAGCGACGACCCGCGCGCCGCCGAGCACTGGAACTGGGTGCGCTGGCTGCCGCACTGCACACCGCGCGCGGGGGCGGACTGCCTGGCCCTGGTCGGCGCCGACCCGCAGACCGTGACCCACCGGGTGGCGGAACTGGCCGCCCACGCGGCCGAGCGGATGCGGAACCTGTCACCGCACGCTCCCGGGCCGCAAGGGGACTCCCTGCCCAGGACCCTTGTCGTCCTCGACGGCGCCCGCACGCTGCGCCGGGTCCCCGGCATGCCGCAGGTGCTCGCCACCGCGCGGATGTCCGGGATCAGCGCCATCTGCATCGACGACACCGAGCGGGAGCTGCCGGAGGAGTGCGCGGCCGTCGTGTCCTGGGACCCGCGCGCCCCCGGCTACGTGACGCTGCGCGGCGGCACCCACGTTCCCGGGCTCGTGCTCGCCGACCAGGTGGGCGCCGGCTGGGCGGACCGCGCGGCGCGCGCGCTGGCGCCGATCAGGGACATCAGCCGGGAGGACGGCCAGGCGGCGATCCCGTCTAGCGCGCGCCTGCTCGACCTGCTCGGCCTGCCGGACCCGTCGGTCTCGTCCGTGCTCGGGCTCTGGGACGCCTACGGGCGGACCACCGCCGTGCCGATCGGTGTCGGCGCCGACGGGCCGTTCGTCGTGGACTTGCGCCTGGACGGGCCGCACGCCCTGGTGGCGGGCACTACTGGCGCGGGCAAGTCGGAGCTGCTGCAGACGCTGATCGCGTCGCTCGCCGCGGCGAACCGGCCGGACGCGATGAACTTCGTGCTGATCGACTACAAGGGCGGCAGCGCGTTCAAGGACTGCGCCAGGCTCCCGCACACGGTGGGCATGGTCAGCGACCTGGACGGTCACCTCACCGAGCGGGCGCTCGCCTCGCTGGCGGCCGAGCTCAAGCGCCGCGAGGAGATCCTGCTGCACGCCGGCGCCAAGGACATCGAGGACTACTGGGAGGCCACGGCGCGCAGCCGGGGCCGCGTTGAGCCCCTGCCAAGGCTGATGCTGGTCATCGACGAGTTCGCCTCGCTCGTCGCGGAGCTGCCCGACTTCGTCGCCGGCCTGGTCGGCATCGCGCAGCGCGGCCGCTCGCTCGGCGTGCACCTCGTCCTCGCCACCCAGCGGCCGGCCGGCGTGGTGAGCGCGGACATCAGGGCCAACACCAACCTGCGGATCGCGCTGCGGGTCACCGACGCCGCCGAGTCGCTGGACGTGATCGACGGGCCGGACGCGGCGCGGATCGCGCGGTCCACGCCCGGCCGCTGCTACGTGCGCTCCGGCGCGTCCGCGCCGGCCGCCGTGCAGTCCGCGCGGATCGGCGGGCGGCGCCCCGGCGCGCGCCGCGGGCAGGCGCAGGCGGCCAGGGCGGTGCCCGTGCCGTGGCCCGCGCTCGGGCGGCCAGGCGCCGTCCGGGGCGGCCGACGGCGCCGCGCCGGGCGACGACGGCATGGCGACCGACCTGTCGGTGCTGGTCGACGCCATCGCGGGCGCGGCGAAGCGGCTCGGCGTGGCGGAGCAGCGCAGCCCCTGGCTCGCGCCGCTGCCGCAGGCGATCACGCTGGAGGAGATCCCCGCCGGCGCTGCCCGGTCCGGTGCTCCCGGAGAGGTGCCGCCGGTCACCTTCGGCCTGGTTGACGTCCCGGCCCGGCAGGAGCGGGTGCCGCTGTCCCTGGACCTCGCGCACGGCGGGCACCTCGTGGTGGCGGGCACGGCCCGGTCCGGCCGGTCCACCGTGCTGCGGACCCTCGCCGGCTCGGTCGCCGCGACCGCCTCGCCCGCGGACGTGCACATCTACGGGCTCGACTGCGGTTCAGGTTCGCTGCTGCCGCTCACCCAGCTGCCGCACTGCGGGAGCGTGGTGTCGCGCGACCAGACCGACCGGGTGGAACGGCTGGTCGCGACGCTGCGCGGCGAGATCACCAGGCGCCAGCAGGTGCTCGCGGCCTCCGGGTTCGCCGGGGTCGCCGAGCAGCGCGCGCACACGGCGGACCCGGCGCGGCGGCTGCCGTGGATGCTGCTGCTCTTCGACTGGTGGGAGGGGTACGTCGCGGCGTTCGAGCAGTACGACTTCGGCCAGGCTCATCGACGCGATGCTGCAGATCCTGCGCGAGGGCCCGGCCGTCGGCCTGCGCGCCGCCGTCACCACCGACCGGGCCGCGCTGATCGGCCAGGTCGGCACCGTGTTCCAGCAGCGGATGGTGCTCAACCTGGCGGACCGGGAAGACGCCAGCTTCGCCGGGCTGAGCCCGCGCGCGATGCCCGCGCACCAGCCGCCGGGCCGGCTGGTGTTCCTCGGCGACGGCCAGGCTTCCGGGGCCCAGCTGCTTGAGGCGCAGGTCGCGCTGCTCGACGCCGAGCCGTCGGGCCCGGCGCAGGTGGCGGCGATGTACCGGCTCGCGCAGCGCTCCGCGGAGCGGTTCCCGCGGCCGGCTAGCGGGCTGCGGCCGCTGCGCACGGACCTGCTGCCGGTCAGGACGACCGTGGCGGAGACGCTGGCCCTTGACCCTTCCTTCACCCCGCCCTCGCCGCTGTGGGCGCTGGTCGGGGCGGGCGGCGACGAGCTCGGCCCGCAGGGCATCGACATCGGCGCCGACGGTCCTGGCGTGGTGGTCGCCGGGCCGCCGCGCAGCGGCCGGTCCACCGCGCTGCTCGCGATGGTCTCCTCGCTGCTGCGTTCAGGGACGTCCGTGCTCGCGATCACGCCGCGCCGGTCGCCGCTGCGGTCGCTTGAGGGCTCACCCGGGGTCCTCGGCGTGCTTGGCGCCGACCTGACCCCGGACGACGTCACCTCCCTGGTCACCGGCGTCGACCGGTACGTCGTGGTGGTCGACGACGCGGAGCTGCTCTCCGACAACCCGGCGTCGTTCACGCTCGAGCAGATCATCGTCAGCGGGCGGGACGCCGAGCACGGCCTGCTGCTGGCCGGCACCACCGACGACATGTCCCGGATCTACTCGGGGTTCGTGCGGACCGCGCTGAAGTCCCGCTGCGGGCTCTTCGTCGCGCTTTCCGGGCCGGGGGACGGTGACCTGTTCGGCGTCCGGCTGCCCAGGGGCGCGGGACCGGGGCCGCTCGGCCGCGGGCTGCTCGTGCGCCCCGGGAGCATCGCGCCGGTGCAGGTCGCGCTGCCGTCCTAGGCCTTACCCCAGGAACGGCGAAGGCCCCGGCGCCGCGCTGGCGTCCGGGGCCTTCGTGGCTCTGGTGCGCGGTCAGGACACGCCGGTTGCCTGCGAGATCGCGGTCACGGCCGCCTGGACCGCCTGCGGGGCGTCCTGCTGGATCGCGGCGATCATCTTCTGCGCCTGCGGCTTGAACGACGCCCACTCCGAACGGAACTTGTCCGCCCCCGGCCCCTTCCAGAACGCCTCGCTCTGGCTGACGAAGCTGTCCAGCTTGCTGACCGCGGCCTGCAGGTCCGCGCCGCCCGACCGGAAGTTCTGCGCGAGCTGCTGGCCCTGCGCGAGGTCCATTCCTACCATGCCTGATGCCATTGGCTCAGTTCCCTCCGTTGCTTCGCGGCCCCGCCGAGGCCGACGGCGCCCCATACCGATATCGCCGAAAACAAGACAAATTTCGACATGTCCCGGTCCAAGGATGTCATCGCGCCTGGCAGGGCGCTGGTGATTAGACCGTTACCAATGACTTTGCCGGGGGTATTGACGGCGCTATCGCTGACGCTACTGCCGGCGCTTCGCCCGGCCGAGCCACCGGCCTCGCCGCCGCGGCGAATCGGGCGCCGTCCTCGCCTGCCATGCCTCAACCGCGGGGGCGCGCCAGGCCGCCGGCGCGTCCTGCGGCCCGTCGGCCGGGGCTGTTTTCTCCGGCGCCTTCTCCGGCCGGCCGCCTCCGGATCCGGAGGCGGCCGGGTCGCCGGCGGCGCTGCTGGTGTCGCCGGCGTCACGGACCTCACCGGTCCACCTGATCCCGTCCCACCACCGCTGGACGTTCGGGGAACCGGGGGCGGGGTACCAGCCGGGAGGCTGCGAGCTGGACATGAGATGACGATATTCCCGGCCCGGTGGCGGCGGCGGCCGTTGCGGCGAAGCGCGCTAAACCTGCGCGCTGACTGTGATCGCCAGCTGGCCCCGGCCGGCCGGGCTAGCTTCTTGCGGACCGGCTTCTTTTAGGTGTCCTGTGCTCGCTTGCCAGTGTGATGGCCCAGATCCACACCAAGAGCAGCATCCAGGCCGTGTAGGTCGCGAACGGGATCCCCGATCCGAAGAAGAAATTGAGGATGGACTTACCGACGGTTGGGGTTGACCAGGCGTGGTTCGCGGCGCGCAGCGCGGACCAGAGCAGATACGGGCCGAGGAACACCACAATCGCGGTGCGCATGCCCCGGCTGCCTTCCCCGGCGATGCCGTCGCGCACCGAGGCGATCCTCGCTTCTCGGTGCAGCCGGTCGGCCTGCTCGCGGCGAGCGGCTTGTTCGAAGGGGTCTTCGCTGGACGTCATCGGTCCTCCCTGGAGTTGCCTAGGGCCTCCACCCGTGCGGTTGCCGAACGCAGGATGCGTATCAAAGCGGCGGGCTCCGCTCGAGACGACACGGCAGTCACGGCTGTTTCGAGCCGGCGCAGCTCAGCCCCGACGTCGGGGTGGTCGTGGAGGTAAACGCCACAGCGAGCCTCGATGGCGCTGAGCTGACCTTGGCGCATGGCCAGGGCCTTTTCGCCGTCCGGGGTCAGCTGATACCGCCGCTTTCCGTTGCCGTCCTCGGCTCCGATCAGCCCGGACCGGCTGAGGGCTGATACCGCGGGATAGATGCTGCCCGGCGACGGAACGTATCCGGGCGAGAAAAGTCTCCCGAGCTCACCCAGCATCTCGTAGCCGCTCATGGACCTCTGCTGGAGCAGCGCCAGCAGCACCAACGGCAGCTCGCCGTACCGGAAGAACCCCACACCGCTCACCTGCCCTGCGGGAACGATTTACGATTCTATTACGAAATCCCGGTGAAGCGGAAGGGGCGACGTTCGCCGCTGATCCGGTGTGCGCGGCCCGGGACCTGGAGGCGGTTCCCGTGGCAACGCTAACGGACGCGACCAGTCACGCAAACGGCACCACGAGCCTCGTGACCTGTGAGGCGGGCGGGGATGACTCGAATTGTCGTTCTAGCTGGTGTTATGATCACGCCATGGCTGCGTACATACCCCCGGGCTGGCCAACCGGAGTGCATCCGCCGGGCAGTGAGGACTTCGAGGCGACCGCGATCGCCTGGCTTCTTGATGTCGTCCCGCCCGATTTCCGGCTGCATGGCGTGCTGCGCCGGCATCCGGTGGCGCTGGCCGCGATGGCCAGGCACCATACGCAGGCCTGCGTGGAGGGCGCCAGGGACGGCTACCGCACGGCGCGGACCGAGCTCGGCGAGGCGCTGCCGCCGCACGCGATCGATGCCGTGCTCGCCGCCTACCGGACCGAGGGGCGGCGCCTCGCCAGCACCGCCAAGGCCGTGCTGCTGATCGAGGAGGCGCTGCGCGGCGACACCTTCACCCCCAAGCTGCGCGATAACCACAAGGCTTAACGCTGGCCCGCCGCGTCAGCGCGGTAACTTTTCCTAGCGCGGAGACCTTTACAAGCCAGGGCCGGCCAATGTTCCGTCTTGGGAAAAGTTTCCGCAGCTAACGGCGCGGCCGACCTCGGCTGGGTGCGGGCGGCGGCCGACGCCCCCCAGAGTCACCACGCATCACACAAGTCACGCGGGGCAACCGGGCGCGCGCCGGTCGCGGGCTCTTGAGGGGCGGGACACGCCGGCGGGCGGGACTTGCGCCGGAAAACTGATATCAGTATGATAGGTAACTGGTATCAGAGATTCTCTTTTCGGAGGTGGGCAGCATGACAGCCCAGGCTCAAGTCCCAGGAACCGCCATCCAATCCGCCGCCCAGCCGATGCGCGAGCGCACCGCCTGGTACATCGCGGGACCGCTGCTGATCGTCGGCGACTTCGTGCTGCTGATCGTAGCGGTCATCTTGTTCTGGCAGGGCGCTGTGCACGCCGGCGCGCTGAAGGCGGTCCTGGTCATCATCGGCGTGGTGCTCGCCATCGTCTTCTTCTTCGTGTTCCGCGGCGTCACGATCGTCGCTCCCGGGCGGGCCCACGTCGTGCAGCTCTTCGGCAAGTACAAGGGCACGATTCGCGAGCCGGGGATGCAGTGGCTGAACCCGTTCGCCAACCGGATCCCGATCTCCACCAGGATCAGGAACCTGGAGACGGCGCAGACCAAGGTCAACGACGCCGACGGCAACCCGATCGAGATCGCCGCCGTGGTCGTCTGGCAGGTGAAGGACACGGCGCAGGCCACCTACTCGGTCGACGACTACCTCAAGTTCGTCGCGATCCAGGCCGAGACCGCCGTGCGGCACATCGCCTCCAGCTACCCCTACGACGCCCGGGGAGTTGAGGGCGTGATGTCGCTGCGGGACAACGCCGACGAGATCACCGCGCGGCTTTCCGCCGAGCTGGCGAACCGGGTGCAGGCGGCCGGCGTGGAGGTCATCGAGACCAGGCTCACCCGGCTCTCCTACGCCGCCGAGATCGCCGGGGCCATGCTCCGCCAGCAGCAGGCGAGCGCGGTCGTCGGCGCGCGGGCCAAGATCGTCGAGGGCGCGGTCGGCATGGTCAAGATGGCGCTGGAGCGGCTCGACGAGGAGAACGTCGTCGAGCTCGACGAGGAGCGCAAGGCGGCGATGGTCTCCAACCTGCTGGTCGTGCTCTGCAGCGAGCAAGCCACTCAGCAAGTGGTGAACACCGGCTCGCTCTACTCCTGACGCGCTCATGGCAGAACGCAAACAAATCTTGCTCAGGCTCGACCCGGCCGTCCATGACGCCCTCGCCAAGTGGGCCGCCGACGAGATGCGATCAACCAATGCCCAGATCGAGTTCCTGCTCCGCCGGGCGCTCGGGGAGGCGGGCCGGATGCCTAACACCGCCCGCCAGATGCGCCGCCCCGGCCGCCCTTCCGCCAAGGCCGAAGAGCCGGACGCCTAGCCTGTTCCCCCGCCACCCGGGCGGGGGAACGGGCCGTTGGCGTGACACACGCACCCGTTCGGGATGACATCGAAGGTCCGCCGGCGCCGGGCCCGTGGCCGCGCGGACCGCCCGGCCACCGACCCGGGTTGTTGCCCGCGGCACGTAGACGGCTAAAATTTACGCAACTCAATACACGGGAGCTCGGGCTGACCGGGCTGAGAGGGTGGCTGGCCGCCGCACCGCGAGACTGTGCTCGCGGGGCAGGCCCACGCGCCGCCGACCGTCCGAACCTGTCCGGGTAATTCCGGCGTAGGGAGGCTGCCGTGGCCGCGAAGACCGGCTCCGCCGATACCAGCGAGAACACCTTCGTCACCGTCCCTGGTGACCGTCATTCCGAGGTCGGGCGGACGCTCGCCGAGCCGGTACCGCAGTCGCTCGGCCTGCTCGACCAGTTCGGCCTGTGGGGCAACCTCGGGGTCAGCCTGCTCGGCTTCACCGGCGCGATCTTCGTGCTCCAGCCGGGCGGCACGGGCACCCCTGAGCTGTCGCTGCTCGCCGCGCTGACCGCCATCGTGGTCGGCACGCTGCTCGGCGCCGCGGTGCTCGCGCTGTCCGGGATACCCGGCGCCCAGACGGGCGCGCCCGCCATGGTCCTGCTGCGCGGGCTGTTCGGCGCGCGGGTCTCGTACCTGCCCACGGCGCTGAACATCCTGCAGCTCTTCGGCTGGAGCATCTTCGAGCTGGTGACGATCGCGACGGCCGCGCACACGGTCGCGCCCGCCGTCCCCAAATGGGGATATGTCGTGATCGCGGGGGCGGCGACCGGGCTGCTGACCATCCGGCCGCTCGGCGCCATCCGCGTGCTGCGCCGGTACGCCACCGCCGCCGTGCTCGTCGTGATGTGTTACCTGTTCGTCCAGCTGCTGCGGCACCCGCTGCCCGCGCTGACCCGCGGCACCTGGTCCGGCTACTGGGCCGCCACCGACACGGTCGTCGCCGTCGCCATCTCGTTCGCGCCGCTCGCCGCCGACTACATGCGGCACTCGCGCAGCCCGCGCGCGGCGTTCGTCGGCGCGATGGCCGGCTACAGCGTCACCCAGGTGCTGTGCTACGTCATCGGGCTGCTCGCGCTGGTCACCGTCGCGCACGGGAACTCGAGCGACATCTTCGGCGCGTTCATCGCGCTGCCGGTCGGCTCGCTCGGCTTCGCGATCCTCGCCGCGCGGGAGCTCGACCAGTCGTTCGCGGACGTGTACTCCACCGCGATCTCGATCCAGAACCTGCGGCCGCTGTGGGACCGGCGCGTCCTCGCGGGGGTGATCACCGCGCTGACCACCGCGGGCGCGCTGTGGCTGAACATCGCCGACTACGAGAACTTCCTCACCCTGCTCGGCTCGGTGTTCGTGCCGATGTCGGCGGTGCTGATCGTGGACTACTTCGCCGATTACCTCGCCAGCGCCGCGCCGTCAGTGGGACCTGTCGGCCGCCGCCCGCTCCCGCTGGTCCATGCTGCTGCCCTGGGCCGCCGGCTTCGTCATCTACCAGCTCATCAACCCCGGGTACGTGTCCTGGTGGGCCTCGGCGTGGTCCGCGTTCGGGCGCGACATCGGGTTCACCCCGGCCAGCTGGATGTCGGCGTCGATCTTGTCGTTCTGCGCCGCTGGGATAATGACACTGCTGGTCAGAGGAACGACAAAGCTGCTGCGGCAGTAAGTTTCAAGGGAACGTGAAAGACTTGGCTAGTCACGATCGCCACCGGGAGGACGACACGATGTCCCAGGCCCCGCGCTCCAGCGGCCACGGCCGGGATTACTGACATGACACGCTCTGCCGCTACCCACCGGGCGAAGATCCTGCTCGTCGATGATCGCGCCGAGAACCTGCTCGCGCTCGAGGCGATCCTGTCGTCGCTTGACCAGGAGCTCATCATGGTCCGGTCCGGCGAGGCGGCCGTGGACGCGGTGCTCGAGGACGAGTTCGCGGTCATCCTGCTCGACGTCGTCATGCCCGGCATGGACGGCTTCGAGACCGCCGCGCGGATCAAGGAGCGCGGCCGCATCCCCGACGTGCCGATCATCTTCCTGACCGCGGCGGGCATGGACCCCGACCTCGCCTTCCGCGGCTACGCGGCCGGCGGTGTCGACTACATCTCCAAGCCGTTCGACCCCTGGGTGCTGCGGGCGAAGGTCTCGCTCTTCGTCGACCTGCACCTGAAGGAGCGGCAGCTCCGCGCGGTCTCCGACCTGTCTTCCCTGCTGTCCGCCGTCGAGGAGGCGGCCGCGGGGCTGGCCGGGCTGCCCGCGGCGCTCGCCTCCGGGGCGCTGACCAACTCGGCGCTCAGCGACGGACTCTCCCGGCTAGACGGCGCCATCGCCTCGCTGCGCTCCACGCTGAGCGACCTCGGCGTCGCGGGCGTCGGCGTCGAGGGCGCCCCGGCTAAGACGGACTGACCGGCCCGAGCTTGCGGTCCAGGCCCGGCCCGCGCGACGGCTGCCAGCCGGCCTTGGTGTGCTCGCGGACGATCGTCGCGGGCACTCCCGCCACCATGCACCGGTCGGGGATCACGCCGCGGACCACGGAGCCGGCCGCCACCACCACGTTGCGGCCGATCTCGGCGCCGGGCAGGATGATCGCCCCCGCGCCCAGCCACGTGCCCGCGCCGATGCTGACCGGCCGGTTGACCGGGCACTGGCGGCCGATCGGCACGTCCGGGTCCTCGTAACCGTGGTTCTGGTCCGTGATGTAGACGTAGGGGCCGGTCCAGACGTCGTCGCCGATCGTTACCGACTCGTGCGCCACGATGTGGCTGCCCCGGCCGATCACGCACCGGTCCCCGATCGTGAGCAGGGTCAGGCCCCAGAGGTCCTGCCCGGGCACGGTGCCCGCGCTGATCGTGACCAGCTGGCCAATGAGGGTGTCCTCGCCGACCTCGATGCCGCCCTCGCCGAAGACGGACCCCGGCGGGAACGCCATGATCGAGCCGCGGCCGAACCTCGCGAAGGCCCGGCCGGCCGGCGTGTCCGCCGTCACCAGGCCGGCCTGCTGGAACTCGCGCCACCCCCAGTGCACGGCCCGCCAGAGCGCGTCCCGCCTGGCCGTGTTGACCCGCCGCTTAAGCCTCATCCACCACGTCACGGGGTTATTCTGCCTGCCCGTGGCGGCGGCTGGGCCAGCGGGAGGAGTCTCGCTAGGCCAGGGGAAGAAGCGGGGTGCCCGAGCGGCGGGCGGGGCCGACCGAGCGGCCCGTGACGGTCGCGGCCAGCTGGCCGCACGCGCCGTCGATCTCCCGGCCGCGGGTGTCGCGGACGGTGACCGCGACGCCGTGGTCGGCCACGCGCCGGACGAACTCCTCCTGCACGCCGGGCCGGGAGGCGGTCCACTTCGAGCCGGGCGTCGGGTTGAGCGGGATCAGGTTCACGTGCGCGAGATGCCCGGCCAGCAGGCCGCCCAGCCTGTCGGCGCGCCACGGCTGGTCGTTGATGTCCCTGATCAGCGCGTACTCAATGGACACGCGGCGCCCGCTGACCGCGGCGTAGTCCCAGGCCGTGTCGAGGACCTCGGCCACCTTCCAGCGCCGGTTGACGGGAACGAGCTCGTCGCGGGCCTCGTCGTCCGGCGCGTGCAGCGAGACGGCGAGCCTTGCCGTGAGCTTCTCCTCCGTCAGCCGCCGGATCGCCGGGACCAGGCCCACGGTGGAGACGGTGAGGTTCCGCTGCGAGATGCCGAGCCCCCCGGGGACCGGGTCGGACAGCCGGTGAATCGCGCCGAGGAGGTTCTTGTAGTTCGCCAGGGGCTCGCCCATGCCCATGAAGACGACGTTGGAGACGCGCGAGGTGCTGGTGGGATGCGCCGGCGCGTCTTGCCTGACGGCCCGCTCCCCGGCGACGACCTGGGCGACGATCTCGGCCGTGGACAGGTTCCTGGTCAGCCCCGCCTGCCCGGTCGCGCAGAACGGGCAGCCCATCCCGCACCCGGCCTGCGATGACACGCACATCGTGACCCGGTCCGGGTACTTCATCAGCACCGATTCGACCAGGGCGCCGTCGTGCAGCCGCCACAGCATCTTGCGGGTCGCGCCGTTGTCGCAGGTGAGCTCCCGCTCGGAGGTCAGCAGCCGGGGCAGCAGGTCATCGGCGAGGGCCTCGCGAACCCCCGCGGGGAGGTCGGTCATTTCTGCCGGCGCGTCGGTGTACCGTGCGAAGTAGTGCCTGGACAGCTGGTCGGCGCGGAACGGCTTCTCGCCAAGTGCCGTGACAGCCGCACGCCGGCCGGCCAGATCGAGATCGGCGAGATGGCGGGGCGGGTGTGTCACGAGGACTCCGTTCGAGATTCTGCGAGTTTACCGCTCAGTGAGTACTTGATCACGGAGGGCAAACAGGGCGATAGTGGGAATATGGCGATTATGCTGTCTGGTCCAGATCCGTTCCCGCCGGTCGTCGCGCTGCTCGACAGCGTAAGCCCGTACGGGTCCAGGCGGCTGACGGTCGAGTTCGACGGCACCACCACGGCGGCGTACCTGCGTGACGAGACGACGGTGATCGCCGCCACCTGGATAGCCAACCATGTCCGCGCCCCGCGCACTACTGATCCGGAAAGGATCAACGCCGGGCAGGCGCCCGTTATGCCCGCCGGGCGCACCAGGCACCCGCGCGGCCGGCCGCCGCTCGACCCGGCCAACCTGCAGGCGCTGTGGTTCGAGGAGGGCGACGGCGTCGCGCTGTTCGAGCGCGGCACCCTGCTCGCCGTGATCCCCGGCTGGGCGGACTCCAGCCGCGGCATGCCCGGGTACAGCCGGGACGTGATCGGGCAGACCCCGTTCGCCTGGGCGCTCGACGACGCCATGGACGCGCTCGGCCCCCGGGTGGAGCGGGCCGCCGAGTTCTGGAAGTGGCGCAACTCGGCCGGCGGCTGGTCGCAGTTCCAGTCGGCCGCGCTCGGGCACCTCACGTCGCGGCTCGGCCCCGGCGCCCACTACTGGGACGGCGCGCCGGGCAAGCGGCCCGCGATCGGCATCTCCGAGCGGCCGTCCGGGCCCGACCGGCCGTTCACGATCCTGTCCACCATCGGGATGAGCGCGCAGCGGATGCCCGTCGTCGAGCAGGTCGTCGACGACCCCGCCGAGTACTCGCGGATCGAGCTCGCGGTCGCGACCACGCTGCCGCCCGGGGTCGCCGCGCTGGCGTTCCTCTGGCTGGCGGGGTACCCGTGGCGCTCGGTGACCTGGTTCGGCCCCGGGCACAGCGTCCGCTGGTACGACAAGCCGTCCACCTTCCCGCTCGGCGGCGGGTACGAGGGCGTGCTGCTGCTCGATGACCCTTCCGGGCTCGCCGGCCCGCCCGTGCCCGACCTGTCGGGGTTCTCGGTCGACGGCGATCCGGTCCGCTGGCTGTGGATCGTCCCGATCACCGAGCGGTCCAGGCAGATGGCCAAGGACTTCGGCTCCGCCACCCTGGTCAACCGGCTGGCGGCGCAGGGCAGGAGCTGGATCGTCACTCCCCCGCGCTTAGGGGGCGCTCCCCGGGTGCCGTTGAGCCGGCGGTGGCCGGCTCAACGGCACACGGGGACGGCTGCGCTGCCGGGTTTAGCCCTCGCGTCGTCCCGGTTAGCCGTGGACGTGCAAGTTGACCCCTAGCAGGACGAGCCACCAGAGGAGGATCGCCAGGATGGCGCTGGCCAGCGCGCGCAGCCAGGCGACTCCGAGGTAGCCGTGGTCCCAGGCGATAAAGCCGCCGATAACCACGTACAGCAGGATGATGAGGTTCCTCAGCCATCGAGAGGACATGCCCGGGTCTCCGTTTCCTGAAGGCCGTGCCGTTTTGGCGCACCTCAACTTCCTTGAAATTGGGTTGTTAAACGCGAAAACCCCCGTCCCGGGCTGGGGTTTGCGCGCATGATGCGGTCGGCCGCGGGTAATTGGGGTCATTCCGAACGGGGGCGTGGCTTCGTCTATCCCGCCCGCCTGAACAATAGATAACTATTGATAATGCGGGGGCGCATGATACGCCGGTCGTTCTGTCCTTGTGGCGCACCAGGCCGGAATGTACTGGCTCTGGGTGCCTCAGGGACGCTAGATGCGTCCGTGTGTGCCGCAAGGCTGGAATGTACTGGTCGCGTGTGCCGCAAGGCCATAACGCTGGTGGCTCTGGGGTCGGCGCGCCCGGGAGTCATGGGGCGCGAGAAGGCGGAGCATGATTCCGTTCGGAATAATGCGGCGCGGAAGCGGCGGGAACGGATAGCTGGGCGGGAGTCGCGGCCGGGGCGGCCCTTGCCGTTGGCCGGGGTTTGCCTGGCTCGCGCGGGCGGCGGGGCCGCTACTTGACGAAGAGGGCGAGCAGGAGCCAGACGACCGGGGCGCAGGCGAGCAGGGAGTCGATGCGGTCGAGGATGCCGCCATGGCCGGGGAGCAGGGTGCCCATGTCCTTGAGGGCCAGGTCGCGCTTGATCATTGACTCGGCCAGGTCGCCGAAGACGGCGGCGGCCAGCGCCGCGATGCCCGTGATGACGCCCTGCCACCAGTGACCGTGGAGCAGCGCCGGGAGCATGATCCCGCCCGCCACGACGCAGAGGAACGCGGAGCCCGGCGAGGCCTTCCCAGGTTTTCTTCGGGGAGATGACCGGGGCCATCTGGTGGCCGCCGGTGAACGGGGTGAGCGTGATGCCCGCGAAATAACCGCCGATATCGCTGCAGATCGTCAGGACAATGAAGATCAGCACGCGCTTCCCGCCGTCGTGCTCGGCGAGCATCGCCGCGACGCAGGAGCCGAGCAGCGGCAGGTAGGCCGTCGCGAACACGCCCGCGGTGACGTCCTTCACGTAGCCGTCGGTGCCGCGGAACATCCGGTAGACGAGGATGCCGAGCAGCGTGAGCGCGAACGCCGCCATGACCGCGCCGCCCGCCGCCCAGTAGGCGGCGGTCACCATCGCCGCGCCGCCGAGCGCGACGGGGACGAACGGGACGTTGATGTCCTTGGTCTTCAGCGCGGCGCTGAGCTCGTGCAGGCCGATCGCGAGGGCGGCGCCCATGTAGATGAGGAACGTCGCCTTCACCGTGAGCAGGGTGAGCAGCGCCAGGCCGCCGAGGAGCACGCCCACGCCGATCGCGACGGGCAGGTTCCGGCCGGTCCTGATGTGCCGGGGCGCGGCCTGGCTCCGGCTCGGGGGCCGGGCCTTCCGGGACCGGGTCGTCGGGGATGATGTCGCTGGTGCGCACGAGACGCTCGCTTGCGGAGGGGCCGGATCTCAGATCTCGAGCAGCTCGGCTTCCTTGTGCTTGAGCAGCTCGTCGATCTTCGCGACGTACTGATCGGTGAGCTTCTGCAGCTCGCCCTCGGCGCGGCGCACCTCGTCCTCGCCCGCCTCGCTGTTCTTGACCAGCTTGTCGAGCGCGTCCTTGGCGTGCCGCCGGATGTTGCGGATGCTGATGCGGCTGTCCTCCGCCTTGGACCTGGCGGTCTTGACGTACTCCCGGCGGCGTTCCTCGGTCAGCTCGGGGAAGACCACCCGGATCAGCACGCCGTCGCTGGTCGGGTTGACGCCCAGGTCGCTGTTCCTGATCGCCTTCTCGATGGCGGCCGATGGAGCCCTTGTCGAAGGGCTGGATGGTGATCATCCGCGGCTCGGGACGTGGAACGAGGCGAGCTGGTTCAGCGGCGTCTGCGTGCCGTAGTACTCGGCGGTGACCTTCGAGAAGACGCTGGGGGTAACACGGCCGGTGCGGATGTTGCTGAAGTCTTCCTGGGCGACCGTGACGGCCTTGTCCATCTTCTCTTCGGCCTCGAAGAGGGTGTCATCGATCATGGTTCAGCTCCTGTGCACAGACGGCGGCGTTGACCACACTACCCGGATACACGTGCGCCGCGCGGCCCCGTGTCACATGCACTGCGTGGCCGCGCGACGCGCGTTGTTACTGCTATTTGCTGCCGTACGGCTTATCGGGCCTGGTCTCAGGCCTGGCCGACGCGGAAGCGGGCGAAGGCCTTGACGTTCACCTGGCCGGCCGCGAGGACCGACTTGACGGTCTGCTTCGGGTCCTTCACCGACGCCTGCTCGGTGAGCACGACGTCCTTGAAGAAGGCGCCGACGCGGCCCTCGACGATCTTCGGGATCGCCTGCTCGGGCTTGCCTTCCTCGCGGGTGATCTCCTCCGCGATCCGGCGCTCCTTCTCGACGACGTCGGCGGGCACCTCGTCGCGGGTGACGTACTGGGCGCCGGCCGCGGCGATCTGCTGCGCGATCTCCTTGGCGACCTCTTCGTTGGCCGCGTCGAGCTGGACGAGGACGCCGATGGTCGGCGGCAGGTCCCGGTCGGACTTGTGCAGGTAGGTGGCCACGTAGCCGCCGTCGAGCAGGGCGTACCGGCCGAGCTCGAGCTTCTCCTTGATGGAAGCGCTCGCTTCCTCGATGAGCTGCTCGACGGTCTTGCCGTTCTCGGCCACGGTCGCGAGCAGGGCCAGCCGGTCGGCGGGCTTGCTCGTGATGGCCGCCTTCGCGATCTTGGCGGCGAGCTCCTGGAAGCCGTCGTTCTTGGCCACGAAGTCGGTCTCGCAGTTCACCTCGACCAGGACGCCCGCGCTCGTGCCGTCGAGCTCGGCGGTCACCAGGCCGTTGGCGGCGGTCCGGTCGGCCCGCTTGCCCGCGTCCTTGACGCCCTTCTTGCGCAGGAACTCGATGGCCTCGTCGATGTTGCCATCGCACTCGGCCAGGGCGTTCTTGCAGTCCATCATGCCGGCGCCGGAGAGGTCCCGGAGCCGCTTGATGTCAGCGGCGGAAAAATTCGCCATTGTCTCTTCCTCGCTCTGGAGTGGTGGTCAGCGTCACTCGGCGTCGGTGGCGGCCTCGACGGCGGCGTCGGCCGGGGCCTCGGCGGCCGCCTCGGCGATCCGGTCCTCGGACGGCAGGGCCTCCGCGATCTCGGCGTCGGCGTCGGCCTCGGTGCTGATCGCCGACTCCTGGACTTCGGCGGCGGGGGCCTCTTGGGCTTCCGCGGCTTCCGCGGCGGCGGGCCTCCGCGGCTTCCGTGGCTTCCGCGGCGGGGGCCTCCGCGGCTTCCGCGGCCGTGGCCGCGGCGGGCGCCCTCGAGCAGGTCACGCTCCCACTCGGGCAGCGGCTCGTCGCCCGCCGTCGTGAACTGGTCCTCGGCCGGCTTCTCGTCGGTCTCGGCCGCGCCCGCGCGGGACATGAGGCCGTCGGCCACCGCGTCGGCGACCACGCGGGTGAGCAGCGCCACGGAGCGGATCGCGTCGTCGTTGCCGGGGATCGGGTAGGTCACCTCGTCCGGGTCGCAGTTCGTGTCGAGGATCGCGACGACCGGGATGTTCAGCTTGCGCGCCTCGTTGACCGCGATGTGCTCCTTCTTGGTGTCCACCACCCAGATGGCGCTCGGCACGCGGGCCATGTCCCTGATGCCGCCCAGGGTCTTGTCGAGCTTGTCGCGCTCGCGCTTGAGGCCGAGCAGCTCCTTCTTGGTCATGCCGGAGCCCGCCACGTCGCCGAAGTCGAGCTCCTCAAGCTCCTTGAGGCGCTGCAGCCGCTTGTAGACGGTGGAGAAGTTGGTGAGCATGCCGCCCAGCCAGCGCTGGTTCACGTACGGCATGCCGACCCGGCGCGCCTGCTCGGCGATCGCCTCCTGGGCCTGCTTCTTCGTGCCGACGTAGAGGATCGTGCCGCCGTGGGCGACCGTCTCCCTGATGAACTCGTACGCGGTGTCGATGTAGGAGAGCGACTGCTGCAAGTCAATGATGTAAATGCCGTTGCGCTCGGTGAAGATGTAACGCTTCATCTTCGGGTTCCAGCGCCGGGTCTGGTGCCCGAAGTGGACGCCGCTCTCCAGGAGCTGCTTCATCGTAACGACCGTAGACATCGCGGTCCTTCCATTCGTGCGCGCGACATCGTGGACGCCACGGCAGTTGCCGTTCTCGTCTCTCGTCGTGCGCGGCTCGGTTATCTGTCCTGGTGCCCGCTGGCTCACCTCAGTGGCCGCCGCGTCATGCCGCCGGCCTTGCGGATCGGCGGACCGAGTGACGCGACCCGCGCCTAGTCGGCGCGGCACGCAAGCACGCGAAATGTGGTTGCCGGTTGGCATCTGCCCCGCGCGCCTCTGCGGCCCGCGGCTAGGCAACCTTGTCTATTCTACAGTCTCGCCTCGCGGCTCTGTGTCACAGACATCCACACACAACGGTGAACTGAGGGTGTCTATTTCAGGTGGCGGGTTTGCTCGGGGGTTTGCCCGGGGGTTTGCCCGGCCTGGCCTAGACGGCGGCGAGGATGTCGACGACGAAGACCAGCGTATCGGTGCCCGTGATGCCCACCTGCGACTCGCCGGCGGAGCCGTAGGCGTCGGCCGGCGGGATGACCAGCAGCACGCGGCTGCCTACCGTCTGGCCGACCAGGCCCGCGTCCCAGCCCTTGATGACCTGGCCTTCACCGATCGCGGTGGCCAGCGGCGCGCGACTCGACCAGGAGGAGTCGAAGACCCGCCCGGTCCGCCAGAGCACGCCGGTGTACTGAACGGCGATGTCCTGCCCCTTCTTCACGACGGGGCCGGTTCCCTTGACGAGGGCTTGCACGCGCAGGGTATCCGGCGGCGCGGTCCCGCCCGGAATCGCGATCGACGGCCCGGCCGCGCTGTTCGCCGCGGGCGGGGTAACCGTGGGCAGCGGGCCGCCGCCGTTGGCTGTCTGCGGCCCTGGGACGCCCGCGGTGGCGAACGCCGAGACCATGTCGACGACGAACACCAGCGTGTCGTTGGCGCCGATGCCCTCCGCCGAGTTGCCGGAGCTGCCGTAGCCGTCGGCCGGCGGGATCACGGCGAGGACCCGGCTGCCGACCTGCTGCCCGACGAGCGCCCGCCGAAGCCCGGGAAGCAGCTTCCCGACGAACAGCGACGGGACCCTCGCGGTGTAGGAGGAGCCGAGCATCTTGTGCGTCGCGCCCGACCAGACATAGGCGACGTAGTCGCCGACCAGGCCCGCGGAGGGGGCCAGCGTCGTGCCCGTGCCCTGGATGAGGGTCTTGACGTAGAGCGACGGGTCGGCCTGCTGCCCGGGGAACGTCACGTCCGCGGCGGCGCCGAACGTCCCGGTGACGGTCACCGCGCTGTTCGACGGCTGCGGCTTGACCGTGGCGCGGTACCCGGCCGCGCACCCTTGATCCCAGGAGGCGGTCTCCGGGCCGGCCGGCTTGTTTGCCCGGAGTTGCGATTTCACGCTCCCGCCCAGCGGCTGGCTGAAGCCGTCGTCCATGAGGTCGGCGCACCAGTCCGCGGCGGCCGCCGCGGACGTGTCGCCGTCCGGCGCGACGCCCGGCTGCCCGCTGGCCGCAAGCGCGATGCTCTGGCCGACGGCGTACCACTTCGACGAGCAGGCCCCCGTGCACGGCTTTGCCCCGTTGCCGTACATGACGCCGTCTTCGACCAGCTGACCCGGGTGGTCCTGGTGGTAGCCGGCCTCGCAGCCCTGCACCCACTGGCTGACGGCGATCCCGTCGGCCGCGCCGGGGCGCTGAGTGGGCGGCGCCGCGCTCAGGTCCGCCGTGCACGCCCTCGCCAGCTCGCCGACCGGGCCGGTCACCAGGCCCGCGCCCTGGTGTCCGGCGGCAAGCTCGAAGTTCTGGCCGAGGGCGTACCAGTTCTGGCTGTGGGTTCCCGCGAGGTTGGCGTAGGCCAGCCCGCCCGCGATGAGGGCCACGGCGGCGGCGGCCGTCACATAGACCTGCCAGAGCTGGTTCCGGCGCCGTCGTCGCCGGCCGGTCCTGCGGGCGCCGGCTTCCGTGGTCGCCTGAGCGGTGGCCGCTGCCGCTGGGGGCGCTGCCACCGTGGCCGCTTGCGCGGTGGCCGCTGCCACTGGGGCCGCTTGCCCTGGGGCCGCTTGGACTGTGCCCGCTCTCACCGTGCGCTCTGCTACTGCGCCTGCTGCCACTGTCCTCACGGCGGGAACCGCGCGAGCGGGTGTCCGGATCCACAGCGGCCAGCCCGGCGGCGGCGGCGGCCAGGACGGATCAGGCCTCCATCGTGGCGACGGAGCGAATCCCGGCGGCGGCGCGGGCCAGTTGGGCGGCGGGTTAAAGCGAAGGGAGTCACCGGGCGGGAGCGGGGACATCAACAAATCCTTGTCATGCTGAGGCATCGACGTGGCGGCTCGGTGTACTGGTGCCAGATGCCCGGAGGCGGCCAATAGGCACGATTGTGACGCCAGTGCCGAATCACCTGTTTACCCTTGCAGGCTTTATTCAGATGGGTGGTGCGCTTTATTCATTTGCCACCTGGGAGTACTGCCGGGAGCATGAGGTCATGGCGGACCCACGTGAGCCGCTGGCCTGGAATGAGGTCGCCGCCGCGGTCGAGCGCGCGCTCGGCGAGCCGGTCAGCGGCGGGCGGCCGCTCACGCCCGGGTGGAGCTCACGGACGACCTGGGCGGCGCACGGCGGGCGAGCCGGGCCGCTGGTCGTGAAGGCCCGCCGCGGCGAGCGCCCCTACGAGAAGACCCAGTGGTGCGCCGACCGCCTGCCGCTACTCGGGGCGCGCGGCTACCCGGTCCCGTCAATCATCTCACTGGCATACCTTGCCGTTAGTGACTTCAAGGTCACCCCTGGATATGCCGGGATTAACCTGTTGCGGTGCGGGTGAGGGCGGGGAGAGTATTTGGGACGCCAGCGGCTGGTGTTGCTGGTGCACCCGAGGTGCCGCCGGTCACCGCCCTCATCATCGTGACCCCTCAGCGAGGTCCAGTGCCAGTTCTGCGGGTCCGGCGGCTTCCCGGGACGTGTTCGACCGTCGACAGGGCCATGCGCTTCGAGCGCCGGACAGTGAGCTGACGGCACGCGTCCCGGTTCCTTCTACAAGGGTGCCTCCCCACTGGGCTTAGCAGCGAGGAGGCTGTCATGCAGTATGCCCAAGTTCAGGTTCTTCCCCCAACTCCGCCCGGCGGGGTGACCGCCGGCATCGACTGGGCCAGCGCGGACCATGTCGCGTGCGTGGTCGATGCGGCCGGGCAGGTCAGGGCCCGGTTCAGCGCCGCTCACGACAAGGCCGGCATCCGCAAGCTGGTCAGCGGGCTGCGCGCGGCGGGAGCCGCGCGAGGTCGCGATCGAGCGCGGCGAGGGGGTCCTCGTCGACGCCCTGCTCGCGGCGGGGCTGACCGTGGTGGTGATCACGTCCCGGCAGATGAAGAACCTGCGGTCGCGTTACGGGTCGGCCGGCGCCAAGGACGACCGGTTCGACGCGTTCGTGCTGGCCGACGTGCTGCGCACCGACCGGGCCCGGCTGCGGCCGCTGGTCCCGGACTCGCCCGCGACCCTCGCGCTGCGCGCGGCCGTCCGCGCCCGCCGCGACCTGGTCGGCCACCGGGTCGCGGCCTGCAACCAGCTGCGCGCCCACCTGGCCGCGTCGTTCCCCGCCGGGACCGCCCTGTTCGCGGAGCTGGACAGCCGGATCAGCCTGGCGTTCCTGTCCCGGTTCGGATCGCAGGACGCGGCCGGGCAGCTGAGCGAGGACGACCTCGCCGCCTGGCTGAAGACCCTGCCCAGCCGGGGAAAGGCCCCCCGCGCGGGGCAGCTGCTGGCCAGGCTGGACGCCGCGCCGCGCGGGCGCCACCGGGACCGACGGCGCCGCCCGGGCCGCGGTCACCAGCGCCCTGGTGGCCACCCTGGCCACGCTGGCCGCCCAGGTCAGGGCCCTGGAAGCCGGGATCGCGGCTCAGCTCGCCGCCCACCCCGACGCGCACGTCTTCACCAGCCTGCCCCGCACGGGCACGCTGCGCGCGGCCCGGCTGCTGGCCGAGATCGGCGACTGCCGGTCCCGGTTCCCCGACCCCGAGTCGCTGACCGGGCTGGCCGGCGTCGCCCCGGTCACCCGCCAGTCCGGGAAGTACTCCAAGGCCGGGTTCCGCTGGGCGGTCAACCGGCAGCTCCGCGATGCCGTCTGCGACTTCGCCGGCGACTCCCGCCACGCCAGCCCCTGGGCCGCGGGCATCTACGGCGCCGCCCGCGACCGCGGCAAGGACCATCCCCACGCCGTCCGCATCACCGCCCGCGCCTGGCTCTACGTCATCTGGCGCTGCTGGCAGGACGGCACCCCCTACGACCCCGGCAAGCACCGCGCCCTCCAGCGCGTCCTGGACCAGCAGAGTCCCGACGACGGAACGGAGGACGGGCAGTGACCGCACTCGCCGCCGCGCTGCGCGCATGCGCGGCCGGCCTTCCACTGCGAGGAAGCCGCCGCCGAACTGCTCATCCGGCACCGGGCATTCCTCCTGCGCCCCGACTTCGCCGCCTTCATCCGCGAGGGAACCAGCATCACCGACGGCACGACCCCAATGGCCAGCATCGACTGGGAGGCCGCAGCCGCCGCGCTGCACACGGGAGGCCTTCACGCCAGCAGCGGCGAGCGGAGCATCCTCCAGCTCGCCGCCAGCATCGCCGCGGGCACCCCCGTCGCCCTCCGGGACACGATCACCAGCCTCGACAACGCCAACCTCGAGTTCCTGGTTACCGCCGTCCGTCACGCAGCAGGACACCGGCCACGCTAACCGCCCCCGCACGAGGCTGAGGCCCCCGCCAGCAACTCCGGCGGGGGCCTCAGCCGTTCCGGCGGAGTCCAAGGTCTCCACAGGGCAACGTCCAACCAGGGGCTGGCGCTTGGTCGCCGAAGTCCTCAGCAATGTCCTCGGCCGGAAGGTATCCGAAACCGAGCTAGGCATGACGCCCAGCGACCTGCCCGGAGACCTCGGCCTGCAGCTCCCCACCGGCTGGACGGAAACCATAGCCACCTCAACCGCCCTTTGGAGGGCCGACGTGCAGCGAAGGCGATTCCTGGTCAACGCGGTCTTCACCTCCGCCGCGCTGCCCGCCTCCGCGCTGCGCTGGCTCACCAGCCCGCCCGCCGCCGCGCCCTCCGCCTCGGGTACTCGCCAGGTAGGACGCGCCGACGTCGACGCGATCCGCGAGCTAACCCGCTCCTACCGGGAGATGGACAACCGGCTCGGCGGAGGCAAGCTCCGCAGCTCGGTCGTGTCCTACCTCGACGATCACGTCTCGCGCCTGCTTACCGCTGGCAGCTACCGGGAAGAGACCGGCCGGCAACTCGCCGCCGCGTGCGGGGAGTTGTCCCAGCTGGTGGGCTTTTCGTTCGCAGAACCCGTGTCCGCGTGATCGCGTGTCTCGTCTGGCCTGAGCGGAACTGGCAGGACTGCCGAGTGGTTGCTGTGAGTGTGGTGTCTCGTTTTGCTGCCTGTTCATGTGATGCAGCTCATGATTTATGTTCTGCGGGTGGCTTACCTCGCCGGCAGCGGCGTGAGGTGGTTAGAGTTCCAGCCGCCAGTTGTTGCAGCGCATGTGGCTGCCGGGCGGGTACTCGATGTCGGTTTCGCCGAGCAGCGTGAAGCCGGCCTTGCGGCAGACGGCGTTGGAGGCGGGGTGGTCCGCGGCCGGGAAAGCGTGCAGGTGAGCGTGCCGGTGGTGGGCCTGGGCGAGCGCGGCGAGCGCTCTGGCGGCGGCTGTTCCGATGCCGCGTCCCTGGAGGCCGGGCAGGACGTGCCAGCCTGTCTCGTAGACCTTCTCGTGCTGCCAGGGCCGTTCCCAGTAGCCGATGATGCCGGCGGCCTGTCCGTCTGGCAGGAGGACGGCGAGCATCTGCCCGGCTCCGGGATCCTTGAGCTGAAGGTAGCGGTGGTGCCGGTCCAGGAGCTGGTCCTCGGTCTCAGGGCCGCCGAGGTATTCCATCATCTCGGGTGCGTTGGCCTGCTGCAGGAGGCCGAGGTCGGCCTGCGTCCATGCCCTGAGCCGGATGGCCGGCGCGCTGTCATTCATGCGGGTCACGGTAGGCCCTGCCGCTGACATCGGGGTCGTTGCTGTGCGGCGGCCTGCGTGTTAGTGCTGGCCGAAGAGGTCTTCTCCGTCGCTGCCGCCAAGGAGGAAGGTGAAGCGGTCCAGGTCGGCGCGGAGTGCGTCCGGGCCGTAGGCAGGGTGGCCGATGTAGGCGAGCAGCGACGGGGCAAGGGTGCCGGGATCGGCGGCGAGCCAGCGGGCGATGAGCTGGAGCGTCTCGGCGAGCTCGATGGCGTCGGCGGTGTCCAGGCTGACGGTCACGGGTACTGCCCGACGGCGCGGCGGACTGCGGTGACGGCCAAGTGCAGGCTGTGCTGGTCGATGCCGGGGATGGCGTCGCGGAGGCTGACCGGGTGCCTGCCGGCCAGGCTGGCCGGGATCATGATGTCTCCTGGCTGGCGGGCGCGGGCTCGCCGTGAGCGTCAGCCGGTGATCTCGCCGGCGCCAGGCCCTTTGCCGGCCTCGCCCGGTTCCGATGCCCTTGCTGCCCCTTGAGCCGACCGCAGACTGTCCAGCTTGCGCGGGTCGCCGCTGACCGATACTCCGAGCGCGTGGGCAGTTGCCTCGTCCAGAACCCCCATGATGAGCCCGGTCACGGCGTGCGGCGGCCCGTCAAGGGTGACGTCGGGCCGGATGGCCGGACCTCGGGCCATCCGGATCTCCCCCGCCTCGGTGAACACCGTGGTGACCTCGTTCCCGCACCTGATCTCCGCCGTGACCTCGCCTCGCCTGCGGCGGACGCCGCGGGAACGCGCCAGGACCATGTGAGCAAGCCAGCGCGAACGGAACGCGTCGCCGCCGGGCGGGCGCGGCATTAGCGGTGCCGCCCACCGCCCCAGGGCGTAGACGGGCTCGCGCAACTCCCTGCCCCACGGGGTCAGTGCGTAGGCCCCGTCAGCCTGCCGCTCGGCCACGCCTGCCGCCTGGAGGGACCGCAGCCGGTCGGCCAGCAGGTTGCTGGCGATGCCGGGCAGGCCGTCCAGCAGTTCGGCGTAGCGGCGGGGCCCATCGAGCAGCTCCCGCACGACGAGCAGGGTCCAGCGCTCGCCCACGATGTCCAGCGCCCGGGCCAGGGCACAGTACTGACGGTAAGAACGCACGGGCTGATTCTACGTTGACTTCCTCAACTGAGTAACTTTAAAATCTAAAGCCAATGTCTGATCAAGGAGGCGCATACTATGGACGGTCAGCCCCGGGCAGTCGCCGACACCGAGCGAGGCGAGATCCTCGCCAGCGTCGAGATCCCCGTACCGCCAGAGCAGGTATTCCCCGCCCTCGCCTCGGCCCAGATCACCCGCTGGTGTGGAGGAACGCCCTATTGGCGAGCGCGATGGAACGCACTTCCGGGTACAAGCGGACGATCTCCCGGACCGCCTCCCGGTCCACCGGGTAGTTGTCATTGCCGCCCAAGTAGGCGTCGTACATACGCGCCGGGTGCGGCTTGGACGTGTCAATCTCCAGGCGGCGAAACCGGGCTGCATGACAACCTTCCCATCGCGGACATGGCCGATCCAAGCGTGCCGCCAGAACCACTCGCCGGGAAGATGACAGAAGAGCCAGTCCAGGACACGAAACCACCCGGTGCCGGCGATCTGGCCACAGGGCGAACAGCGCGGCCAGCAGCCGGGCAGGCGGGCCGACAACCGTACCGATGCCGTGGCCCTCAAGCATGGCATGGGCCGCGCGGCGAGGTGCCTGCCGTGGCAGACCCTTTTCCGCGCGGCCTTCCCCCGAACCACGCTTGCGCCTTTCAGCGCACGTGGCTCTCCGGTGACTTACGCCGTGGCGTGGGCGGGATGCCCGTGGATGGGCGTCGTGGCAGGGGCGGCAGACGATGAGGGTCTTGCGCCGCATCCTGGCCATTTTCGCCCGCGAGCCCGAGGCGGGCTGTCCCGGGCCGGGTTGCCCGAGGCTGGCGAGCTTTTTGACCTGGTGCACCAGGACCGCGCCCGCTTCCTCGCACAGTTCGCAGTGCCGCTTCAGGAGCCGGGTGACCAGTTCCTTGCGCGGGTAGGCGACCGGCCTGGGTATGGTGTCGTGCAGTACCGCGTTCTTCTTCCGCACCAGCGGAATCCCGCCGAACCGGGCTACCAGGTCCGGCTTGCCGTCACGCTCGATCCTTGCCTCGAAGCACGTGCGCAGCCCGTGCGGTGTCTCGACCTTGGCCTTGTACCTGGCTGCGGTCTTGGTCACCGTGGACTTGTGCTTGGCCGCCAGGGTCTTGAGCATGGACGTCTCGGCGTCCCAGCGCAGCGCGCCGAGCCGCCAGACGTCATTGGCGAGCAGGTAGTAGCCTGCGATGCCCCGGTACTCGGCCCCTATACCCGGACGATGTCGTAGTCGTCCAGGTTCAGCAGGGCTGTCCGGCGCTCGGGTTTGCCGTGGCGCCGGTAGAGGGCTCGCTTGGCCCGGATCACGTCGAGCGGCACGCGCAGCGCGATCGACCCGTTGGCCGCGCGGCGGCCTCCGGTGATCTTGCGGTCGGCGTGCTGCACGGTGATCTCGTAGCCGAGGTACCGTGCCGCCCGGGTGCGGGCGTGGGTGACCAGCGTCTTTTCCGGGCTGAGTTCGAGTGCGAGTTCGTCGGCGCAGGAACCTGGCCAGCTGGTCCTTGATTTCCTCGGCCTCGGCCTTCGGCCCGGTGAACCCCAGGAGGTGATCGTCGGCGTACCGCGAGTAGCGCAGCCGCCGGTACCCGGGGTCGTCCGGGTCCCCGAAGGGGAGGGCGCGTGCCTGCCGCTGGCAGCGCCGGGCCTCGGCCCGGTCGCCTTTTCGGCGGGCTTGCCTGAGCCGGTAGCGTACCTTTCCGTACTCGGGGTTTTCTTTCCGGCGTCCCCCTCGGGTGTATTGCGGTATGAGGACTGTCTCGGCGAATTCGTCCAGCTTGCTGAGGTAAATATTGGAGAGGACCGGCGAAACCACGCCGCCTTGCGGGCATCCGCTGAGCGTTTCGTGGTATTTCCAGTCTTCCAGGTACCCGGCTTTGAGCATGTTACGGATGAGCCGCAGGAACCGGTTATCGTGGATCTTCTCTGACAGGATCCGGACCATTACCTCGTGGTCCAGCGACCCGAAGCAGTCAGCGATGTCACCCTCGATGAACCACGTCGTCCCGGTCCAGCCTACTGCCACGTCGGTCAGTGCCGTGTGGCATCCCCGGCCGGGCCGGAAGCCGTGCGATTGGTCGGAGAACGTCGGCTCGTAATATGCTTCCAGCAGGAGGCGCACTACTTCACCGACGAGCTTATCGGACCATGTCGGCATGCCCAGCGGGCGGATTTTCCCGTTCTTTTTCGGGATGAACGTCCGCCTGGCGGGAACTGAAGCGGTAGCGCTCGGCGCGCATCGCCCCGGTGATCTTGTGGATCTTGTCCTCGGACATGCCGTCTGCGGTCTCTGCGCTGGCTCCGGGGGTCATCGCGCCCTGGTTGGCGTAGATCTTCCCGTAGGCCAGCAGGTAGAGGTTGGAGTTGGACATCTGCCGGTACAGCTCGTTGCACGGCAGGCCGCGCCTGCCTCGTTCACGGAGGACACCCAGCACCGTCTCGGCACTCTGCATTTCGCATACCTTTCCGGTTCCTTGATATCCGTCACCTGTGCCCCTTCGCCCTGCGGGCGGCCTTCCCGCCCTCCTTGGCAGGTCGTTACTCCTGCGACTAATACGGGCACTCTGTCGCCATAGGGCTCGCGCCCCTTAGGCGATCCCACGTTCGTCAGTTCCATACGTTGCCAGCATGATTTAGGCGGCCCATTCATCTCCTTTAATTCCCTCGCTGGGAATCGCTCCCTGCCCGGAGGCTTGCGGCAGGAGTACACAGATCCTGCCGCAGGGCGGGCACCGGTTTCAGGCGTCTTTCCGGCGGACGTGCGCATTGCGTCTCCTGGAGATTAGGCTTCAGGCAGTTTAGCTTTCGCCGTGTCATGCAGATCCCCCAGCGCATCACCCCGTACGCCTGGGCGTGACCGCTGGTTTCCTGGCATGCTATTGTCCCCGGGTCGGCCTTTCGGCTCCGGGTAAGCCATCGGATCTAGAGATATACCTCCAATCTCTCCCCGCTTTGCGGGGCATATGAAACTGCGCCTCGTGGCGCACATGTACCCGCGATGTACCTGGCCTGGCAGCCGAGAGCTCCCGAGTCACGCTGGTCTCCGTCAGCGAGGCAGGGCGCATCTGCTCGAGCTCGGCCTGGACAGATTCCAGCTCCGCAGCCTCATTCTGGATGTCGTTGGCCAGGGTGGCTGCGTCGTCCTGACCACGGCGCACCGCCGTCAGCCGCCGGTCCCGTTGTCCGGATCAGCGCGAGGGACCGGATACTCTGCGGCGGGATCTCCTTCGAGGTCGTGGGCCTTGTGACTGCGCTCTGGTTCCGGGGAATGATGCCGTCGTGGACTTCCTGATCGTCGGCAATGGGATGTTCGCGATCGCCCGGCACCTGGCGCTGCATGCCACGGTCACGGTGGTCGGCCCCTGGGCCGGATGGCAGCCGCCGGTGACACGCATGACGGCGACGGCGTTCCCCGGGCTGGCGACGACGCCGGCCGCAGGCGCGCGCGGGCATGACCGGCCCGCACCTGCGGGGCTACGAGAACTGGCCTTCGGCGCAATCCGGCGGACGCAAGCCGTCCGTGCACGTGCTGGTCATGCCGGCCGAGATGCACGAAACCGCATGCCCAGCGTGCCCGGTCTTGCCGGCCATGAGAACCTTGCCCCGCAGGGCCGGCGCAGCTGCGGCTGCCACCCGGCCAGGGCCTGTGCGCTGGGCTTAACCGCTGATGACCGGGCGCGGACACACCCGCGTAATGAGCGGTTCGTACGGTCAGGAGAGGCGGGAACGGACCGAGCACAGCAGGGGAGGCGCCCGTGGCCGCGCCGGGCCCAGCGTCCCAGGCCAGGCACCACAGCGCGGTACCCTCCATATACACCAGCAGCCGCCCTGACCCTGCGCCGTGCCAGACCGCGGTCGCCGCCAACTCGTACGGCGAGCGTGACATCCGCGGCCCGTTCCTCCCGCATGCCGTACGGCGACTGCGCAAGCCGCCAACCGTTCACGCAGCAAGTGCAAGTGTCGCAGCGTCGAAGCTCTCGTCGAAGACCACCGCGTCTGCCTCAGAGCCATCGCCCGTGCCAGTCACCCGCACGCACCTGCCCGGGCCTAGAATGTCGATCGGGATGAGCTCGCGTAGCGGATGGCGCAGCGTGGACTGGGCGGTGGTGCCCGCTGCGCACAACCGCGGGACAGGGCAAGTCCGGTCGGGTCTAGGATTCTGCAGGTACGCGGGGGTAACTTGGGGCGGTGACGCTCTCCGCTGCCCGGGACCCGGACGGCCAGGCGGTGCCCGGCGACCGTCTGCGCGACATCGAAGCGGTGACGGACGCCGCGCTGTCCAGGCTCGATGAGCAGTCGCTGCTCAGGGCCCTGCTCGAGCGGGTAAAGAAAGTGCTCCAGGCCGACACCGCTGCCGTGCTGCTGCTTGACCGCTCTTCCGGGCAGCTGGTCGCGACCGCTGCGAGCGGCATCGAGGAGGAGGTCCGGCAGGGCGTGCGCATCCCGCTGGGCGCCGGCTTCGCCGGCCGGGTCGCGGCGTCCCGCGAGCCGGTCATCCTGACCACGGTGGACCACACCACGGTGCGGAACCCGCTGCTGGTCGACCGGGGCATCCGGTCCCTGCTCGGCGTGCCCCTGCTCGCCGGCGGCAACGTCATCGGGGTACTGCACGTCGGCTCGCTGAGCGGGCGGCCGTTCGGGCAGCAGGACGCCGAGCTGCTGCAGCTGGCCGCCGACCGGGCAGCGCTCGCCCTGCAGTCCATAATGTCGCAGGACGACGCGCTGGCCGCCATGGCGCTGCACCGCAGCCTGCTGCCGACGGCGCTGCCCGTCGTGCCGGGCCTCGACCTGGCGGCGCGGTACGTCGCCGGCTCCGGCACCGTGGGCGGGGACTGGTACGATGTGTTCCTCCTGCCGGACGGAAGGCTCGGCGTCGTGGTGGGGGACGTGGCGGGGTCGGGGCTGGGGGCCGCGGTCATCATGGGCCGGATGCGCAGCGCGCTGCGCGCCTACGTGCTGGAGGCCGCGGACCCGGCGGCCGCGCTGCGCCTGCTGGACCGCAAGATCCAGTACTTCGAGCCGGACGCGATGGCCACCGTGCTCTACGGCCTGTACGCCCCGGGAACCGGTGAGTTCACGGTTTCCCTGGCAGGCCACCTCCCGCCCGTACTGGCCGCACCAGGCGGACAGGCCGCCCTGCTTCCCGTCCAGCCCGACCCGCCGATCGGCACCGCCGATGACCCGCGACGGCGGTCCGCCACGGCCTTCATCCCCCCGGGGGCGCTGCTGTGCTGCTTCACAGACGGCCTAGTCGAACGCCGCGACCACTCCATCGACCATGGCATCGGCAAACTCGCCGCGATCCTGGACGAGCAGATCGCCGCCGGCCCCGGCTCCGATGGCACGACCAGGCCGGTGGCAGAGGACGCGTGCGCCGCGGTCATGCGCGCCCTGGTAGGAAACATCCCCGCCCAGGACGACATCGCCGTCCTCATGCTCAGCCGGCGCCCGTGACCTGGCTGGCCTGGTGCCGCCCGGCGCGCCGGCCCGCGCAGTTAGCGATCGCCGGGAGCAGTTCCCGGTAAGCCCCGTTCAGCATTGCGCCCACGCTGCCTGCAGGACTTCTCGGTGGACACGAACGACCGGAGCCGCGCGCCGGTCACTCGCGGGGTACCGGGGGCGATCGCCTGATCGCCGGGCCGCTCTACCGGGATCGAGCGGCGCTGACCGTATGGCAGTCGTGTCTGGATTCTCCGTTTCAGGTTTGGTTGGAGGCGGGCCGAGGTGATGACCTCTGCCTGTCTTTGCTGTTCTCCTGGCCGCGGCGAGGCTGCCGGAGCGGGCGGGCCTCGCGCGTAGCCCGGGGGGACAAGGTAATCAGCTGAGCTGAACCTCCGGGGCAAAGTCCTTGAAGCCGCAGATATCCCAGAACCGTCGCAAGTCGGCGGACGCGCCGTGGAGCCGTATGGCGTCGCCCGCGGCCCGGGCGCCGAGCGCGATCGCGCGCATGCCCGAGATGTCGATGAAGCTGAGACCGGTGACGTCGATCACGCAGTCTCCCAGCGTGGCCGCGGTGCCGCAGGCCGCGGCGAACGCCTCCCGCATGCTCATGTCGACCTCGCCGGACAGCCGCCAGTGCCGTTGCGGCCCGGCCACGAACCGGAATGGCGCCCGCGGCCCGCTTCCGAGCTGCACCGGGTGCACGGCGAGCGCTCCGGCGATCGCCTTGGTATCGAACGATGACCGCCGGTAAGCGCAGACGACGGTCGCGTCCAGTTCGCTGAGCAGCCGGTCAAGTTGCAACTCGAAGGCGACGATATCGGCGGTGCTCAGGTGCAACGGCAAGATGCAGTCCATGTCAGCGACGACCCGCAGGCCGCCGTACCCGTCAGCCAGTGCCTTCGCCGCGAGTTCCCGGATCAGGCTGACGATGGCGGCGGGCGTGCCCGGATCTAGCGCACCTGGCCCGAACGCGACAGTCCGCTCCCCCTGGCCGTCACCCTCGGCCAGCAGCGCGGCCGCTAGCCCGTCGTACGCGCCCGGGTCGGACACGAGCCAGCACACATGGCCGCTGACACCGAGGTCACCGATCGCGGCATCCGGCAGGATCTCCATGGGCACCTAGCCTAGGGCGGGAATGGCACGGGCCGGTACTAGCGCGGCAGTTCGGCCCACACGGCCTTGCCGGTGTCGCCGAACGGCACGACTCCCCATCTGCGTGCCAGCGCGGCGACCGCGCCGAGGCCGTGCAGCGGGGCGGCCGGTAGCCCGGACTCAGGCGGCGCGGACTCGTCGCGGACGGAGATCCGCACCACCTCATCGCCGCAGGAAAGCGCGATGGTGAAAGCCGACCGAGCATGCACGAGGGCGTTGGCGGCCAGCTCGGTGGCTACCAGTGCGACGTCGCCGGCGAGGTGCTCCGCGCCCATCCGGCGGATGACGTCGACGGCGAAGTGACGGGCGCCGGCTGGCGCGCTGGCAGACAACGGGAAGGCACGCGTCTGGGCGCCTGCGAGGCATCCACGATCCCGGCATGCAGCAGGCATACCTCGTTGAACGCGTCGAAATGACCATTTCCCGTCACCGATTGCGCCGGGTAGGCGCAGAACAGCGAGAACGGGTACCGGCCACCGAGCTCATTCCACAGCGCCTCAAGCTCGATGGCGGCACCGACGAACCCGTCGTCCCACAGCAGCGCCACCATCTCGCCGTACGCGCGCACCGGGGCGCCGTTCCGCACCGTTGCCGCGATCAGGGTGCCCACAGCGTCCTCGAACCCGGCACGGTCAGGGCGGCCGTCGATCATGAACCGGCCGAGCGTTTCCGCAGCATCAAAGGCCAGGTAGGCGCCTCGCCCGGCGGCCGCCGTCACGTCGACTCCCGCATCCGCCAGCCGGGCCTCGAACGCGGCCCGGTGCGCCGCGGTGGCGATCACGATCGCCACGCCACCGTCCAGCACAGCCTCACGCAGGTAGCCGCCGACTCGCTCGGTCAGCTCCCCGTCGTCGTTGTAGAACTGAACGACGTGGTCCCGCGGACCCACTTCCCGCTGCTCAGTTCCGGCCGTCACTAATACCACATCCAGTCACGTCTTTAGTCCTGCTTGTGAGCGTACCCGCCCGTCCAGCGGCAGGCCACGCAACGCTTGATCTCAGCCCCGGCGGAGCGTGAGACCCCAGGGCCCGATGGCAGCCGCCGGTGACACGCATGACGGCTTCCGCGTTCCGCTCACGGAACCGGGTACACGCAGGCAGTACGCCGGGTTAGGCACGCCGCGGAGACCGCAGGCGCGCGCCTGCCAGTCACGTGCCGGCTGCCCCGCGCCGGGTCAGGGAAGGTACGCCTCGGACAGCGGTGCGGTGCGGTCACCTCTGCGAGCCGGCCCCGTGCTCACACTTGCCTGCCAGGCCCTGTGCGCTGGGCTTAACCCCTGGTGACGGGGCGCGGACACACCCGCGTAACGGGCGGTTCGTACGGTCACGAGAGGTGAGAAAGGGCCGAGCACCGTAAGGGAGGCGCCGTGGCCGCGCCGGGCTCGCTGAGTGAGGTCACGACGAAGGTCCGGACGGTCTGCTCGTACTGCGGGGTGGGCTGCGGCATGGTCCTCGATATCGGCCGCGGACCCGACGGGCGGCGTACGGTCCTGAAGGCGACCGGGGACAAGGAACACCCGGCGAACTTCGGCCGGCTGTGCACCAAGGGCGCGACCACCGCGGACATGCTCGCCGCTCCGGGCCGGCTGACGACCGCCCTCATCCGGCCGGACCGCGGCGGGGAGCTGCAGCCCGCGCCCGTGGCCGCCGCAGTCGCCGAGACGGCCCGCCGCCTGCGCGCGATCATCGACGAGCACGGCCCCGACGCGGTCGCCCTGTACGTCTCCGGCCAGATGACCCTGGAGGCGCAGTACCTGGCGAACAAGCTGGCCAAGGGATTCATCCGGACCAACCAGATCGAGTCGAACTCCCGGCTGTGCATGGCCAGCGCGGGCACTGGCTACAAGCTGTCGCTGGGCGCGGACGGGCCGCCCGGCTCGTACCAGGACTTCGACCAGGCCGACGTCTTCTTCGTCATCGGCTCCAACATGGCCGACTGCCATCCCATCCTCTTCCTGCGGATGATGGACCGGGTGAAGTCGGCGGGCGCCAAGCTGATCGTCGTCGACCCGCGGCGCACCGCCACCGCCGCCAAGGCCGACCTGTTCCTGCAGATCAAGCCGGGCACGGACCTCGCCCTGCTGAACGGGCTGCTGCACCTGCTGCACGCGAACGGCCGCACCGACGCGGATTTCATCGCCGCGCACACCGAGGGCTGGGAGGCGATGCCCGGCTTCCTCGCCGGCTACCCGCCCGCCGCCGTCGCCGAGATCACCGGCATCCCGGAAGACAGCCTCCGGCAGGCGGCCGAGCTGATCGGCGAGGCGAACGAGTGGATGAGCTGCTGGACGATGGGCCTGAACCAGTCCACGCACGGCACCTGGAACACCAACGCCCTGGTCAACCTGCACCTCGCCACCGGCGCGATCTGCCGCCCCGGCAGCGGGCCGTTCTCGCTCACCGGGCAGCCCAACGCGATGGGCGGCCGGGAGATGGGGTACATGGGGCCGGGGCTGCCCGGGCAGCGCTCCGTCCTCGTCGACGCCGACCGGGCGTTCATCGAGGAGCTGTGGGAGCTGGAGCCGGGTGCCCTGCGGGCCGACGGCTGCCGGCCAGGGCACGGTCGAGATGTTCCGGAAGATGGCTGCCGGGGACATCAAGGCGTGCTGGATCATCTGCACCAACCCGGTCGCCTCGGTCGCGAACCGCAGTACGGTCATCGAGGGCCTGGAGGCCGCGGAGTTCGTCGTCACGCAGGACGTGTTCGCCGAGACGGAGACCAACGCGTACGCCGACGTCGTGCTGCCCGGCGCGATGTGGACCGAGGCCGAGGGCGTCCTGGTCAACAGCGAGCGCACCCTCACCCTCGCCCAGCGGGCCGCCGACCCGCCCGGCGAGGCGACGGCGGACTGGCGGATCATCGCCGCCGTGGCCTGCGCGATGGGCTACGAGAAGGGCTTCGCGTACGACAGCGCCGAGGAGGTCTTCGAGGAGATCAAGCGGGCCTGGAACCCGGTGACCGGCTGGGACCTGCGCGGCGTGAGCTACCAGCGGCTGCGGGCCGCCCCGGTGCAGTGGCCGGCGGCCACCGCGGACGGGCCCGACCGCAACCCGATCCGGTACGTCGGCGAGGACGGCTCGCCGGTCTTCCCGACCGCCAGCGGCCGGGCGGTCTTCTACGCCCGCCCGCACCTCCCGGCGGCGGAGATGCCCGACGACGACTACCCGTACGTGCTCAACACCGGCCGGCTCCAGCACCAGTGGCACACGCTGACGAAAACAGCCAGGGTGGCCAGGCTGAACAAGCTCAACCCCGGCCCGTTCGTCGAGGTGCACCCGCAGGACGCCGCCGAGCTGGGCCTCGCCGACGGGGATCGCGGTGGAGGTCGCCTCGCGGCGCGGGCGGGCCGTGCTGCCCGCGGTCGTCACCGACCGGGTGCGGCCGGGCTGCTGTTTCGCGCCGTTCCACTGGAACGACCTGTTCGGGGAGTACCTCAGCGTCAACGCGGTGACCAGCGATGCCGTCGACCCGCTCTCTTTCCAGCCCGAGTTCAAGGTGTGCGCGGTGACGCTGACCAAGGTGGCCGCCCCGGTGACAGCGCAGGCCCCGGCAGGGTCGGGCACGCAGGCCACGGCTCCCGCGGCCGTCGCGGGCACGGCGGTCCCTGCACAGCCCGCTGTGCATTCCGCCGCGTCCGGTCCCGCTGCGTTCGGGCTGGAAACCGTGCCGCCGCCAGTCCTGGGCGAACACGAACGCCGGTACCTGGCCGGCTTCCTCGCCGGCATCCAGTCGGGCATCCCGGGCGTACCGGTGCTGCCGCCCGGCGCCCCGTTCAGCCCGGAGCACGCGCTGTGGGTGAACGGCGTGCTGGCCGGGATGTACTCCAGGGCCGAGGCGGCACCTCCCGCCGCGTACGGCCCTGGCGGTTCACCGTCCGCCCTGTCTGCGGGCGCTCCTCGCCGCCAGGTCGTGGTCCTGTGGGCGTCCCAGACCGGGAACGCCGAGGAGTTCGCGTTGGCCGCTGCGGAGCGGCTCGCCGCAGATGGTCACCCCACGTCGATCCTGCGCATGGAGGAGGCAGATCCCGCGGCGCTGCCGTCCGGTGCCGACTTGCTGCTGATCACGAGCACGTTCGGAGACGGCGACGCCCCCGACAACGGAGCCGGATTCTGGGATGCTCTCGCGTCGCCCGACGCCCCGCCCCTGAAGGGCAGGCGCTACGCCGTCCTGGCGTTCGGGGACTCCTCCTACGGCAACTTCTGCGGCCACGGCCGCCGCCTCGACCGGCGCTTGGAAGAGCTGGAGGCCGTACGGCTGGCCCCGCGCACCGACTGCGAACCGGACTACGAGACACAGGCCGGAGCCTGGCTCGACCAGGTACTCACCGCGCTGAAGAGCGGCGAGCGATCTGCCTCCGGACAGCCCGCGCCCGCCTCGGCAGCCGCCGCCCCGGCGTTTCTCCGGCCGGGCCGTCCCGCCCCCGTCACCGCCCGCCTGGCCGGCAACCGCCTGCTGAGCCTGCCCGGTGCGGGCAAGGAGGTCCGGCGCTTCACCTTCGACACCCGCGACAGCGACACCCCGCTGGTCTACGAGGCCGGGGACGCCCTGGCGGTGCACCCGGTCAACTGGCCCGACCTCGTGACGGAGTGGCTGGCCGTTACCGGGCTGGACGCGGACGCGACCGTTCAGGTCAAGAGCGCCGGAGAGGTGCCCTTCGCCGAGGCCCTGCTGCGCCACCTGGACATCACCCGCATCACTCCCGGCCTGCTGCGGTTCGCCGCCGACCGCGCCCGCGACCCGCGCGAGCTGCGGAAGCTGCTGCGGCCAGGCAACGAGGGACAAGCTGGCGCAGTGGTCCTGGGGCCGTCAGGCGGTGGACGTGGCCGCCGAGTTCGGCGTCCGGGCCGGACCGCAGGAGTGGGCCGACGCGCTGGGACGCCTGCAACCCCGCCTGTTCTCCGTGTCGTCCAGCCCCCTGGTGGACCCCTGTCTGGTATCGCTGACGGTCTCCGTCGTCCGCTACCAGAACCCGGGCGGTCTCCCCCGCCAGGGCGTGTGCTCCCCCTTCCTGGCCGACGCCGAGCCGGGCACCCCGGTGCCGGTCCGCGTCCAGCGGGAGCCGCACTTCCGCCCGCCCGCCGACCCCGCCACGCCGATGGTGATGGTCGGCCCCGGCACGGGCATCGCGCCCTTCATCGGCTTCCTGGAGGAATACCGGATCCGCGGCCACCGCGCCCCGACCTGGCTGTTCTTCGGCGAACAGCACCGCGCGACCGACTTCTACTACGAGCAGGAGCTGGCCGCCTTCCTGGCCGAGGGCACGCTCACCCGCCTGGACACCGCCTTCTCCCGCGACCAGCGGGCCAAGGTCTACGTCCAGGACCGGATGCGCGAGCACGGCCCGCTGCTGTGGTCCTGGCTCCAAGACGGCGCCCATCTCTACGTCTGCGGCGACGCCTCCCGCATGGCCAGGGACGTCGACCAGGCCCTGCGGGAGATCGCCGCCGTCCACGGCGGCCTGGACGAGAACGGGTCGGCGGCCTACGTCAAGCAGCTCGCCGCTGACAAGCGCTACCTGCGCGACGTGTACTGACCCCGGCGGCGGACCGGATCCGGGCGCACAGCTTGCGGCCCAGCACCCGCAGGCAGGGGTTCACGGCCGCCGGGTGCGGCTGGGTGGCGCGAGAGGTGATCGTTTCGCGAATGTAACGCGCGTGAAGACTGCGGATAACGGGAGCCGCACAGGGTTGAAGCGTGCCCAGGCCCGGGGTTTTCACGCACTGCCCTTACTGCGCTTGGCGGGGCAGCGCGCCGCTGTGCGACGTGGTGAGCGCATGAGGGAGCCGAGTATGCAGGACCAGCAGCGCCATCTCGTCGTCGCCGGCAACGGGATGGTCGGCCAGCGGCTTGTCGAGGCCGTGCGGGACCGCGATACGCGCCGGACGTGGCGGGTCACCGTGCTGTCGGAGGAGCCGCGCCGCGCCTACGACCGGGTCGCGCTGTCGTCGTATTTCGACGGCGCCGCCGCCGCCGACCTCGATGTCGTCGCTGAGGGCTGCTACGACACGGCCGGCTACACGCTGCGCCTGGACGAGGCGGTGACCGCCATCGACCGGGCCGCCCGCACCGTCGCCACCAGCCGCGGCGGCACCCTCAGCTACGACGCGCTGGTGCTGGCCACCGGCTCCTACCCGTTCGTCCCGCCGGTCCCGGGCAGGGACCTGCCCGGCTGCTTCGTCTACCGCACTCTCGACGACCTGGACGCGATCCGCGCCGCGGCGCAGCGCGCGGCCGTGACGCACCCGCGGCAGGCGGGCCGGCCTGGTGGTCGGCGGGGGCCTGCTCGGCCTTGAGGCGGCCCGCGCGCTGCGCCTGCTCGGCATGTCCCCGCACGTCGTGGAGCTGGCCCCGCGGCTCATGCCGCTGCAGGTCGACGAGGGCGGCGGCGCCCTGCTCCGCGAGATGATCGAGGACCTCGGCGTCACCGTGCACCTGGGCACCTCGGTCGCCTCGATCCAGCGGGACGCGGGACGGCTGCTCGCCACCCTGGCCAACGGCACCGAGCTCGACCTCGACGTGGTCGTCTTCTCGGCCGGGGTGCGCCCGCGGGACCAGCTCGCCCGCGACGCCGGGCCTGGCCGTCGGCGAGCGCGGCGGCGTCGTGGTCGACGACGGGTGCCGCACCAGCGATCCGGGCATCTACGCCGTCGGCGAGTGCGCCTGCGTGAAGGGGCAGGGGAGGTGGCGGGGCGGGTGTACGGCCTGGTCGCGCCCGGTTACGCGATGGCCGAGGTGCTGGCGGACCGGCTCACCGGCGGGACCGCCAGCTTCACCGCCGCCGACACCTCCACCAAGCTCAAGCTGATGGGCGTCGACGTCGCCAGCTTCGGGGACGCGCTGGCCGCCTCCGACGGCGCGCTCGAGGTGACGCTCAGCAACCCGGTAGCGCGCAGCTACGCCAAGCTCGTCGTCTCCGACGACGCCAAGACCCTGCTCGGCGGGATCCTCGTCGGCGACGCCTCGAAGTACGCGATGCTGCGGCCGCTGGTCGGCCGGCCGCTGCCCGGCGACCCGGTGACGATGATCGCCCCGGCGCGGCGCACGGCGCCGCGGCCGGGCGCCGGGCGCGCTGCCCGGCGACGCGCAGGTCTGCTCCTGCCACGCCGTGACCAAGGACGCGGTCTGCGCCGCGATCACCGGCCAGGGCCTGACCGGCGTCGGCGGCATCAAGGCCGCCACCAAGGCCGGCACGGGCTGCGGGTCGTGCGTCCCGCTGCTGAAGACGCTGCTGGCCGACAGCGGCGTCGCCGTGAACCCGGCGCTGTGCGAGCACTTCGACGTCACCCGCGCCCAGCTGTTCGAGATCGTCCGGGCCAGCGGGATCACCACGTTCACGCGAGCTGATCGAGCGGCACGGCCGCGGCCGGGGATGCGACATCTGCAAGCCGGCCGTCGCCTCCATCCTGGCCAGCCTCGGCCACGGCCACATCCTCGACGGCGAGCAGGCGGCGCTGCAGGACACCAACGACCACTTCCTGGCCAACATCCAGCGCAACGGCACCTACTCGGTCGTACCGCGGATCCCCGGCGGCGAGGTCACCCCGGACAAGCTCATCGTCCTCGGCGAGGTCGCCCGCGACTTCAGCCTCTACACGAAGATCACCGGCGGGCAGCGCATCGACCTGCTCGGCGCGCGGGTGGAGCAGCTGCCCGCGATCTGGCGGCGGCTGGTGGACGCCGGGTTCGAGTCCGGGCACGCCTACGGCAAGGCGCTCCGCACGGTGAAGTCCTGCGTCGGGTCGACCTGGTGCCGCTACGGGGTGCAGGACTCGGTCGCGCTGGCGATCGAGCTGGAGCTGCGCTACCGGGGCATCCGCTCCCCGCACAAGATCAAGGCCGGGGTGTCCGGCTGCGCCCGCGAATGCGCGGAGGCACGGTCCAAGGACATCGGCGTCATCGCCGCCGACGACGGCTGGAACCTCTACGTCGGCGGCAACGGCGGCTTCCGGCCGCGGCACGCCGACCTGCTGCTGACCAGCGCCGACCGCGCAACCCTGATCCGCACCATCGACCGGTTCATCATGTTCTACATCCGCACCGCCGACCGGCTGCAGCGCACCGCCAGCTGGCTGGAGTCGCTCGACGGGGGGCTGGACTACCTGCGTTCCGTCATCGTCGACGACAGCCTGGGCATCGGCGGTGAACTCGACGCGGCCGTGGCCCGGCACGTCGAGCGGTACGAAGACGAATGGGCGGCGGTGCTGGCCGACCCCGAGCGGCTGCGCCGCTTCGTGTCCTTCGTCAACGCCCCCGGCACGCCCGACCCGAGCATCGCCTTCGTCTCCGAACGCGGCCAGCCGCGCCCGGCCGACCTTCCCGTCCCCATGGCGGCAGCCGGGCCGCCGCTGGAGGTGGTCCGGTGATCAGCACGTCAGCCGCCTGGACGGCGGTCTGCCGTTACGGCGACCTCCAGTCCGAGCGGGGCGCCGCGGCCCTGATCGGCCAGGAGCAGGTGGCGCTGTTCCGCACTGTTCGACGGGACGCTGCATGCGATCGGCAACCAGGATCCCTTCACCGGCGCGTTCGTGCTCTCCCGCGGGATCGTGGGAAGCCGCGGCGAGGTCCCGACCGTCGCCTCCCCGCTGCACAAGCAGGTCTTCGACCTGCGGACGGGAGCCTGCCTCGACGATGAGACCGTTGCGGTGCCGGTGTACGCGGTGCGGGTGCGGGACGGCCTGGTGGAGGTGATGGCAGGATGAGCGGCGAAGCACACGCAATCGAGCCGCTGGCGGGGTACACGATCGGCATCACCGCGGCCCGCCGCCGCGAGGAACTCGGCGCGGCCCTGGAACGCCGCGGCGCGGCCGTGGTCTACGCGCCCGCGATCAAGATCGTGCCGCTGGCCGACGACAGCCAGCTCCGCGACGCCACCGAACGCTGCCTCGCCGCCCCGCTGGACATCGTCATCGCCACGACCGGCATCGGGTTCCGCGGCTGGATCGACGCCGCCGACACCTGGGGCCTCACGGAGCGGCTGACCGCGGCGATCGGCCACTCCACGGTGCTGGCGCGCGGCCCGAAGGCCCGCGGCGCGATCCGCGCCTCCGGCCTGCGCGAGGCGTGGTCACCGGAGTCGGAGTCCTCCAGCGAGGTGCTGGAGTACCTGATCACCTCCGGCGACCTCGAAGGCAAGCGGATCGCGGTCCAGCTGCACGGCGAGCCGCTGCCCGACCTGGTGCAGACGCTGCGGCTGGCCGGCGCCGAGGTGATCGAGGTAGCCGTCTACCGGTGGGTGCTGCCGGAGGACCCCGTGCCGCTGCGGCGGCTCATCCAGTCGGTCGGCGCCGCCGGGCTCGACGCGGTGGCGTTCACCAGCGCGCCCGCCGCCGCGAGCTTCCTGCGCGCCGCCGACGAGCAGGGCTGCGGCAGCGCCGTGCGCGCCGCGCTGCGCGGGCCGGTCGTGGCCGCCTGCGTCGGCCCGGTGACCGCCGGCCCCTTCCAGCAAGAGGGCATCCCGGTGATCCAGCCCGCCCGCAGCCGACTCGGAGCCCTGGCCCGGGAGATCGTCGAGCAGGTCCCCGACCGCTGCGGACGGCGGCTGCCCGCGGCGGGCCACACGGTGGAGGTACGCGGGCAGGCCGCCGTGGTGGACGGCCGGCTGGTCCCGCTCAGCAGCGCGAGCATGGCCCTGCTGCGGGAGCTGAGCGACAAGCCAGGCCACGTCGTCTCCCGTTCCGCCCTGCTGAAGGTCACGCCGGGCGACAGCAGCGACGAGCATGCCGTCGAGGTCGCGGTGGGCCGGCTCCGGACTGCCCTCGGCGACCCGCGCATCATCCAGACCGTGGTCAAGCGCGGTTACCGGCTCGCCTACGAACCCGAGCGAGCCAGTAACCGCGACGGCACATGGCGCTACTGACCCGGCCGGCTCTCAGCCGCCGATTGCGGCATGCTGGCCTGACAGCCCTCGCGGTGGCCCTCGCTGACTACGGCACCGCAATCAGGGCAGACGAGATGCGCCCAGCAGGCCGCCTCACCTGCTTCCCCGGCCGCGGCGGCTTCACTCGCGAGAAGGCCGGCGAGAACCGCCGCGTGACTGCGCTTCGCGTCCGCGGCCGCGGTCAGCAGCGTTAGCGGGCCCGCGGCCGCCAGCGTGCGCAGCCTGCCGAGCGCAGCCCGCGACGAGGGCAGGCCAAGTTCGGCGGTGTAGCGCCGGCGGAACCCGGCGAACTTCGCCGGGTCATGCCGGTACCAGGTCCGAAGCTCGCTGGACGGAGCGGCATCACGGAGCCAGTCGTCAAGGGCCGCGGCGTCCTTTCGCAGGCCCCGTGGCCAGAGCCGGTCGACAAGGACCCGGGAGCCGTCCCCTGGCTCCGGGTCCTCGTAGACCCGGCGGACGCGGATCGCTGAGGTCACGGCTGCCTCCTTCGCGGTTAGCACGCCACATCCCGGACCGCCCCGTGCACGGCCGCCTGCTTGCCAGTTGATTTAATATCGTAACACGATATATTTGACTCGCATGAGGATGGCGAAGGAGGCAGATGATGCGGGTAAGACTGACGGGTCGGCGGGCGCTCCGCCGGATCGGCACCGAGCTTCGCCGCGAGGACCCGCTGCTCGCGGCCATGCTGAGCGAAAACAGCGATGTGCCCGCCCCGGAGCAGCATCCGGAGAACGGCAGGGCCCGCCGCCGGCAAGCACGGAATGCCGACCGGCACGGCTCACCCTATGTCCCGTTCGTCATGTTCTGACCGCCGGTGCCGCACCCGGCCGCGCCTGACGACCGTCCGCTCACCGAGCTGGATTACCAGAACCTGCTGGCGTTCCGGAGCGCCCTGCGGAAATTCCTCAGCTGGAGCGAAACACGGGCGCGCGAGGCAGGCCTCACCCCTGCGCAGCATCAGCTGCTGCTGGCGGTCAAGGGCCACCCGGGCGGCCAGCCGCCGACCGTCGGCGACATAGCGGGCTACCTCCTGCTGCGCCACCACAGCGCAGTCGAGCTCACCGACCGCGCCGAGGCCGCAGGCCTGGTCAGGCGCGAGCCCGACGAGAGTGACGCCCGGGTAACCCGCGTCCGCCTCACCCCCTGCGGGGAGGAACGCCTGGCCCAGCTCTCCTCCGTGCACCTCAACGAGCTACGCGGCCTCGCCCCGCTCCTGGACCACCTGATGGGCGGCGAGCCCTGACTTGTTCGTTCCCCGGCACCGGACCCGGCCGAAAGGTTGTTCTCGGTGTGGGTGTCGGCGTGGCCGCCAACGCGGACCCGCCATCCGGAGAACGGGGAGCTTAGCTGGCGAACTCGTCTGCCGAGGCGGTGACGATATCGCCGCGCAGCGGTGCCAGCGCGCCGCCGATCTGCCCGATCGTCTCTTGCGGCACGCCCAGCCCCGTCAGGGTGTCCACGAGATGGCCGACCACGGCGTCGAAGTCGGCGTCGGTGATCGCCAGCCCGGCATGCGCGGCGGCCATTCCGCGGCCCTGGTAGATCTCCGAGCCGCCGATCGCGGCGGCGATGAACGCCCGCTGATGAGCCTTCAGGTGCCGCAGGTCGACACCGGTGAAGAACGGCGCGAGCTGCGGGTCGGCCAGGACGCGGGTGTAGAAGTCGTCGACCGCGGCGGCGACGGCCGGGCCGCCGCCGATAGAGTCATAGATGCTCACGGGCAGGTTTTCCTTCCTGTAGACAGCTGAGATAGCGAATGGTTCACACGCCGCCCAGACTCCGCCGGGTGGCCGGGCGGAGGTAGCACAGCCAGGTCAGGCCGACGCAGATGACGTAGAACGCGATGAACCCGATGTAGGCGGCGTCGCCGGTCCCGGAGGCCAGGAACGACTGCCGGAACGCGATGTTGACCAGCACGCCGCCCGCCGCCCCGGTCGCGCCGGCGATACCGATGACCGCGTTCGCCATCCGGCGCGACTCGTGCTCGGCGGTGTCCGGGCCGACCGCGGCGGCGGCCCGGAGCTGGCTCTTGCTGCGGAAGATCGCCGGGATCATCTTGTAGGTCGACCCGTTGCCGATGCCTGACAGCACGAACAGGGCGATGAAGCCGACGTAGAACAGCGGCAGTGATTTCTGCAATGAGGCGGTCAGCACGGCAGACGCCGCCAGCGCCATCAGCACGAAGACTGAGAACGTGGTCCGCGCGCCGCCGATCCGGTCGGCCAGCCGGCCGCCGAGGGGACGGCTCAGCGAGCCGAGCAGCGGGCCCAGGAATGTCAGGTAGGCGATCTTGACCGGGTCCGCCTTGCCCGCCGTGAGGAAGTGCGCGGCGAACTGATCCTGCAGCACCTGGCCGAAGGCGAAGCTGAAGCCGATGAACGAGCCGAACGTCCCGATGTACAGGAACGCGATGATCCAGGTCTGCGGGTCGCGGCTGGCGTCCCGCAGCGCCCGCTTCTCGTTGCGCACGTGCGCGATGTTGTCCATGAACAGCGCCGCGCCCAGCGCCGCGAGCACGACCAGCGGGATGTAGATGCCGAGCAGTATCCGCGGGTGTCCCTTGCCCGCGGTGGCCAGCACCGCCAGCCCGGCCAGCTGCACGACGGCCACGCCCAGGTTGCCGCCGCCGGCGTTCAGGCCGAGCGCCCAGCCCTTGAGCCGCTGCGGGTAGAAGGAGTTGATGTTGGCCATCGAGGACGCGAAGTTGCCGCCGCCCACCCCGGCCAGCGCGGCGAGCACCAGCAGCGTGCCGTAGGAGACACCGGGTTTCAGCGCGATCGCCGCCGCCACGGTCGGCACCAGCAGCAGGGACGCGCTGACGATCGTCCAGTTGCGGCCGCCGAACCTCGCCACCGCGAAGGTATACGGCAGCCGCGCACCCGCGCCCAGAGCCGTCGGCAGCGTCGTCAGCAGGAACTTCTCCGCCGCCGCGGTCTTGAGGTCATGGCTGATCCCGTAGGACGGGGTAAGGAACAGGACGAGCACCGACCACAGGCTCCAGACCGAGAAGCCCACATGCTCGGAGAAGACCGACAAGAGCAGGTTGCGGCGCGCTACCCGGGCGCCGGTCCGCTCCCAGAAGCCGGCGTCCTCCGGACGCCAGTCCGTTATCCACCGCCCTGCTTTTCGCGCCGTCTGCGGCTGTACCGCGTCCTGGCCGGCCGTCGTGGTCATGGGCGATCCTCTGGTTCGGCATCATGGCGGTCGTGAGCGGGAGACCAGCTCGGTACGACGCTAGGAACAGGCCGTTTCCCCGCCGATGCGGCTGCGCAACGACAACGAAACATCCGCCGCACACCGCGCACGACCTGCCAGTGAGATCCCAGGTCCCAGTGTGGGCACCATCGCCGTCCCAATCGCGGCGACGGAAGATGCGCCCGCTGTGGTCCTCGGGATTGACCTTCGATGTACCTGCGACGGTCCTGGATTGACCTGCTATGCACCTGGCCAGGAAGCCAGCCCCGACGACCCGCGCCGCAGCGGGCAGGCACCGCAGCCCTCGTACGCACGAGGTACTCACTAGGTCAATCGCCAGGCGGAGGCTTCAGCAGGGGTGCGGTAGCTCGAACCAGGTCACCAGCCGACCGCCGCGCCGTCGCCACCCCCACCGCACCGCGAGACCCGCAACGAGCTGAAGCCCCCGGCCGCCTTCCGCATCACGGCTCGCCGGACGCAGCTCCGGCGTCCCCGGCCCGGCGCGATCGGTGACCTCAACCCGGACAATGCCGTCCCCGGCCCTGACCGCGACCGTGACCGTCTCCCCGAGAGCGCCCGAGCCGCTATGCCGGACAGAATTCCCGAAGACCTCGCTGACCAGCAAGACGGCCACGTCTCCGCACGGGTGCCCCGGGCCGAGTACCTCGGAGACGAATGCGCGGGCGGCCCGCGCCCGCTCTGCCCGCCCGGCAAGCGTCACGCTCTCCCTGACCGCCCGCCCAGCCATCACCGCACCCGCCTTCCCCGGCCGCCCCGCCCCCGGGAAGCCAGCCGGGCAGCGGGCGGACGCGGGGACATGCACGCTCAGCTCCGCCCCGAACGTCAAGCCGGCACAACGGGCTCCGCGGCCCCTCGTCCGTGGCTCGTCCGTGGTCGCGGCCCCCGTCCGTGGCGGTCCGTGCAAGCCGACGGTTCCCCGCACCGCTCCCTGGCCCCGATTTTCGTCCGCTATGCGTCCGTGGATGGCGCAACACAACGGTCTACAGCGCTACAAGGTGACACATGACGGGACAGAGAAGAAACGCCCCGCCAGCGCAAGAATTCGCAGCTAGCGGGGCGTTTTCGCAGGTGGTGGCAGGTGTTGGGTTCGAACCAACGTAGGCTGAGCCGACGGTTTTACAGCCCTATCATCCTGTCCGAGGCTTATGCCGCTGACCTGCGGTTATGTGCTTCGAGGCGTGATTGGGGGCCGCCGCCGTCCGCTATACGTCCGTGGACAACGGGTTTCGGGGTGGGAGCGGTCCGCCGACCGTGGCGGAGCCTGGCCACGGACGGCCACGGACCAGCCCACGGACGACGGCGGAAAAGGCCACGGACGGGGCCGGTGGGAGCGGTATATCCGACCGCCATCCCCGTTTCTCGCCTTTGACCTGCCATTTCAGGAGGCCTGTTCGGTGTCGTCGCCCTCGTTATCCGGGGTCCGCGCCTTACGTTGCCGAAGACGGGGGCGGGACGGCATGGTCGTGTCTCATGGTCAGCGGAACGGTGCCATCGAGGGCCTCGGCCTGAGCTGGCGCGATCCGCCTACCTTGCGCCGGTAGCGTGTTCCTCGTGGCTGAGGATCCGGTGGCGGTTGAGGCTGAGCTGGCCCGGTTGCGGGCAGAGAACGCCCGGCTGCTCAAGCTGCTGAGGCTGTCCCCGCAGCAGGCTGCCCCGCCGATGCCGGGGCAGGCCGCCTTCTTCGAGGCATCGCCGGGAGTGGTGCATCATCGTTCGCCGCAGGAGGCGAAGGTGGCGTTCTTCGGCGCGCTTTTCGCTGCGCGGACTGATGTGTACGCGGTCCGGTATGACAACCAGCGGACCGGAAAATCGGGGTGGGTCCCGGCGGTGCGCGGCGGCTGGCAGAAGGGAGTCCGGCATGAGGACAGGAGGTACCTGCCGCTGACGGCGGCCGTGCTGGCCGCACACCTGAAGGGCGAGGTCCACATCGGACTGTACCCGCTGCTCGACGGCGACAAGTGCTGGTGGCTGGCGGCTGACTTCGACGGGCCGGAGGCGATGTTCGACGCCCTGATGTACGTCAAGGCCGGCCGCGCCCTGCAGGTCCCGGTGGCGCTGGAGGTCTCCCGGTCGGGAGTCGGGGCGCATGCCTGGGTGTTCTTCACCTCCCCCGTCCCGGCCGAGACAGCCCGCCGCCTGGGCACCGGGCTGCTCCGCGAGGCGATGGCGCTGCGCGGGCGGATGACCCTGGCCAGTTACGACCGGCTGTTCCCGTCCCAGGACCTGCTGCCCGTCGGCGGGGTCGGGAACCTGATCGCGGCACCGCTGTTCAAGCCCGCGCGGGACAACGGCGCCACGGTATTCCTGGACCTGGAGACCCTGGAACGGCACGACGACCAGTGGGCCTACCTGTCTACCCTGGGCCGGATGACCCCGCATGAACTCAGGCGCGCCGCAGACCGCGCCGGGAAGGTCACGGTCGCTACCGAAGTCACCCGGCTCTCGGTTCCCTCATCGACCGCGACCCGGCCCCCGGCTCCGCCGGTCCTCAGCGTGCGGCTCGACGCCGGGATCCGGCTGGAGCAAGCGCAGCTGACGCCGGGGCTGGCGGCGACGCTGCGGCACGCGGCGTCGATGCGTAACCCGGAGTTCTACGAGCGGCAGCGGATGCGCGCCTCCACCTACAACATCCCGCGGTTCCTGCACTGCTACCAGGAGACCATCGACGGCGGCCTGATCCTGCCGCGCGGCATGCTGGAGACGGTCACGTCCCTGGCCGCGCAGGCCGGAAGCCGCCTGGACATCACCGACCGCCGCTCCCCCGGCACCGCCCGCGACATCACCTGCTCCGCTGTCTTGACGCCCGCCCAGCGGGACGCGGTCGCCGAACTCACCCGGCACGACCTCGGGGTGCTGGTCGCGCCGCCCGGAGCCGGGAAGACCGTGATGGCCTGCGCGGTCATCGCCGCCCACCAGGTCTCCACCCTCGTCCTGGTCGACCGCAAGGCCCTGGCCGACCAGTGGCGGACCCGGATCGCCGAGTTCCTCGGCATCAAGGCCGGCCAGCTCGGCGGCGGCCGCGCAAAGCTGCGCGGCACCATCGACGTCATCACCTTGCAGACCCTGGCCCGCCGCGATGACATCCCGGAACTGACGGCCGGGTACGGGCTGATCATCGCGGATGAGTGCCACCACATCCCGGCCGCCGCGTTCGAGGACGCCGCCCGCCAGATCACTGCCCGGCGATGGCTCGGGCTGACCGCCACCCCCTACCGCCGCGACAAGCTCGACGACCTGATCGGCATGCAGGTCGGCCCGGTCCGCCACGCCATCACCGTCCCCCGGCAGGCCGCCGGCACCGTGGACATGCTGCCCGGCAGCGCACCAGGCGGACGCCCCACGCCGGTGCTGCACGTCCACCCGACCGCCTACCGCTACACCGGAGCACGCCAGCCCGTCCACGCCCGGCGGGATGGCCCTCATCTACAAGGACCTCATCGCCAGCGACGACCGCAACCAGCAAGTTACCGCCGACGTCGCAGCCGCCATGAGCCAGGGCCGGAACTGCCTCGTCCTCACCAACTGGACCGGCCACCTGGAGACGATCGCCAGCGCGCTGCGCGCACTGGGCCACGACCCGGTCATCCTCAAAGGCGGCATGGGCGCTAAAGACCGGGCCGCCGCCCTCGCCCGGCTCACCCCGCAGCCGGGCGGCCCTGCGCTGCTCGCCGTCGCTACCGGGCCCTACGCAGGAGAAGGGTTCGACTGCCCGCCGCTGGACACCTTGTTCCTCGCCGCGCCCGTCGCCAGCAAGGGACGCCTCCTGCAGTACGCCGGGCGGATCCTGCGCCCCTACGAAGGCAAGGCCACGGCCGAAGTCCACGACTACCACGACGAGCAGGTCGGCGTGCTCGCCTCATCGCTGGCCAAGCGCGCACCCGGGTACACCAGCCTCGGCTTCCCCGACCCCCGCAAGCTCCCCTACACCCCCAGCACCGCCGCGGTACACCCGGTCGTCCAGGCGTCACGTGGTTAGCTGCGGACGCAGATTCTGCCCAAGAACACGGGAGTCCCACCCCGGCTAGGAGAACTGCCTTCTCTGGGCAGTGCTCCTATACTGGCTGCATGAGTGCGATGCGTGAAGAACTGCATCACCTAGTGGACGAGCTTCCCGAAGCGGAGGTTCGCCCGGTTCTTGAGCTGATCCGGAGCCGGGCTGACGCAGCTCACGGCGTACGGGATCTGCCGTTCTTCGCGTCCTTCGAGTCTGATCCGGATCTGGCGGAGAAGTCAGAGGAGATCCTGCGGGCCGAACTCGGCCGCTGACATGTTGCTGTGCGATACCGGTGTCCTGCTCGCCGCTGGCAACGTGAAGGACCATCATCACGCCGCGTGCCTCGCACTGATGCGCACCGCCGAGGGGCCGCTCCTCGTTCCGTCGCCGGTCTTGGGCGAGATCGGCTACCTACTCCAGTCACGCGTCGGGCCGCACGCGGAGGTCACCTTCCTGAAATCATTCGGCGGCAATGGCTTCCACGTTGCCGAAATCGAGGAAGGCGACATCTCGCGCATCGCGGAACTCGTTGAGCAGTACCTGAGCCTTCCCCTCGGCATCGTCGATGCGGCAGTGATCGCGATCGCTGAGCGCTTGAACCTCACGGAAGTCGCGACGGTGGACCGCAAGCATTTCAGCATCGTCCGCCCCAAGCATGTCTCCGCGTTCAGGCTCCTCCCCGAAGCACTCTAGAAGTACGCGGGTTAGTTTACGAGCGTGGCGTTGACCTTGGCCATGTCGAAAGGCTCCGGGTCGGCGGGTTCGTCCTCGTTCCAGTACTCGACGGGGTTATCTCCGCTGAAGGACAGGCAGCGGGGGACGGCTTCGCCCGGGGTAACGGAGGATGAGCCCGTGCGGGTGATCTCGTGGACCCAGCTGGCACCGAAGTCGTACTCGTACCGGACTGGCTTGCGGGCGGTGGCCGGGAAGGCGTCACGGAGGCGGACCGCCTCCTCGTCGGCGGTCTCCTCCAGGTCGAATAGCGGGTCGCTGTAGCGGAGGCCGGCGACGGTGAAGGCGTGCAGGTGATCGCCGTCCCAGCCGAACAGAACCTGGATCGCCCGGTGCAGGTCGCCGAGGGTCGCCGCCAGCGGCATGCGGACCGTGCGCCACAGCGAGGGACTTGACCGCCAGAGCGTTACCTTCAGGTCCACCACCTGGGCGGCGGTCAGCGCGGCGCCCGACTCCGCGAGCGCGGCCACCGCAACGGCGACCGCCTCTGCTTCCGGGTGGCCGGTCGCGCGGACCATGGCGAGCAGCGCGCCAATGTCCAGCGGGCCGCCGCCCGCCGCTTCCCACAGCCGGCACAGCGCCTCGTCGGGGCCCTGGCCCTCCGCCCACGCCTCGCCCCGGGCCAGGAGGGCAGCGGCGGCGGCCTCTGCCCCGAGCCAGCCGCGGTCTTCCGGGGATGGCTCCGGAGCCCGCCCCCAGTCGTACAGCTCGGCGCGGGCCAGGCGGGCGCTGTTCGGCCACGCCGCCGCGTTTCCCGCGATGGCGTGCCAGCCCGGCAGGCCGTCCTCGCCCGTCATCGCGGCCATCGTGGCGGCGGCATCGCGCAGCCACGCGGGAAGCGGGTCGGCGGCCTCCAGCAGTTCCCGGACGGCATCGGCCGGCTTGCGGGCCCCGAGCCAGCCCTGCGCGATGTGCCAGCGGTCGGCCGCTGCCGCCATGGCCACGGCGGTGATCGCCTCGGCCGCCTCCGCGCCCGGGCCGACCGCGCGGGGCAGGTCAGCGTCCAGGCGTTCCATGGCCCACGCCCCCAGCGGCGTGACCGCTGGCTTCTTCCCCGCGGTCACGGCGCCGAACTCCGCCAGCAGGCCGAGCAGCGACTCCACCTGGTCCGTGAGGAAGCCACGGCTGAGAGCAGACATACCGCCAAGGACATGCACCTGCATGATCCCCAGGCCACGCTCGTCGGCGATCGCCTGGGCCGCGTCGATGACCTCGCGGGAAGACAGAGCCGATGCCCGCGCTCAGGGATCTCAGCAGCGCCAGGGCGAGGACCAGCAGGCCCAGGCTGGCATCGGCCGCTCCCCCGGTGATGTCGCCGCAGACCGCGCGCAGGGCATCGAGCCAGCGCCCGGTGCTGTCTGCCTCTCCCGGCCACCCGTCCAGCTCCAGACCGGCGGTCGCCCGGTCATCGATCGATCGCCAGGACGCCGAGGGCAAGAGCGGCGGTCCACGGCCGGTGCAGGCCCGGGACGTCCGCCGCCGACCGGAACCGCTCCGGCACTCGAATCCCGATGGCCGTGCACGCGGCCGGCACCGCCGGCTTGCGCAGCACCCCCACCCTGGTCAGCGCCTTCCCCTCCGGCCCGACCCAGCCCGCCAGCGCGACCGCCTGCCGGATGATCGCGCACTCTCCCGCCAGTCGCGCTACCTCGTCCGCCGTCTCCACGACGGCACGATACCGGCGTCGCGGCCAGCGGAACGTGGAGTGGAGGACTGGGGCACAAGTGGAACGTTCGGCTGATCTACGTGGGCGCGGCTTAGCTCGACATGGTGAGCTGGGTGGTCCCTGCTTCGGGTGTGAGAATCGCCGTGGGGACGGGTCTCATACGAGACAGGGGGCAACCATGAACAGGTTCGATGTAAGCGTGCACGCGATCCGCCGACGCCCCGGGCGCCGCAAGCCGTTCGAGGTCCGCTGGCGGGCGGCGGGCCGCAGCAAGTCAAAGTCGTTCATCACCAGGAAGCTCGCCGACAGCTACCGGGCCGAGCTGGTCCGCGCGGCCCGGATGGGCCTGGACTTCGATCCGCTGACCGGCGAGCCGGCGGAATGGCACATTCCCGGAACCCGCGATCGTCACCTGGTACGAGGAGGCCACCGCGTACGCGGTGATGAAATGGCCGTCCCTGGCCGCCCACTCCCGGGCCAGCGTGGCCGAGGCGCTCGCCACGGTCACGCCCGTCACTGACCCGGCCCGGTGGACGTGACCGGCCCGGTCCGCGGGAGCTGCGCACGGCCTTGTACCAGCACGCCTTCAACCCCGCCCGCCCGGCCGAACCGGGCAGCGCCGCCGCGCAGATCCTCGACTGGGCGCAGCAGGCGTCCCTGCCCGTCGCCTGCCTCAGCGAGCCGGCGGTGCTGCGCGCCGCGCTGGAGGCGCTGACATTCCGGCTGGACGGCAGCCGGGCCGCCGCCAACACCATCATCCGCAAGCGCGCCGTCCTGCACGGCGCGCTCAGCTACGCGGCCGAGGCCGGACTGCTGCCGGACAACCCGCTGGACAACTTCGGCTGGCGGGTGCCGCAGTCGTCAGCAGCCCTCGACCCCGCCGTCGTGGCCAGCCCGGATCAGGTCAGCGCGCTGCTGGACGCGGTCGCCCAGACCCGGCCGGAGCTGACCGCCTTCTTCGGCTGCCTGTACTACGCCGCGCTCCGCCCCGAGGAAGCCGTCGCCCTGCGCCTCGCCGACTGCCACCTGCCCGGCTCCGGATGGGGCATGCTCCGGCTCGCCGCGGCCACGCCCAGGACCGCCGCCGCCTGGACCAGCACCGGCACCAGCCACGAGCAGCGCGGGCTCAAGCACCGGCCGCACGGGGCGATCCGGATGGTCCCGGTCCCCCCGGTGCTGGTCGCCATGCTCCGTAGCGCACGTCAACGGCCTACGGCACCGCACCCGACGGGCGGCTGTTCCGGGGAACCCGCGGCGGGCCGCTCAGCGAATCGGTCTACGGCCGCGCCTGGCACGCCGCCCGCGCTCTCGCCCTCGGGCCCGAACTCGCCGCCAGCGGGCTCGCCCGGCGCCCCTACGACCTGCGCCACGCCGCCTTGTCGCTATGGCTGAACGCCGGAGGAGACCCGGCCCAGATCGCCGCCCGGGCCGGGAACAGCGTCGCGGTCCTGCTCACCGTCTACACCCACTGCATCCACGGCCACGACGACCTCCTCAACCAGCAGATCAGCCGCGTCCTCGGGCCGCCCGAAGGACATGGTCCGTGCCCCTCCGTGAGAAAGCCAGCGGTGTGCACCCGACCGCGCGACTCCACGGAAGCCAGCGGTTACACCGACCGCGCGACGGGCGCGGACGCCGTCCGCTATGCGTCCGTGATTTTCCCGCCCGGCCCGCCGACGGCCCGCAGAACCACGTCGGCACCGCAGGCGCATCGCAGCAGCCCTATCGATAAATCGTTTACCCAGCTGAAAGCCAAATATTAGAACAAGAATCGAACAGGGGCCTGATACCCGGATCTGGCCCACAGCTGGCCCAGAGATTCACAGCGGTCCGCGAACCGCTCGCACCGGCACGCAAAAGCCGGTGCCACCATCCGATGACACCGGCTCTGACCTGCGGAAACAGGGTGGCAGGTGTTGGGTTCGAACCAACGTAGGCTGAGCCGACGGTTTTACAGACCGCTCCCTTTGGCCACTCGGGCAACCTGCCGTGCGCCGCCGCACTGCGGCGGCAGCAGTGAGAAGAATAGCGGACATCGCGAGCGGTTGCGACGCGGGCCGCCAATCGGCCGTTCACGACCGCGACAACGACGATACGTTCGGCGAACGCGTGGCCAAGGTGACGACCGGCACCATACCCGTCTACCCTGTGATCCATGCCAAGCGAGTCCAGCTTCGACATCGTGTCAAAGATCGACCGCCAGGAAGCCGACAACGCGGTCAACCAGGCGGCCAAGGAGATCAGCACCCGGTTCGACTTCCGCAACGTCGGGGCGTCCATCGCCTGGTCGGGCGAGAACGGGGTGGAGATCCGCGCCAACAGCGAGGAGCGCGCCAACGCGGTCCTCGACGTCTTCAAGGAGAAACTCGTCAAGCGGGGCATCTCCCTCAAGCACCTGGACGCGGCGGAGCCGAAGATGTCCGGCAAGGAGTACCGGATCGCGATCGCGATCAAGGAGGGCATCACCCAGGAGAACGCCAAGAAGGTGTCCAAGAT